>CAZPDP010000009.1:0-59527 GCA_964585385.1 uncultured Bacteroidales bacterium
TGAAAAAAATTTTAGTGAACCTTAGTCGCTGTCGGAGACAGGAATAATTCTTGAACGGCGAAGCCCTCAACGAAGTTAATTATTCGGGTTAGAATAGCTGTAATTGTAAAATTTCTCTATATTTTCACGGGTTACTTTTTCCACTTTCAGTGTAATCCGTATGTCTTTTCGTGGTCTGTCTTTTCTGTCTGTTCGAACACTGGCAATTTCATGCAATACCCGAAACCCACTCATCAACTGGCCAAAAACCGTGTAGGTACCATCCAGGTGAGGTGCACCGTTGGGATTTTCGACAATATAAAACTGAGTTCCACTTGAGCGTTTCTCAGGATTCTCGTTATCGCCTCTCCTGGCAGCTCCCAACGCTCCATAAATGTGTTCGTGGTGGTCTCTGAATTCTGCAGGTATCGAACTGGTTATTACCGTTTTATCATAGTCCCTTTCCTTGTTGCATGTGGTATAATCCCCGGTCTGAATCATAAAATTATCAATGACCCGGTGGAATATAATATGATCATAAACACCTGCTTTGGCAAGTTTTACGAAATTATTCTTATGCAAAGGGGTATCATCATAAAGAAGTACCTTCATATCTCCGTAATCGGTTGAAATAGTAATTAAATAATTATGTGTGGAGTCAGGTATGGGTTCATAAGAATACCCTGCAAGGGGTAACATCAAGCAGACTGCTAATAAAAATCTTAGTTTTTTCATAATACATATATATTTATCCTAAAATCATTCCAATAATTGTTGCTGAAAGAAGAGAGGCCAGCGTACCGCCAATGAGTGCTCTCATTCCGTTTCGAGATAAAAATTTTCTCTTATTGGGCGCTATTCCTCCAATACCTCCTATCTGTATTCCAATAGAAGCAAAATTGGCGAAACCACAAAGCATATAGGTAGCCATAATGATTGACTTATAATGAGTGAAGCTTCCATAAGCTGCTGAGCCTGATGCTTTCAGTTCAGCCAGGTTGGTATATCCGACAAATTCACTGGCTATTAGTTTGATTCCAAGCAATTGCCCCACCAGTGCCATATCTTCTTTGGCTACGCCAATAACCCACATGAGTGGTGAAAATATATAGCCCAGGATAAACTCCATGGATAGCTTATTATATCTTCCATCTGTAGAATCCTGTATAACAGCGTTCAGATCAGTCCATGCGCCTATTTTCATGAATATAAAATTAATCATGGCAATAAAGGCGAAAAAAACGAGCAACATAGCTCCCACGTTGGCAGCCAATTTAAGGCCTTCCAGCGTACCATTGGAAAGGGCATCGAGGAAATTGCTGCCAATCCGATCCATGGAGACTTCCATTTGCTTGTCTACGCTTTGCGTTTGGGGCATAAGTATTTTGGACATTACAATAGCACCAGGCGCTGCCATAACGGAAGCAGTAAGCAAGTGCCTTGCAAAAAGTACTCTCTGTGTCGGATCATCACCGCCCAAAAAACCAATATAAGCTGCCAGCACACCACCGGCAACTGTAGCCATACCGCCTATCATAACAAGCAGCATTTCTGAATCGTTCATCTTTGGCAAATAGGCTTTTATCATAAGAGGAGATTCCGTCTGTCCGATAAAAATGTTTCCGGCAACGGATAAGCTTTCCGCCCCGGAGAGTTTCATGGCTTTGATCATCAGCCAAGCCAGTCCTTTCACAACAACCTGAATGACACCAAAATAAAACAAAACGCTGGTAAGGGCTGAGAAGAAAATAATAGTCGGTAATATCTGGAAGGCAAATATCATCCCGAACGAGTCTACGTTCATCAGCTTACCAAACAGAAACTCACTCCCCACTTTGGTAAACTCCAGTATTTCGGCAAATGCCTTACCTAAAAAGTTGAAAATATCTGCAACAATGGGTATGTATAGGATACTCAAGGCAAGGCCCAGCTGAATGGCTAAACCTTTTCCCACAACTTTCCAGTCTACTGCTTTTCGGTTGGAACTAAACAGCCAGGCTATGATAATTAATATTCCCATTCCCAAAAGACCACGCAGAACAGTAATGATTGAAAATCCCCCGTTGTTGCTTTTATCCAGCAAAATATTGGATTTGGAAATTTCTCCCGGGGTATGCTGGGCAGTCGTGTCCTTCTGTTCTAATTTTGAAGTGGTGGTTGCCGGTATGGGTCGAGATTCTTTTTCTTCTACCTGTGTTGTGGTATCTCTCTTCTGCGAATTATCCCGAACTGAATCCGATTGTGAAACAATAAAACCTGTGGAAACCAGAAGCACTGAGAAAACAACAAGAACTTTTTTCAGCATATTATTTCTAATTATGTAAAAGAGATTTATTGATTTTTGCGGCGGTTAATTTCGTCCCTTATCAACGAGGCTTTTTCATATTCCTCATTATTTACTGCATCATCTAATTGTTCTTCCAATTCCTCAAGGCTCATATTCTTATATTGTTGATAAGGATCTTTTCCCTTTTTGCCTGTTTTCTTCTCTTTCTTTGTCGTTCCCTGTTGTTCCTTCTCCTGTTCCAGATCGATTACAATACCTGACTTAGAAAGTATTTCTTCAGTCGTATAAATAGGGCATTTGAAACGCAAAGCCAGTGCAATTGCATCAGAGGTCCTCGCATCGATTGTCACATCTTTGTCGCCATTGTTGCAGATTAGCTTAGAATAAAAAACACCTTCCTCAAGCTTATAGATAATTACCTCTATAAGGTTAATCTTAAATGTTACAGCAAAATTATGAAACAGATCGTGAGTTAATGGTCTTGGTGGTTTTAATCCTTCGAGTTGAATTGCAATTGATTGAGCTTCAAAACCTCCTATTATAATGGGTATTCTTCGCTCTCCTTTTTCTTCTGTTAAAACTAGAGCGTAAGCTCCCGTTTGTGTCTGACTATAAGAAATCCCCAGTACATTTAGCTTTATTTTATCCATAAGTGTCTTTATCAATACTTTTCACGGATTACCTTAATGCAAATGTAATCAATTCAAGTAAAATTTAACCTAATTTATCCATTTAATTTTATTTCAACACAATTAACAATTGATTTTGTTGTATGGATTCGTTTAAAATATTTTACACATGTTGGAATGAGCTAATAACGAGAAGATAAAAGCCTTGAAGCTTTTAAAAAGATTACAAAAAATCAAACGATAAGAAAAGCCATGAACTACCTGGATTTTCCATATAATTCATGGCTTTTGAATTCTGAGAAGTTAAAGATAATGCGCATTCGGTATGCGCATTATCTATGGTTTAATCTATCACAACCTTCTCAATTCCAACAACTTTATCATCCAATACTACCTGCAGATAATAAATGCCTCCAGCCAATCTTGAAACATTTAGAGATCCGCTATATGTTTTGGTTTTTCCAAGCTTTTGCCTGTAAAAACGGGCTCCTGTTTGATCCACCAGCTGAATCACCATTTCTCCTCTTTCCTGACTTTCAATTTCCACGAACAGGATATCCTCTGCAGGATTCGGGTACACTTTCAGCTCTGCCAATTCAGATGGTTGCTCAATTCCAGCAGCCACAAATGTTACATCAATCGAATCGCTTGCGGTACATCCGTACATATTGGTAACGGTAACCGAATAGGTTCCTTCTTCCGTAACAGTTATAGCTTGGGTGGTTTCGCCGGTAGACCATTCGTAAGCTTCAAAGCCGGAACCAGCATCCAGCGTAGTATCACCTACAGCCTCAATATCAGAACCTAAATCAACAACCGGGTTGTTGTGAACTGTCACTGTAAGGTCGTCTGTTCCCGTAATACCGGATTCATCAGTGATTGTTACGGTGTATGTTCCGGATTCTGTCACTTCAATACTGGAAGTATCTTCGCCGGTGCTCCATAGGTAAGAGTCAAATCCAACGGGCGCATGGATGGTTTTTGAATCGCCTTCGCACATATCAATATCATCCCCCAGGTTGAAGCTCAGACTTCCTTTAATTCCTGTGGGTGAACCATCATTAAGTATTCCTCCTCCAACCGATGAAACTATTAAGTTGACTTTAGATGAGTCAAAGCCCTCCATGAATGTAAAATTGATCTCTGCAATGGCGCCATCACCGGATATCTCCTGGCCGTCATTGCGGGCCAGTCCGACGTATATCTTGCTTTTCACAGAATCTTTCATGTAGAAAGCAATCAAGTCAGAACCACTGGATCCCAGCCAGTTGTCGTCAAAGTTTACGGTTGTCTGGCTGTACAACAGGCTATCCCCTGCACCCAGTATTTCTATTTCGTACCCTAAGGCATAAATATTGGCTTTAGTACCTTTGACAGGAGGTCCCAACTGTACTTTTCCCTTTCTCCTGGTCACCGCTTTGCTGTCAGACCAGTCAAATTCTATAATCCAGTTTTCGTCAGCTTTAGAACCGGGTTGTTCGTAATGACTGTAGGCAAAGTTTTGATGAATTGCCACGGTATCGCTCCAATTGATAACTCCATCACCGTTACAGTCACCATGTTTGTTGTTGACACCGCTCAGCTGATAGGTGGCCCAATCCTGGGCAAAATGTCCAATCCACCGATTGCTTATACTGTCACGGGCAGGACCCTGCATTCCGAAATTCAAACCTATGGTCATGATATCATAGTGGTTTGCTTCCAGGTCTTTATTGGCATCTCCCGGCCATACACAAGAGAACACGCATGGATTTTGGATTGCATTGCCCACTCGTACTTTCCTGCAATAGCTTTCTGAAACGCCGGAAGTGGCATGAGTAACTGTAAGACATACCGCATAAACTCCGGTATCAGCATAAGTGTGAGAAGGATTCTTCTGCTCAGAAGTCACACCATCGCCAAAGTCCCAGAGATAACTGTCGATATTTCCCCTGCATTCATTGTTAAAATGAGCCGTACTGGTTTCGTTATCGGCGAAATAGGTAAAGTAAGGCACAAGGTCTTCGGAAATATCTCCTACGGTAATATTCTTGCAGCGTGTTTTTTGAGCGTTATTTCCATTAGAAATAGTGAGGCAAACCTTGTAATAGCCAGGACTGCTGTAAATGTAATCCGGATTCTGTTCTGTTGAAGGTGTTGAATTATCTCCAAAGTCCCAGTACCAGTCTGATGGATTACCGAATGATTCATCTTCAAAATCAACGGACAATTTCGAACTGTCGACAAAATAACTGAACCTCGCACTGAGCTTTTCAGCCTTTTGCACACCTTCCACATAAATTTCCTTATTCCTGCTGTCAAAACATCCTCCGACTGTATCCATCACAGTAAGATAAACATCGTAATATCCCGGTTCATCATAAATATGAACAGGTCTTTCTTCGTTGCTGTTAAAGTCATCACCAAACTCCCAGAAAATGGATGTATAATCGCCCAGGGCCTTTGGCTTGAAGAATACGCTATCTTCATTATTATATGCTGTAAAACGGGCATTACATATGGTTTCTTCAGCAGAGGTATCAATGACTGAAACAATTTTATAGCGCTCATCTATACAGGAACTGGTTGTGTCGTAGACAATCAGCATAACCTCATAATAGCCCTGTTCTGTGTATTCATGTGAAACTTCACGTTTGTAGGAATAGTTTCCGTCACCCAGATCCCAGAAATAATTCGTGAATGTACCCTGGGATTTATTTTTGAAACTAACTTTCTTCTGCTCTGTATGATATCCGAAGTCAGCTTTACAGAGTGTTTCAGTAGCTTCAACCACCTGAATGACTTTACAGAATTCATCCATACAATCGGTTTTCTCATCATAAACAGCCAGACACACTTCATAGAAATCGGGTTTCGTATAGGTATGCGTTGGATTAGCAGTGTAAGCATAAGTTCCGTCGTCAAAGCTCCAGAAATAATTGGTAATATCTCCCTTCGACTTATCAGTAAAGAACATCTTACTACCTTCAGTGTAGTGTGTCCAGTTGGCATTACAATTGGTAAATGCTGAGTCGGTAATCTGAATCACTTTGCAGTAATCGTCAAGACAACCTGATTCACTATCGAAAACAGATAAACAGACTTCATAAAAACCCGGTTGTTTGTATGTGTGATTCGGGCTTTTAACATAGGCATAAGCTCCATCTCCAAAATTCCAGAAATAATTGGTAATATCACCGGAAGATTTGTTGTTAAAGAAGGCTGTAGATCCTTCAACGTATCTTGAAAATTCAGCGTTACACAAATTCTGAGTTGTATCAACAATTTGAATCACCCGGCAATAATCATTCATACAACCAGAGACAGAGTCATACACCGTCAGGCAAACTTCATAGAAATCGGGTTCATCATATTCATGAGATGGATTGGCTGAATAAGCATAACTTCCATCTCCAAAGCTCCAGAAGTAATTTGTAATATTCCCCTGACTAGTAGAACTAAATTGAGCTTTGTTACCTGAAACAAGTTTTGTAAAACTGGAGTTACAAGCTGCAGTTTCTTCAAACATTACCTGAATCACTTTATTGTATTCATCCAGACATCCACTGACAGAATCATAGACAGTGAGCCATACATCATAAAAGTCCGGATGCTCAAACTCATGAACCGGATTCTCTGTATGGGCATAAGTACCATCATCAAAGTCCCACATATAGTTGGTGATATCGCCCTGTGATTTGTTTGTGAAGGTTACCTTATTGTCTGAAATTATCCGGGTGAATTCCGCTTTACAACTGGCAGTTTCTTCCACAATAACCTGGATTACTTTGCAGTACTCATCCATACAACCGCTTACTGAATCATAAACAGTCAGGCAAACCTGGAAGAAATCTGTATATTCATAAGTATGTTTGGGGTTCGGTTTATCGGAATGGGTTCCATCGCCAAAGTCCCACATATAGTTAGTAATATTACCCAGTGACTTATCTGTGAAATTCACTGTATTTCCACTAATCATCTTGCTAAAATCGGCCAGGCAGGTAGTTGTATCTTCAAACATTACCTGAATCACTTTACAGTATTCATCCATACACCCAGAGACCTCGTCATAAACAGTGAAGCATACTTCATAAAAACCCGGTTCATCATAAGCGTGAACCACATCTGAAGTATCAGAATACGATCCATCTCCGAAATTCCACATGTAGTGAGTGATATTGCCTTGTGATTTATCCGTAAAGTACACCTTATTGCTTTCAATATAGTAGGTAAAGCTGGCGTTACAGTTTTCCTCAGTAGTATCAATAACCTCAATGGTCTTACATACCTCATCCATACAACCACTGACAGAGTCATAAATGGTCAGGCAAACATCGTAATATCCCTCCTCGTCGTATATGTGTACAGGGTTTGCTGAATCCGCATAGGTTCCATCCCCAAATTCCCACAAGTAATTGGTTGCATCTCCTGAAGATTTATCCGAGAAGCTTACTTTCGTTCCTTCGATGAAATACCCATAATCTGCATTGCAAACCGGATCCCCAGATGTATCCACAACCTCAATCTCTATACAATAGGCATCTACGCAACCCGAGACCGTATCATAGGCAGTAAGGCAAACATCGTAAAACCCACCCGTCTTATATGTGTGTGCAGGATCTTTGACGGTTGAAGTAACTCCATCTCCAAACTCCCAATAATAGCTGGTTATACTACCTTCCGAAGTATTAGAGAAAGAAACGGTATTGGTATCCACTACGTATTCAAAGTTTGCGTAACAGTTGGCAGTGGTATCTGTGGAATCGGATTGTATGTATATTACATCACAGAATTGATCTGCACAACCGGTAATAGAATCGTGTATATTCAGGCATACATCGTAGTAACCGGCTTCAGTATATTTGTGACCGGTATTCTGAGCTTTGGAGCTTGTGCCATCACCAAATGTCCAGTTCCAGTTGGTAGGCTGTCCGTAGGACTCATCATAAAAAGCTACAGAATCATTATCCTGGTTTATAAAGAATGAAAATTCTGCTGCACAATCAGACCCTTCTTCAATATAAATTTTCTGGTACTCAGCACTGCTTCCGCAACCATTCTCCACATAGAACCAGATGGTGTATTCACCAGGTGAGGTATACGTGTGGACAGGATTTTGTTTATTTGAAGTGGTCCCGTCACCGAAATCCCAGTGGAAAGAAAAGTCTTTTACCGAAAGATTCCATTCCTGGTAATAAAATTCTATTTCCTGGTTAGCAATGTTTCCATTTGGAAATTCTATATCGAACCACGCCTCTGGCAAGTTTGTACTACTAACGGTTACCGGTGAATACAGAGTATCCTCCCTCCCGCAGTTATTGGTCACTGCTACCCAGGCATTATAGTCTCCCACCGAGTCATAAGCATGAGATGGAAATTGCTTGTATTCCACTGGACTGCCATCTCCGAAATACCACTCATAAGTCGCCCCACCGGCAATTTCAAAATATACCGAGTCGCCCGGGCAAGCTGATAAGTCTTCGTAATCCTCAGTATCCTCTGCATAGAAAAATGTATTGGCATTCAAAATATCCTGTCGAATTAAACAGGGATCATTTGTCAGAATGAAAGTGAGTGAATCCGGATATCCCAGACTGTCGTTACCTTCAATATACTCATAAGAATAATAACCATTATCGGAGCCGCAGGATATTTGGTCGCTTATAAACTCAATGGTTTGCCCGACAGAGTCATGACTATAAAGTCCTTCAGAAATTATATCTGGCATGGGATCTTCAGGCATATAAGCAATTCCTATTCTGTATATGGAATCATTTACGAATGTTATAAAGGGTATGGAGTCTTCACTTACCATATTCACAAATAAATCACCCTTGTAGACATCTGATGAAAGAGATTGCGTGGAGTTCTGGACATAATAGAATGGTTTCCGGTCAGGATTATCATCCACCACAATAGTGCCTGTATCCTGAACCACATTACCACAGGTATTAACTGCCTCAAAAATGAAGGGGTATTCTCCTAAAGAGTCGTAAGTATGGGCATCTAAAACTTGCAACCTTGAGGTAATATCGGTTATATTCATCAAAGAGTCCCCGTCTCCGAAGTAAATATTATAATGAATGCCGGCATCCGGATTAAATATATTATCATAAAAATAAACATCTTCCCCAGGACATATGGTGTCTGGAGTATGCCCGAGATCAGCATCCGGGAAGATACCCGGATCAGCGTGGACAGTAAAATCCAGGGTGTCACCAGCTCCACAGGCATTAAAAGCAATAAATCTTACGGTATGATAACCTTCCGAACCAAAACTATAAGCCAAATCTTTTGTGCGGACCGTATCCGAACCATCTATAATCCAGTCATACATAACAGGCACATCACCATCACCTCCACCGGAATAGTTTTCAAAGTACACTTCTTCTCCAGGGCAAACGGAAACTGTATCTCCTTCATATACTTCTTCATCATAATATCCTCTCAATTCAATGTAAACATAAGGTGTATTGTAGTATGGATCATAATCCACATAAACCGGGCTGTAAGCTGTATCACTGTATCCACAACCGTTGGTAACCACGTGCATTACATTGTATTCACCCGTATCGGCATAAAAATGAACAGACTCCATTTTGGAGGAAAACTCACCATCGCCAAAATCCCAGAAATGACTTCCGGCTGAATAGGGCATAAATTTAAACGGTGTGTTTGGACAAAAGGATTCGCTGTACACATCAAACCATGAATCCGGGTAAACTTCATCAACAATATTGATCCACATGGTGTCTGTATTGCTGTTTCCGCATATATTGGTTACAGTGAGCACAACCTCATAAGTGCCGAGTGTGGAATATTTATGGAGAGGTTCCTTCTTTGTGGAAGTATAGCCGTCTCCGAAATCCCAGTGATATGTCCCTTCGGAAGGAGTCTGAAAAGCCACTTCATCGTTAGGACAGAACTGATCACCATGTTTGGTGTGTATAGTGGCCGTTGGAACAGCAGAATTGGTAATTTCTATACCCTGAACGATGGTATCTGTATCACAATAAGTATCTATTATAAGAGTTATATTCTGCATCCCTTCCTGCTCAAATGTCACGGGAATGTAGTTGTCGTAAAACTTACTGCCATCCTCCAGGTGCCACTCTATCCAGTTCCAGTTATCCTGTGCCTGGAGAATTATCTCCTCGCCCGGACAGGCAGTCGGACCAGAGGAAGGATAAAAACGGCCATGCGAACCATCAATGGAGAAATCCTCCCAGTAAGAACCATAATCTGTATTGCTGGTATCATAGGCATGCAGGCTCATTGAATAATACCCCCCGTAAAGAGTTGTATCGGGAAACTGAAAGCCATAATATTCAAACTGCTCACCCATCTCATTCTGCAAAGTCCATTTAAATATTATATCCCCGGGCAGGCTTGCCGTATCTGATGTATTCTCAAAATGAACATTTAACGGAGCGCAAGAACCAGGCAAATCCGTATAAAAGCTAACAGTTTCTGCTCCTCCAGATGTATCTACATTCACCTCAGAACACGAATAGTTGGTACAGGTAGTATCATTTAAATCCATCATATACATACAAACATTGTAGGAACCTTCGGTTGGATATACGTGGTAGAGTGTATCGGCTGTCATATAATCGGAGGTATCTGAGGTTCCATCGTCCCAGTCCATAACAATGCCCCATTCTGTAGAACCTGAAATTTGAGGCACTACCTCAATCTCCATATCATCATTTAAATTATACCAGTCAAAATAACCGCTGATATCACATGTGGTGGTATCCACATAGATCGAATCGCAGACAGTGTAAGTGCAACCTTGCGTATATGGGTATAATTCTAGACAGACTTCATACCAGCCGGTGGTATCATAACTATGGCTTACATACTGACCAGATTCACTGTTCATATCGCCAAAATACCAGTAGAAATCATAGTCATCCGGGTTCACCTCAACCTCACTGTAAAAATCCACCGATAAACCATTGGCATCATAGGTAAAGCCACCTGTGGGCGGGTAAACATGAATCTCTTTACATACAGAATAAGTACAAGTTGTATCAGCAGAATCACGAGCATTCAGACATACATTATAGACACCGGTATCTGGAAATGTATAATTGATGGAATTCATGTCATAAATTAAGGTATCTCCAAAATCCCAGTAGTATTCGTAGGGCTGTCCATTATTATCAAAAGTGGCATCAAAAGAATATTCAAAGCATACTTCCGATTCATAAACATCCAAATTTGCAATAAGCGGACACGAGGAAAGGTTTGTAATAGTTATTGAATCACATAGCGTATCCGAACAATTGGAATTGTTCATATCGCTCACATACATACAAAAAGGATACGTTCCGATTGAATCAAATGAATATGCGAAATCAATTCCCCATATTGTTGTATCTTCTATTTGCCATTGAACATCGTATTCTCCGCTTCCCCCTTCAGGAACTGCATCAAAATAATACCTGCTGTCATCAATTGTATCAATGATCCAGAAAGCCTCGACAGGATAAACTTTCTGGTAAAATATAAATGTGTCTTTACAGGCTGTATTGAAACTATCCACTGCTGTAATTAAAACCTCGTATTTTCCCGTATCGGGAAAAGTATGGTTAACAGATGTTTGAGTATCAGGCACAGTGTCAATTGCGCCATCATTGTAGTCCAGAATCACAAAGTAAGGCAGCGTATCATTGTATATGTCATATAAGTCATATTCAAAGGTAAAGCAGTCATTGCCATAAGAGTAAACATTATTGACCTTTATAAAACAGGAGTCGCTTTTACTTTCTCCGAAAACTTCTTCTGAAGAAAATACTGAAAAACTAATGATTAAAAATAGATATCCCAGGACATAAAAATGCCAAAAGGGGGATTTTGTTGAAGGTTCCATGGCTTATTGAATTTTAGTTATGAAAAAGGATAAGTAAGTTATGTATGATTATAACAAAATTCAATATTCCAAACACACGTTTATAGCAAACTGCTAATAATAAGGATATTAAAAATATAAAGAAAAGATATTCAGAATTAATCTAAATAAAAAATTGGAAGTCAGAAAACTATACTCTTACACCAATAACCAGAATATCATCAACCTGGTGTTTGTTGCCGGTGATCATCCAGTCAACAATTGTATTGTCCAGAATCTCTTTCTGCTCCTTCATAGACTTATCCTGAATAGATAATAAAAGACGTTTGAATGGTTTTGCCATGAATTTTTTATTCTTCACTCCTCCAAACTGGTCAATAAAGCCATCGGAGAATACATAAAGACTATTGCCTTCCTCTAGTTTGAACTTATGGTTTGAGAAAGGGCCCTGGGTGACATGAATTCCAATGGGCATTTTATCGGGTCTCAACTGCCTGAGTTCATAGTTCTCATTTCTCATCATACCGCGTGGCAGTTTAGACTCTCCCTCTTTTTGGTATTCTTCTCTTTCTTGCTCGTTAAGCTTACGAACTATTAACATAGGATTATTTGCGCCTGAAAACTGGATTTCATTGGTTTCCTTATCTAAAATGAACATGGACAAATCCATCCCGTCTTTGGCTTCCCCCTCTTTGCCAGTCTGATGAAGAGAAGCAATAACGTATTCTCTCAACTTTTCAAGAATCAGGTTGCACTGGTCTGTCTCTGATTTGTTCACTATTTCATTGAGAAAAGATACACCCAGCATACTCATAAAGGCGCCGGGGACACCATGCCCTGTGCAATCAGCGGCCACAACATAAATCTTCCCGTTCTTCTGGCTCATCCAGTAAAAATCACCGCTAACAATATCCCTGGGTTTAAACAAAATAAAATAATCCCTCAGTACTTTTTCAATATAATCCTCACTGGGCAGTATAGCCTGCTGGATTCGCTGTGCATAGATTATGCTATCAGTTATAGATTGCTTCTGTTCTTCTATTTGTGATTTCTGGGCAGCGAGTAACTGGTTGTCCTTCTGTTTTCGTTTGTAACTTCTGTAAAGTACAAGTGCAAAAAGCAGCACTATTCCAAGTCCGGAAACAGAAACGCGCTGAATCCACCTTTTCCGGCGAAGCTCCACCTGGTGTTCAAATTCTATCTGTTTCTTCTTTTTATCAAATTGATATTGCATAGCAATCTGAGTTATGGCTTCGACCTTTTCTTCATTCTTCAGGCTGTCAGCCATTTCTTTGAAAACCATGTGTTCTTCATAAGCTCTTTTATAATTGCCAAGCTTTGCATAAGCCTCGTGGAGCGAGCGGGCAGCTTCCCTGATTCCATGAGGAGATCCGGCTCTCTCACCCATTTCTTTGGATTGCTGGAGATAACGAATGGATTTTTCGTAATTACCCAAATTTGAATATATATCACCAAGCCCCTGATAAGCAAGGGAAATTTCCTCATATTCGCCTATTTCAGAATTAATCTCCAATCCTCTCCTATAATATTCCAGTGATTCGTTATAATAAAAATTGGCAGAATCCGGCATTCCCTTTTCTTTGTAATCATTTGCAATATACAGACTATTTATTCCCAGGTTATTATAGGTAACCCCCTGACCTCTCTTGTTATTCAGCTCTTTAGCAAGTTCAAGTGCACTGTTATAATAAAAGGAAGAGCTGTCGTACTTGTTTAGTGTGGAATAGATACTACCCAGGGAATTGTAGGTTGAAATGATACTCTGCCTTTCATTTATGGATTTCTGGAAATCCAGGGTTTTCTCGTAATATCTCAGGGCTTCTTTGTATTTTTCTTGTTCTTTGTAAATATGCCCAATATTAACTGTTACATAGGACATATTTCCCGTATCTGAAATAGCCTCTGCATTTTTCAGAGATTCAAAATAATTTTCAAGGGCTTTCTCATAATTGCCCTGCTCGTAATATATAGCGCCCAGGGTGAGGTAGGTCTCCGATAACCCTTCTTTATCACCCAGTTCTTGGGAAATTTCATTACTATTGATAAAATAATTGAAGGCTTTTTCATAATCTCCCTGGTAATAATATATTTTTCCTATCTGATTGTAGATGTTGGCTTGTTTTGCTTTATCGCCTGTTTTTTCGGCTAATTCAAGACGCTTATCGTTGTAAAAAATGGTCGAGTCGTATTTGCCCTCATAAAAATATACACGTATTAAATTTTTGTATGCCTCATCCATGTATGCATGGGCTTTATGCCCTGCCGCTAATTTCAGGGCCTGTTTGGCATAACCCAGTGCTTCCCGTGGATTGGAAGATACCAGCCGGCGGGCAATTTGGTTGTAAATTCCGGATCTGGAGGTATCGCTTTCTTCCTTTTCGGCTGTTTCTAATAAACTATCAATTTGATTGCTCTGTGCAAAAACCATCAGAGGAAATAATAACAGGAGTATGACTATAGACCGCATTGTAAAAGAATTAAATATCTTTGTATAAAACCAAATCTTACCTAAGTTGAGCGGTTTAAACAACCTGTCCCGTACACGGAGTGTCGGGAAGGTGAAAACCTTACCATTTCTTTGTCCCCGACACTTCGTGCACGGGGCAGGCAGTAAGCGGAAATCACTCAATTTGGGTCTTAATCGCTTAAACTACACACTGTCAAATTTAAGAAATGATTTAATATTTTAGCCATATTATATATAGTTTTTTACCAGAATATCAAATCCTAACATGAGTATACTCAATTTTTTAATATTTGTTATATTTGTTCCCTACTTAATTTTAATACTTCTTTATTGGTATAAATGGGAAAAAACAGCCCCTTACACGCCCAAAAGCATATACAACCGGCAATATGACCTCTTTATCTCAGTAATTGTTGCCTTAAGAAATGAAGAAAATAATGTTTCATCCCTGATAAAAAGCCTGGAAAAACAAAAATATCCTGAGAACCTGTTTGAAGTATTACTTATCAATGACCACTCTGAGGACAACACTCTGACATTATTGCATGAAACAACCCGAAAATCCTCAATCAATGTAAAAATCCTTTCTTTAAAAGTAAATGAATTCGGGAAAAAACAAGCTTTGAGAAAAGGGATCCAGGAAGCAAAGGGAGAACTGATCATTCAAACAGATGCTGATTGCCAAATGCCTGAAGAATGGATCGGAGCATTCGCCCAGTATTACCGGGATTATAATCCTGCCCTTATCCTTGCACCAATAAATCTGGAGGGTGAAAGAAACTTATTCTCATCGTTCCAGATATTTGAGAATTTTGCTCTAATGGGAGTTACAGCAGGATCGGCCGGACTTGGCAAACCGATTCTTGCCAATGGAGCTAATCTGGCTTACAAAAAAGAAGTTGTTTTATCTTTGCCCAATGCTTCGCGTCAGGATATTTATTCAGGAGACGATATTTTTCTCATAGAAACCCTTAGCCGAAAAAAAGATTGCTCCATACATTTTCTAAAATCAAAACAGGCAGCCATAAATACACAGACAGCACATACATTCAGAACTTTTTGGCATCAGAGGAAAAGATGGATAGAAAAAGGCAAACATTACAAAAGCATGAACCTGCTTCTTCATTCAATTGCTATTTTTTCAGGTAATTTTATAATTCCTTTAACTTTAATAAATGCAATATTAACTGCCTGTTGGTGGCCTTTTATTGCAATATTCGGGATGAAAATATGCCTCGATGCCACTTTCGTTATCTCTGTAAGCAGTTTTACAGAAACCGAAAAGCCTGTATTGCATATTCTGGCCTCTCTCCTTTTATACCCGTTCTATACTCTGGTGCTGGCTATTGGGATGAATTTTGGCAAAATTGTATGGAAAAACAGAAACATACGGCAAAAAATAAAATAAATGTTTTTACTTTGTTCTTCTGAAATAATAAATGATGCTCCGTATTTTTACCAAAAAACAATACACTCAACTATCTCCGGGTAGAATCGCATGGAACAGGTTTAAAAAAAACAAATTTGCCTTATTTGGTCTTGCTTACCTTATCGCAGCTTTTCTGATTGCATTATCGGGTTACCTGATAACACCCGACTCCACCCCCTTCTCCAACACTCAGTTCATTTCACTGACTACCAAAAAACCTGGTTTTGAGGTGAATATGCTCAAAGTGCGCCGAAATGAGGCAATCGAAAAGCAAAACTTTATCAAGACCATGTTGGGGGGGCAAAAAAACAAATACAACTTTATACCGATAGAATCTATTTCTTTCAAAGACAGCCTATTAGTTGCAAAAGAGTATACTGAAGCAGAGGATGAAGAGTTTTTACAAAAATTTAATCCGGTCGATGTAGCTTTTGCCCTAAACTATGACAAACGCATTGAATATAAAAACGAAACATTTATTTTTGAGGATATTACCGAACAAAAAAGGAGCATTCAATATAAAGATTTAAAACACAGGATTCGGAATGCTCATATTGAAAAGAAAAAATTCCTTCTGGGCACCGATCGTTTCGGGCGAGACTTGCTTTCCAGACTAATTATAGGAGCCAGGATTTCTTTGTCTGTTGGTTTTATCTCTGTGTTCATCTCACTGCTTATTGGAATTACACTTGGCTCTCTTGCCGGGTATTTCAGAGGCAGGATCGACGATTTAATAATGTGGCTCATCAACGTAGTCTGGTCTGTGCCTACCCTGCTGATGGTTATTGCTATAACACTTGTAATTGGCAAAGGCTTCTGGCAAATATTTATTGCAGTGGGTCTGACCATGTGGGTGGAGGTTGCTCGTGTTGTAAGAGGTCAAATAATCTCCCTTCGGGAGAAGGAATACGTTGAAGCAGCAAGGGCTCTGGGATTTAATTCCAGGAGAATTATCACCAAACATATTCTTCCGAATGTCCTGAATCCTGTCATTATCATCTCTGCGGCCAATTTTGCCTCAGCAATATTAATTGAAGCCGGCCTGAGCTTTCTTGGTATAGGGGTCCAACCACCCATACCCTCATGGGGAACAATGATAAAACAACATTACGGCTACATACTGGTTGATTTGGGATATCTTGCCTTTATACCCGGTATAGCCATAATGCTAACTGTCCTCTCGTTTACATTAATTGGAAATGGTTTAAGGGATGCCCTCGATACCAAAGCTATTGATTAATCGTAACCCGACACAAATTCGTGTAATTTGTATTTGATTCTATTTCAAAACACAAATTTTGAATTTTATCACAACCTTTATTCTCTTAATCAAATGCAAATGAACTTTTGAACATTTTTATTTGTTCCAGATAAAAATAAAAGTTTAAATCATGCTGGAACAAATTTCAAACACCATAGAAGCACTCAAACAAAGAGTAAAGCGGAATTTAGATACTATTCATGCTAATGAAAAAATTGTAAGGGTAATACTCAACGAACCCTTATCCAAAAGCCGATCGGAACGACTTGAGGCGAAGTATAATGAAAACAAAGCTCTGCTCAAGGAAAATAACGATGCCATTCAATTGCAATTGCAGTTGAGCAAATACCTTGAAGCATACAAAGACGAACTGAAAGCGGAAGATGCCGAACAAAAATACCTGGAAATGGATCCACAGGAAAAAGAGGCTAAGCCTACCCGGGAAGACTATTTTCAAATGACAATCAGAAATGAAATATCTTTTTCACCCTCTCATCCATACTATGATGATGAAGATTTCTTCAACGCGTTACTTGAGCATTACAAGTCAATTGAAGATTATGAGACATGCAGTATACTGGTAAAAAACCGGCCCAGTAATGCACGGTAAATATTTTTTTAAATGCTCCGTTTATTAAGAATCCAATAAGAAATACCCGTAAAAACAGCCAGGTACAATACAGACAGTAAAATGCCGCTTGTCAGGCTTAAAGCATCAGCTGCTGTTGTCATAGTACTCTGAAAACCCTGGGACATCTTTTGGGCTCCTGTAATCCTTGAAGTAACGGTTTCCGGTAAGGGAGTCAAATCAGAAATAACCTTAGCAGGAAAATAATTTTCAACCGAGGAAAATACCAGTTTTCTGAGAATTACTTCACCCGGGAAGAGATAAAGAATGAAAACCACGATGGCCAGTGCATTATTCCTGAAAATAACAGCAACCAGAAAACCCATCCCCATATAAGCAACGGCCTGGATGAAATATACAAAAACAATTCCTGCACGGGCAAAAACCTGGTTCAACTCAAGAGTATCTGAGGCTATAAGTCCTGAGATTAGTGAGGCAACAACAACAAGAACCAATGCGTAGATGGCTGTATAGAATAAAGTAATCAGCTTGGCGCCAAGCAACTCAGCTCTGCTCAAACCATTGATTATGTGCTGCCTGAATGTATTGTATTTGAACTCATTGCTCACCATAACAATAATTAAAACGGCCAGTAAAATATTAAACCAACTGGCTATCCATGAGAAAAATTCCCACACATGGGGAAATTGATACAGTGCATCTATTGAAAACTGACCGACACTAAAATTTATCCTGGATATACCCAATACAACCAAAATAAAAAACAACAAATGCAATGTAATAATGGCTCTGAAAGTATTTGAAGACAGGGTTTTTATTGCTTCTATCTGTAGTAACTTACGCATAGTTTTTTATTTAATAAGTTCAAGAAACTCTTTTTCCAGGGTATTTTTTCGTATTTCGAGTTTTGTCAATACTTCTCCCTGGTTAAATACCAACTGATTCAAATCGGCTGAAGCGTAGTTTTCTTTTACAATTACTTTAAATCCTTCATTCTCCTGATCAAATTCTTTTACAATCTCGGCCTCTTCCAGTATCTTTGCCAGTTTTTGATTGTTTTTCGCACTGATATAGTAAATTTCCGAAGCACCCAAAATATCTTTAACCTGGCCTTCTCTTATGAGCTCTCCACTTTTCAGAATACCCACATGCGAACATACTTTTTCTACTTCATCAAGGATATGACTGGCAAGGATAATTGTTTTACCCTGCTCAGACTGTTCCTTTATAATAGTCCTTAAATCGGAGAAACCTTCGGGGTCAAGGCTTTTCGTAGGTTCATCTAACACGAGCACATCCGGGTCACCCAGCAATGTAGCTGCAATGGCAAGACGTTGTTTCAAACCTGAAGATAAATCTTTAAACTTTGAATATTTCCTTTTTAGCAGATTGGTTACACCCAAAACCCGGTTGATATGCTTCTCAGAAACACCCCTTATCCGGGCTACAATTCTCAGGTTGTCATTCAAGGAAAGATAAGGGTAAAAATAAGCTTCTTCTATAAGGCTCCCGATTTTTTTCCTGGAATTTGCTGATGGAGGTTTTCCGAACCATCTGTATGTTCCGGAAGTGGGTTGTAAAACACCAAGCGCAATGCTAAGAGTAGTGGTTTTTCCACTACCATTAGGGCCCAGCAGTCCATAAATAGTTCCTTTCTGAACATTCAGGGTTAGATTATTCAGGGCCAGCAATCTACCGTATCGCTTGTGTAAGTTCCTTATCTGCAAAACAGTATCGTACTCATCCATACCAAATTAAATTAAAAAAAGGTTGCAAATTGCAACCTTAAAAATAACGAAATCATTTGAAAATCTATGACTTTAATTTTTAATTGCCGTATTCAGAGAAAAACTTGATTCGCATCAGGCGAACATCTTCTTCAGAATATTCATCTTCTCCAAGCTCTTCAAGGGCAACATCCACAGATTCGGATTCTGCCTCTTCCATAAAGTATTCGTAAATATCGTCCTGCTTTTCTTCATCAATCACCTGGTTAATGTAATAGTCCAGGTTCAGCTTGGTTCCTGACTGAACAATAGACTCGATCTCATTGAGTAATTCGCTCATTTCAATACCTTTAGCATTGGCTATATCCTCCAGCGGCATCTGCCTGTCAATGCTCTGAATTATTGAAACTTTGAGCCCTGACTTATTCACAACAGACTTCACAACCATGTCCTGCGGACGGATGATGTCTTTTTCATCCACATAATTCTTAATAATATCAATAAACTTGTCCCCGAATTTGTCAGCTTTTCCTTTTCCAACACCGGCTATATTCTGCATTTCTTCAATGGTTACCGGGTATTGAATAGCCATATCTTCCAGGGAAAAATCCTGGAAAATGACAAAAGGCGGCAGGTTGTTTTCCCTGGCCACTTTTTTTCGCATATCTTTCAAAATACTCAACAATTCATCGTCCACAGCACCACTTCTTCTTTGTTCTCCTCCTGGCTGTTCATCCTCGTCTCTGGCATCATAATCGTGGTCTTTACTAATCATAATACTATATGGCTCTTCCATATATTTTTTTCCATCCTCACTGAGCATTAACAAGCCATAATTTTCAATGTCCTTATTGAGCAATCCTTTAACAAGAGCTCTTCGAATCACAGTATTCCAGAAGTCAGGGTCATAGTCCTTTCCGGTACCAAAAATATCGAGTTTGTTGTGCTTGTATGCTTTTACATTGTTGGTTGCCTTACCGGCCAGAACATTGGCTACGTGTTCGGGTTTAAACTTTTCCTTAACAGCCAGAACCGTCTTCAATGTATTGATAAGATAATCCTTGCCTTCAAACTCTTCTTTAGGATGCAGACAATTATCACAATTTTCACAATTCGCTTCTTCATAAATTTCTCCAAAATAGTGTAGAAGCTGTCTTCTTCTGCAAACCGAAGATTCAGCATAAGCTGTTGTTTCAAGCAGAAGTTGCCTACCTATTTCCTGTTCATTGATAGGCTTGCCCTGCATGAATTTCTCAAGCTTCTGAATATCTTTGTAGCTGTAAAAGGCAATACATTTTCCTTCACCGCCATCTCTGCCTGCGCGACCTGTCTCCTGATAATAAGCCTCCAGGCTTTTAGGTATGTTGTAATGAATCACAAACCGAATATCGGGTTTGTCAATACCCATACCAAAGGCGATAGTGGCTACAATCACATCGATATCTTCCATCAGGAATTGATCCTGGGTGGAAGAACGCGTAGCGGAATCCATGCCTGCATGATATGGCAGTGCTTTGATTCCATTCACTTTGAGAGTCTCAGCAAGTTCTTCCACTTTTTTTCGGCTCAAACAATAAACAATACCAGATTTCCCGGGATTGTTCTTAATAAACTTGATGATCTCTTTTGTGGCGTTTGATTTGGGTCTTACCTCATAATATAAATTAGCCCGGTTGAATGATGACTTAAATACCTGGGCATCCTGTATTTCAAGATTTTTCTGTATATCACTTTGTACTTTGGGTGTAGCCGTAGCCGTCAGTGCTATAATAGGGGCCCGCCCGATCTTGTTCACCATTGGCCGAATCCTGCGATATTCCGGACGAAAATCATGACCCCACTCCGATATACAGTGGGCTTCATCTATTGCATAAAACGCAATTTTTGCCTGTTTCAGAAAATCAATATTGTCCTCTTTTGTCAATGATTCGGGAGCTACATATAATAATTGTGTCTTCCCTGATAAAACATCTTCCTTAACCTTTTGCATCTGCGATTTGGATAATGAAGAATTTAGAAAATGCGCAACACCCTGATCTGAACTAAATCCTCTCATCAGGTCCACCTGGTTTTTCATCAGCGCTATCAATGGAGATATGACAATAGCGGTACCTGACATAATCAGGGAAGGTAGCTGATAACACAATGATTTTCCACCACCTGTCGGCATCACTACAAATGTATCATTACCCGAGAGCAAATTCCTGATAATAACTTCCTGATTCCCTTTAAATCTGTCAAAACCAAAATATTTTTTCAAATAATCCTTAACAGATACATCTGCTCCTGCACTCATTTTTCCCATTTTATAAATATTATAAACACTTTATTTTGATTACTTTTGTAACGAAATAAATCCTTTATTTGTTACGTAATAAAAAACATATTAGAAAATGAAATATTCATACTTAAAGTTACGATTTTTACCGATTAAAAAACAAAATTATATCACATAATTTTACAGAAATTGATAAAAATCATATTTGAACCATTAGCCTGCATTATTCATAAATTTTTTAAATATGAATAAAATGCATGTTAACCCCGACTTAGGTGAACTTAAATTTTTGAAAAAAATTTTAGGGAACCTTAGTCGCTGTCGGAGACAGGAATAATTCTTGAACGGCGAAGCCCTCAACGAAGTTAATTATTCGGGTTAGATTAAAATGAAACAAGCATGATCAAAATAATTATTTTATTCATGCGGTTCCATCTGACAATTGAAAATTTAAAAATAAACAGATGAAACTTGATATTCAAAAAATTGCCAAAGAAACCATCCTTCGTGAAGCTGATTCTATCAAGAATATAGCAAATTACATTGATGAGGAATTTGAAAAGGTAGTAAAGCTGATTTATCATTCGGAAGGAAGGGTTGTTATCACAGGGATAGGCAAAAGCGCAAACATTGCCAATAAAATTGTTGCCACATTAAATTCCACAGGTACTCCCTCCATTTTTATGCATGCCGCCGATGCTATTCACGGTGACCTGGGCATCATTCAAAAAGATGATGTAATCATTTGTATTTCAAAAAGTGGAAATACACCGGAGATAAAGGTCCTGGTACCTCTTATCAAATACCGCCAGAATAAAATTATCGGCATAGTTTCTAATATGGATTCATATCTCGCAAAAAATGCCGATTATATTTTAAGAACCACAGTAAGCAAAGAAGCCTGTCCCCATAATCTGGCTCCTACATCAAGCACCACTGCACAGCTTGTAATGGGAGATGCACTGGCTGTAACTTTGCTTGAGTACAGAGGATTTTCAGAGGAAGACTTCGCAAAGATCCATCCGGGAGGCTCCCTGGGTAAAAAACTTTATATGACAGTGGAAGACATTTACAAACAAAATGATGTCCCGGGAGTTGAACTTAACGACAAATTAAAAGACATCATTGTGGAGATTTCTTCTAAAAGATTGGGTGCAACAGCTGTCCTCGATAACAGTACGGTGGTGGGAATGATTACAGATGGAGATTTGCGAAGAATGCTGGAAAAGTATGAAAAGGTGGAGAACCTCAAAGCCCGGGATATTATGACAAAAAGTCCAAAAACAATCTCAAAAAATGAACTGGCCATTAACGCTTTCAATTTAATGGAAGACCATAATATTACGCAGCTAATTGTCATGGATAACGGTAAGTATCTGGGGATGGTCCATCTTCATGATATTTTAAAAGAAGGTATAGTTTAAATGGCAAAAAGAAAAGAAAATCAAACATTCCTCGAACATCTTGAACAACTTAGGTGGCATATCTTAAGGGCTCTTGTAGCTATTGTGCTTGTTGCTGTTGTGGTGTTCATTCTGAGAAATTACATCTTTAACGAAATTATTCTTGCACCCAAAAACCCGGAATTTTTCACCAATAATCTTCTGTGCAGACTGGCGGAGACTTTGGGCACTGAAAACCTGTGCATCAACTCAATACCTCTGGAAATCATTAATATTCGCATGTCCGGGCAGTTGACCATTCATATTGTTATCTCAATCGTTTTAGGTTTGATATTTGCTTTCCCTTATGTTTTCTGGGAGTTCTGGAGTTTTATAAAACCAGCTTTGTACGAAAAGGAAATCAGGTACAGCCGGGGAGCTGTCTTTTTCAGCTCGGTACTCTTCATTACAGGGGTAGCTTTTGGCTATTTTATTATAGCCCCTCTTTCCATCCATTTTCTGGGAACCTACCAGGTAAGCGACCAGGTGGTTAACCAAATAAACCTCAAATCATACATCGGTACTATAGCATCGGTAGTTCTGGCAGCAGGAGTTATTTTTGAACTCCCTGTATTAATTTATTTCCTTAGCAAAGCAGGTCTCGTAACACCGGCATTTCTTATAAAATATAGAAAGCATTCCATCGTTTTAATACTTGTACTCGCGGCTACAATTACACCGCCGGATATCTTCAGCCTGGTAATGGTTACATTGCCACTCATTGTGCTGTATGAGGCAGGGATTTCAATTTCCAAACGCATAGAAAAAAAGAAGCTGAAGGAAGAAAAACTGGCGGGATAAATTGATTCAATAAAAAATTATATGGAAAACCCAACACAAACAAAACTACATACAAGGGAACTGGTAAAACGCTACCGTTCAAGGACTGTTGTAAAAAAAGTATCCATTGAGCTAAGCCAGGGAGAAATTGTGGGACTGCTCGGACCTAACGGAGCAGGAAAAACCACTACGTTCTACATGATTGTTGGCCTGATAAGACCCAACAGCGGAAATATCTTCCTGAACGACGAAGTGATTACCAAAGAACCTGTCTATAAAAGAGCAAGAAAAGGAATAGGATACCTGGCACAAGAAGCTTCCGTTTTTCGTAAACTGACTGTAGAAGATAATATTAAGGCGGTACTTGAGATGTCAGATTTTACAAAGAAAGAACAAAAAGACAGGACGGAACAGTTAATCAGAGAGTTTGGACTGGAAAAAGTGAGAAAAAGCCTGGGTATTCAGTTATCAGGAGGGGAGAGAAGAAGAACCGAAATAGCCAGAGCTCTTGCCTTAAAACCAAGGTTCATGTTGCTTGACGAGCCCTTTGCAGGGGTTGACCCAATTGCTGTTGAAGACATCCAGGAGATTGTCACAAAATTGAAAGAAAAAAACATTGGGATCCTGATTACTGACCATAATGTTCATGAAACCCTTTCCATAACTGACCGGGCCTACCTCCTTTTCGAGGGTTCAATCCTAAAAGCAGGTACCTCCCAGGAACTTTCGGAAGACGAACAGGTTAGAAGGGTGTATCTGGGAAAAAATTTCGAATTAAGGAACTTCTGATAATTTAAAGCAGGTAACTCTATTACCCATAAAAGTAGGGACAAACAAAAGGTTCCTTTCAGGAATATATTCGATATCTGCAGCGTTTTTACCGGCCGATCTGGAATCGAGCAGTTTCGTTATACCCGATTCAGTTTGACCTTTGAATACTCTCCCTTCCCAGTCGGAAAACAGGAAATAATCATTCTGGAGTTGTTCCAATCCATCAATACTGCTGGTATTCCTAAGAAGAGCATTTAAATTCTAAATTTTGGTGAATAAAATAATCCGGAGTCTTGTCAAAAGCAAAAAGCAATATCAACAGGAATACAATCAAAAATGGGGAATAAATTCGTTTAGCCATCGTTTAGAAATTTTAGTTTCACTTCTGCCTAATTTCACAAATTTAAACATTTTAAAGTTCATACGAACCTGATTTTTTATTACCAGAAATCTAATATTCTAAAAATTTATCTATATTTGCACCACATTTTTTATGCGGATGTGGCGAAATTGGTAGACGCGCTAGACTTAGGATCTAGTGCCTTCGGGCATGGGGGTTCGAGTCCCTCCATCCGCACAAAATCATCACCGCTAAATTTACCTTTTCAAAGGTATTAGCGGTGTTTTTGAATTGGCAATAATCGAAAATCAAAGAGGGTAGACTCATGGAAATAACTATGGAAAACAAAGACGAACTGAATGCAATTTTAAGAGTTCAGGTAAAACCTGAAGACTATCAGGACCGAGTAAATGAGGTTATAAAAGACTACAAGAAAAAAGCCAACATGAAAGGTTTTAGACCCGGTAAGGTACCGGAAGGACTGATTCGAAAAATGTACGGCAGAGCCATAAAAATTGATGAAATCAACAAAGCTGTAAGCCAAAAACTTACAGAATATATTCAAACTGAAAAGCTGAACATTCTGGGCGAACCCCTACCCACCAAGGAAGAACAAAAGGAGGTCAACTGGGACCAGGACAAGGAATTCGAATTTGCTTTTGATATTGGGCTTGCCCCGGAATTTGAAGTCAAGATTTCAAAGCATGACAAAGTGCCCTATTATATTATCCAGCCTGATGAAGAACTTCTTAACAGCCAGATAGAAAGTTATCAGAGACGAATGGGTGAGTTTAAAGAAGCCGAAAAGGTTTCGGATAAAGAGGAAATGTTAAAAGCAGAGCTCCAGGAGCTCGATGAAGATGGCAGTATAAAAGAAGACGGGTTGAAAAAAGAAGATGTATCCCTCTCTCTCCCCGTTATTAAAGATGAAGAGACCAAAAACAAATTTGAGAATGCCAAAGCAGGGGACGAGGTGGATATTGATCTCAAAAAAGCCTACCCAAGCGAAGCAGAGC
Organism: uncultured Bacteroidales bacterium; assembly: GCA_964585385.1. Lineage (GTDB taxonomy): Bacteria > Bacteroidota > Bacteroidia > Bacteroidales > UBA12077 > JAGXLC01. The sequence goes on from CAZPDP010000009.1 coordinate 25,853, forward strand.
TATCTTCCATGCTTGTTATGGAAAAAGAGGATTTACCGAATATTGGCAACAATTTCAAAGTAAAAATCAATGAAGTAAAGCAATTTGAAAAGGCAGAACTCGATCAGAATCTGTTTGACAAGCTATACGGTGAAGGTGAAATAACCTCGGAAGAGGAGTTTCGGGAGAAAGTGAAGGAAGAACTGGTGGAACAACTCAAACCGGAAAGCGAAAGGAAACTGATGGAAGATGTGAAAAACCATTTCGTTCGTAAAGTTGATCCCAAACTTCCAGGTGAATTTCTGAAAAGGTGGCTCAAAGAAACCCAGCAGAATAATAACCTTACAGAAGAACAAATTGACAATGAGTTCCCTATCTTTGAGCAAGATGTGAAATGGGATCTTATCAAAAACAAAATTGTCAAAGACAACGAGATAAAGGTTGAGGAGAGTGAAGTGTTGGAAATGGCAAAGCAACTTACGAAACAGCAATTCCAGCAATACGGAATTATGAACTTCCCCGATGAACAACTGGAACAATATGCCAATCAACTCCTTCAGAAAGATGAAGAAAGAAGAAAAGTTTACGAACGGAAACATGAAGAAAAGATTGTTGAACACATCAAGGAAAACATCAAACTTGAAGAAAAGGAAGTAACTTTCGAAGAGTTCAAAAAGATGATCGAAGAGGAACAAAATAAACAATCAAAATAATTCATTGTTTCCCTAATTATAACTAAATTTAAAGAAAAAAATAATGGACTCAAGTAAAGAATTCAGAAAGTATGCTACCAAGCATTTAGGTATTAGCAGCTTAACGCTTGACACCTATAGCTCGGTTTACAATAATTACATTTCACCCACCATTATTGAGGAACGCCAGTTAAACGTGGCTCAAATGGACGTTTTCTCGCGCCTTATGATGGACAGAATCATTTTTCTGGGTGTACCTATCAATGATTATGTAGCTAACATCATTCAGGCACAGTTGCTGTTCCTGGAATCTTCCGATCCGACAAAAGACATTCAGATTTACCTGAATAGCCCGGGAGGTGCCGTTCACTCCGGACTTGGTATTTACGATACAATGCAATACATCACCCCTGAAGTAGCAACCATCTGCACAGGAATGGCTGCTTCAATGGGCGCAGTGCTTCTGGCAGCAGGAAAAGCAGGGAAACGTTCTGCACTCCCTCACTCACGTGTGATGATTCACCAACCAATGGGAGGTGCTGAAGGTGCAGCTGCTGATATTGAAATTACAGCCCGAGAAATACTGAAACTCAAAAAAGAACTGTACAACCTGCTTTCCAAACATACCGGTAACACTTACAAAAAAATCGAAAAAGATTCGGACAGAGATTACTGGATGACAGCACAAGAAGCTAAAAAGTATGGTATGGTTGATGAAGTGCTGGAAAGAAAAGAAGATTCTTCACAAGAATAATAGTTATTTAATTACAATTTAAATAATGAAACCTGCATTGTTCAGATGCGGGTTTTATTTTTTATTCAGAAAATTAATAAGTAATTTTACGCGTTTGATTAATAGACCAAAAGAGTGATTTGAGACTATGGAAAAATGTTCATTTTGCGGAAGAGATAAAAAAGATACCAATTTACTGATTGCAGGAATATCAGGTCATATATGCGACAGATGCATTGAGCAGGCTCATGGTATCGTTGAAGAAGAAGTAAAGAAGAAGAGTGATTTTGACATTTCAAATGTTGAACTGCTCAAACCCAGAGAAATACTTGAATTTATCAACCAATATGTGATTGGTCAGGATGAGGCCAAAAAAACTTTGTCCGTAGCGGTCTACAACCACTACAAAAGGCTTATGTATAGCGGGAAAAGCGAAAAGGACGATGTGGAGATAGAAAAATCAAATATCGTGCTGGTTGGAGAAACCGGAACAGGTAAAACATTACTGGCCAGAACAATTGCCAAAATGCTGCAGGTTCCTTTCACTATTGTAGATGCCACGGTTCTTACAGAAGCCGGGTATGTGGGAGAAGACATCGAAAGCATCCTGTCAAGGTTGCTTCAGGTAGCTGATTATAACGTAGAAGCTGCTGAAAGGGGAATTGTATTTATTGATGAACTGGACAAGATAGCCAGAAAAGGAGATAATCCCTCCATCACAAGAGACGTATCAGGTGAAGGGGTACAGCAGGGGCTGTTGAAACTGCTGGAAGGTTCTACAATTAATGTTCCTCCGCAGGGCGGAAGAAAGCACCCGGACCAGAAAATGATCCAGGTAAACACAAACAACATCCTTTTCATTTGTGGTGGTGCATTTGACGGCATTGAGAAAAAAATCGGCCAGCGCCTGAATACGCAGGTTGTAGGGTATTCTGCGAGCAAGAAAAAGGACAAAATCGACAGAGATAACCTGCTCCAGTATATAGCCCCCCAGGACCTAAAAGCTTACGGACTGATACCCGAAATTATCGGACGTTTGCCGGTGCTTACATATCTGAATCCTCTGGATAAGGAAGCTCTGAGAAAGATATTAACCGAACCCAACAACTCCATCATCAAGCAGTACAAAAAACTCTTCGAAATGGATGGTATTGAGATAACCTTCCAGGATGAAGTCCTTGATTATATCGTTGAAAAAGCTGTTGATTTCAAACTGGGAGCCCGGGGACTACGCTCCATTTGCGAAGCAATCATGCGTGATGTCATGTTTGACACCCCATCTCAAAATGAAAAGAAAATCGAAATTACACTAAAATTCGCCAAAGAAAAACTCGACAGAGTGAACATGCACAGATTGAAAGTAGCCTAAAAACAACCATAAAACGACAAACCCCGGCCCTTTTTCACAGGCCGGGGTTTTTTATGAATTTCATCCAATCCATTTTACTTATGAAGTATCTTCCGGGTTGTTTTATGATTCTCCAGTTCTATAGAAAACAGGTAAATACCACTTTCATACGAATTCAAATCTATTGAAACGTTTCTGACATAGTCAAGAGATTTTTCAATAATCTTCAAACCAATCACATTTCGAACCACAAGCCGGCCTTCCATTGCAACTGATGATTCAATGTTCACCATTCCGTCGGTTGGATTTGGGTATATCTGAAGGTCATAATCTTCAACTCCCGGACCTGCAAAAGTAGCTGATTCCTGCATTTTTACATTCAATGTAGTGTCCCCGGAAAGAGTAAGGGTAGAATCATAGTCCCGGTATCCATCAGCTGAGACAGAATAATCGTAATCACCTATTGTAAGACCAACATTGGCTTTACCAAAGAAATCCGTTTTTACATTAAACGTATCAATCGATATTTCTGCATTATCTATCAAGTCATTCTCTCCATTTTTCACGGTAAATTCAAGGTAATAGACATCTCTTTCAGGGCTCATTCTTATTATCATGGTCTTATCCGAATCTACAGCAACATTCTCCCTGAATTCTGTGTAACCTTCTGCATTGGCTATCAGCTCATAGCTGCCGTAAGGTATACTTGCCACTGCTCTTCCCGATCTATCGGTTGAAAGAGCGAATGTATCAATCTGAATTTGAGAATTGTATATCACGGTATCCCTGGAATCGCATTCCACAGCAAATTCAATATCATACAGGTTGGTCATTGTTATATCAAGCTCGCTGCTATCCTCTACCGTAAGCGTATCGGTATATTTAACAAACTTTTCTTTAGCTATAAACAACGAATACTCTCCTTTCTTTAACATAAAAGTGGTTTTCCCTCCCAAATCGGTTTGCTGAACTATGGTGTCAATGACAACTTCTGCATTCTGAACAATATTTCCCTTCTTATCTTTCACATTAAATGTAAGTTCATAATACACCGGATTCAAAGTTACATCCACTGTTGTATCTTTATGAATTGTTACCTCATCTTTTACAGGATTACACTCTGGTGCGGTTGCCGTATAAGGTAATCTGCTGCCATATTCCCGGTTCTTGAATGAAACAATGGCATCCTGTGTTGTTTTAACTGAATCTCCCAGTCTTACCTCACCTTCGATGGGTTGATTCTTGTCATCAAAAAGACGGAAAGTAACAGTATAATTTCTCGGCTCCAGAATAACTTGTTTCTCTGTCGATTCTGAAACATTTACGATTCCTGTAACTTCATGGTATCCTCCTTTATTGACTGTATAAGAATACTTCTTTTCTTCCAGCAGGAACCATGCCTTTCCGTTTGAATTTGAATAACTGGAAAAATCGTTTACGGTAATTTTAGCTCCTTCTATGGGACCGGAATCATCAGTGACTGTAAATTCTACAGAATCCACACAAGCCACGTAGGCTTCCCACCCGGATTTTCTTATTGAGTAGTCCGAAGAAAATTTAAAGGTAAGTGCCCCGGAAGTATCTGTTGAAAGCAGGGTGTCAGGCGGGTTACTATTGTCAAAGTTCCCAAGCACCGCACTTTCACTGCCTGGGCCGTTATAAACCGTTAACTGATCATAGGTGTCTTCCACTGCAAATTCTTTGAAGACAGCTCTTATTCTGTTGCCTGTTCCGGCAGGAAGGAAAGTAATGATGTGACTCTCGTCATTGGAATAATAATTTTCCGGACCCCCTGAATCAAAGAAATTGGCTGAACAGGTATAAACTGAATCTGCCTCACTTATTCTGTAATCGGGTACATCACCGATAATGACCTCTCGGTTACGGGTAAGATAAAATTGCTCTTTTTCTCCTGCTTTTGTATTAATTTCAAGTGAAGCAACTGTTTCTGCGGGTGTAAGTTCATCAGCGCTCACTTTAAAAACAGCAATACCTGACGAACCCGCCCCAATGGCATCTTTAACTGTATAGGCTGAATCTATCAGGGTGATATAGGGGTTTCCGGCAGGTACATTCAATAATGCTGAGACATTAGAAACTACAGCATGTCCTTTATTTTGTATTTCTACTTCAAGGTTGGCAGTTTCTCCGGGATCGAAAATGTTATCCCCATTCCCTTCCTGGTTATCTTTCACAGTTATACTTCCAATCTCTAATTTCGGTGCATTGAGTGTTATTGAAAACTTGTTTTCCCAGGAAATGGAGGAGTCTGCATCGCTCTTACCTGTTATATGGTATTCAAACTCTGCCTTGTGCTGATCCTCTATCGAGTCACTAACAACAAATGTGAAGGCTTTGACAAAAATTGTATCAGCAGCAGGACCAATGGAATCAATAGTATGGATGCTATCCAGAAGAGTTATATAGGGATCGTTTGTGAAAAGCGTATCTTTCAAATCATGAGCCGGGTCAGAGTTGCTGAGATTCCTGAGCCGGATATTCATGCGCAATGTGTCCCCGTAATCTGCCTGGTTGTTGGTGTCTTCTTCTAATGAGTATTCTTCAAAAGAAATATAAGGTTCATCGCTTGCAATAATTGAAATTTCTTTGATGGCAGGCTTTTTATTCTGTGCTGTTACTACAAGCGTAGCTTGACCGGGTTCTTCAAGCGGATCAAAATTCAATTTAATGTCTCCATTTTCATCAGCAGTACCCGCTGCCAGAAACTGGCCATCCAATGATAAACCCACGTAAGCATACGGTTCTGTATTAACCGTTAAATCATTCATACCTATTACCAGTTCATCTGGTGAAACCGACAAACTTGATGTACCTGGCTTTTTTAGGTAAGGCATAACGGAAGGATCTCCAAGAAGATGATAAACCTCCCAGTAATATTTTCTTAACGAGGACGATGAAGATTCCACGGCCAGGTTCCCTGCTGCAGGTATCTGGCCCTGTGCAATATACCACTCTGAAATGTCTTCTTCATGGGTATGAAACATCCGATCGAAAATACCCAGGGAACTTTCTTCATAAGTAGGGTCTGCAACAATGGAACTAGTAAGGCCAACGGCCCACCAGTAATCTTCATCCCAGTAGGTATCAGCCGAACCACCCACATAACCTATGGCTCCTTTATTTTCAGCTCTTAGCGCATTCTCTGCAAAACTTTCATTATACTCAAAGCGTGCTGATTCGCAGCAATTACCAATCCATATTCCATATTTGTCCTGGTTGGTAAGATTAGTTATATCTGAATTGCTTAATCTCGGATTAGACCAACCGCTTGGTGAGCAATGGGCTGTATAATTAGCCAGGGAAACACCACGGCTGATGTTGCTCATTATGGAATCATGGATGGCTGAATTGCCGTTTGGAGGATCCTGAAGATAAGCATGTGCTGTAATATCATTGGCCTCATTGAAGTAATAGCTTGTCGCATAATTAATTTGTCCATTAGCATGAGTGGACTCATAAGAAGCGTCATCTCCTGCAACAAGTAAGGCTTCTGAAAGATATGCCGGGTCTGCCATCTCAAGCTTCTCGTATCCAAGGGTTTTGTCAACCTGTATCTGCACTTGTTGCTCTGTGTCCGCTGAAAACCTGCCGTAAAAAACCTCAGGGAAATAATCTCCTGTATATTCACAATAATAAAGGTCAGTGTAGTGACTTCCAGTTTCACCGCTCCATGAGGGTATAATATCAATATCCCCAACAAAAAGGACAAATGTAGGTGGTGTGGGATCCGGGTTTTCATATAAATCTTTCAGGTAGGCTTTTATTTCAGACCTGGAGGTTCCAATAGAATCTGTATAGCCTTCTTTGACATGAAAACCTTTCAATCTTTTCCATTCAATCAAAGGCTGCAGTTCGTCTTCAAACATTCGGTCTGAAATAACCACGTAAGTGATAGGGGAAGAGGTTGGCAGGGCTTTCTCTTCAATACCCGTATTCAAAGCAATTGACTTTACCTGATGGAAGTAAGGATTGTAATCTTCCTTATTATTTATGTTTGCTTCCTTGCCGGTTGATACAAAATGAATCTTTACTCTGACTTTATGGGTAATCTCAAGCACATTTCTTGCAGGATTATACCGGAAAGGATTGATTTCAATCCTGCCCAGTTTGGTTCCTCTCATTATCCCGGCCTCTTCATATTTCAATAATTCTCTCCCTGTAAACTGATCACGGGTATAAACTTCTTCTCTTAATTGCAAATCAAAGGAGTCTATGGGTCTGTCCTTAACAGCCGGTGGCTGAGCTGGTATAATTTTATGCGAAATACCTTTTTTATCTAATTCAACCACTTTCTCATCGGACTCTATTACTTCTACACGGACTTCTTTGTTTTGCGGTATTTTAATAACCCGGTTATAAGAAGGCAAATCGGGATAACCTGCGCGGAAGGATTTTACAAGTCCATCAACGTATATCTTTTCAAAAACACCCTTTTGAGTTTCCTGCTCGGTAAACTGAACCGGTCCAAGCTGAATATCAAGAACAAAGCCATCGGCACCGGATTGAGCAACTTCATAAGAAGATACTTCTTTCTCGTTTAAAGATAAACTCTGCTGCTTTTGAGAAAAAGCAACAGAAGATATCAGCATGAAGGCGGTAATAAAAATCAGTCTGCACATATCATTATCTTCTTCAATACTAACGTTACAATATAATGTATACGAAAGGAACAATCAAATTGTTCAGTATAAATAAGAAAACTATTCTTTTCTTTACCAAAGACAGATTTAAAAATATACTCAAAATTGTATCTCAAGTAATTAGCATCTCCGTCTTTATTTTTTCCTTTCCAATATATTTTTAAACCTCTTCTAGCCCGAATAATTAACTTCGTTGAGGGCTTCGCCGTTCATGAATTATTCCTATCTCCGATAAAAATATTAAACTAATTGTTTACTTTCCCAATTTTCTTTTCAATGGATTCAATTTTACCTTTCAGTCGGTTGCTTTTGTTCTTCCTTACATCCATTTTCACAGAAGAATAGATCCGGCTTGCATTTTTTTCCAGAATGTCATGAGAATTTTGTATTACTGCAAGGGCCTCAGCCATAGTTTCTGTTTCTACAATAGTGCCCATTGCCGTTAGCTTGTAAGGATGACCCGAATTTTTAATCATCTCTATAACTTTAGAAACCTCGTCGCTAACGCTTTCTCCCTTATCTGTCGGGAACATTGAAAATTCCAATAGTACTGACATAATATTTGGTTTTTAGGGTTTGCTTTCTTTTTGATTGTTCTGTTTCCACTCCAGATCCATTTCCCAGTTTGCCCTGACTTCTATATTTTCCGGATAATACCTGATTTTTTCAGGTTGCCGGTGCTCAAGGTAATCTCCTGTATCCCATTCTTTATTTCCGTTTTCATCGAAAATCAAACGGAACTTATATTTTCCCGGATGAATATAATGAAAACCTACGGGATTTCCGGGTATTTGCTTCAGCCACTTTTCTCTGACTATTTCTCCGGTTTCCTTTAATAACTGTATAATGAATGGACCGCTATCTTCCTGAAAATTTAAAGTAAGCGCCAAAGTTCCGTAATAATCTTCTTCACGTGTTGAAAAATTCATTTGCAGAGTATCATGGTAAAACTCGTAGACCGTATATACACTTTGCGGAAGTATAATAAACCGGTATTTTGTTCCGGGTTTCCATTCCGTTTTACCTTTCAGAGAATAAAGGTTGTTTTCAACTTTTTCAATTGATAATTCCTGTTCTCTAAAAAGGGTATCCTCGGATTCCCACAAGCAAATTCTGGTAGTATCAAATGACTTTAGAGGATATTTTGATTGAATACTTATTTCCTGGTTCAAATCCACCCTTTTGCCCTCTGAAAGATTAACAGTCAAGGGTATTGTATCCAACCGGGGTTTCTCTTCCTGTTCGGTAAATTTATACCGGAAATCAACAGTATCTACCTGCCAGTATAGTTGATTTAAAGAGTCTCTTCTTTGATAGCTCACTTCATAGGTTAGTTTCTCCCTGTTATAAAGAGATGAATCCTTAAGCCAGAAAGCAACTGTGTCAGGGGACCCATTTTTCTCCCTGATATACAAATCCCCCGGGTGCTCCATGCTATCAATTAAACTCATTCTGATACTGTCAATAACAGGCCGGTTAAAAACAAATGCCAGTTTCCTTTTGTCTTTTCTGAGATTGGTTTTCAGGTACTGGCGTCGATTTTCTTCATTAAAAAGTTTGAAATTTCTCTGCTGGGCAGTATACCCAACATACCTATTATAAATTACGGTATCAATCAGCAGGCTATCTTCATCTCCCAGCATTAAAGTATCCGATATTACCTCTCCATTTTTTATCCGAATGATGGAATCTGTTATTGGACGTTCCTCTTCCGGACCAATAAGAGTATCCTCAAATATGGTGTCATGTATCTCAATCGGTTCCTTCACAAAATGCAGCAGTGAATCCTGAAAGGCAATTTTCTCTTCCGGCATATCATAAATGTAATTGCTGTTCTTATCATTCAGGGCAAAAAGTTTAAAGCTGTCCAGCCTGATGTTTCCGATATAATATTCTCCCTTTTCATCGGTCCTCCCAACATATTCCGGAAGCTGCTCAAGAGGAACAGAATCCCGGTTTTCGCTGTATAGCATAACAAGTATATTTTCCTGTGGTTCCATAGTGAAAGCATCTAACACTTTACCTGTTAATTCCAGGGAATCAAGCTCATCACCGGTGGAAAAAACATATCTGAAATTCTTGATTGGGTTTCCTTCATGGAAGTCAACTATAGAATTCCCAAAATTGAGGGTATAGGTTGTTGAGTCTTTTAATATATCCTCAATTTCAACCTCTATATGTTTTCCTTTCCCCGTGATTATTGGATCTTCTTCAAACGGAGGCGAACTGATAAACTGCTTTTTAATATCCTTGAGTTCTACAAATTCATTAAATTCAATTTCAATTTCTTTTGAATCAAAATTCACGGAATAATTAGGAGGGGCAAATCGTATCGGTACCGGTGGTATTGTATCTCTTGGTCCACCTGTAGGGCTCACTACCTTCGCGCAATTGGAAAAAAATGCACCTGATAAAACAGCGAGAAGCAACAAATAGGTTATAGGTTCAATTTTAGTTTTCATAAGCTAAATCATTATCGCAAACATAACAATAATCAAAATTATTTTCTACTTTTGTCTTACAAATTAACTATTTGAACTATGTTTTTAAACTATATCACCTGGAACGTTGACCCTGAAATTTTCAGCATTGGACCTCTCTCAGTGAGATATTACGGTTTGTTTTTTGCTCTTGCCTTTGTTCTGGGCTACTACATATTCACCAAAATATTCAAAATAGAAAAAATCACTGTCGAGGTACTGGACCGGTTAACTATTTATATGGTTGTAGGCACGGTTTTGGGTGCACGGCTTGGCCATGTCTTTTTTTACCAACCCGATTATTACCTGAGCAATCCTCTCGAAATCCTTGCTATCTGGCACGGCGGACTGGCAAGTCACGGAGCTGCCATAGGTATACTCATAGCACTCTATCTTTTTACAAGAAAAGAAAAGAAGCCTTTTATATGGATACTGGACCGTATTGTTATAGCCGTGGCGCTGGCCGGTTTCTTTATCCGTATGGGTAACCTCATGAATTCTGAAATATATGGCATACAAACCGAACTGCCCTGGGGTTTTATTTTTGTCAGAAATAATGAGATGGTGCCTAAACATCCTACTCAAATCTATGAAGCACTCTCCTATCTTCTGATATTCATTGTCCTTTTTAGAATTTATTTCAGCAATAAAAAAAACATCAAGCCAGGCATTAACTTTAGCCTTTTTCTCATCCTTGTTTTTACTGCTCGTTTTCTTATTGAGTTCATCAAAGAAGTGCAAGTACCTTTTGAACAGCGTATGGCCCTAAATATGGGGCAAATCCTTAGTTTGCCGTTTATCATTTTCGGAGTTATTCTCCTCTATTTTTCATTAAAAGGTAAAATAAGAGGAAGGCAACCGAAAACAAGCTGATATCTCCTTTTTCTAAAAAATTTCATACATTTGATATAACCAATGGAAAGTAACCATGCCTGTTGTTTTGCAAAAGAATTATAAGTCTTCACTTCTTGCTTACATAGCTTTTATGCTTCTGGTTCTGCCTCTCCTAAGCAACAATGCTTACAGTCAGAGACTTCAGGAAGACACCATAAAAGCGCTTACTCTGGAAGAAGCCGTAAGCCTGGCATTGGATAACAATTTCCAGATTAAGAATTCAAGACTCAATATTAAAAAAGCCGGTTTATTAAAAAACGAGGCTATAAAAATCAACCCTACCCAGGCAAACTTATGGCAGGGACAAATTAATTCAGTCATTCATGATTACGCACTGGAAGTTGAACAGAATTTTGGTTCTCCTCTGGAATCATACTACTTATCAAAAAAAGCCAATCACCAGGAAAAATTAAGCGAGAAAGCTTTTGAACTCAAAAAAAGAGAAGTCAAAAAGGAAACACAACTGGCCTATTTTGACTGGATTTATCTCCACCACAGGAAAAAACTTGTCAAAGAGCTCATGGACCATTACCAAGAGCTGGACCGTATTTCCAACATACGGAAGGAGCTGGGAGAAACAGATGAACTAAGCCGATTAACTGCTGAGGACGAATTTTTTAAATCAAAAATTGAATTAAAAAAAATACGAAACAAAATCAGCATGGCCGAAAACAACCTAAAAATGCTGCTCAATACAAAGCATATTCTCAAACCCAAAACCGACACGCTAAGCCTTTATGCAATAAAACATCAGCCCCTGAGAGGGCAGGATCCAATTTCTCCGGCAGAAGAAAGGTATTACCAGGAAAAAATAGCAATACAAAATCTAGAAATCAAAGCACAAAAAGCTAAATTTTTTCCCCAAATAAAAGCAGGGTATTTCAATCAGCAGATAGATAACACAGGGGGATTCGAAGGATGGATGGTGGGAGTTTGTTTGCCGCTCTGGTTTTTTCCGCAAAAAGCAAAGGTTGAAGAAGCCAGAATTGATAAACTAATCGCTGAAAATAAACTTTTCCATCAAATGAAAAAGCAGGAAACAGCCATTAAAAATCTTTCCCATCAACTGAATATTCACCATGAAGAAATAGTATATTTTTACACAACGGGGCTGAAAAAGGCTGAATTAATTATGAAGACGGCAGAAAAAAAATACCAGGAGGAGGAGATTGAATACAAGAGCTACCTTGAAAGCATTAAAAAAGCATATGAAATCAAAACAAATTATTTGAATGCAGTTAAAGCCTATAACAAAACTGCTGTGAAACTGGAATACTTCATCAATTAAATCAAATCTCATGCATCAGAAATCTATTCTTGCTTTTATTATTATAATCATTCTGGGTTCCTGCCATAATAAACCCGAAAATGCTTCTGCCGAAAATATTGAATCCTCAAAAAATAAGGATTCTCTGGTTGTTCGAACACTTACCAAAGAAGAAAAGGCAACCCTCAAAACAGAAAAACTGAAAAAAAGAAATTTTCCCGATACAATACATTGCAAGGGAATTATTACCACCCTGCCAAAACATACTTATTCAGTATCACCGGCCCTCAAAGGTTTTTTAAAAAAATTTTTTCACAACCCGGGGGATCAGATAAAAAAAGGCGAACCCCTTGCTGTATTGACACATCCTGAATATCTTAAACTTCAGCAAAAATATCTGACCACAAAATCTCACCATGAGTTCTACAAAACCAACTTTACCAGGCAAGGGGAATTGGCCATAGAAAGTGCGGGCAGTTTAAAAGAGATGCAAAAAGCACAAAGAGTTTTTGAGGAAAACGATGTCAGGCTGAAATCTCTCGAAAAACAACTATCAATGCTGAATATCGATAGCCGCAAGCTGGAAAAAGGGAATTTATCTTCTTCCCTAACCCTTTATGCTCCTGTCAGTGGAATCATTTCTGAATGCTACCTTAATACCGGCCAAATGGCCGATGAGAACAATCCCGTTTGCAAGATTATCGACAAATCCAAACTCGTGATTCAAATCAATATTCCCGGAAAATATATTAACCAGGTCCAAAAAGGCCGGGAAATGCAATTTTTCTTCAAAAAAGATACAATGTATAAAACAACCCTCATTCATATCACAAAAGCAATCCATAAAGGAGAAAGAAATTTTAAAGCTTACGCCGGAATTAACAACAAAACACAAGATTACCATCCGGGCATGATAATTAAAACCATAATTCCGGTTGATTCAATAAAAAAATATGCGATTCCTGAAACAGCCATTGTGGAATATAAAAACGAGAACTGGGTGTTTGTTGAAACACCTGCAGGTTATCAGTTAAAACAGGTTAAAACGGAACAAACAATGGACAATTACATTTCCATTAAAAATTATAAAGATTTAAAAAAAACCTCTATAGTAAGGACCGGTTCGGATCTGTTATATAAAAAATTAACCGGACAATAAAAAATCATATGTCCGTTTATGTAAATAATATTCGTGTTACGTTTTGTAAATATAAATTATACTCTATTTTTGCGTGTGAATTATAAACAGTGAAAACAAATGGACGAAAATAACAATCAACAAAAACCACAACAGCCGGAACAGCCTCAAAGCCGAAAGAGAAAAATTCCTGCAGGTCTCATTGTCATCATTATCCTGCTTCTTGGTTTACTGGGTTTTATTACCTGGCTTTATTTAGACCAGAAACAAACCACCATGGAAATAACCAATGCACTTTCTGAAGAAAAAGACTCATTGCAAGCCGAACTGGTGGAAGTAAGAAGCAGTTATGACTCTCTAAAAACCACCAACGACTCCATAAACATTCAACTTGAAGAAGAGCAGGAAAGAATCGACAACCTGATTTCTGAGCTTAAAAATGTTAAGGCAACCAATTACCGAAAAATCAAGGAACTCAAGCAAGAGCTGAAAACCGTCAGAAATATTGCCAAAAGTTATGTGCGGCAGATTGACTCCCTAAACCAGCTTAACCAACAATTGACAGCCGAAAATATTAAAGTGAAGAAAGACCTTCAGGAAACCCAAAAAACAAAGGAAAAACTCGAAAAAGAAAAAGAAAATCTGACAGAACAGGTAAACAAAGCCAAAGTACTCAGAGCAGAAGAAATAAGAGCAATCCCCCTCAACAAAAGAGGGAAGGAAAAAGATAAAGTAGATAAAATAGACAAAATCAAAGTTTGTTTCACGGTAGAAGAGAATGTGCTTGTAGAGCCCGGCAAACGGTTTTTCTATATCCGTATAGCTACTCCACCTGATGATTTTATCCTCACCAATTCAGAAGATAACCTCTTCGAATACAAGGAAAAGAAAATTGTATACTCTGCAAAAAGAGAAATTAACTATGAAGGTACCCAGCAGGAGGTATGTATCTATTTTGATTCCAGGGGTGAGCTGAAACCAGGGGAATATGAAGTATATATCTTTGCCGACGGTCATCAGATTGGAGAAAGCAGCTTCAAACTTGAAGAATCCGGCTGGTTGTTCTTTTAACTCGTTAATAAACACACCAAATATAGTAAAGGGCCTGTCTCAAAAGTATTTTTTAAAAGGCTTCAGGCTAAGATAAACAGAAAAAATCAGCAATGAGGAGTAGTCGTGTAATTAACTATTGCTCCTTTGTGGTTCGTCTGCTTCCTTTGCGAGAATACATTATTTACTTTTGAGACAGGCCCATTTTTTCCTCACGCCAATCGAACAATTCCCAATAAACACTGTATAAATCATTGCATTTATAGTCAGAGAATTGTATTTTTAAAATTCTTCTTATATTTACATTGATAAACTATATCCGCTATGTTAAAAGAAAATTTTATCCAGTACATTGAAGACAGCATCAAATATAACTGGGATCTGCCTGCCTTGACAGACTATAAAGGAAGCACCTACTATTACAAAGATGTTGCCAGAAAAATCACACGTATCCAACTCATGTTTGAACAGTGTGATGTTAAGAAAGGAGACAAAATTGCCCTGATAGGAAAAAACTCGGCAAACTGGGCCATTACCTACCTCGCCATTGTTTCTTATGGAGCTGTTGTCGTGCCTGTATTACCAGATTTTCATCCCGATGACATGCACCATATTGTCAACCATTCAGACTCAGTAATACTCTTTGTTGAAAATCCCATCTGGGAAAATCTGGATGAGAGCAAGATGAATAACTTAAGGGCTATAATTTCCCTCAGCGATTATAATGTGTTGATAGAAGGAAACAAAGAACAAGTCCAGGAGAATTTTAATAAACTCAACGACCTCTATACTGAAAAATATGGAAAGGATGGAGTTTCAAAGAAACAATTTTCAGTAGAAAAGATTTCCAATAAAGAATTGGGAGTATTGAACTATACAAGTGGAACAACCGGTTTTTCCAAAGGTGTCATGATCCCTTTCAACAGCCTTGCAGCCAACATCCGTTTTGCCCGAAACAACCTGCCTTTAGATCCTGGCGATAATATCGTTTCATTTCTGCCCCTTGCCCATACTTACGGATGTGCTTTTGAATTCCTCTGGCCGTTTACAATTGGTTGCCACATCCATTTCCTCACCCGGACGCCCTCCCCGAAAATTATTATTTCTGCCTTTAAGGAAGTAAAGCCAGCGATTGTCATTGCTGTTCCGCTTATACTTGAAAAAATATACAAGAAGCAAATTTTACCCACCATCAGTAAAAAACCCATGAAAGTCTTACTGAATACACCTCTTGTGAACAAAGCCATTTATAAAAAAATCAACAAAAAACTTACCGAATCATTTGGTGGCAACTTCCAGGAGGTGGTAATCGGCGGCGCTCCCTTAAATGAAGATGTTGAAAAATTTCTTCACAAAATCAGATTCCCTTACACGGTGGGCTATGGAATGACTGAATGCGGGCCGCTAATCAGTTATGCAAACTGGGACAAAACCAAATTTGGTTCGGCCGGTAAGCTGGTCGACACTCTTGAGGTAAAAATTGACTCCAACGACCCGTATAATGAAGTGGGAGAAATCATGGTGAAAGGAGAAAATGTAATGTATGGCTATTATAAAAATGAAGAAGATACCCGGAAAGCGCTTGATAAGGATGGATGGCTCCATACAGGCGACTTGGGCGTAATTGATAAAGAGAACTTTATTTTTATCCGTGGCAGAAGTAAGAGCCTGATTCTCGGTCCTTCAGGAGAAAACATCTATCCCGAAGAAATTGAATCAAAGCTAAACAATATGCCCTATATCCAGGAATCTGTGATACTGCAAAAAGAAAACAGGCTTTTTGCCCTCATATACCCGGATTATGAAAAAGCAGATGCTGAAGGAATTAAGGATGAAAATACCCTGCAGGAAATTATCGAAGAAAGCAAAAAAGAAGTGAACCAAGAATTACCCAAATTCAAACAAATAGCAAAAATCAAACTTTATCCGACAGAATTTGAAAAAACTCCGAAAAAAAGCATCCGCAGATATCTTTATACTACTGAAGTTTAGGGGACATATTGCTGCAAAATGTCCGAAAGAAATAATATGAAAAAAGAAGCCATCATTGTCGCCGGAGGAATAGGTAAAAGAATGGGTGCGGACATTCCCAAACAGTTCCTCAGAATTCGAGGCGAAGTCATTCTGATGAGAACTATACGCCTGTTCCATGAATTTGATTCTTCTATCAAAATCATCGTCACTTTACCCGGGAATGAAATCAAAACCTGGGAAAGCATTCGCACGCACGAGCTTTTTTCTGTTCCTCACAAAATTGTTCGAGGCGGAAAAACCCGTTTTCATTCGGTAAAAAACGCACTAAAAGAGGTCTCAGATAATTCTGCGGTAGCCATCCATGATGGTGTCAGGCCTTTGGTTTCAAAAGAAATCATAGCCAATGCCTATCGGGAAGCAGAAAGTTCCGGAAGTGCCATACCTGTTATTGACATTTATGAATCTGTTCGCTATGTTAGCGAGCAGGAAAACTACCCGGTGCCCAGACAAAATTACAAACTCGTCCAGACTCCCCAGGTATTTTTAAGCAACATAATTCAAAGCGCATACCAAACAGATTACAGGGAAGAATTCACGGATGATGCTTCAGTATTAGAACATACAGGGAAAACAGTAAACCTGATTAAGGGTAATCCTGAAAACATCAAGATTACAACAAAAAAGGATCTCGCAATAGCCGAGACCCTTTTGGATTTTATTTAAGATTGGCAGTTGAAATCATTCCTGTGCATGAAAAACAAGAAGAGGCACATTGGTATGGAAAAGCAATTTCTTAGCCCTGCTCGGGTTGAATAATTTTTCAAAGATATTCCGCTTATGGGTCACCAATGAAATAATATCAATATGCTTCTCACCAATAAATTCCTGTATAGCATCCAGAAAGTCTTTATTCGATATCAAATCGCATTCAAAGGTCTGATTCTCATACTCTGATTGTATATACTCCTTAAAGCTGTCCATCTTCGCCTTGTCATATTCGTTAGTATCTGAAGTACTCAGATGTACACAATACACTCTTATACTGAAAGGCTGCATGATATTCATGAGCTTTCTTATGGAAGTATAGTCTGATTCGTCAAAATCTGTGACATATAATATATTGATGTTTCCTATTCCTTTAAATTCAGACTTTTCAGGTATTGCCAATACAGGTACTGTGGTCTTTTCAATTATCTTGTAAGCCACGCCACCGATCAAATCGCCGGGTTGTTCACCTTTTCCCCTGGTACCTAAAATAATGACATCCGGGTTATAATCCTCACTTTTATAGATTATCTCTTCATGGGTAATCCCCCGAACCAGGGCATAATCAATTGTCAGATTTTCAAAACCCTGTTCTTCCACATATTGCTTTATCTCATTATAAAACTTATCCATTTGTTCTTTTGCCCTCAATTCAATATCCCGAAGTATTTCATCGAGATTCACCTGGTAATAATAGGTATCCGTCATGGGCATAGAATTCACGATAGGATTGTAATAAACATGAAGCAGTTTTATTTCTGCATTCAGCTTTTCCGCTAAACCTACGGCATAACGGCAGGCATTTTTTGAATACTCGGAAAAATCCACAGGGACCAGTATTCTCTGAACTTTCCTGGGCTCTGCTTGCTCCTCTTTATCTTCATGGCGATATTCTTCACTAACTTTTTCAATGATCCTGAGTGCTTTTTCCATGTCACTTTGCTTAACACGAACCTCAACACCCCCCCGCACAGTGGAATAGACCACATTTACATTTTTCAGGTAACATTCTATCCCTTCGGAAATAAGTTTTTCCTTCAGAATTTCAGCACGGGCATAATTGTGCACTGCAATGGTAACTAATCGTTCATCCATAATTTCCTCCTGTTTTTTATTCTGTCTCCTCTTGTTCAAAAACGCCAAACTTGTCCACTAATTTTTTAACTAATGGTTTAATATTTTCAGGAACTTCCTTCAAGAGCTTATCAAAATCAGGCCTTGTATTTCTGTTGGTTACAAGGTTTCTGGAATCCTCGGGGGGCGCAGGATCAGAACACTTCCCAATGTATGGAAGCAATTTCCAGTTCTCATCTGATTCGGTGAAATAGCCCAGGATTTCATAGGCTATAAGCAGTAGTTTGCCTCTGTTATACCGTTCCTGTTTCATCAGCTTTTTCACCTGGTTCTTCACCCATTCATTGGATATCTGGTATTTTACCATATCAATCTTACTGAAGGCAGTTCCAAGCAAGTTGCTTCGATAATTGGTAAAATTTTCATGATAATCCTTTACGTCAGGGTGTGGAGGTGCAACCTCCCATTTAGCACCAAGAAAATTAAGCATATACAAGGCTGTCACATGATCAATGAGTTCGATAAACCAGTTGTTTATTCTTGGATCACAGTAAATTCGTGAAAATTCTTGTGAAAACTGGAAGGCAATTTGATTATAGTAAACATTGGAGATGTTAAGGCCTATTTTGTAGTAATCCTTTCCCAGGGGCCAGTACAATGTAGGACCGGCTACCTTGTCATTTATAAGGGTTATTGGTTTATATCCCAATGGAGGTCCGTCAGGAATCAAACGCTCAAATTCATTAATGATATCATTTAAAACAATAGAGGCTTTATTGTTTGCGTTTTCATCGGGCATTAATTGATAATGAACTGTCCATTTCATAAAGATATATTTTTAATGGTTTATTGCTTAGTCGCTTAGATTGGGGTCCTCAACTCAGGGAAATCCTGTTTAAGATAATAATATTTTGCCATATACGCAAATTTTGTGTTGCAAAAATCGGCTTGTAAGAGTGGAGGATTATTTATTATATTGCACTCATTTTATTGACTTAAAATTTTATTTTTGTATCAAGATAATCAGTAAAAGATTCAATAGAAAATGGAAAGAACCAATACACCAATCAAAGATTTAGTAAACAGCAAAGATTTAGACAGAGAAGTAATAGCAAAAGGCTGGGTTAGAACCAAGCGGGGTAATAAAAACGTTAAATTCATTGCATTGAATGATGGAACCACAATCCATAGTATACAGGTTGTTGCAGAAGCAAGTAAATTTGATGATAACCTGCTCAAAGATATTTCCACCGGGGCCAGCATTGGCGTGAAAGGAAAACTCGTTGAATCAATGGGTAAGGGCCAGAACAATGAGATACAGGCAGAAGAGATTACCCTTTATGGAGTTGCTGATCCCAATAAATATCCTTTGCAGAAGAAAGGCCATTCAATGGAATTTCTGCGTGAAATAGCCCACCTCAGGTTCAGAACTAACACTTTTGGAGCTATAATGCGGTTGCGCCACGCCATGTCATTTGCCATTCACAAATATTTCAATGACAACAATTTCTACTATCTGCATACACCCATCATCACAGGATCCGATGCTGAAGGGGCAGGTGAAATGTTCCATGTCACTACGCTGGACATGAAAAATCCTCCAATAAACAACGATAAGAATATAGACTTCAGCCAGGACTTTTTCGGTAAGGAAACAAACCTGACCGTATCAGGGCAACTGGAAGCTGAACTCGGAGCATTGGCTTTGTCAAAGGTATATACTTTCGGACCTACTTTCCGGGCCGAAAATTCCAACACGCCCAGACACCTTGCAGAATTCTGGATGATTGAACCGGAAATGGCTTTTTACGATATTGAAGATAATATGGATCTTGCAGAAGATTTCACCAAATACCTCATCAACTATGCCATTGAAAATTGTATTGACGACCTGGAATTTCTCAACAAAATGTATAATGAAGAACTTATTGACAGGCTTAAGAATGTGGTTAATAATACTTTTGAGAGAATAACCTATACAGAGGCTATCGATATACTTGAAAAAGCAGAACAAAATTGGGAATTTCCCGTAAAATGGGGTATTGACTTACAGTCGGAACATGAAAAATACCTGGTAGAAAAGCACTTTAAGAAACCGGTCATCGTCATAGACTATCCCAGGGACATCAAAGCTTTTTACATGAAGCAAAATGATGATAACAATACTGTTCGGGCGATGGATGTACTTTTCCCGGGTATAGGCGAAGTCATTGGTGGTTCACAGAGAGAAGAAGAATTCGACAAACTAAATAATCGGGTAAAAGAATTAAATATACCGAAAGAAGAACTGTGGTGGTATCTTGAAACAAGGAAATACGGAACCGTTCCTCATAGCGGGTTTGGTTTGGGTTTTGAAAGGTTGATGTTGTTTGTCAGTGGTATGGGAAACATCAGGGATGTAATTCCTTTCCCCAGAACGCCCAAAAATGCTGAATTTTAAGCGGACGTGAAAAATGCTAAAACAAAGTCTGGATCAAAAATTACTGCAAAAGCTTTCTCCCCAGCAAATTCAAATGATTAAACTGCTGGAAATACCCACTTTGCAGCTTGAACAGCGGATTAAACATGAACTTGAAGAAAATCCTGTTCTCGAAGAAGGTGAAAAAGAGGATGATCTGGAAAATTCATACGAAGAACAACAAGAAGAACAGCAGAACAATAATGATGACGAGTTCTCCTTTGAAGACTACATGGAAGATGAAGACATTCCCAACTACAAATTATACACCAGCAATACTTCCAAAGATGAAAAGAGGGAAGAAATCCCTTTCTCCATAGGTACCACCTTTCATGAACACCTGGAAAACCAGATCGGGCTAAAGAATTTGAACGACCGACAGTATATGCTCGCTCAATACATCATTGGAAACATTGATGAAGATGGTTACCTCAGAAGAAAGCTGGAATCTATTGTAAACGACCTGGCTTTCACTCAAAACATAAAAACAACTGAAGAAGAACTGGAGAATATCCTGAGAATCATTCAGGACCTGGAACCCGTGGGTGTCGGAGCCCGATCACTCAGAGAATGTCTGCTGCTGCAGATTAAAACGAAAGATCAGAACGACCCGGCCGTACAGACAGCCCGCAAAATATTGGATCAACATTTCATTGAATTCACCAAAAAACATTACGACAAAATAAAGAACCGGTTAAAAATAACCACCGACCAGTTGCAGGATGCCTTTAACGAAATTCTTAAGCTCAACCCCAAACCCGGAGGTTCACATGCCAATTCACAAAATCAGTCGATTGAAACCATTGTTCCGGACTTTATCCTGGAAAATAATGATGGGAAACTGGAATTGAGCCTAAACAGCAAAAATGTCCCGGAGCTTCATATAAACAAGGACTACAGTCAGATGCTACAAGAATACCAGCGGAATAAAAAAAACCAGACAAAAGAGCAAAAAGAGGCTGTCAGCTTTGTTAAGCAAAAACTGGATTCCGCAAAGTGGTTTATTGATGCCATCAAACAAAGGCAAAACACACTCCTTCTTACAATGAATGCCATCATTGAATACCAGTACGATTTCTTTTACACCGGCGATGAATCAAAGCTTAAACCGATGATTCTGAAAGACATCGCAGACAAAACCGGGCTCGATATATCCACTATTTCGAGGGTAGCCAACAGCAAATATATACAGACGCCTTTCGGTATTTATTCCCTGAAATATTTCTTCTCTGAAGGCATGCAAAAAGACGATGGTGAAGAAGTCTCAACAAGGCAAATCAAATCAATACTAAAAGAATGTATTGATCATGAGGATAAGAAAAAACCTCTTACAGACGAAAAGCTATCACAAATATTAAAGGACAAGGGGTATAATATTGCAAGAAGAACTGTGGCAAAATACAGGGAACAACTTAACATACCTGTAGCCCGATTACGTAAAGAAATCTAATAAATACCAGGTTCGCATGCATAAAAACATAGCCAAACTTATCACAGGAATTTTTAACCCCCTTCTAATGCCTACCCTTGGAATACTGATTCTCTTCAGCTCAAATTCCTATTATTCGATTCTTTCCTACGACGTACAAAAAGTCATATTCGTAACCATCATTATCAGTACCTGCCTGCTTCCTTTATCCTTTCTTCCACTCTTCTACTATCAGAATATAATTAAAGACATAAGCATGAGGACAAAAAGGGAGCGAATCATTCCTTTCTTCGTCATATTTGTAATTTACCTGCTTACCTACTTTCTTTTGAATAATATGGGCGTACCTCCGGTAATTAACAACATGATTCTTGGAGGAGCCATCACCATTTTACTTTTGGCCTTATTAACCACGAGATGGAAAGTCAGTGCACATATGGCAGGTATTGGAGGGCTCATAAGTGCTCTTATCATATTTAACCTTAAGCTGCATGCCAGTCTTTTAATTTATATTCTGATAGCAGTTTTCATAGCCGGCCTTGTCGGTACATCCAGAATCATTCTCAAAGCTCACTCTCCCGGAGAAATATACTCCGGTTTTGGCCTGGGCTTAGCTACTATGTTCCTGGTTTTTTTGATATTAAACTAGAAACAACCCTTTATGCCTTTATCTTTTTTACGACTGATTCAAGCATATCATCTAAGACACTCTGCTGGGGGTAAACAGGAGGAGAATAATTTTCAGCAATCTTTAAGTCATTCCCTAAATTCACATCACCCTGGTGAACTGAGTAATAATATCCCTTTGAGTAAAGATAACGGGCAAGATATTCCTGTTCGGTTTGTCCCGGTGTAGGAATTAACAAGGCTTTTTTACCAAGGGAAACCAATTCCATCAGTGTGGAATAGCCCGACCGGCATACCACTATTTCCGAGACAGATAAAAGACTTCCTAATTCTCTTGAATTTAGCAAATTGTAATAGGTTGTATTTTGGGTATCTGATTTTTTCTCGTGTGCTTTTATTCCCCGAACAAAAGTTACATTCATCTCAATTTTGTCAACCTGGCTTTCAAGAATCTCTTCCAGCATGCTCCTCTGGGGTTCCGGACCAGATAGCAATATTAGCAATTCTTTATTCTGTTTTTCTCTGCTGCTTCTACTTTCATTTTTCTGAAACCGCGCAAGAGTTCCAGTATAATAAACATGCTTCAGGTTTCCGGGCTTGTCAGAAAGTTCACCGGAAAGATTCAGAGAATCTTTGAAATCGGGAACCCAGCATTCATCAAACCTTTGTATGATTTTATGCTGTAGAAAGTTAAAGAAGTTTTCGAAAACCTTTACTTTAAAAGGAAACTTAACATTTAGCTGGTGAGTAAGAAATACAGTGTATACATTTTTACTCCAAAGTCCAAAACGCTGATCGGACAAAACCAGGTAAAACTTTTCCCGGCTTAGTAGTTTTTTTAGTTTCTGGTGTTCAAGGAATGAATAGTATAAAAGGCCGGGTATCTGAAACAAAATACTCATTACCTGGCTGTTCTTTCTTGAATAACGGATAGTATAAGAAGGAATGTTGATAGTTCGTAATTCAGGAAACTCATCTTTTAAAAAATTCCCAGAGGAACCAGAAATACCAAGTACCACATCACAGTCTAAGTTTACCAGCTTTTGAACAATTGGAACTACACGGGTAGCATGACCAAGCCCCCAATCGAGGGGACAAACCAAAATTTTGGGTTGTTTTGGACCAGACAAAATGGGCTAATTAAGAACTTATCTGTGTTGGTATACCTATTTGTTCAACTTTCTCTGCAATTGTTTCAAGTTCTTCCTGCTTTAGTCTCTGAATATTTTCCGCAGGCGTATCTCTGGCAATCGTGTATATCATTACCAGGGCCGGATGAATTTCCTTCAGGGTTTCAAGCCAGGCATTGATTTCTTTTTCGGTAGTATTGTCAAACTTCACACCTCCGTACTCACCCCGGATAAACATGGTTTGAATAATCAACTGGCCGTTGAATTTCTTAAGATATTCAATGGTTCTTTTTAGATCAAATCCACTATGAGGCTGATTTAACAGTTGTACAGTATCCTCAAAAACAGAATCCAGCTTAAGAATATTTTGATCTACTCTTTTTAAAGCGTTGAATATTTTTCTCTTGTGTATCAATGAAGCATTTGAAAGCACAGCAATCTGTGCATCAGGAAAATATCTATTTCGTATACCAATGGTATCCTGAATAATCAGATCGAACTTCGGGTGAAGGGTAGGTTCTCCATTTCCTGCAAAAGTGATAGCATCAAGAGATTCGTTATTCATTTTCATCTGTTCCAGTTTGAGTCGCAAATTTTCTCTTACTTCTTCCCTTGGATGGAAAGTGCTGTCACTTTCTGAATCCGTCCATCCACATTCACAGTATATACAATTGAAGGAGCAGATCTTTTTATCATTGGGTAGAAGATTGATTCCAAGTGATGCACCAAGTCTTCTGCTATGCACGGGACCGAAAATTATCTTATCAAATAAAAACGTTGCCATATAGAATAACCGATTATCATATTATATGAATGGGTAAATTTAATAATTAAATAATTGTTTTCAGGGTAGCGCTCTCAGGTAATGTCCAATTTTTAAAATCCACGTTTGACACCAGGTTTACCCCGGGCTTTTTCCCTATTTCAAAAGATCCGGCAATTCGATCTATTCCCAGCGCTTTCGCTCCGTTCAGAGTTCCCCAAATAAATAAATTATCCATAGTTATTCGGGAAAAATTTTTTTGAATCGTTTTCATTTCATTCAGCAAGGATAAACCATTATTAGAAGCTAAACTATCGGTTCCCAGGGCAATATTCTGATGTTTATCAATAAATGCATTCAAATCGGGTAGTTGATTTTCTATATAAAGATTTGAGTTGGGGCAAAACACCCAATACAAGTCGCGAAAATAATCAGCTGCTATTACAATATCGTCAGGTTGTGTATAAATATTGTGAACCAGTAATATTTTGCTATTCCCGGAAAACATTCTGAAGTTATCTTTTGCCTTCGTGGTTGCTTCTTTTTGGAAAATCGTTTTATGGAATTCCAGATTTTTTAAACGATAGTAAAATTTCAACTTTCCCTTAATCCGCTGTTCTGTAAGCTGACCAGACTCCTGATTATGAATAGAATACACACACCTTTCAGATGCAGAATTTATAAACTTTGACTCCATAAGGGAAGGGTGAACAGAATAAAAAGCGTGAGGGGTTAGATTTCCGTTAAGCTTGTATTTATTGACCAATTTGTTGTGTATTTGCAGGGCCTTTTTAAGGTTTTTTTTTGCTTTTTTGCGGGTGGGCCCGAAGACTTCAACAAAGGTATGATAGTAAATCTTACTGTCCTGTTTTAGCTGAAAAGAAATGTCTGTGTTTGATATATCTCCACAGGCCACTATGCCGTTTCTTTGCATTTCTTCATCCGCCATTTTTATGGCTTCGGTTTGTTTTGCGATCTTTAACTCCTTTTTTGCCTTTCGAATGGATTTAATAAAGGAGAATAATCCCAAACCAGGTTCAACAGAATCTTTCAGAGCTGATAATTCAATATGGTTGTGACAATTTATAAAACCCGGTACCAACACACCATTAAAAAATTCAACTTTACGAAATTCTTTAAAATCAGGCCCCGGATCGATAACATTCATAATCTCTCCGTCATCTGATATCTCAATTATACCATTTTTTACGGGTGGAGAAACAACAGGAAAAACATAATTAGCAGCTAATCTACGCATTGCATCATAAAATTATCGCCTTTGCAGCAGATCCTCTTTTTTCTTCTCTTTTTCTTCCTTCTTTGCTCCTTCTTTTCCTTGTTCTCCAGCCTCTTCTTGTCTTGCTTCCTTAATTTCTTCGTGGGCCTGTGTTTCCATCCTGTTTAAACGGGCAATTACCTGTTGGTAGATTCTCTCAAACTTCTTCAGGTCTCTTGAATAGTAGACTACAGAAGAGTCAAACTGAGTCTTGGTATAGCCATGCTGTCTTAATAGAGCTTTGTAATAATCTATGGTATCACTTTTAATAATATCCTCGCGTATTTCACCCTTGGATATCATTCCGTCCATTAAATGCATGTCTACTAAAATCGGGATAAAATCATCTTTAGGAATAACAGCTTTCTTTGACTTCTTTTTACAGCCAAAAACCAGTAAAGTCAATATCAAAAGGGCAGCTAATTTCAGTTTCATCTGCTGGTCAGTTAAAAAAATTGGGGATCAAATATATTCATCCCCAATTAATAATACAATATTTCAACGAAACAGAATATTTTCTAGTACAAAAAACTATTTAATATCATCAAATTTTAATCCGAACATAAACTCAATAGTACCTCTGGAATATTGCGTCAATGGTGAAACTGTCAGGTCATAGGAAAAGCCAAAAAGCCATCTGCTTTCATGGATATAACCTCCCATTATCGAAAGAGCATCGCCTGTTCTGAAGGCCAGTCCACCCCATACTATCCTTTGATAGAAGGCCTTTACAGTTAATTCTGCCTGCGGATTTGAGGGGAACATTTCACGTATTAAAAGCGAAGGTCTAAGTTGAAAATCCCTGTTCAAAATAATGTTGGCTCCACCGGAAAGATAGTAGTGTTGTTTCAGCTTATTAATACCAACGCTTTGAGGTGAAATTTTGCTTAGTTTATTACCCAAAAGCTGGTGAGCTGATATCCCTGCAAAGAAATACGTGGAATAAACATACAATCCGGCCGAAGCATCGGGTAAAAACATGGATCGCACGGTACCATCAATAACAGGATCTGAAATGCCTCCGTTTACATCCTGCAGAGTTTGAAGGTCAAATTGTGTACCATCTACTTTGTACTGAATACCTCCGAGAGAAAGACCCCCGGAGATACGAATATCTGAGTTAATGGCATAATTATACGCATAGGTTCCTTTGAAGACCAATCTGCTGGTTGGACCGGTATAATCCACGTAAATATTGCCACCATAACCCATCGGTTGATCTTTTGTCGGACCATATACACTAATGCTGTGTGTTTGCGGAGCATTGTTTACTCCCATCCACTGCATACGTGAGAAGGCTCTTACCTGCAAGTAGTTATGTGTACCAGCAACAGCTGGATTAATCATAAAATCATTGAATGTATACTGCGTATAATGCGGTAATTGTTGTGCTTTCGAACTTAATCCGAAAGAAAGCAGCAAAACACCTGTTATAATGAAGATTCTTAGTGTTTTCATAACCTATCGAATTATTGTTACTGTTCCGGATAATATATCCACACCTTTTTCATGGCTGTCAATTATATAGTAATACGTACCTGATGGTAATGGCCTTCCTCTTGAATTAGTGCCATCCCAGGCATTATCATTTCTGTATGGTCTTCTTCTGAATACCTCTCCTCCCCACCTGTTAAAGACGGTTACTTCCAGATTGTCGTAAGTATCCGCATCTTTTAGCTTCCAGGTATCGTTAATTCCATCACCATTGGGCGAGAAAGCATCGGTTGGTGTTACATTCGGTACGATATTCACCATAATGCTGTCGTTTTCATAACAAATTTCACTTCCATGATCTACTTCAACAGTAAACCAGACCGGTTGCTTCGGAATGTCATCATCTCTGAGGTTTTCAATACTCAGGGTCGACTGCAGACCTGATGCAGAAGTGAAATAATTAGCCGGTTCCCAAAGGTAAGTTATCAATGAATCAGGTATGCTGTCATCATTTTCAACTATGGCTGTTAAGTTCACTTCGCTAACAATCTCCAGGAAGGATAATTGATCATCTATTTCCTCATCATCTTCAAGGATATAAGGATCGAGTGTTGGGTAAATATAGACAAATTTCTCTTCCGAAGTCATACAACGAGCATTCTTAACATGTATTGAGTACCGGGTTTCTTCCGTTGGAGAATCTGTAAGGGTATCCAGCTCATTTACAGAATAGAAACTCTCCTCTAATGGTGACCAATAAAGAGAATCCACTTTGCTGATAACCTCAGGATACAATTTGACATCATTATTCATACAGATAGTATCCCTGAAATCTCCTATAGATAGCTGAATATCATAGTTCGGATTACTTGATACTTGCACTGTATCAGTGTAAGTACATCCCAAACTGTCAACTACTGTAAAGCCATAGGTTCCACCTGTTATATTGACAAGTGAATCTTTCCCTCTCACAGGTGCCTGGCCAAACCAACTATAAGAATAGGAATCATCGCTGTATGGTGTTCCGCCATTCACCTCAAGTCTTATTGCACCGGTTTCACCACCAATTGGTGTTAAGCCTGAAGCACAATAAGCCTGGTCTGATTGAGCCACTACTTCAATCGGATCGGATTCATCAAGGTATACAGAATCTTTAACGGCAACATCGAAGGAATCGGTAACTTCTACATAATACCATCCTTTTGAAAGATTATAAAGCGTATCATGCATTGACCGGGTAGTTCGCTGTTTTATCTTAACATAAGACTGGCTTACAGTATCGTATGTACTCCATACATAAGTGAACGGAGAATTACCTCTGAGTACTTCAACTGCCACAATACCATCACCAGATCCCGGACAGGATATTTTCTGCACCTTTTCAATGTTGATTTTCATTGGTATTGAAATTTCCAGGTAATCCGGGTCACAATAAGCACTGTCGTATGCCTCAAGAAGATAATTTCCACCCGGTATACCCTGGAATACAGCAAATGTTGTATCTCCCTGCATAAAGTAGGTTGAATCGGCTGGATAAAGTGTTGTATCCTGGCCGTCCTGTTTAATCAACCTGAAAATCAATCGTGAATTACCTCCTATACCACCAACAGTAAGATTGTTAGAAATGGTTGTCCAGTCCGGATAAATATTGGTTATCTGAACAGGCTCAGGCTGTATAATAATAAGCTCATCCATTGTTGAACAGCCGTTGCTATCGGTAACCTCCACAATAAATCCAGTGGTATCACTGAGATAATCATTGTAATTCAATACAATACTATCGCCTACAGCAACCGTATCCATCGTAGCCTGGTTATACCAGACAATTGTGTAAGGAGTTGTACCACCCACAGGTGAGACGTAAAATTCGGCTGTATCTTCAGGACAATTCAACAAGGCTGTATCACTATAAAAATCATACACTGATGTACCTGCCACTGTATCGATTGCAAAGCTAACTGGTGCAGGTTCATCAACATAGATGGAGTCCTCAAGCACGAAGCCATTATGATCGGTAATAGTAATATAGTACCAGCCGGCAGACAGACCTTTGAGTGTATCAGTTCTGGCGCTGTCAATGAAGGCAGGTTCTGTATTCCAGTCATACTCAAATGGTGGTGTACCACCACTGATATTGGCTATTGCCAGGCCATCTGTATCCCCTGAACAAGCCAGAGATTGTTTATCCATTGTAAGCTCGAAGTGAATGATATTGACTGTATCAGATAGATAGCCACATCCGTTTTCATCGTATACAATTATTTCGTAGTCTCCTCCTGTCAGATTTGAAAACAGGGCATTTGCTGTATCATTTGCTGTTGGGATGGCCTGGGAATCTGCAGAACCATCATCTAAGTTATTAATATCAAAGAATATGGTATCATTTCCTCCTGCAGTGGTTACTTCTATTGATCCATCCGAGGCGCCCGGAGCGGATAGAGTATCGGGAATTATCTCAACGATGCTCAATGGATTCGGTTCATATACAAATACAGTATCCTTATCTGTATTGTCAATGCTATCAATTACATTCAGGATGTAATTTCCACCGGCTACATTGGACAATGTATCTGTATTGCTTGAACTTCCCCGGTTGGTTCTAATCGTATCCCCTGCAAAGTTTGTCCATTCGTAATCGTATGGTGCAAAACCACCAATCACTTCTGCAATGACTCTACCATTGCTGTCAAAAGCACATGTTACCGGTTCCACTTCAGTAAAGTTAATCTCCAGTGGTGCAATTCGGATATCACTGCTCTTAGCTGAATCACATCCATTTACATCAGTGACAACTACGAAGTAGTCTCCTTCAGAAAGACCTGTAAAGTCTCCGTCGTTTGTTGTATCCACACCGGTTGTATCAGTGGAGGTAAATTTATACAGAATATATTCAAGAGGTGGCGTTCCACCTGTTGCGTCAATGTCTATAGTACCATCAGAAGCGCCCGGTGAAGACAATGGAGTAAAGTTTTCACTAACAATAGTTATCTGATCGGGTTGTGTAATGGTTACACTATCCAGGGTGAAACATCCATTGCTATCGGTAATACTTATATAATAGGAATTAGCACCCAGGGTAACCGTATCGCCTGTCGTAACTGAATCCATCGTTGCCTTTTCATACCAGGTAATAGTATATGGACTGATTCCGCCGCTTACATAAGCAATAAATGTTTCCTGGTCACCGTAGCATAAAACACTACTGTCTGGTCCTATACTATCTAACAAAAGGGGTTCGGGTTCAAAGACCTCAATGGTATCGCGGGTATTAATACCTGTACTATCCTCAACATTGAGGATGTAAAATCCAGCCCCCACGCTTCTTAAAGTATCATTAGCATAAGGTGAATCTTCAGCTATTCTAACTGTATCTTCACTCATATCCGAAGTATCCAGACTTGTCCATTCGTAGGTATAGGGTAAAACTCCACCATCTACCTCCGCATAAACCGTACCTGTTGAATCACCGGCACAGTCAACTGAATCAGTTGTAAGCGTTATATCAATGTAACTTATATTGAAATCGCTGCTTTCAACAGGCCCACACCCGTTTACATCATCAACGAGTACGTAATATGTGCCTTCTGACAGACCACTAAAATCTCCTGTATTGTTTGAAGTAATAAATGTGGTGTCTGTGAGTCCAATTTCATACAATTCATACGTTAAAGGAGGCGTGCCACCTGTGGCATCCACATCAATGGTTCCATCCGAAGCGCCAGGGTCTGAAAGGGATGTAAAGCTTTCACTGACAATAGTTATCGGATCAGGTTCAGTAATATTTACGCTGTCCAATGTATAGCATCCATTGCTGTCAGTAATGGCAATGTAATAATTATTTGCTGCTAAGGTAACCGTATCACCAGTGGTTATTGAATCCATCGTGCTCTTCTCATACCAGGTAATGGTATAAGGAGCTATTCCACCACTAACATGGGCAATAAACATCTCCTGATTACCTGGGCATGTTATGCTGCTGTCAGGACTTATACTATCCAGTAATAATGGCTCAGGTTCGTAAACCTCAATGGTATCTCTTTCATTGATACCAGTACTGTCAATAACATTTAGTATGTAAAATCCGGCAGTAACATTGGCCAGTGTATCATTAGCAAGAGGAGTATCCTCAACCACTCTTACAGTATCTTCACTCATGTCTGAAGTATCAAGGCTTGTCCATTCATAAGTGTAAGGCAGAACTCCTCCGGTAACCTGTGCATAGACAATTCCTGTAGAATCGCCTGCACAAAGAACAGAATCTGCATCCAATGTGATTTCTATTGCACTGATATCAAAATCAACACTTTCTTTTGGTCCGCAGCCATTTACATCTGACACCAGTACATAATAAAGCCCTTCTCCTAAGCCGGTAAATTCTCCATCATTGTTTGAATCCTCAAAGGTTGTATCACTTGGGTTAACCTTGTACAATTCATAGAGTAACGGAGGTGTTCCTCCGGTAGCATCCACATCAATAGTCCCGTCTGTGGCTCCAGTATCTGTCAATGAAGTCATCGTTTCACTGACAATCTGAATGCTGTCAGGTTGTGTAATAGTAAAGGATGTATCTTTCAGACAGCCATTCTGATCAAATACTTCAAGCAGGTAATCTCCTCCACCTAAATTGATAAAATCCCCTGTAGTATTAGTGCCAATCGTATCAGCAGCGCCAGTGGGATCATAAATCAGTGAATAGTAAAGGGTACCTGTTCCACCATATGCACTGTCATGGACTTCACCTGTTGAATCACCATAGCAAGTATTAATATCAATTATATCAAGGGAATCAATTATGATTTCAGGGGGTTCGACAACTGTAATGGAGTCTATAGCAACACACCCAAGAGAATCGGTAACTCTTACATAGAATTTATCAGCGAATAATTCAACGGTATCTTCATTGGCATATTGTGATAATGTAGAACTGAAATCCGGAGTTGTACTCCATTCTATAGGCTGATAAGGTGGAATTCCTCCAAAGAAGTTCACTACTGCAGTAGCGTTTGTATCTCCATAACAGGTAACCTGTAATTCATCCATAACATCATACTCCGTATACACTACATTGGTTCCGCTGTATTCCTGGATGGGCACTGAAGTTGTATCGTTGTAAGAAACAGTGGTCAAATCTCCACTAATCTCATCATTATCTGTAAAACTGATTCTAACGCTATCAATAAAACCTTTAGGATCAGAACCAAACCATTTTGCCCAATCTCCTACCCTGATTTTCCAGGCTCCATTAGCTGGATCTGAACCGTGTAATGGTGTTAAATGCCCTTCAATTTTATAATTCCCTGTAGCTGGATCTTCACAGGCATCGAATTTTGTTGAAAAATCAGTGCTGAATGTTAAATTGGCATTTGTTTCAGTACAAAAAGTACCACTTGAGTCTGCGAGGGGTATAACTTGCCCATTTGGAGTAATCAAATCATAACTGAGATCATAGATATATTCATGATCTTTTATAGCAATTTGAACTGTAATGGTCGTTGAATTGGTATCGATTGTAAATGGACTGGGTCTTCCAATAGATATATCAAACAGGTTGACAAACAAATTAGCCACCTCACTGGTGTCGCTTCCGCAAGTCCCATCAACAATCACACGGTAATCGCCACTATCGCTGGTGTCTGCAGTAGCAATTTTAAGAGAGTCCTGGTCCACTGTTATGTCTCCTCCGGTTGAAAGATCATTCCAGGAGCTACCATCAAAATATTGCCATGTATAGCTCAGGGCTCCTGTTCCGGTTGCAGCAACACCAAAGGCTACATCGGATTCACTACAAACCTCCTTATCGGTCGGATGAGAAGTAATCTCAGTGGCTGGGTTAACTGTTAATGTCGCTACGTCACTCTGTTTGGTTCCACATCCGTTCGACACCTCTAGGCGGTAATCGCCATCGTCACTCAGTGAAACATCCGTAATGGTATAACTGGAACTGGTCGCTCCAGATATCGAACTCCAGCTGCCGCCGGCATTCGTATACCACTGGTAACTGATCGGCGCCTCTCCGGTTGCTGTCACACTGAACGTCGCATCGTCGCCTTCACATACAGTGGTGGAACTGGGCTGGCTGGTAATGGTGATGCTGTCCTGAACCGTCAGGCTTACCTCATCTGTTGTATCATCAAAACAAACTCCTTCGATGACAAGCCGGTAATTGCCTTCATCACCGTTGCCCACATCACTCAGATTTAAAGTCGTACTGGTCGCCCCGGATATCGCCGAGTATCCGCCGCCGCCGGCATCGGTCTCCCACTGGTAACCCGTTACATCGCCCTCTACTGTGGCGCTGAAGCTTACATCTTCGCCTTCGCATGCGGTTACCGGGTCGGGCTGGTCGGTAATCTGTATTGTATCGTTGACGGTAAGAGTCGCTATATCGCTCTGGTCGGTATCGCAACTATTTGACACCTCTACGCGGTAATCTCCGGCATCGCCTGAGGAAACATCCGTAATGGTATAACTGGAACTGGTCGCTCCAGATATCGAACTCCAGC
>CAZPDP010000009.1:59627-93602 GCA_964585385.1 uncultured Bacteroidales bacterium
GAAACATCCGTAATGGTATAACTGGAACTGGTCGCTCCAGATATCGAACTCCAGCTGCCGCCGGCATTCGTATACCACTGGTAACTGATCGGCGCCTCTCCGGTTGCTGTCACACTGAACGTCGCATCGTCGCCTTCACATACAGTGGTGGAACTGGGCTGGCTGGTAATGGTGATGCTGTCCTGAACCGTCAGGCTTACCTCATCTGTTGTATCATCAAAACAAACTCCTTCGATGACAAGCCGGTAATTGCCTTCATCACCGTTGCCCACATCACTCAGATTTAAAGTCGTACTGGTCGCCCCGGATATCGCCGAGTATCCGCCGCCGCCGGCATCGGTCTCCCACTGGTAACCCGTTACATCGCCCTCTACTGTGGCGCTGAAGCTTACATCTTCGCCTTCGCATGCGGTTACCGGGTCGGGCTGGTCGGTAATCTGTATTGTATCGTTGACGGTAAGAGTCGCTATATCGCTCTGGTCGGTATCGCAACTATTTGACACCTCTACGCGGTAATCTCCGGCATCGCCTGAGGAAACATCCGTAATGGTATAACTGGAACTGGTCGCTCCAGATATCGAACTCCAGCTGCCGCCGGCATTCGTATACCACTGGTAACTGATCGGCGCCTCTCCGGTTGCTGTCACACTGAACGTCGCATCGTCGCCTTCACATACTGTGGTGGAACTGGGCTGGCTGGTGATGGTGATTGTATCTTGTACGGTCAGGCTTACTGTATCGCTATACTCATCCCCGCAATCTCCCTGTACAAACACACGATAGAATATTTCATCGGCATCAGAAACAGGATCAATAGTTAAGGTAGTTGAATTTTCTCCTGAAAATCTTGAGCCTGAAATATCAGACCATGTATCTAACCCGTTCGGACTGGATTGCCAGGTATAACTTAAACTTTCACCATCAGCAGAAACACTGAATGAGGCGGTTCCACCTTCACAAGCAACTTGATCAGTTGGATCAGAAGTTATATTAGTTTGTGTTACTGAATCAACAGTTGCATCAGGCCCCTGGGCAACACAACTATTTTCATCGATGGCAAAAGTTTCATAAGTATCAGGTGCCAGGCCAGTAAAACCTCCATCTTCATCCCAGGCTGGAGGCGTCGGAATTGTATCTCCCGGAGTTGTAGCATATAGTCGAAAATCTTTATCTCCGGTTCCACCGGAGGCACTCAATTGTATTTCCCCATCATCATTCAATGCACAGGAAGAAATAATATTATCAACAGAAATAGAGATTTCAGAAGGAATACTGTCTCCATATCTGTCTTCATCAAAAATAGTATTGAAAGAGGATGGACCGCATCCATTCACATCAGTTACTTCTACAGTTATGATATCATCTTTGGCAATCCCCGTAACTATGGAGGAATCTGAACCCAGCGTATCGCTGAAATCCTTTATCCATGTATAGGTATATGGTGGAGTACCGCCACTAACATGGGCTTTTAAACTGGCATCGCTTGAATTGAAGCAGCTAAGCGCCTTAACACAAGTTACAGAATCAACAACAATCTCATCGGGTTCATATACTGTCACAGAATTGCCATCCCAATTCGTATTTGGATTATCAGCATCCCTTATATAAGCATTATATGGTTCTGCCGAGAAATCCGAAAAAACAACAGTATCATCAGAAGTTGTGGTTTCTCTTATTATTGCGCCATCAATATCTTCTATCTGATATATTTGATCTCCGCTAAACCCTCCTGTTTCATACATATAGATAACACCATCAGAGCCTCCATTACAAGTTACAGAATCCGTTTCGGTCTCAAGCTCTATACTTGTGCTATTTGTAATTATATTATAAGATGATATTTTATTGTAACTTAAATTACCAAGTTTTAATTTTCCCGGCCCACGATCTCCCCTTATCATAATTCTTGAATTTCCAGCATCAAAAGTTAGTCCCTCGGTTTCCTGGAAATCCCAATTATTAACAATTATAATCGAGGAGTCTAATTCAAGTTCTTTTGAACGCTCTCCTAGACTAGCAAATTCATTGCATTGAACTTCCTTGCCATTAGTTTTTAATAATCCTTGTTTTAAAATCAGATTTTCTGATGTTATTAATTTACTTTCTAGTTCCCAACTCCCAGAAGGTGAATTTAAAATAATATTTGATTTTAGTTTACTTAAAACATTAATTGTATTTACCTCATTTCCTATTAACTGGACATCCCCGTAAAATTGATTTTCGAGTTTTTCGGGAATTTGAATGGACCCGTGAATATTTAATTTTGCTCCCGTCCATTTTTTAAAAATAAACGATTTACTTTTCAATATTTGGTTTCCAGCCTCCTCTTTCCATATAAAATCCTTGCATACAGCTTCATCTTTTATTAACACGTACTGTCCGCGTGAAGAAAAAGAATTTTCATCGAAGATGACATTGTCATGTTGGGTGGGAATAGCATCGGCAGGATCTCCTCCACTTTCAAGTGACCAGTGAGCAGGGTCATTCCATGAACCACTTCCATTTATCCAATAATATTCTTGGGAAAGGCTCTGCAGTGAGCATAATATAAATGGTATAAACAACAGGAATACCATTTTGAGAAATCTGAATTGTCCGGACATGATCAGATAGATTTTACACGTGTTAATAGATTCAATTGCAATGTTAATAAAATTTTACGGCTTAATCTTGTTTTTGTTACAAATTTTCAGGAGGTAATGGCTTAAACAAAAGCCTTTTTATTCACAAACCAAGCGGGTTTATTTTTCTCAGAAGCTAAAAAATGTTAATAACTTTTTTATGGATGAGTCAATATAAATGACTAACAGCCAGCTTGCTTAGACTAAAACAGATTGTTTATCACAGTTTTTCCCTGGGATCAGAAAGTATGTATTTTCGGGTAATATAGCGCACAGGGTAATAAGATGCCAAAAATCCAATAGCGAGTACAGTTATAAAAACCAAAAAAACATCAAGAAACTGGATTTCAACAGGATAATTATCCACCATGAATGATCCTGAAGTACCTAACCTGATTAAACCAAAAGTTTCCTGCAACCAACAGATGAAAATACCTGATCCAACTCCAATAACAGCTCCCAAAATAGAAATCATCCACCCTTCCAGGAAAAATATACGTTTGATAGAGTTTATATGGGCACCCAAACTTCTCAGAATTACAATGTCATCCTTCTTATCAATAATTAGCATAGTCAAAGAGCCAATAATATTAAAAGAAGCTACTATTAAAATAAAGGTAAGAATCACAAATGTATAAAGCTTTTCCGACTGCATGACCTGATGAAAAAGAGCATGCTGTTCGTTCCTGTTTTTCACCTCAAAACTGGGGCCTATCAATTCTTTAATTTCTTGCTGTACGGTTTCTATCTTATACTCTTCCTTTATTTTCAGCTCAAGTGCACTTACTTCATCGTCATATTCGAGCAGGTCCCTTGCAAAATGAAGAGGGACTATGACATATTTCACATCATAATCGGCCTGGATACTAAAAATACCTATTGGAAAAATATATTTTCGGTTGTAGGCCTGCTGAGGATTAACCATAGAAGTTTGTCCACGCTCCGGTATATAGATAATTAAAGGTTCCATAAAATTTAAACTTACTGACAAATAGTAAGCCACTCCCTGACCAATTACCGCCATATCTTTGTTTTCAGCCCTTAATGCATACTCCCCGTTTACAATCATGCTGTCTATTCCGGTTAAATCATTGAAGTTGTCTTCCACACCCTTTATTCTGCCAATATATTGCTTATCGTCGTATTTAATTAAAGCATTTTCCTCAAGAACCTCAGTAAAAACAGCAACAGACTCCATCTTTTTCAGGC
The DNA here is from genome assembly GCA_964585385.1 of uncultured Bacteroidales bacterium. Taxonomy (GTDB): domain Bacteria; phylum Bacteroidota; class Bacteroidia; order Bacteroidales; family UBA12077; genus JAGXLC01. Next base: position 63,458 of record CAZPDP010000009.1, read on the forward strand.
TGTCGATTTTTTCATTATCCTGTAAACTAAACACCTTCCCACTTACAGGTTCTATTTTTAAATCCGGGTCAAAAGAACTATAGCTTCTCTCCAGCAACTCATCAAATCCATTAAAAACCGACAAAATAACTACAAGCGCCATAGTTCCAATGGCAACACCCACAACAGAAATAAGGGAAATAATGTTGATAACATTCCGGAGTTTACGGGTCAGGAAATAACGCTTTGCTATAAAAAACGGGAAATTCACAGGATACAAATATTATTTGTCGTCTTTTAATAATTGGTCTATATTATCTATGTAATCAAGGGAATCGTCTATATAGAATCGCAACTCTGGTATTTTTCTTACCTGGTTCCGAATCCGGTTTCCCAGTTCATACCTAATTTCGCTTCCCTTATCCCTGATTAATTGCAAAGTTGATTCTTTGTTTTCGCTTGGATATATACTTAAATATACCTTAGCAATCTGAAGGTCAGGAGATATACGCACTACTGTAACAGTAATCATCTTGCCTTCAAACATGCTCCTGCTGTTCTTTTGAAAAATATCTCCCAAATCTTTCTGGATCAACCGGGCAACCTTATTTTGCTTTGTTGAAGCCATACAATTCCTCCTCTCCTTTTGCTGTCAGGTCAAAGTTAATGCATTTAAATTATTTTACAAGATCCTTCCAATAGATAGAAAATTCAAGAAAGTTTGCAAAAAATAAAAATAATGGAAAGGTAACAGGATTATAAGATACTTTTTGAAAAAAACATCCCAATATTATTCTTTTATTTTCTATCTTAATGAAGAATTTTTCTCATTTTTGCAGTATACTCTAAAAAACAACAAAATGTTAAAAATATTCAGTAAAAAATCAAAAAAATATACAACGGGATTAGTGTTGAGTGGTGGGGCAGCCAGAGGTTTTGCCCATGTCGGCGTAATTAGAGCGTTGAATGAACATGGAATCTACCCCGATGTTGTCTCCGGCGTCAGTGCAGGCGCTATTGCAGGAGTTTTGTATTGCGATGGCTACAATTATGAAGAAATGCTCGAAATCATAAAAGATCGGAGTTTATTCAAATATGCAAGCATAACGATTCCACGAAATGGTCTCCTCAGCATGGAAAACCTTAAAGAAGTACTTGAGGATGCATTAAGGGCAAAAAAATTCGAAGACCTGAAAACATCCTTTTATTGTAATGCTACCAATCTGAATGAAGGGACAGCGGAATATTTTCATAAAGGAGAGCTGGTTCCTAGAGTAATTGCTTCTTCAACAATACCGGTTCTTTTCAGACCCGTTTTAATGAATGGAATCACCTATGTTGACGGAGGGGTCATTGACAATTTTCCTGTAAAACCAATAATGGATAGTGTAGACCATATTATTGGAGTACATGTAAATCCAACAGGAAAAGAAAAAGAAGTGAAAGGACTGATAAAAATAGCAGAAAGAAGCTTCCATATATCGGTAAACAGCCGGATTAAGCAAATGTCAGAAAGTTGTGACCTTTTCATTCAACCCAAAGGACTGGAAGATTTCAGCCTTCTCAGTGTTACCGCAGGCAGAAAAATATATGAAGTAGGATACGAAAGCGCTTCAAAAATACTGGAAGATCGCAAAGTAAAGAAGTTTGTCAGTGCAGCTTCCTAACCTTCACAATTAAAATTGAACCATTTTACGTAAAATGGCACATATATATTATTGTATCTTTGCAAACTCATAATAATTATTATCTGTTATGGCTGAAAATTTAAAAATATACAACACTCTCACCCGGAAAAAAGAAGAGTTCAAACCGCTTAATCCCCCTTTTGTAGGTTTGTATGTTTGCGGACCCACAGTTTATGGAGATGCCCATCTCGGCCATGCCAGACCCGCTGTAACGTTCGACCTGTTATACCGTTACCTTAAATTCCTCGGATATAAAGTACGCTTTGTACGCAACATAACAGATGTAGGCCACCTGGAAAGCGATGCGGACGAAGGCGAAGATAAAATTGCCAAAAAAGCCCGAGTGGAAAAACTTGAACCAATGGAAATTGCCGAATATTATTCCAGGAGCTACCACGAAAACATGGACCAGATGAATGTAATCCGCCCCAATATTGAACCCAGGGCAACAGGTCACATCATTGAGCAACAGCAAATGACTAAGAAAATACTGGAGCAGGGTTATGCCTATCTAAACAATGGCTCGGTTTATTTTGATGTGGAGAAATACAACAAAGAACACAATTACGGAAAACTCTCAGGAAGAAATATTGACGAACTCAGAGCCAATACACGCGAGCTCGAAGGTCAACAGGAAAAGAAGAACCCATTCGACTTTGCCTTATGGAAAAAGGCCACACCTCAACATATTATGCGCTGGCCCTCAGAGTGGAGCGAAGGTTTCCCCGGATGGCATATTGAATGCTCGGCCATGAGCACCCGATACCTGGGTGAGCAATTCGATATTCACGGAGGAGGAATGGACCTGCTTTTCCCCCACCACGAATGCGAAATTGCACAATCTACTGCAGCCAATGGAAAAGAATCTGTCCGGTATTGGATGCATAACAATATGATAACCATTCACGGTCAAAAGATGGGCAAGTCACTGGACAACTTCATTACATTGAATGAATTTTTCTCTGGAAGCCACAAACTCCTGGAAAAAGCCTTCAGCCCGATGACGATACGCTTTTTCATCCTCCAGGCCCATTACAGAAGCCCACTGGATTTCTCTAACGAAGCTCTTCAGGCAGCCGAAAAAGGTTTTGAAAAACTCCTCAAAGCAGGAGAAACACTCGAAACACTTAAGCCCGGACCCAAAACGGATATGGATCTGGAGAATCTGGAGAATAAAATGACCGAGGCTATCAACGACGACCTGAACACTCCGGTACTTTTCTCATACATCTTTGAAATGGTAAGATTTATCAATTCAGTAAAAGATGGAAATGCGCAAGTAAGCAAAGAAGGAATTGAAAAACTAAAAAGCCTCTATAATTCTTATGTATACGAGATTTTAGGGCTTGAACGAGAAGAAAAAGAAAAAGAAGAAGAACAGCTTACGGAAGAGCTTATCAACATGCTTTTAAACCTCAGATTGGAAGCAAAAAAGAATAAGGACTTTGACACTGCTGATAAAATCAGGGATGAACTAACCAAAAAGGGAGTAATAGTTAAAGACACAAAGGATGGTTTTGAATGGGAACTGAAAAAATAAAGGAATGCCTCAAAACATTTCTTTCAGGTTCAGCCAAAAAAATTATTTCAGGTTTTCTGTTTTGGGGATGGCTGGTATATATTCTGTACAGTTCCGTGACTCCTCAAAACTCCACCATCGCAGATTCCGGGAACTCCATGTTTTTTATCAGGATGGACTATATTACCCATTTTGCTGCTTATTTTCTCCTTTTTATTCTATTTGCCTTGTGGCGAAGTCCCACTCTATACAAAATCAAAGGCAAAACCTTATGGTCAGGTATAATTGCGGGAATTCTGCTGGGTATCCTAACCGAAATTCTGCAAATCCATATTTCCGGCAGAGCATTTAATGAATTTGACATTCTTGCCAATACAACAGGTATATTTGCAGGGCTTCTGTTAACCCGCATAAAACTGTTAAACTTATTTTAAATTATATCTCTTCCTTTATTAATCGTTTAACTGTATTAATATTTTTATTAATTTGTTTCCAATGAAAGAAATTTTTACAATGAAATGATCGCTTATGGGACATAAAAGATTATCCAAAAGGGAGTTTTTGAAATATGCCTTAATGGGGACAGGTACAACATTGCTTGGCCTTACAGGAAACAAAATACTTGCCGGAACACCTGATCCGGCCAGAGGCCAAAAAACCGATGTCTGGAAGTGGAGCAAAGAGGCGCTTTATTATGTTCCAACGCCTCGCGGGCTCAAATGTCAGCTTTGCCCAAACGAATGTACAATTAAGGAGGGAGAAACCGGAGATTGCCGAACCCGGATCACAGAGGATAATAAATTGTACTCCATAGTTTATGGGAATCCTTGCTCCATTCATGTTGACCCCATAGAAAAAAAACCATTGTATCACTTTTTGCCTCAGAGCCGTGTATATTCCATAGCAACAGCAGGATGCAACCTGGCTTGTCTGAATTGCCAAAACTGGAATATTTCACAAAAAAGCCCCAAAGAAACCCGGAATTATGAGTTAATGCCCTCCAAATTAGTAGATTCGGCCCTTGAAAATAATTGCGATTCAATCGCTTACACCTATTCTGAACCCATTGTCTTTTATGAATACATGTTGGATTCGGCTAAAAGAGCCCATAAGAAGGGTATTAAGAATGTGATGGTTTCCGCCGGATACATTAACGAAAAACCGCTCAGAGCTTTATGCAAACATATTGATGCAGCCAACATTGACCTTAAAAGCTTCAGTGAAGATATCTATATGCGGCTGAACGCAGGCGGACTGGAAGAAGTACTGAATACCCTTAAAATTATGAAAGAAGAAGGCGTATGGCTTGAAATCACAAATCTTGTTGTTCCTGAATGGACAGATGATATAGATATGATTAAAGAAATGTGTAAGTGGCTCTATGATAACGGCTTCCAGAATACACCCCTGCATTTTAGCCGCTTTACACCAATGTATAAATTAAAGCATTTGCCTCCTACGCCTGTTTCGGTATTGAAAGAAGCCAGAAAAACGGCCATGAAAGCCGGCCTAAACTACGTTTATATTGGGAATGTCCCCAACAATGAAGGCGAAAACACCTTCTGCCCTGATTGCAAAAGGAAAATTATTGACCGGCGAGGATTCTACGTCCTCGAAAACCATATAAAGGAAGGGAAATGCGAGTTTTGTGGTGAAAAGGTAGCGGGTGTTTGGTAGAAATTGGAGAAATGTTGCGTTTGATGTTTGAAATATGAATAGCCGCTAATATAAATTTGGAGTAATACAATAATTTTAATAGCAATTAGCCACTATCTAGCAATGCTAGAGTGTTTTGCAGACTCACGCCTTAAATTGCCATGAACTTAAGAAGGAAACTACAAGGACAATCACCCCCGTCAGCAAGCAAACGTTCAGTAAGCCCAAAAGGGGAATGAGATAAATGGAAACCAGGAAAGAACCAATTGCAGCCCCCAATAAGTCAGCACTGTATATTTCGGAAACAATAGTTACGACCTTTTTCAAGCGCAATTGCGAGAGCATGGAAAAAATCATACCCACAAGAGAAGAAGCCACAAACATTAACAGAACAAATACAATCTGAATAAAAAGGGATGGCAGATTCAGCTTCTTAAAAATTAGCAGAAGGACAGGCAGGATAAAAGAAAACAAAGCCATGGCATATTGTAAACGGTAATAACTTTTTATTTTTATTTCGGGAACAAAGAGATACCTGTAATTGGCTCCAAAAGCCAGGCCAGCCATAAAAACAGTTACAATAATGCCCACCATCTGAAACACAGATCCAAAGAAAATCTGAAAAGCTACCAGCAGAATCAACTCAAGGGAAGCTCCGGCAAATCCAGCTATAAACATACCCCGGTTAACCGGATGCATAACAAAAAGAAAATATATTCCAGCGACAGCCAGGATGGTTATCGGAATCCAGAAATTAAACCGGAATTGGCTGAGCCATTGCCTGATTTTCAATGAGTAAGTATAAGGCTGGAAATCCCTGTTGACCATTACATTCTTCCTTAACTGATCATGAATGGTTTTTGATCTTCTCTCAAGCAAATCATCCTGGATATAGTATTTGTTTACATACTGTGTTGACAATTTTCGCTCTTCCACACGTCTGGCAATTGAATAATTGAGAGGCTTGTCAGAAGCTATAAAATAATTGCTCTGTCCTGGAATGATTTCCACATAATCAAATGCTTCCATCAGGGTTTTATGAAGAGTGGAATATAATTTAACAGACTCATCACTCAAATAATTGGAGGAACCAGATACACCAAAACTTATTACACCAGTTGATTTCAGTATAGTCTTTAACTCATGATAAAATTCGAGCGTATAAAACCGATTTAACTGAACGGTGTTGGGTTCCGGTACCCCGATAAGAACAACATCGTATTTTTTTTGAGTGCTTTCTACATATTCCCGGGCATCCTGATTTATAAGTGTAAGCTGCTCTTTCTTATATATATCCGAATATTTTTGAAGAGATTCAATCAACCAGGGGTTAATCTCCACATAATCAATACTATGCACATCATACTTTAGGACTTCCTTAATAATTCCGGGAACACCCATGGAAAGCAGGAGTACATTTTTCGGGTTTTCATGCTGAAGCATGGGAAAATGGACAAATTCTTCATTTTTTATAGGCTGATTGGAAGAAAAAAGAAGAAGGTTGTTCTCATAAAAGTTCTTCTGACCTTCGTTTTCTGTCATTACAATATTCCCATAAGGGGTAGATTTATAGTACTTTACGTTCTGGCCTGTATATAAAAATTCACGGGATAACCGGTCAGGATTGACAAAAATGACAAGAATAATAAATCCAATGGCCAGGAAAGAAATGACTAATGAAACCTTTTTTTTATGCAGTCGGAAGGTAATCAAAAACAAAACACCTAAATTGAGAAATATAAGAAAGAGAAGGGATTCAAAAGTTTCAAAAAACCAAATCAGTACCAGATTGAAAACAATACCTCCGGCAATGCTTCCGGCCGATTCAATAGCATAAGATTTACTTATAAGGTTTGCTCCGGATTTTTCAGAAACGATATGACAAAGTAGGGTAAATACAAACCCTGATATCAGACAGAAGGGTAGTAAAACCAGGAAAGAACCCAGAAAAATTTCGAGGATATCTATCATAGAACCCGGGAGAAAAACAACATCCCGTAGAAAATACATCAAAAAAACCAGCAGGAAAGGGAGCAAGATTAAAACAATCAGCAATTGAAACGCAATCGCAATTTTATTCTTTATGTTTATTGAATATCTGCCAAGGTAAGAACCCAGACCTGTAAGCAACATCCAGTTTGCCAGGATAAGACCAATCACAAGCTCGTTACCGTAAAATAAACTTAAAAATTCCCTGAGTAGAATAATCTGAGTAGCAATTGAAAGGAAACCCAACATATAAATCGCCACAAAGAATTCCCGGTTAATCAGATGATGGGGAGATTTATTGCTTACCATGACTTCATTTTAGGGTATGGTTAAATCACTAACTCTTCTTCCCTGTTTTAAAATCTTCATTAATCAGCTTCCTGATTCCCTTGCGATAATAATTGAGATGCCACAAGGCATGAAAAACAGCTATGACAAGGAAAACTACTCCAAAATTGACATGCCAGCTTAAAACAGAGACAGGATTTATTCCAATATAGTAAACATTATTCACTGCCAGCAAAAACCCCAATGGGGCAAAAACCAGGAAAACCAGGAGCAATATAATATTCCATAATTTACGGTGAACAGAAAAGGGATAATTCACTTTTCGTGTAAGAATATTTTTTCTGGTATAGAGATAGGAAATAAAATAAACCAGCAAGACACTGCCGGCTATGGTAAAAGGATAATAATCCATAACTAATTTTTTCCTGGTTTTTCATTGATAATAATAGCTCTATAGGTATAAAGTTCGGTTTCTCCATCTTTCCATTCATTCCAGCGCAAACCTGCTTTGTCCCGTGCGCAGTGACCCAGGAATTCTTCCTTAGACCAGTTGGTCATTTCAGCCACCTGGGGTAAAAATGTACCTGCCCGGTTTCCTTTCTTGATATACACTCCGTGCTTCCCAAGTTCTATCTCGTCTACCGATGAAACTCTCTCCATCGGAGTAAGAACTGAAATTTCAATATCTATTTCATCCAGCTCATCTTCTGAAACCTCGGGAAAACGAACATCCTGTGTAGATGAAGCAATGGCCATATCCTGAACCACTTTGTACAAGGGTTTTTCAGGTTTAAACCGGCCGATACATCCTCTGAGTTCACCCTTTTTATGCAGTGTAACAAATGCTCCTGCCGGAGTTTCCAGTGTCTTTGTTATTTTTGATTCATCTACTTCAGGAATTATTCCGTGCCTGATAAAGTTTTCCAGCGTATTCCGCGCAATATCAAGCAGCACTTCCTTTTCTTTACTATTGATTTCAAAGCTCATATCTCTGTTTTCAGTTTGTTTCCTGTAAAATACAATAGACCAATATCCTACCACCCTGCTTTTATCGCTCATTCTGTCTCCGGAATTCTCATACAGAATCTTTCTGGCAACTATGTCATCCTGGCCTTCGGTAACCGAAAGAAGTGAAAGAACGCTCGGCCAGCCACACATACTGGTCAGCAGATTTTTTACATCCTTATTGGTGTTGGCTCGAATCGTCTGAATTAACCGTTGGACCGAATTGCTGGTAACAGCATTGGCAGTTGCTTCATCTATTTTTTTTGCATCGTTATAATTCGGATAGTGAGAAAAATCGGTGCTGATAATAAAAAGATTTCTCTCATTAAAATATGGTTTCAAAGCATTCCCAATCTTCTCGCATACTTTTGGATCATGTGTCCCTGTCACAACAGGAACGATCTGAAATGGTTTTTCCAGATGATATTGAAGAAAAGGAAGTTGAACTTCCAGGCTGTGCTCGTTATTATGGGCAGATTCCCTGAAATGAAACTTATCATATTCTTCAATTAGCTGGTGTGCCAGATCCCGGTTCACTTTCACTGTCCCCAGCGGAGTCTCATAGTGTCCTTCACTATATATGGAAGCGCCTTCGAAACTTTCCCTGTGGCTGGTTCCCAGAATAAAAATGTTATCGTATTCTGTTTCCGGGTCAATCTGATTATAAGAAGACGCCGCTACTACTCCCGAGTAGACGTACCCTGCATGCGGTGCAATAACAGCAGCGACAGGCTCATGAAAGGCTCTTTTTTCTGCCTTGCTGAACAAATCGATTAATGTGGTTTGCAAAGCCTCTTTATTATCGGGATAAAACTGACCGGATACGACAGGCTTCCGGTTAACACAAGCTTCCTCATCCAGTCCTGTTTGAGTGTAACCCGACACTCCTAAACTTAAAAAAATGAAAAAAAGAATAACAACTTTTCTCATTATAATCAATTCATATTCAATTTACGCTAAGATAAAAAATACCTCGATCCAAGACAATTTAGTTTGTTCTTTTATGCATATTCTCCCTTTAATTTAATATGATTAAAAATAAATTAAACTTGTCTTTTATGTTCTCTGTAAAATTAATCTATATTAGCAATTAATTTAACAAAGAAGGTTAACATGAAAGAGATCAAAAATAATTTTCTGGAAGCCAGGGCAATACTCGATGAGTTTATTTCAAATCAAAAGAACTGGGATGCTATAGAAAAGGCGGGCAATATCCTTCTGGAAGCAGTCCGGTCCGGGAAAAAAATTATTTCATGTGGAAATGGGGGTTCAATGAGTGATGCCATGCACTTTGCCGAAGAACTTACCGGTCGCTTCAGAGAAAACAGGAAGCCCATCGCAGCGATGGCTATATCCGATCCAACCCATATATCATGCACCTCTAATGATTATGGTTATGAATATGTATTCTCCCGTTATGTTGAGGCTTTTGGGAAGAAAGGTGATGTACTGCTGGCCATCAGCACAAGCGGAAATTCGGGAAATATTCTGAAAGCCTGTGATATGGCCAGAGAAAAAAACATGAAGATTATTGCTCTTACCGGAAAAGATGGGGGAAAATTAAAAGACAACTGCGATGTTGAATTAAGAGCCCCTATTTCACAATACGCAGACAGAGCCCAGGAAATGCATATTAAAATTATTCACTCTCTTATCCATTTTATTGAATTAAACTTGGACGGGAAAGAATAATTTTTTACTTTCAACCGCTCAAACTGAAAATCAACGAACATGCTGGTAAAAACCTATGGCAGTGCCGTTCAGGGCATCAATGCCACTACTGTTACTATTGAAGTCAATGTATCCCAGGGAATAAACTTCTACCTGGTTGGGTTACCGGATAATGCAGTGAAAGAAAGCCAACAAAGGATTGACTCCGCACTGAGAACCAACGGATACAAAGTTCCGGGTAAAAAAATTGTCATTAATATGGCCCCGGCAGATATCCGAAAAGAAGGTTCGTCATACGACCTGCCGTTAGCTATGGGAATCCTGGCAGCAGACGAGCAAATCAGAACCACACAACTAGACCAGTATGTTATAATGGGGGAGCTCTCGCTAGACGGAGGGCTTCAGCCAATCAGGGGCGTCCTTCCCATTGCCATACAAGCCAAAAAAGAAGGCTTCAAAGGCTTGATATTACCAAAAGAAAACGCCAATGAAGCTGCCGTGGTAAATGAGCTCGATGTATATGGCGTGGATAACATTCTTGAAGTTATTGACTTCTTTAATGGAACCAACGACCTCGAAAAAACACACGTTGATACAAGGGAGGAATTCTTTGCAAACATCAATAATTACGAACTGGATTTCAGCGATGTAAAAGGACAGGAAAACGTGAAAAGAGCCCTGGAAATATCAGCGGCCGGTGGTCATAACATGGTAATGATCGGGCCTCCGGGTGCCGGAAAAACCATGCTGGCCAAGAGGCTGCCTACGATAACCCCTCCGATGACCTTACACGAAGCTTTAGAAACCACCAAAATCCATTCTGTGGCAGGGAAAACCAACGCAGAAACATCGCTGATGACACGCCGGCCCTTTCGTTCACCACATCATACGAGCTCTGATGTAGCACTAGTGGGCGGAGGAGGATTTCCCCAACCCGGTGAAATTTCCCTGGCTCATAACGGAGTACTTTTCCTCGACGAGCTCCCGGAATTTCCGCGAACCGTGCTGGAAGTCATGAGACAGCCCCTGGAAGACCGGATTATAACTATCTCAAGGGCCAAATTTACAGTAGAATACCCGGCCAATTTCATGCTCGTTTCTTCAATGAATCCATGCCCCTGCGGATATTACAATCACCCGGAAAAAAACTGCGTCTGTACTCCGGGAAATATCCAGCGCTATATGAACAAAATTTCCGGTCCGTTATTAGATAGAATCGATATTCATATAGAAGTTGTGCCCGTTTCCTATGAGGAGTTATCAAACACCAAAGCATCAGAAAATAGCAATATCATTAGAGAAAGAGTGATGAAAGCAAGAAAAATTCAATCGGAAAGATATAAGGACAAAGATTCAATATATTCAAATGCCCAAATGAGCAGTAGAATGATAAGGGAATATTGCCAGGTTGATAAAGCCGGGAAAAATTTACTTAAAAAAGCTATGGAAAATCTGGGCCTTTCAGCAAGAGCATACGACAGAATCCTCAAAGTCTCCAGAACAATTGCCGATCTTGAAGGAACCAAAAACATTCAATCCTTCCATTTGGCAGAGGCTATACAATACAGAAGCTTAGACCGTGAAGGCTGGGGCTCCTGAAGGGTAAAAAATATTGCAAATCTGCATGGAAGCTTGGCCTAAATAAAATAAAAAAACAAACAGCGCACCAATATCGAATCTCTATGAATAATACAGTCCTTCTAAAAGCGTGCTTTTTTCTATTATGTAAATACATTGGGGTTAGCAATCAGGGTGTTCTTTTTGGCATTGCCCCAAAAAGAACCAAAAAACGCTAGGCAAATCCGTCAGGGGCCGGACTTGAATCACTCTACCACCCCGCAATTCCCGCCTTCCCCGCAGGATTTTGCCTGGCCTGCGCGCCGGTTATGCAAAAGGTTTTTACCATGTCAATTTGTTTTGGTCTTGCCGCCTAATAAAATTTTGCTATAAATTTTGGATGCAATAAAAAATCCGTGGTAAACTTGTCCGGCAACTGACGGATCCGTTGCATCCGCGTCATCTGCGTTCCTTTAAAGCTCTATAGATGAAATAATTGCATAGGTTATGTATACGGGAGGTTTAATTCTGGATCATTCCACTTTCAATTCAAATAGCATTCTATAACATCTGCATAGAAGCGTTAGAAAGACTCTTAAGGAAAGAATCAGATACTCAATAGATAATTTAGCCTGTATTATTCATAAATTTTTATGATTATGAATTAAATGCAGGTTAACCCGACTTAGATGAACTTAAATTTTTGAAAAAATTTTATTAAATCTTAGTCGCTGTCGGAGACAGGAATAATTCATGAATTATTCGGGTTAGAACATAGTTAAAATTCTACATAGATAAAAATTTTTATATTAGCTATTTCCTTCATGATAAGCATGTATTAAGCAATTTTATATTTTCCCTTTCCCTAGAAAAGTTGATTAAAAGATTGGCTGTTCAGTAAAATTTGTATTTTTGTTTTCCAAACGACAAAAATCTAGTAATAACTAAAAATCTAATAAAAAATGGAAACTATTTTTTGGTTTATTCCTTTCGCATCCGTCCTGGCTTTAATATTTGCCTGGGCGTTCTTTAAAAACATGATGAAAAACTCTGAAGGAACAGAGAAAATGAAAGAAATTGCGCAACATGTGCGCGAGGGAGCAATGGCTTACATTAAAAGACAGTACACAGTGGTAACCTATGTGTTTATCATCCTTTTCATTATCCTGGCAATTCTTGCCTTTTTTAAAGTACAAAATCCGTTTGTCCCTGTAGCCTTTCTGACAGGTGGTTTCTTCTCGGGACTCTGCGGTTATTTAGGAATGCGTACAGCCACTTATGCATCGGCCAGAACTACTCATGGGGCTTCTAAATCCCTGAACAAAGGTTTGAAGATTGCTTTTAGAAGTGGAGCCGTAATGGGTTTAGTTGTTGTTGGATTTGCCCTCTTAGATATTAGTTTATGGTACTTATTACTGAACAAAGTGGTGTATACGGCTGAACATATGCAGGAAGGTCTTCATGCATTAGGGCTCACCTTTGTTCATCCCGGAACAACCCCGCATGAAAAAATTGTTGAAATTACAGCTACCATGCTGACATTCGGTATGGGTGCTTCAACCCAGGCTCTGTTTGCACGTGTTGGTGGCGGTATTTATACTAAAGCGGCCGATGTTGGAGCCGACCTGGTAGGTAAAATAGAAGAAGGTATTCCTGAAGATGACCCACGAAACCCAGCAACCATTGCAGATAACGTAGGCGACAATGTAGGTGACGTTGCCGGCATGGGCGCCGACCTTTACGAATCCTATGCTGGTTCAATACTGGCTACAGCCGCTCTGGGTGCAGCATTACCTATCTCAACCGGATTATTACAAACAGAGGCAGTAATTGCACCGATGATGGTAGCTGCCATAGGAATTATCCTCTCCATCCTGGGAATTTTCTTTGTTCGTGCTAAAGAGTCTGCTACACAGAAAAACCTGCTCCGGGCTCTTCTCCTTGGAACGGGAGGAAGTTCGGTCCTTATTCTTGGAGCAACAGCCGGACTGGCTTACTTTGACTGGATTACCTGGGGTGTATTTGGATCAGTTGTTGTTGGTCTTCTTGCAGGAGTTATCATTGGTCAAGGTACCGAATACTTCACCTCTGATGAATATAAACCCACTAAACATATTGCCAGGCAAGGACAACAAGGCCCGGCTACCCTCATTATTGACGGTATAGCTGTAGGTATGTTTTCTACATGGGTTCCTGTGGCAACAATCGTTGTTGGTATAATAGGTGCATTTGGTTTAGCCGGCGGTTTCGAAAATTTTGCCCTAGGTGTTTACGGAATCGGTTTCGCAGCCGTTGGAATGCTTTCCACCCTGGGAATTACGCTAGCTACCGATGCTTTTGGCCCAATAGCAGATAACGCGGGTGGTAACGCCGAAATGTCAGAACTGGACCCTGAAGTACGTAAACGTACAGATGCACTGGATATGCTTGGTAACACCACTGCCGCTACAGGCAAAGGTTTTGCCATTGGTTCTGCTGCATTGACTGCCATGGCTCTTATGGCTGCATATCTTGAGGAAGTTCGACTCTGGTTAAGTAAAATATCTCAAGCTAGTGCAGAAGGATTCAAACAGGTTGGAGAAATAATCTTTTACAAAGATGCCGAACCTGCTGCTGAAGTTGGAACACGTACAGTAGAAATAGCGAATGCAGGTGTACGTGATTTTGTTGAAGCATACGACCTATCGATTTTCAACCCCATGTTATTAGGTGGACTATTTGTTGGAGCTATGATGGCTTTTGTATTTAGCTCAATGACAATGAAAGCTGTTGGGCGGGCTGCCGGAGATATGGTAGATGAAGTACGACGTCAGTTTAAAGAATTTCCCGGAATTATTAAGGGTACCCAGAAACCTGACTATGCCAGGTGCGTTGCCATCTCTACCAAAGGAGCTCAAAAGGAAATGATATTCCCTTCATTAATCGCTATTATCGTGCCTATCCTGATAGGTGTTGTATTTGGCGTTGCTGGAGTAATTGGTTTGCTGGCCGGAACACTTACAACAGCATTCACCCTTGCGATTATGCTTAACAATTCCGGCGGAGCCTGGGACAACGCCAAGAAATATATAGAAAAAGGCAATTATGGCGGTAAAGGCAGTGAAACACATAATGCCGGAGTAGTTGGTGACACCGTTGGTGATCCCTTCAAGGATACTTCCGGTCCTTCACTCAATATCCTCATCAAACTTATGATGATGGTATCTGTTGTAATGGCTGGACTAACAGTAACTGTAGGATTATTTAATTAATTCCGAAAATATAACCTAAAAAGCGCTGGTTCATTTATAGCCAGCGCTTTTTTTTATTTTGCAGGCATTTTATTTGGTTAGTTCATGAAAAACTTCCTCAAGGCTCTTCTCTTTCTTTTGCATGGAAAGAACAGAAAAATTATTGTTTACAGCAAATTGAAAAATATTATGACGCACATCTTCCTGGCTGATGCTTTCAAACAACCAATTTTTTTCGTCTAGTTTCCTGAGCTGATTCACTCCCTCAATTTTTCTTAGCAATTCTTCTTCAATTTCCCTGTCAAATTCAACCACAACGGTTTGCTTGGATTCCTCGAGCCTGCTGTAGATATCACCCACTTTATCATCTGCAACAATCTGCCCGTTGTTGATGATAAGAATTCTATCGCAAATAGCTTCTACTTCCTGCATGATATGAGTAGACAACATTACGGTTTTTTCTTTTCCCAGTTCTGATATCAGGTTTCTGATCTCAATAATCTGATTCGGGTCCAGTCCTGATGTAGGTTCATCAAGAATCAATACATCCGGATCATGGATGATGGCCTGGGCCAGGCCCACGCGCTGCCGATAACCTTTTGATAAGGCTCCTATCTTCTTCCTCTTCTCACTTTCAAGACCTGTCAAATCGATTGTCTCTTTGATTCTTTCAATCTTTTTTTTGTGAATTTTGTAAAGTCCTGCTACATACTCAAGATATTCTGTCACATACATATCCGGGTATAATGGATTATGCTCAGGAAGATAGCCAATGACTTCCCGTATCTCAAAAGCATGTTCCTCAACATCCTTATCCTGAATCCAGGCATTACCGGAAGTAGGCAGAATATAACCGGTAAGAATTTTCATGGTGGTAGTCTTGCCAGCACCATTTGGGCCAATGAATCCGGTTATACTCCCCGGATTAATTTCAAAACTGGCATGATCCAGTGCTTTTTGCTGTCCGTATATTTTTGTGAGTTCCTTTACCTTTATGGACATAATAATTATTTTAGCTTTCCAAAATTATGAAATCTTGTTTGTTTTCAAAACATAAAAACATATCAAACATCCCTGAACTTGACCGATTGTTTTAATGTAATTAACTTTATAAGGACAAATTTAGTATCAAACTAAAACGATCTATATGAAAAGAAAACTATTGGTAACTCACCGGCTTCCTGAAAAAGGACTCTCTCAACTCAAAAAAGATTTTGAAATAAGACTGCCAGAGGATAAACATTTTTCATTCAATCAGTTAAAAGAAATGATACCCGATTATCATGCCCTGATACCGGTATTTGGATTTGAAATAAACAAAGAACTAATCGAAAAAGGAAAACATTTAGAGATCATAGCCAACTTTGGTGTGGGCTTCAACAACATCGATGTGAAAACCGCTTCTGAAAATGATATTGTTGTCACAAACACTCCGAAAACAGTCATTGAACCCACAGCAGAATTGGCTTTTGCACTTCTGTTATCTCTTACAAGAAGGGTAACTGAATTGGATCATAAACTGAAATCAAAGGCTGATATCAAATGGGAAGTCATGGCAAACCTGGGGCATACCCTGGAAAACAAGACTGCCGGAATCATCGGGATGGGCAATATCGGTAAATCATTTGCCCTGAAAGCCAAAGCATTCGGAATGGAGATTCTTTACTATACAAGAACTCCTTTAAACTACACCGATGAAAAAGTCTATGGAGCACGATATGCCGGTTTGGATGAGCTTATTGAAAAATCCGATGTCATCTCGCTTCATACCCCCCTAACTGACAAGACAAAACATCTGCTGGACGAGGAACAATTTAAGAAAATGAAAAAGGGAGCTTTTATTATAAATACGGCAAGAGGTGCTGTAATTCATGAAAAAGCCCTGATAAAATACTTACAAAACGGACATTTGGGTGGCGCAGGTCTGGATGTTTTTGAGTTTGAACCGAAAATCAGCGAAGAATTGCTGGAAATGGACAATGTCGTTATAGTGCCTCATATCGGTACAGCTAACTATGAAACCCGAAAATCAATGGCAGAAGAGGCAGCTCAGAATATAGTTGCATATTTTCAGGGACAAATTCCACCCAACATTGTCAATAAAAATGAATTGAATACGTAAATTATTATGAAGTACATTTCTATAGTTCTTAATCGCATTTTATGAAAAATAACCAATACTGCAAAGACCTGGTACATTACAATTGCCTGGAAACACCCGAAGTTTACATCGGGAATGTTCCTATGGGTGCCAACCACCCCATTCGCATCCAGTCCATGACCAACACTGACACCAATGATACCAAAGCCACTGTTCGCCAAATCATAAACATCGTCAATGCCGGAGCTGACTTTGTCCGCCTGACCACAAGAACAGTGAAAGAAGCAGAAAACCTGCTAAATATTAAAGAAGCCCTAAAAAACAAAGGATATAAAATCCCGCTTGTAGCCGATGTACATTTCAACCCTGCAATTGCTGAAAAAGCAGCAGAAATAGTGGAAAAAGTGCGTATCAATCCGGGGAATTATGGCTTCAAACAAACGGACAAAAACGAATTCAAAAAAGTCAGAAAAAAGTTTGAGAACCTCATAGAGGTGTGCAAAAAACACAATACAGCCATTCGTATAGGTGTCAATCATGGTTCCCTTTCCCGGAGAATCATGGACGAACACGGAGATACCCCCGAAGGTATGGTACATTCCGCAATTGAATTCCTGGAAATATGCCGGCAAAATAATTTTCACAAGGTAGTGGTATCGCTAAAATCGAGCAACACACGGATAATGGTTCAATCCAACCGTTTGTTAATTAATCAGATGCTGAAAAAGAATCTTCTTTATCCTGTTCACCTGGGTGTAACAGAAGCAGGAGAAGGGGAAGACGGAAGAATTAAGTCTGCAACAGGTATCGGAACTCTCCTAACTGACGGAATCGGAGACACAATAAGGGTTTCCCTGACAGAATCCCCGGAAAAGGAGATTCCCGTAGCCCGGAAAATTGCAGATTATATCATGAGCAAGGCAGACCATGAATCCTTCCCCGAAATCAAAAGCATTCCTATAGATCCTTTTCATTATAACAAAAGAGAAACCCAAAGCCTAACCTCTTTTACTCACAATGAAATTTCTGCCGGCCTGGTGCTCAATAACAGAATGAACAAGGATGAGTGGAGCCGGCTAAAATCAGTGAAGCCCGACTTTCTCCTGTTTTCAGGCACTAAAGGAACAAATGACCTGGCTGATATTCCCGGTATAATCCCATTCACTCAATGGAAAAGCAATATGGAACCCAATGTTTTGCCGTATTTCTACTCGGTGGATCAATATCTTGAAGCCAGACCAAAATCGAAAATATTCAATTTCATATTTATAGCTATCGATGAGCTGGAGGATCTAAAGAAGTTGAAGAATAAGGATAAAGTAGCTTTAATTATTCAATCTCTCTCAAATAATCCGGCCATAGAACAACGCCGTATAATTTTTGAACTTATCCTGCAAAACCTTAAAATACCTGTTTTTGTTTCCGGAAGATACAATGAAAAGAAAGAAGAAGACCTGCAAATTAAATCGGCCATAGATTTCGGACCCTTATTCATTGATGGGCTGGCAGAAGGAATTGTTATAGAAAATACAGGCAAAATGCCGGTTAATAAAACGCTTGACATTTCCCTTGGGATTCTGCAGGCAAGCCGGATAAGAATTTCAAAAACAGAATTCATCTCATGCCCCAGTTGCGGCCGCACCCAGTTCGATCTGGAAAAAACCACAAAAGAAGTCCGTAAAAAACTGGGACACCTGAAAGGTCTGAAAATTGCCGTGATGGGATGTATTGTAAACGGCCCCGGAGAAATGGCCGATGCAGATTACGGTTATGTAGGCTCAGGCAAAGGAAAAGTTACCCTTTACAAAAACAAGGAGGTTGTGAAGAAAAACATCCCGGAGGAAAATGCCCTTGCAGAATTAATAAACCTTATCAAAGAAAATGGTGATTGGGCAGAAATGTAGGTATTTCATATCTGCCCCGGGAAGCCAGATGGAATGTGTTGTTTTTTATTTTATTACTGAACCCGTCTCCATCTCCTCATCCGGCGCCACAAAAACCAGTTTGCCATCAGCATCTTCTGCCATCAGGATCATACCGTGTGATTCGATGCCGCGTATTTTTTTCGGTGCCAGGTTGATTACAATGCTTACTTGTCTACCCACAATGTCTTCGGGTTTGAAATATTCGGCAATACCTGAAACCACGGTTCGATGATCAACTCCGGAATCTATTTTCAGCTTAAGTAATTTCTTTGTTTTTGGCACCCTTTCTGCTTCCAGCACTTTGCCAGCCCTGATGTCCAGCTTAGTAAAGTCTTCAAAGCTAATATCTTCTTTAGAAGGCTCAACTCCTTTTTCCTCCTGCTCGTTCTTTCTGCTTGCTTCTCTGAGTTTTTCCTCCTGCTGTTCTACTACTTTATCTTCAATTTTCTGGAAAAGATGTTTGGGTTTTTTTACTTCATGACCGGGTTTCATTATTTCCTGCTGACCGGCAAGCTCCCAGTTCAACTTATCAATATTCAAAAAATCGCGTAGCTTTTCAGCAGTAAATGGCAAAAACGGTTCAATTATAATAGCCAGACTCGCTGTTATCTGCAGAGAAATATTCAGAATGGTTCCTACCCGTTCCGGATCTTTATTATACAAACTCCAGGGTTCGGTGTCTGCGAGATACTTGTTCCCCAGGCGGCCCATGTCCATAGCAATTTTTAGGGCTTCGCGGAACTTGAATTTCTCAATCCGGTCTTCCAGGTCTTCTTTTATTTGTGCAGCCTTTTCGAATATCTCCTTGTCGTAATCGGTTAATTCGCCGCATTCAGGCACCTTTTTGTCAAAAAATTTCTTGGTCAGCACCAGGGCCCGGTTGACAAAGTTTCCCATAACAGCCACGAGCTCGTTGTTGTTCCTGTTCTGGAAATCTTTCCAGGTAAAATCGTTATCTTTTTGCTCCGGGAAATTGGCACAAATCGTATAACGAAGTGCATCTACCTTGTCCGGGAAATCATCCACAAATTCATTCACCCAGACAGCCCAATTCCTGGAGGTGGACAACTTATCGCCTTCCAGGTTCAAAAATTCATTAGCCGGAACATTCTCCGGAAGGATATAATCACCGTGAGCTTTCAGCATAGAAGGGAATATGAGGCAATGGAAAACGATGTTGTCTTTCCCGATAAAATGAATCAGGCTGGTTTCCTCGTCTTTCCAGTATTTTTGCCAATCCTTTCCCTGCTCTTCGGCCCAGGCTTTGGTTGCGGAAATATACCCAATCGGGGCATCAAACCAGACATACAACACTTTTCCTTCCGTACCTCCCAGGGGAACCGGTACACCCCAGCTCAAATCACGGGTGACTGCTCGGGGTTGCAAGCCCTGTGTCAGCCAAGATTTGCATTGCCCGTATACATTCGCTTTCCAGTCTTCTTTATGACTGTCAATCCATTCTTCCAGCCATTCTTCCTGGTATTTATCTAAGGGCAAATACCAGTGCCTGGTCTTTTTCAATACGGGTTTGTTTCCTGAAAGAGCCGATTCGGGATTAATCAGTTCTTTGGAGCTGAGACTTGTGCCACATTGTTCACATTGATCACCGTATGCTTTTTCATAATTACAATTCGGGCAGGTTCCAACAATATATCTGTCAGCCAAAAACTGCTGCTCTTTTTCATCGTAGAACTGCTCTTCTTCTTTTTCAATGAACTCACCCTGTTCATAAAGTTTTTTGAAAAAATCCGAGGCTGTTTTATGATGAAGTGGATCTGAAGTACGATGGTATATATCAAATTCAATACCCAGATCCTGGAATGCTTTTTTATTGATCTCGTGATAGCGATCTACGATTTCCTGTGGGGATTTACCTTCTTTTCTTGCTCTCAGAGTAATGGGAACCCCGTGCTCATCAGAACCACAAATGAAGGCCACGTCCTTTCCCTTCAGTCTGAGATAACGAACATAAACGTCTGCAGGCAGATAGGCACCGGCTATATGACCAATATGCAACGGACCATTGGCATAAGGCAAAGCGGAAGTAATCAGATATCTTTTTGGATCTTGCATAGGAATATTTTTGAAAAATTATTAATTGCTTAACTTTATCCGGCAAATATAGTTAAGAAAAATATTATTTAATAAAGACGACACATCAGAAACTATTTTGTTCCCCATTAAACTCAATTATATGATTGCTCCTCCTTCTTTAAATCAAAATGACACCATAGGGATTGTAGCTCCTGCCCGAAGCATAAGCCAATCAGAACTGAAAACAGCATTCGAAATTTTTGAAAGCTGGGGTTTGAAAATAAAAACCGGGAAAAACCTTTACAACCAACACAATCAATTTGCAGGAACGGACAAAGAACGGGCATCTGATTTCCAGGCCATGATGGATGACCCGGAAATAAAAGCTATTGTTTGTGCAAGAGGTGGCTATGGTACAGTGAAAATAATGGAACATCTTAATTTTCAATCCTTCCGGGACAATCCCAAATGGGTTGTGGGTTACAGCGACATCACTGTATTACATTCCTACATTACACAAAAACTGGGAGTAAAAACCCTTCATGCTGCCATGCCGCTTAACTTGACTGAAAAGACCCGGAACAATAAATCAACTCAACAATTAAAGCAAACCCTTTTCGGCGATAACCCGGAGTTTGAATGGGAAGCGGAAATCAACAGGAAAAGTTTCAGAAAAACAGAAGGACAGCTAACCGGTGGGAATCTATCCGTTCTTTATAGTCTGAGAGGAACACCTTACGATATTGACACGAACAATAAAATCCTATTCCTGGAAGACCTGGACGAATACCTCTATCACATTGACCGCATGATGATGAATCTAAGGACAGGGGGCAAACTCAGTAATTTAAAAGCCCTCCTGGTAGGCGGCATGACAGACATGAATGATAATAGCTCCCCTTTTGGAATGAATGCAACAGAGATTATTCAAACAATTACAAAAAATGCTGAATTTCCTGTTATATTCGATGCGCCGGTGGGTCATATAAAGGAAAATATGCCCCTGATTATGGGAGGGTACGCAAAAATTGAGAGGATTCATACAAAAAGTGTCAGACTTAGCTTCACTGACTAAATTCCACAAAGGAACCGGGAATTCGGAAAAGGTTATCATCCAGGTCTTTCCTGACAATATCCTGCACTACAACACGCTGTCTTTCTTTTCTCAGCAAAGTTCTCTCCACAGAAAGCATAGGGAAATACCCTTCGTTTCCGGGAATAACTGAGAAAAATTGATAAATCTTATCCGTTCTGCTAATTAAATGCATTAGTTCGTTCATGAAATCCAGGTCTTTTTGAGCAACCCAATATGCAATCTCACTGTTGGTCTTTTCATCCCTGACCCGCCATTGATAACATTTGACACCTTGAATTTCCCTGAAATTACCTGACTTTATTATTTTTAATCTTTCCTGACCGTGATTGCTTTCTTCTTTTAGATCCAATACTTTATACATTTTTCTTTCCGGATTAACGGCAATTACACGTTCTTTCTCAATATCAGCAAGTAATGAATGGAGCATGGTGCCATCCTGAGTATATTGATTTATACGGGCTTTGCTTCCTTTAATGTAAAAATTGATGTATAAAGTATCAAAGTAAGTTTTCTTTATGAAAGAAATATGTCCCTCAAAACTATGATGCTCTGCTCTTGATGAAAAAACAAAAAGACAGAGCATCGTTCCTGTAAGTATCCATTTACTAATAAAATACATATATTTTCCCCAAGGCATCTTCATATCCTTTTTACTTTATTAGAAGATAAAATGTTTCAATGGATTTTTTTATTTTTACCCAAATTGAGCGATTTTAGTTCACTGTCTGAATTGTCGGGGTTACACCTAAGTAAAGCGCTTTTTCACTTTCCCGATAAAAATTGGGACAGGCTGTTCAAACCGCTCAACTTAGGTTTTAGTTGATTTTATTTCAACACTAATTCATAGAAAATATCATTTACAAATTATGGAAAAGAAAAAATTCGGGGATGAAGGTGAAAATGTTGCGCTAAGACATCTCCAGGAAAAAGGTTACAAACTGCTTGACCGTAACTGGTATTATAAAAAGAAAGAGATTGACATCATCATGGAAGACAAGGATAAGCTTGTCATTGTGGAAGTGAAAACCCGTAACACAGAATACTTTGAGTCGCCCAATGAGATGGTGAAAAGGAGAAAGCAGAGATACCTGATTGAAGCGGCAGATGCTTATGTAATGAAAAAAGATATTGATAAAGAGACCCGTTTTGATGTGGTAATTGTTATTATGAAGGATGGGAAAGCAGAGATTAATCACATTCAGGATGCTTTTCAACCCAGCCTTTTATAAATAGTGAAAAATTGAGATAATTAATCCCTATTGATTTTAAATAGTCCAATCTAAATCCAAAATAAAAATGAATAAACTGGTAAAATATTTTCTGCAGGGTCTGCTTTACATTGCTCCTTTGGGCCTTACCCTGGTTATCCTGTACAATCTTCTCAAATTCATTGATGGATTGCTACAACCCTATTTTAAAGACCTTTTCAACCTGACAATTCCGGGAGCCGGTCTTATTGCTATGTTAATTATCGTCACCCTGCTTGGTTACCTGGGACAAACCATTATTGCACGTCCCATTAAAGCCACGCTGGGTAAAATGATTGAAAAAACACCTTTGCTTAAACTGATTTATTCCTCAATAAAAGATTTATTTTCGGGGTTTGTTGGAGAAAAGAGGAAATTCAATCAACCGGTGCTTGTAAGGGTTAATGCTGTTTCGAACCTGGAAAAACTGGGATTCCTTACACAGAACGATGTCTCAAACATTGGTGTTGAAGGGGAAAAGGCTGCTGTCTATTTTCCGCACTCTTACAATTTCTCGGGAGAGCTTTTTATTGTTCCCACTGAGCATATCAAAAAAATTGAAGGTTCCCCTTCCGAGATAATGAAATTTATTGTATCAGGAGGAGTAACAACGTATCATTATAAACCGAAAACACATGAAAAAAACGATCAGTCTATTACTAATTAGCTTCCTGCTATTGTATTTAGTGCCTACTGAAGTACAGGCACAAAAAGAAGAAAAGAAAAACGGTTACCAGTTCACCGATAAAGTAAGACTGGAAACCACATCAGTAAAGGACCAGGGTAAATCTGGCACATGCTGGTGTTTTGCAACTGTTTCTTTCCTGGAAACCGAACTGATACGTATGGGCAAACCGGAATATGATTTATCTGAAATGTTTCTGGTTCACCATACTTATGAAAAAAAGGCCCGGAAGTATATTCGTTACCACGGCAACAATAACTTCGGCCAGGGAGGACAGGCCCATGACGCCATGATTGAACTGAGCCAGCATGGTATGGTCCCGGAAGAAGCATATTCAGGAATTATTTATGGAGACGACAACACCCACAGGCATTACGAAATGGCCTCTGTATTGAAAAGCATGGTCGAAACCCTGGTCAAAAACCGCCGCAATAAGCTCAGCCCTGTCTGGGATGAGGCATACGGTTCTATCCTTGATGCCTACATGGGCGTTCCTCCAAAGGAATTTGAATACAGGGGAGAAACTTATACACCCAAAACTTTTTCTGAAAACCTGGGAATACATCCGGATGATTACGTAGAACTGACTTCTTTCAGTCATCATCCTTTTTACCAATCGGTTATCCTGGAGATTCCTGATAACTGGTCCCATGATCCCTACTACAATCTGCCGCTGGACGAAATGATGGAAGTGATTGATAACTCACTGGAAGAAGGCTACTCCGTAGTTTGGGACGGAGACGTCAGCAGTGAGGGATTTTCCCACAAAAACGGAATTGCTGTTGTACCGGAAAACGAAGATGGTAATTTCAAGATGCATCCGGTGAAAGAAAAGTTCATTGACCAGCAATACAGGCAGAAAATGTTCAACAATTTCACCATGACTGATGACCACCTGATGCATTTGACAGGAATTGGTGAAGACCAGAACGGACAGAAATATTACCTGACCAAAAACTCATGGGATTCAGACAGCAACGAGTATGGAGGGTATCTTTATATGTCAAACCCTTACGTAAGGCTCAACACGATTGCCATTATGGTTCATAAAGATGCCATACCAGATGAAATCGCTGAAAAGTTAAACATCGATTAATCAGAACCATCAGAAAGGTACAGGCCGGTGTAGGAATGCACCGGCTTTTTTTATCATGAATTATCGAATGAACAGAACACGGATGAAACAGGTAATACAGATATTCACTGATATTTTATATGTAGGTGGTTTTATCTTTGTTCTGTAAAATGAACTGCAAGTTCCCGGTATCCAAACTCCATTATCTAATTAAAAACCGGTCAACCTATGTCAGGGACGGATATGACACTAATATCAACAATCTGCAACCAACCATCAAATAACCATCAGATTACAGCCCCGGATGTCACTGTAATCAAACCTGCCCTGCACTTCAAAAGAACCATCAGGATGCTGGCGGCCTATATCCCTGGTTTCAATAAACGCGCAGGAATAAATGTTTGCGAGATCGATAATATTGATTCCGCCACTTTTAGGCAATAAGAATTCTGGCTCTTTTGCATTCAGCTCAAACGGGTCATAGGCATCCCGTATAAAAACCTTCATCCACGGGGGAGTTTGAAATTTTCCCTCACCTTTAGAGTAAGCCTGTGAAAGCAATTCTGCCATGCCATATTCAGAATGAATCTGCTTTACACTTAATCCCTTTTTAAGTCTGTTATGCAGCTCATCACGGGTGATTTCCCTTCTTCGTCCCTTCATGCCACCGGTTTCCATAACAATAGTATTTTCCAGTTGCACAGGATATTGTTCAGCCATATCCAACAAAGCAAAACTAACCCCCAGAAGCAAAACCTTCACTCCTTCCCTGTCTAGTTTTATAAGTTTGTCTTTCAATTCCTCCAGATTATCAAGGTAAAATCCGCTTTCCGGGTGCCCTGAACCATCGATTAACCCCCTGACCATATGTATCAGCGAGGAATGTTTATTTTCCCAGTAACCCGGAAGAAGAGCCATTATGCAATAATCCTCCGGATCACCATAAAAAATCCGAAAGGTGTATTCGTAGCTCTTCTTGTATAATTCCGGTTTCTTAATATAGTGGCTACTGCGCTCCATCCCTGCTGTTCCGCTGCTATTAAAAGCCCATTCATACTCCTTTCCTCCAGTCAGGATAGTTTGCGTCTTGAAAAAGTCAATAGGAAGAAAAGGTATACAGGAGATATCCTTACAATTATGTGGATTTACTTTTAAGTGGTCACAATACCTTTTATAAACAGGATTCTGGTAGTATTGGAAAGAAAAAATCTGCAGCGCTAACCTGTTAAAATCATTAGCATTATGTATTCCGAAAATATTCTGCTCAAGCTTCCCAGGTTCGGCATAATGCTGGTTATTGAAAATCATACAAACAAATGCTTAATATAGCCTTTGCCAATCTCAAGCAGTTTTTCATTGTCAAGTTGTGGACTGTAAATCCGTATGACATTTTGATTCAGACCATGTTTATTTATTTCTCCGATGGCCCCGTCAAAATCTGTATACTTACAATTGGACCTTACATTTTGAGAAATCTCTTCAAACTCTTCCCATTTAAACCTTCTGGGGACTTCCACATATCCTTTTTCAACTTCATCAAGGTCTATAAAAAACCCTTGTTCAATTTCTTCAAGGTAAAAAAACTTTCTTGTATGAATGACGGCTGTTTCATTTATATTCTTATCGAATGAGATAATTCTTATGCCATGCTCCTGAAAAACATTCAGAATATTTGCAAGCATCCGGGTGGGAATATTCTTAAGCCTGATGACATTAAATTGATCTTTACCAATGGTAATATTTCCAACTGCTGAATTAAGGTCTTCACGCATATCCCGCTCAGCATTTCTTGCAGAAAGCAGTATATCCTGATCAAGATGCTTTTGTAAGATTCCAATGTAGAAGTATTTGGGGAGTTTAACCTTCTTTTTAAGCTTATAATCAACCTGGGGAAAGGGGTCTGCAGACTCAAGAATAATGTAATCCTGGTCAGACTTTATTTTAATTGATCTTACAAGTTCTTTCTTTGTTATTGAACCGGAAGCACTTAATACATTGTTCTTACTCATATATAAGCAGATTTAATAGATAAACTGTTGTAAGTTATCCTTTATTGCTTAAAAATAAAAATTTTCTTAGTAATTCCGGTCATTGAGAAAATAATATGTCCCAAAAGCACATCTAAGCTATTCTCAGGCTAAATCATATAATCGGAAAGAATTGGTATGAAATGAAAGCTTATGAGGCAAAATGTGCTTTTGGGACAAATCTTCAAAATTTACTTATTATCCCTGTATGCGCAACAATTTGGCAACGAGGCATAGGCTTTTTTAGTAGCTTCCTTCTCGGAAGTATCATGCCCGGCTTCTGCCACCGCACTATGAACAGCCATCATATCAACCTCCTTATCTTTGGAATAATAAACAGTGAGCTTGTCTGTTGACTTATCCCATTTCGCTTTCTTCACTCCTTCAACAGAGCCGGCTGCTTTTTCAATACGTTCTTCACACATGCCACAATTGCCCTGCACTACGAAAGCTGTCTTTTCATAGTCACCTTTAGAGCATTCGGATGAAGCCACTTCTTTTTTGCTGTCGCATTCCTTCTTGGCTTCCTTATCACACTGTGCATTTGAATTTGAGGGGACGGCCAGGAAAAAACCTGCCATCAACCCTAAACTTAGAGCTAACTTTTTCATAATTATCTGATTTTTGGTTAATATATATATTTGTTTCTGTCGTCTGAGAAAAATTTATCTTACAAAATATTTTAGTTTTTATTAAATCTTTTTTGATTTTAGCCTCAAGCTGTTCATCACTACTGATACGGAGCTAAATGACATGGCGCCACCTGCAATCATCGGATTCAGGAGAAATCCGTTAACAGGATACAGCACACCGGCTGCAATAGGTATGGCAATAATATTATAAATGAAAGCCCAGAAAAGATTTTGCTTGATAGTCTTTAGTGTGGCTTTTGAGAGCTCAATAGAGGATTTGATTTTTCCCAGATCACCTTTTACGAGCGTTATCTCTGCGCTTTCAATAGCCACATCGGTTCCTTTGCCCATTGCAATGCCTATATCCGCTTGTGCAAGAGCCGGAGAATCGTTGATTCCGTCGCCAACCATAGCCACTTTATGCCCCTGGCTTTGCAACTTTTTCACATATTCCAGCTTATCCTGGGGCAATACCTCACCCTGATAACTTTCAATACCGGCTTTTTGAGCAATCTGGCCTGCCACAGCTTTGTTATCACCGGTAAGCATGTGAACCCGGATACCTGAATTTCTTAATTCATTAATAGCTTCTACAGATGTAGGTTTCAGCTCATCTTCAATATCAAACAGCAAAGCTACTTTTTTATCCTTTGCAACATAAACCTGGCTTGCAATACTTTGTTTCTCCTGCGAAGCCCCAGGGGCTATTTCTTCAGGTATTTCGATATCATGCTGTTCCATCAGGGAACGGTTTCCTATTAACAACTCACTATTACTAAATTTAGCTTCCACTCCTAATCCGGTAAGCGATTGAAACTCATCTATACTATATCCATTGCTGGCCCGGGTTGACAGATATTCTGAAATGGCCTCGGCCAATGGATGTTCTGACCGGGATTCAATAGTGTAAACCAGGTTTAAGATTTCTTTGTCCTTCCCGGATCCTACCCATCTCATATTCTTAACTACCGGTTTGCCTGTTGTAATTGTTCCAGTCTTATCCACAACGATCGAATCTATATCATTAACTTTTTCAAGGATGCTTGCATCTTTTATCAGGATACCATTTTCAGCACCTTTCCCAATTCCTGTCATGATGGCCGTAGGTGTTGCCAGTCCAAGTGCACATGGACAAGCAACTATAAGAACAGTTACCAGAGTTACAAAGGCATACGTTAATTGGGGTGAAGGACCGGCAACAAACCAGGTAACAGCACTCACCAGTGCAATAATAATGACAACAGGAACAAAAATACCGGCTATTTTATCGGCCAGTTTCTGCACAGGCGCTTTGCTCCCCTGTGCCTGCCTGACCATCTCAATAATCTGTGCCAGCATCGTTTCAGAACCTATTTTTTCTGCCCTAATTTTGAAACTGCCGGTTTTATTGATTGTAGCTCCAATAACTTTGTCTCCGGTTGATTTTTCGGCCGGCACAGATTCGCCGGTTATCATGCTTTCATCTATAGCCGAATAACCTTCTATAATTTCCCCATCCACCGGAACCTTTTCGCCGGGCCTGACCTGAATTACATCTCCTTCCTGAACCTGGTCTACAGGAACTTCAATTTCTTCGCTATTCCGCATAACTTTTGCTGTCTTAACCTGCATTCCCATCAGTTTTTTGATGGAATCAGAGGTGCGGCTTTTAGCCCTGGCTTCAAAATATCTACCAAGAAGTATTAAAGAAATAATTACAGCCGCCGCTTCATAATATACATGAGGGGTAATTCCTTTTGACTGCAAATACTCCGGGAAGAGAGTGTTAAACAAGCTGAATAAAAAGGCAGCTCCTGTACCTAAAGCAACAAGGGTGTCCATATTAGCAGAGAAATTCTTTGCCTGCTTCCAGGCTATTTCAAAGAATTCCCGGCCAAACCACGTTATTACCGGAATAGTAAGAGCTAAAAGAATCCAGTTCCTGTAAGCCAATTCCGGCAAAAACATCGATATAATGAAAATCGGCAAAGAAAATCCAATAGCCAGCAACGCCTTATTTCTGGCCCTTGTCAACTTCTGTCTTTCCTCTTCTCTTTCTTTATCCAGGTCTGTATTTTGGTCAAGTACCAGGTCGTATCCGATTTTCTGCACGGCTTCCTTCATTTGTTTTTCAGAAATTACCTGATCGTCGTATTCCACCATTACAGATTCATCGGCAAAATTGACATTGGCTTTTCCGATACCTTCCATTGCGCCAAGCATGGTTTCCACACTACTGGCACATGAAGCACAATGCATGCCTGATACTTTAAATGTTCTTTTATTCATTAGCCGAAAACCTCCATTAGTTTTTTAATTCAGCAGAATAACCTGCTTTTCTTATCGCTTCTTTAATTTCATCCACTGAAGCCGATTCATTTTCTACTTTAACAGTTTTATCGGCATCTTCCAAATCCACATTCCAGGATTTTATCCCTTTTATTTCATCCATATAGGGCTTTATTGCATACATGCATCCTGCGCATTTCAAATTTGTCTTGAATTCTAGTGTCTCCATATTCAAATCATCTTTTTTAACAATTCTGTACTAAGAACCAAATAAAAGAGGATTGTGTTTTTCAAAATTTTTGGAAAAATTTACATAATTCAGGTAATATTTCTCAATAAAAGGTTTCGCATCAATCTTAATACAATTGCATGACTCCCATCTGCTGCTTATCCTAAAAAATATTGCGCATCTAAATTCAATAAAATGGTTTTTTCTCCTTTAAACTAGTTCAGCTATCCTCCCGTATACATAA
>CAZPDP010000010.1:0-11009 GCA_964585385.1 uncultured Bacteroidales bacterium
CGAAGGAGAAGCTCCTTCTCCGAAGTAAAACTACGAAGGAGAAGCTCCTTCTCCGTATTAAACTACGAAGGAGAAGCTGTTCTCATGAGACAATCCTTCAGA
The DNA here is from genome assembly GCA_964585385.1 of uncultured Bacteroidales bacterium. Classification (GTDB taxonomy): domain Bacteria; phylum Bacteroidota; class Bacteroidia; order Bacteroidales; family UBA12077; genus JAGXLC01. The sequence goes on from CAZPDP010000010.1 coordinate 103, forward strand.
AACCCTCAACCAATTAACTTAATTAACTCACTCAACTCAACCTGCAACAATTGAAACAGTCTTTCTGCGTTTAATAATTGATAGAAAACAAATTTTTCAATATTTTTGAAAGTAAAAATTCTAAGATGATAAAAAAAAATGAATATTGGTTTATTTACCTAATACGTAATTAATATTGAGAAAATCAATTATTCTACCTCAAGTCCTGCAATTGACGGGAGCAATTGATTTTCTTCACTCCCTTTAGGGCAAGGGGCAAATGAAGAAAATCAAGTGCGAATATAGGTACAAAAACGGATAACCATAATTAAAAATTACCTGCAATGAATACTTCAGATATAAAACTAAAACTTTTTAGGAAAATTGACAGTCTGAATGAAGACGAACTTAAAAGATATTACAATCAAATTTTATCGCTTTTGAGTTCCTCGGAGCAATATAGCTTAAAGACAAATGAGAAAAAAGCCGTTGATGAAGCCTTGGAATACAGCAAGAAAGGGAAGTCTTTCACTCATGAAGAAGTGGTTGAAGAAGCCAGGCGTAAGTACCCCAACCTGGATATCAAATGAGAAAGATCAGGTGGAATAAATTCGCGAGAGAAGATTACTATCATACAATAGATTACCTATTAGAGCAATGGTCGGAAAAAGAAGCACAACAATTTATTGCCGATGTTTCAGGCATTATACACCTTTTGCATAAGGGAAATGTTGATTTTCAGAAGACAAACTATACCAATGTTAGAAGATGTGTCATTAGAGAACAAATTATTCTTTATTATAAGATATTGGATAAACATACAATTGAACTGCTCAGGTTTTGGAATTCATATCAGGATGATAAAAACATAGAATTATGATATTTTCCATTATTAGTCAATTAACTTGATCAATCGTTCAACTTACTAAAAACTGCCACGCTACGAGCGCAACGAAAAAATACACCACGACCGCTACGACCCACGTTGCGATCGCAGCGTAATCCCGTTGCTTCCGCCGCGAGAAACCATTTTCTTTCGACAAGAAGGTGAGAAATTTCTAATGTTAACAGGCAGAACTTATATTCTCTTATATGCCTTCCCGCCTTCTGCGGGACAAGTTATATGGTTCAATAAAACCTCTCAACAACTCCACTACCTCAATCAACCCATTCAACTCAATTAACCCAATCAACTCAATCAACTCAATTAACTCAATTCCAGAAAGGTCTCGAAAATCTAAATTTTCCATTTCCCAACCTTATTCAACGATTTATTTCCATTGATTTTGCAAATTTTATTTACCGAATTATTATCTTTGGCAAAAATTCAAAGACAAACAAAAAATAAAATGAATTTATTACCACCTCTTAAGAAACTTTTAGGAATTTTAATAATTTCTGTTATTCCGGTTTTAGGATTCAGTCAAAACATCAATGTCCTCCAGAACCTCGCCAAACAGGTTCAGTCAGGGCAAATATCACAGGAGGAGGCTATTAAGAAGGCACGGAAAGCGGGCGTTTCCATTCAGGATTTTGAACAAATCCGGCAGAAGACATCTGACTCACAAATAAAACAGGTGAGCGATACGGACAAAGCAGCCGCTCCTTCTCAAAAACAACCCAGGGACACTGTCGAAACTAAAAAATCCAGGGAGAAGGAAAAACAGGATTCCATCCGGAAGGAATACTTTGGCTACGATCTTTTCAAAGGCCCCAGAGATAAATTTGATAAAGTTGATATTGGTAAGATTGATCCCAACTACCAGGTTGGACCGGGAGATGAAATCATTCTTTCCATCTGGGGAGAAGCCGAGATGCGGTCCAAATACGAAGTGGCACGCGACGGTACAATATTTATTGAACGATACGGGCAAATGGTGATAGGGGGCTTAACCCTGAAACAACTGGAAGAAAAATTAACCCGGAATTTATCAAAGATATACAGCGGACTGAGTCCTTCACGCGGCAATCCCTCCACTTTCCTTGATGTGAGTCTGGGCGAACTGCAATCCATTCAGGTATATGTAATTGGAAAGGTTGAGAACCCGGGCTCCCGTTTTGTGAGCTCTTACTCCACCGCTTTTTCGGCTTTATACCAGTCCGGCGGGCCAACCCTCAAGGGTTCGCTACGTGATATCAGTGTCATACGAGACGGAGAAACAGTTTCCAGTCTGGACCTTTATACCTTCATCACTTCGGGTAAAAAGCCCAATGATATTCGTTTGCAAAACAACGATGTCATTTATGTTCCTCCAAGACTGAGTACCGTCAGATTAAAAGGGGAGGTGAAGCAGAAAGCTTTTTATGAGTTGAAAGAAAATGAAACACTGACTGATCTTATTGAATTTTCCGGTGGGTTAAAAACCACGGCCGATGAACAAAAACTACAGGTAGAAAGAGTGGCACCTTTTGACGAGAGAAAAAAAGGGTCGGAGATTTATACAGTCATGACGCCCGGGTTAAGGCTGATGAAAGAGGATGGTTTTACTGTAAATCCCCTGCCCATGGAAGATGGTGATATTGTTTCCATTCTTCCATTAACGGGAGAATCGGCAAAAGATACTATTCCGGGTGGGGTGGATTATGTAAACGTCAGCGGGCATGTCTATAAGCCCGGGAAGTATGTCCTGGGAGAAGATATGACTGTAATGGATTTGCTAAACAAGGCCGGTGGCCTGAAAGATTCAGTTTTCTGGGGTGAGACCTTTCAAATCAGGGCGGATTTGATACGATACAAAAAGAACTACCTGGACAGGGAAATTATACCCATCCCATTGGATGAACTTATTGCAGGGAACGAGGAGGCTAACCTCGGATTAAAAAACAGGGACAGCATCATTGTTTATAATGCAGATGTTATTCATAAGGAAAAACAGGTAAGGATTTACGGGGAAGTTTCCAAACCCGGGAGTTACATCCTGGAAACCAACATGGGGCTCCAGGATTTGTTGCTGCAGGCCGGTGGTTTTACTAAAAGAGCCTATAAGTATAACATCGAAGTGTTTCGTCTCAGGGAAGAGATTAAAAATGGCGAGCTGGCAAGGTTTTACAATGTTGAGATATCGCCGGATATGCTGAGAGATTTTGATGTGGAAGACGGTTTTCAGTTGAAAGATTATGATATGATAGTGGTGAGAAAAGATCCGGATTTTGAAGAACACCGTATAGTATCAATTGCCGGGCAAGTTAAATTTCCCGGTAAATACCCGATTCTGCATAAAAACGAAACCTTTGGCAGCTTAATCGAAAGAGCCGGTGGGTTAACCGATGAGGCTTTTCTTCCCGGGTTAAAGTTTACAAGAGACGATTCCCTGAAGATTGTGGGCGATTTTGATCAAATCATTCAAAAAGGCAGGAAAGGGATTGTGCTTCATGAAGACGACAGCGTGTATATTCCGCAACACCCCGGTACGGTTAAGGTAAGTGGAAGCGTGAGAAACCCCGGGTTGGTGCAATATCATGAAAAATGGAGTCTTGAGCGCTATGTGGAGGCAGCAGGCGATTATACCTTTGAAGCCGCCAAATCCAAAACAGTGGTATATTATCCCGGGGGTAATGCAAGGCGAAAGAATTTTTTATGGGATCCGAAGATAAAAGAAGGATCTGAGATTTTTGTACCCCAGAAACCCGAGCGGGAACCGGTGGATATTACTCAGCTCCTGACGAACTGGGCATCTATAGCCACCAGTGTAGCTACCGTTATCTATATTATTGGTCGAACCAACTAGAAATTAATTCCATGGAGCAACAATACAACCAGGAAAGAAAAAATTCAGACGAGATTGATCTGATTGAAGTTTTTTTCAAGATTTGGCGTTTTCGGAAGTTTATCATTTTATTCACTGTTCTTGTAGCCATTGCAGCGATAATCTATTCTCTTCTTGCTCAACCGCAATACGAGGCTTCGGTAAAATTATACAAGGAAACTTCTGAAGGGCAAACCGGTGGAAGGCTGCAAAGTTTAGCTTCCCAGTTTGGCTTTGGTGGTGCAGTGAGTGGCCGTACTCAATTTAGTATTGATGATATGTTACAAAGCCGGAATATCAATAAGCGGATCATCTATAAAAAATGGGAAACCGAAGAGTATGACAATCCGGTTAATTTGATTGAATACTGGGTGATTGAGGGAGAGACCGAGCAGGAAAAATTTTTTAGCGCCTTTGAAACTTTGAAAAATAAAATATCAACAAGCATTAATGAAGAGACCGCCCTGATTACTATTAAAATAATGATGGGAGAAGCTCAACTTGCCGCAGATGTAGCCAATTACATTACTGATATTGTATCCGAATATGTTCAGACGGAAAGAAAAACAACCACAAAGGAAAACCTGAAATACATTGAGAAGCGTTTGGATGCTGTGGAAAAAGAATTGCGTGGGGCAGAGGAGAATTTAAAACGGTTCAGGGAACGAAACCGGGTGATTTCTGAGTCACCTGGCCTGCAAATGGAATATGGAAGATTGCAGCGACAGGTAACCATAAAACAAGAGGTTTACCTTACACTTCAGAAGGAACGGGAAATGGCCGAGATAGACCTGGTTAAAGAAACACCGGTAATCAATATCCTTGATGAGGCGGTAAAACCCGAGAAACGGGCAAAGCCCAAACGAAAGCTCATTGTCATTGTGGCCACCTTCGGAGGATTTTTCCTGAGTATTCTATTGGTGGTGCTGAGGTATGTCTGGGTGTATATAAAACAGGAGATGAACAAAAGAGGGGAGTCTCTGAAGTTGTTTTAGAATGCTTTTCTCGCAGACTGCGCAGATAGGCAGATTTTAATTGTCATCTGCGAAAATCAGCGAAATCAGCGTGAAACAAATAACTAGTTTGGTAAAACTCTCATATAGGACTGATAGCTCTCAATTAAAATTATGTCTTCCTTTGTGTATCTTTGAGTTTTAGAGTCTTTGTGGCATTCTTGTTTTGCCACTAAGGCGCGAAGACAGAAAGCAAACACAAAGAAGAATATAGCCAAAGGTCAACCATGTTTTAGAATTTAATGACGACTTTCAATGTTGCTCTTAAAAAACTCTCCCCCAATATTTTTTGGAATTTCCCAAATTATTTTATACCTATGTACTCCGAAATGCAAAAGAAAAATTAAAAAATCAGAAATTGTATGAAAATATTCGGATACAAAAACGGGAAGCAAATAGAGCGGAGTACGGAGGATTTAGATTACCTGGAACTGGATATTGTGAAGGATTTTGTCCGGCAATTCGAAGACCTGGAAAAAAATCCGGAAGCCAGAATAGAGGTGGATTTTACACAACCAGAATCACCTGATTACAATTTGGTAAATTGCAGTGAAAAGTTTTCAGAAACTTTTTACAATAAATTTTATTCAAAACGAAAAGTAAAGGTCTCAGCTTAACTTATTATTCATTTCACGCAAAGACCGCAAAAGCATATACCGCGAAGGGCGCTAAGAAAATTATCTTAGCGCCCTTTGCGTTTTTCGTCCGCGTGAAATTGTGAGATCTTCGCGTCTTTGAGTCTTGGTGGCAAAAATATCCAACAATTTGATACATCATTCCAGTATTCCAACATTCCAAACAAACCATTAGCGCATTCGCGGCTATCCATTGATATGTCATCCCTCTGGGATTCTTGGTCTGTGGTGTTTCTTACTCCCCGGATTCCATTTCATTACATCCGCGTTTACAAAGATTTCATGCCTGTCGGCATTATAGCATTCCTTTTAGAAAAAATTGAATCTCAAGATACATCATTCCAATATTCCAACATTCTAAACAAATCATTAGTGCATTCGCGGCATAAAAGAACCATTGAGTATCAATGAGGTATTTTTTTCAAATCCCCGTATAGTTAAACGGAGTAATCTGTTTCAGCCTGTCTTTTATTTCCTCACGAATGGATAATTTATCAATAAACTCGACAAAATCCTCATGTGTAATTTTTTTATTTTTTCTTGTCAGTTCCTTCAGCAACTCATACGGATTTTTATACCCTTCCTTCCTCAGAACCGTCTGAATAGCCTCTGCAACCACTATCCAGTGATCTTCCAGATCTTTTCTTATTGTTTCTTCATTCACCGTAATCTTATCGAGACCTTTCAGCAAAGAATGTATAGCTATAAGGGAATGGGAAACAGGAACCCCAATGTTCCTTAAAACGGTGGAATCTGTCAGGTCCCTTTGCAGGCGCGATATGGGTAACTTGGCTGCCAGATGACCGGCCACTGAGTTGGCTATCCCTAAGTTTCCTTCCGCGTTTTCAAAGTCTATTGGGTTTACTTTATGCGGCATGGCCGATGAACCCACTTCTCCTTTTTTGATTTTCTGCCTGAAGTAGTTCATGGAAATGTATTGCCAGACGTCTCTTGCCAGGTCAATCAGAATGGTGTTGATACGTTCCAGGGCATGAAACCAGGCTGCCAGGTTATCGTAATGTTCTATTTGAGTTGTAGGATAGGAGCGCTTCAGGCCCAGGGTCTCGTTAACAAAACTGTCAGCAAAACTATTCCAGTCAATTTCAGGGTAGGCCACATGGTGGGCATTGAAATTGCCTGTAGCGCCTCCGAATTTGGCCGGGAAGGAAATCGCCTCAATCTGCTTTATTTGTTCCTCGAGCCTGGAAATAAAGACCTGGATTTCTTTTCCTAAACGCGTAGGGGAGGCGGGTTGTCCATGCGTACGCGCCAGCATGGGGATGTCTTTCCATTCCCCGGCCAATTCTTTTAGTTTAGTTGTTAGCTTTTTCAACGCAGGATAGAAAGCTTCATAACTTGCATCTTTCAAAGAAAGGGGAGAAGCGGTATTATTCACATCCTGGGAGGTCAAACCGAAATGGATGAATTCCTTAAATGGAACCAGGTTTTTTTCTGCGAATTTTTCCTTAAGAAAATATTCCACCGCTTTCACATCGTGGTTGGTTTCTTTTTCAATATCCTTAATTCTTTGCGCATCATCTAGGGAGAACTTTTTGTAAACTGTTCTTAATGCCTCGAATTGGGATTTATCAAAACTCTTCAATCCGGGCAGTGGGATGTTGCAAAGGGCAATGAAATATTCGATTTCTACCATTACCCTGTAGTTTATCAGTCCGTATTCTGAGAAGTATGGGGCAATGGGACTTGTTTTGTTCCTGTATCTTCCGTCTATGGGTGAAATAGCAGTGAGCTGATTGAGATCCATGTTGGTTTTGTTTTATATTATGAAGCAAAAGTAGGAAAAAATGTTATTTCTGGCTAACGAAAGAATACTATACTGATATTAAAAACTCACAGTTATGTTAATATTTTATTATTGGGTGATTTATGGGATTGGGTAGAATACAAATACACAATAATCCAGGACTTTGTGCATCTTAGAGTTTTAGAGTCTTAGTGGCATTCTCTTTTTGCCAGAAACGAAGAAAATAAGAACAAAAAAGGAGTTATGACCAGATATCAATAATATCGGTTCAATTTTTTATTTAAGTTGGAAATACAGGCCACGAAGGCACAAAGGCACTAAGATACACTAAGTTTAGAATTATAAAGATTTTCTCAGGCTTAATCGAATCCTTTATACTATTGCATTTATGTTGAAATATTGATTATATTTATGCTTTAGGCTAATTTAAAACAAATAGTTTCACGCAAAGGCCGCTGACGAAGCGCAAAGAAAAAATAATAAGAAGAATAAGCAAACAACAGAAGGCAAATAAGAACATATATGTTTTTTCTTTTGTTCCCTTATGTGTCTTATATGGTTCATTAATGAAAGATTATGAAAAATTTTTAGTATTAAAGTTATGAGATATACTTATTTATTCTGCTTGCTGTTTTTTTTCATTACCATTGTTAAAGTTGGTTATTCTGCTGATTCTAAGAAGGATTCCCTTGAAACAAAGGTCGATACAACAGCAGAAACCCTGGTTTATACCTACAAGATCCATCAGAATATTGAACCATCCGCCTGGCGGTTAACCAAGAAGGCATTTGACAGGGCCAATCAACTTAAGGCTGATTATATGGTTCTTCAGTTGGATACTTATGGAGGTCTTGTGAATATTGCCGATTCGATTCGTTCAAAACTTTTGAATAGTCCGATTCCTGTAATGGTTTACATCCAGAACAATGCAGCTTCTGCCGGTGCGCTTATCTCCATTGCGGCAGACAGCATTTACATGAGCAAAGGAGCCCGAATTGGCGCAGCTTCTGTGGTGAACCAGCAGGGCGAGATTATGCCGGAAAAATACCAGTCGTATATGCGTTCAACCATGCGGGCAACGGCTGAATCTCATGGGAAAGACACTATTATCAGGGGCCAGGATACCATTTTGAAATGGCATCGCAATCCCGTTATAGCAGAATCTATGGTGGATCCCCGAATCGCCATTAAAGGAGTGATAGATAGTGGTGAAATCCTCACCTTTACAACCCAGGAAGCTATAGAAAATGGGTATTGCGAAGGAGAAGCATCGAGTTTAAAAGAAGTGCTGGCTATTGCAAAGATTAAAGATTACACACTTAAACAATACAAAGTTACCCGGCTTGAGAGTATCATTGGATTCCTTATGAGTCCGGCTTTGCAGAGTATACTCATCATGATTATCGTAGGAGGTATTTACTTTGAATTGCAGTCTCCGGGTATTGGATTTCCGCTTCTTGCTGCCTTGATAGCCGCAGCGTTGTATTTTGCTCCCCTGTATATGGAGGGTGTGGCTGAAAACTGGGAGTTGCTGCTATTTATCCTGGGATTGATATTAATCGGGGTGGAAATTTTTGCGATTCCCGGGTTTGGTATAGCCGGGATTAGCGGTATCCTTCTGGCAATCGCCGGACTGGTCCTTAGCATGGTGGACAATATTGTTTTTGATTACCAGTTCCAGGCTGAAGAAGCTGTTAAAGAAGTCCTGAAGTCTTTTTTTATTGTCTCGGTTTCTATGCTGGTCTCGCTTATTCTTTCCATATATTTGAGTAAAAAGATGCTTACATCCAGGAGTTTTAGCCGTTTAGTGCTGGACTCAACCCAACAAAAAGACGAAGGGTATATTGGTGTGGATAGTCAGCAATCCAGCCTTGTGGGTAAGGAAGGCGTAGCCTTTACAGTGCTCAGGCCCAGTGGAAAAGTAATTGTTGAAGGAGAGACTTACGATGCCATGTCGGAAATCGGATATATTGACAAGGGCGAGAAAATAAAAGTAATTAGTTACGGGACTAGTCAACTCCATGTGGTTAAGCCTGATGATGTGTGAGGTATCTGCATAACTCATCCAAATGTTTTCCAATTTAAGAATGAATGCCGGGTATACTTTCTCACATAAAGGACAGCAAAGATTTTCGCAAAAATCGCAAAGATCAACCTGCAGAATTTTATAGTCAGATATAAATTGACTAAAGTTTCGCAGATACCACATACACTGAATAGAGTGAATAAAACTGTTTCAATATCAACAGAAAAATGGCGGGATGAATTACAGTAAAACAAAATCCTGTTTTAATGAACTTATTTACTATATTTTGTAATTTTACACATGAGTCTGGCACCCTCGTTCACGTGGGTGAATTGATGTTCAATCCATCAAATTTCTTACCAGCCGGCTTTGAGCCGGCTTCCTGAAGCCCACTGCTGAAGTGGGCTAAGGAGTTGGTTGAGTGGTTACTATAAACACTAAAAGCTGGGTGCTATTCTCATGATTGTTAATAGCTGAAAGTGAGGGTTTTATGTGTTGATGCGAAAGTTCAGTAAACTATTTTTTTTAATTTTACTTCCTCCTTTGTGTATCTTCGGGAATTAGAGTATTAGTGGCATTCTTTTTTGCCACGAAGACACAAAGGCGCAAAGCAGAAAAAAAGAAAGTTATAGCCAAATATCAACCATGTTTTAGTATTTAACGAATTATTAAAGGAAAATATAAATACTAGTTATGAGAAATATTCAAGTCAGAGACTATAGGCCAGAAGATTACGAACAGGTTCAAAAAGTATGGACAGAATCCGGGGTAGGAGGAGCCCACCGGGGCGATAACAAGGAGATCATTGAAGACAGTCTGCGTCTGGGCGGAAAACTTTTAGTGTTGGAAGATACGGATTCAAAAGAATTACTGGGCACATCCTGGATGACATTCGACGGCAGGCGTATTCACCTGCACCATATTGGAGTGCTTCCCGAACAGCAGAATAAAGGTTATGGGACTCTGCTTACTCAAAATTCACTTGAATTTGCAAAAGCGAAAGGTTACCAAATAAAACTTGAAGTAAAAGATGATAACCTTAAAGCGATAGAGATATATAAAAAACTGGGCTTTAAACGCCTGGGAGATTACGATATATACATTGTCAGGGATTTGACCCAAATCTAACGTATTAGTATATCAGTATTGTTTTTTTCTGTGCATTAAGTAGTAAAACCTGTCTTCAAATGAATTGCTGCAGTTGACCAGGTTGTATACCGGTTGATCGGGGGAAGTCAAATCCACTTCCACTCTGCCCGAAGCATGGTTTTCTTCCTTTTCAATGGCTTTTACAAAATCTTTAACGATGTCAACTTCAATATAATCAAGATCATATGGGTCATGTTCAACTTCCTGACCGTTTACAAAACATTTTACTTCCATAGTTGATTTTGTTTGTGTTCGACTATTTCAGTGCAATTATTATACCAGAAAAATTGCAACTGTTAAAGTCTTTTTGTTTCAAGTAAGACGTTCTGTAAACCAAAAGGGTTGCTTTCATTCATCAGAAAAGCAAAAATTCTTTGGGATTTAACATATCAAAAACTCTAAAATATGGTTTTTTAACTTAAATATTATTCGGTCCCTTCATTTTCCATATATTTTTTCCATGATTTTGTTGGCTATTGAATGCAATATGTGTATATCATCCTGTTTTGCATGCATTAAGCGTTCAAAGATTCTTCCGTGGATATTGGTTTCACTTCCCATTTCCAGATAAGGCAGGATGGTTTTTACTTTTTC
>CAZPDP010000010.1:11109-15187 GCA_964585385.1 uncultured Bacteroidales bacterium
GAATCCCATGGTCTTTATTGCACGGGCTGCTGCTCCTATATTTTCAGGTACAGCGGGTTCAACCAAAACAAAATGAATTTTCATAGGAAATGGAATCTTTTAACTATTGCAAAGGTAATGAATTTGTTGGGTTATATCCGGTAATATATATGGAATCAGGAGTTTCTGTTTTCATCCTGGATGCCGGTAATTTTTACTGCAGCCGGCCTCAGCAGGAAGCCTGGTTAATGATAAATAATGAGATAAAGTCTTCTGGTAAACCTTGTATTAATCCTATCTTTTTAGTGTTCATTCTGACTATGAATTCTTTAGAGCGAATATAAATAACCGGGTTTTATAAAGTTTGCTCCAGAATGATTTATTAGCTAAGACTTTTCATTCGTTTAAATGTTCTAAAACATGCACTAGCGAGATTCTAAAGATGACTTTTATCATATTCTTGCTAGATGTTCCATTCTAATTTTAGCTGTGGATATGAATGAATTATGAAAAATTTGAGTGTTAATTTATTAACAGTGTTACAATAATAACAGAACCATTAATTAAAAATTGTCGATATGCCTGAAATTAAAGAATTAGTCAAAGATTTAGCAGACAAGCATGGAAGAGACCGTGAAAGTTTGCTTCCGATTTTACAAGGTATCGTTAAAGAGGAACGAAGTGTTTCTGAAGAGGCTATGAGTCTGGTCGCAAGAGAGTTGGAAATGTCAGCAGCCCTGGTATACGGGACAGCTTCATTTTACTCATTCCTGGACATTGAGCCTCGCGGAAAGTATGTAATTCGTGTTTGCCGAACCATTACCTGCGACATGAAAGGCAAAAAAGAGATTGTTGATACTTTGAAGGACCTCTTAAAAATTAACCTGGGGGAAACTACAAAGGATCATAAGTTTACTTTGCTCGAAACCAATTGCCTTGGATGGTGTCACAAAGGACCGGCTATGCTTATTAATGAAGAAGCCTATACCGAACTGACAACCGAAAAGGTAACTGATATCATTGACAAACACATGACCAAAGTAGATTAGTTTAAACCATTAAAAGAATTTAACCATGTCAGATAATAGAAAACTTCAAAGAGTTGATTTGATATTTACAGAGGACTGCAGCTATAAGGACGTCCTCAAGAAAACATTAAACCGGCCCAAAGATGAAATCGTCCAGGAAATACTGGATTCAGGGCTGAGAGGTCGTGGTGGTGCAGGATTCCCTACAGGATTAAAATGGAAGTTCACTGCACAGGAAGAAAGCGATGAGAAATTTGTCGTATGTAATGCAGACGAAGGCGAACCAGGAACTTTTAAGGACCGTGAAATACTGTTGCGTGTTCCCTTTAAGGTTTTTGGCGGAATGGCCGTTTGCGGTTATGTTATAGGAGCTAAGGAGGGTTATGTGTATCTTCGCGGGGAATATGAATTCCTCAAAGAAGATATTCAGAAGAGGCTGGATGAATTCCATAAAACACTGGATGAACTCGGTTTTGACTTCCGTATCAAATTGCTCCTGGGTAGCGGCGCTTACATTTGCGGCGAAGAAAGCGCACTGTTTGAATCGATGGAAGGTAAGAGGGGAGAGCCGAGAAACAAACCTCCTTATCCAACACAAAACGGGTTCAGAGGAAAGCCAACAGTAATAAACAACGTGGAAACACTGGTTTACTCATTGATGATATGCAATGTTGGCGCCCAAAAGTTTCATGAACTGGGTACTGCTGACTCCAGAGGTTCTAAAGTATTTTCTGTTTCCGGAGATACTCCAATCCCTGGCATTTACGAGCTGGAACTGGGTATGCCCCTGTCAGAATTTGTTGAAGAATTCGGGGACGGCGATACTAAAGCTGTACAGGTTGGAGGCGCTGCCGGTTTCTGTGTACCCAGAAAGAAATTCAACGATACAATTATCGGCTTTGAAGGTGTACCTACCGGAGGTTCTATGATGATTTTCAACAGTTCACGTTCTATGTATAACGTACTGAAAAACTATGTTGAGTTCTTCCGTGAAGAGTCTTGCGGACAGTGTACTCCTTGCCGCGTAGGTTGTCAGCAGTTGTTAAAAGGAATTGAAGCTGTAAAAAGAGGCGACCAGTCAACTACCTATTTGCAGACTCTCCTCAAACTTACTGAAGTAATGAAGATAACTGCTAAATGCGGTCTCGGTCAATCCGTAGCAAATTCATTTTCTTCTATTGTAGACAACTTCAAAGAGGAAATGATTTACTAAACATTTGTTGAATCCAATAAAACAATTATAAAATGGCAGATCAAGTTAAACTTAAAATAGATGGAATTGACGTAAGCGTGGATAAAGGAAATACAGTCCTTGACGCTGCGAGAAAACTCGACATACATATTCCTACCCTTTGTTATCATGAGGACCTCTGCGTAGCAGGTAATTGCCGTGTTTGTATGGTGGAGAGAAAAGGCGCCAACAATCTGATTGCATCATGTGCTGCACCGGCTGAAGAGGGAATGGAGATTATGACCAACACCCTTAAAGTCAGACAAGCAAGAAGATATATCGTTGACCTTCTGCTTTCCGAACACAGGGAAGATTGTACAAAATGTTACAAAAACCACAATTGTGAATTGCAGTCGCTAGCTGCTGATACAATTATCAGTGATTACCTGTTCGCAGACCTGGTTCCTGATAAGCATTTTACAATTGACCAGTATTCCCCTTCAATCATTAAGGATGACAGCAAGTGTATCCGTTGCCAGCGTTGTGTTAGAACATGTACTGAATTACAGCACGTTAGTGCGCTTGGCGTGGCTTACAAAGGACATGAGATGAAAATTTCGACTTTCTTTGAAAACCCGATGATTGATGTGGTATGTACAAACTGCGGACAGTGTGTTAACCGTTGTCCTACCGGTGCACTTGTTGAAAGAAATTACATTGACCAGGTATACGATGCCATTTATGACGAAGACACTCACGTAGTGGTTCAGACTGCACCTGCTGTGCGTGTTGCACTGGGTGAAGAACTCGGTTTTGATGTGGGTGAAAGAGTTACCGGTAAAATGGTTACAGCACTTAAGCGTATCGGTTTTGATTCTGTGCTTGATACCGACTGGTCAGCTGACCTGACCATTATGGAAGAAGGTACCGAACTACTGACGAAACTTAAAAAAGCGCTTGTGGACAAGGATCCCAACGTCAAATTACCTATGACAACCTCATGTTCTCCGGGCTGGATTAAATTCATCGAGCATACATACCCCGAATACCTGGACAACGTGTCTACATGTAAGTCGCCACAGCAAATGTTTGGTGCGCTTGCCAAGACATATTATGCTGATAAGAGAAAACTGAATCCTGAAAAAATCGTTTCAGTTTCTGTAATGCCCTGTACTGCGAAGAAGTATGAAGCTGACAGACCTGAAATGCGGGACAGCGGATTCAAGGATGTTGACTATGTTCTGACAACTCGCGAATTAGCCATGATGATTCGCCAGGCAGGTGTGGATTTCATATCACTTGAGGATTCTAAACACGATAGCATTATGGGTGAATCTTCAGGTGCTGCTGTTATTTTCGGTGCTACAGGAGGTGTTATGGAAGCAGCTCTCCGTACGGCCTATGAAATCGTTACAGGTAAAGAAGTTCCTTTTAATAACCTGAACATCACTCCTGTAAGAGGTATGGAAGGAGTTAGAGAAGCATCCGTTGTCATAGAAGGTACTAAGGATGAGTGGAGATTTCTTGAGGGTGTGGAGCTGAAGACTGTTGTTGCGCACGGCCTCACCAATGCAAGAGAAGTAATGCAAAAAGTGAGAGACGGTAAAGCCGACTGGCATTTCATCGAAATTATGGCATGTCCAGGCGGATGTCTTGGTGGCGGTGGTCAACCAATACCTACAACACCTGAGATCAGACAGAAACGTGCTGATGCAATTTACGATGAAGATTCAAACATGAAGGTCAGGAAGTCTCATGAGAATCCTGAAATACAGGCCATTTACAAGGAATTCCTCGGAGAGCCCCTGGGACACAAATCACATGAGTTGCTTCATACGCATTATAAAGAACGTAACAGGGTGTAAATTCCCCGAATGTTATACTAAAAAGAGAGGCTGTA
>CAZPDP010000010.1:15287-86861 GCA_964585385.1 uncultured Bacteroidales bacterium
TTATAAACTACAGCCCTAAAAATTCAATACTTGCCCCACACAAGAATATCATTGCACCTGCAATCGCATGCATGTATCGCTCCATGACGCTAGTTTTTGGTAAAAACCTGCTTCCGGCCAGTAAAACGACCACCGAACCTATCATCGTTCCAATGGTAACTACACTAAAAACCAGGGCAACCAGAACTATACCATGCCAGCTTGTTTTTGCAGCAGGGTACATCAATAATGGAATAAGAGGTTCGCAAGGGCCTAATAAAAAAATGACAAAAAGAACCCAGGGCGTAATTTCTTTTTTTTGGTTTTGTTCATCATGCACATGCACATGATCCTCAACATGAGCGTGTTCATGTTTGTGGTAACTCCCATTCTCATGCACATGAAGATGAGAGTGTTTTTTCCCTTTCATGGCTCTTCTCATGCCATATACAAAATACACCAGTCCGAAGGCAATTAGGAACCATGCTGCTATTCCACCTCTTGATGCTTCAATGCTTTCTAAGCTGGTTACTGCAACTCCAATTGAAATACCAATGGCTCCGAGAATTACCGAGCTTGCCACATGACCTAAACCACTTATTCCTGTTATCCACAGTGTTTTTGTAGTAGACCATTGTCTGGCTTTTGCCATCATTACGAATGGAAGATAATGGTCAGGCCCTAAGAGAGTATGCAGAAAACCTATACTTGCTGCTGAAACAATTAAAATACTTAATTCAGTTCCCATTGAAAATTAATTATTGTTCCAGGTATTTTTGATATTCTTCCGGGACATCAAAATATTGTTTGTAAAGTTCTACATCCGGTCCCATGCCTTCCACCTGCCGGTCCCGCATTTTATATGTGCACTTTTCCCCGGCAATTCCTGAGAAAAATATTTCATACTCATGCCCTTCTTCGTCAACCATAAATATTTTTACCAGGTTGTTGTTTTCTTCTCTGTTTAAAGTGGCATGGCAAATAGGGCAATAGAACTGATATTCTTCCCCTTTTTCAATCTCGAAGCTGGGATGTTTTGAAGTAGTGTAATTACCAAGCTCAGAACTAAGGAAGATCATTCCTTTTTTGTTCTTATCCGATTTGGCAATAAATACCAGGTTGTCGTTAACCCGTAGCTGGCCCTTGCAAACAGGGCAGAAATAGTCGTAATGCATAACAGGCCTCCTTTTTTATATAATTTACACAAAAATCAGGTTTCAGTCAAGTTGAGATTCAGCAAAGTGCGTTGATTTCTGAAATAACAGAATCAGCGGAGTCTTTCAACTCCCTTGAAAACCCTTCTCCAAATGAAATGGTTTTAGGTTGAATACCTAATATATAAACTTGACTGTTAAATAATTCCGACACTTTATCCAGGGTGATGTTGTGTGTGTTGGTGGTATACCCGGTTATTTTTTCAATGGGTAAGAGGTTAACATACCCCGGTTCGCGGGAAAAATCCATGGCATCTACGAGAATAAGCGAGTCCGGTTGGAGAGAGTTGATTTTGCCAATGTAGTTTTCGATGCTTACTTCAACTGTTAATGCCTGAATTTTCTCTGTCTGTTCAATATTTTGTGTAATATAGACGCCCACGCCGTCATCCTGTTTTAGTACATTACCAACGCCCACAAACACTATTTTTTTTCCCTTCAGGTCATTTAACAGTGTTTTTATCATTTACATCATAGTTTTTACCAGAACTTCATGGAGACAATTGGGGCAAAGTACATTGAACATGTCTCTTCTTTTCCGTTCTTCCGATAGTTCAAAGTCTGTTTCTTCTTCAGAAGCCAGACGCAGTTTCTCATTAAGTATATTCAGGTTCGCCAGGTTGGAGAAAGCCTTAGGTCCCAGTTTTTTATGCATAAACATAACATGTTCCCTGGTAGTGATAACGGCTCCACAATTCTTGCATATCAACAATTCCTTTTCCTGGTATTCCACATTGGTTTTTCTGTCAAAGGAAGACATATCGTAAATTTTATCAGAGAGTATAACGCCTTTACCGGTGATACAATGTTCTTCGCACTGACCGCAGAATATGCATTTGCCATAATCTCTCCGGATAATTCTTACTCCCTTCTCTCTGTCATCTTCATGGGTTATTGCCATTGGAGGGCATACATTGGAGCAGGTTTCACAACCTACGCAATTTTTGTCATCCACCACCGGCTTTCCCCGGAACTTTTCAAACGGAATGTGTTCCTTTTTGGGAAATTTTGTGGTATAAGCCGGAGTTACCAGTGAGATAACGGCTTCTTTTAATTCTCTTAACTTCGGATATCTCATTTTGATTCCTCCTTATAATCATCTTTTACACTTTTTTTACCTAAGGGGATTCCGAAAATGTATGAACCCCTGACAAGTGCATGGGCAGAAACAGTGGCTACAAAGAATAGGATCGGAATGGCAATGAGGGCCTTAACTCCAATATCAACAAAGCCATAGCGCACTAAAACACCGATTAAAATACTCCATGTACCCAGTGTCACTGTTTTTGTGGCAGATTGTAACCTGTTGTAAACATCGGGCAGGCGAATCAGTCCGATACATCCGAACAGGTTGAAAACCACACCAATTGTTATAAGTATTGTACTAACCATATCATTCATTTAATTTTTTACCACTAATATATTTTGCCAGGGTGATGGTACCAATGAAACTTAGTATTACCCAGGCAATCCCAATATCAATCAGGTAGGTCCTGCCGGTTACTACTGCCAGAATTGCGCAAATACCTACCACCAGAATACCAAAAATGTCTATCCCAACCATCCTGTCGGCAATAGAGGGACCCCTGATAATTCTGTACAGGCAGAAAACGCTTAACCCGATTTGTATGTACAATAGAATGTGTAAATAGTCCATTATTCAAATATTTTTTTGATGTATTTTTCGAATCTTCCTGAAACTTTGTGGGTGTATACCTCCGGGTCATCCGAGCTAACATAAATCCAATGGACATACATTATATCATCTATCACATCCACTGCAATAGTTCCGGGTGTCATAGTAATGGAATTGGCCAGCATGGTTTTGGCAATGCCGCTTTTAATTCCAAGCTTTACTTTTACAATTCCCGGTTTGATGGGCATAGCCGGATGCAGAACCCGGTAAGCCACATCGAAATTGGCTTTTATGCATTCCCAGAGGAAAATAAAGATATATATTACCAGCCACATGTACCTTTTGGGTTGAATGAATTTACGGACATTTTCAACAAAATATTTTCCGAACAGCAAACTTGTTACTAATGCTGCAACAATCCCGACTATTATATTGCCCAGAGACAGGCTTAGTGTGATTAGAAGCCAGAAAATAAGCGTTATGATGAATAGTGTTAAGTATTTCATATTACATTCCGATTATTGCCGATGAATAATTAGTTGTTTCCATGAGTACGTCTACTGCAGGAGAAAGAAAAACCTCTCTTACTCCAGGAAATACAAGCAAACTTAATACGACGCATAATATTACAAGAACTATCATTGAGAAGCACATGGTAAAAGGTACTTCTTTTATCTTTCTTGTAAAAGTTGATTTGTTGAAGAATGCAAAGCGCTGAAATCGAAGAAAATAAACCAGGGTAACAATACTCACTATAATGGCCAGTGTCGCCAGCAGGTAAAACCCACCTTTTACAGCAGCTACAATAATGATTAACTTGCTGAAGAATCCATTGAACGGCGGTATACCAGCAATCGACATGGAAGCACCAAGGGAGGTTGACACTGTCACGGGCATGTATCTTGCCAGCCCACCCATCATCTTCATATTTCTAGTGCCGGTAGTATATTCTATAGCGCCTGCATTTAAAAATAACAGACCTTTAAATGTCGCGTGATTGATCAAGTGGAATAAGCCACCTACAATAGCCAGGGCTGCTATTGATTTGCTTCCTCCTGTAACAAGCAGGGTCATTCCAATTCCCAGGCCAATAAATACATAACCCATTTGACTAATACTTGAATAGGCCAGCATACGTTTCATGTCCCACTGGAATATCGCCAGGAAGCCACCTATAATCATTGATAAAGTTCCGATTACTGTAATAACCATACTGATTTCGTAAGTAAGCACAAAGACATTGAAGAACAGCCTCATGATTGCATACACTCCAATTGCTTTGATGAGTACACCTGAAAGCATGGCAGAGATAGGAGAGGGCGCTGATGAGTGGGCATCCGGAAGCCATGCATGGAATGGAATCATGGCGGCTTTCAGTCCGAAACCACTGATAAGGAGCATTTGGGTGAAGATAAGATAAAAATCAGGTTCTGAAGTGGCCAGTATTTGCGAAATGTCTGCCATATTCAGCGTTTGCGTTTTCCAGTAGAGCATCCCTATGGCAAAAAGTATTAATAGTGATGCAACACCACCCAGTACCTGGTATTTGAAGGAAGCTTCCAGTTCATTCTTTTCTATACCAAAAGCAACCAGTGCATAAGAAGCAATCACCCCAATTTCCAGAAAAACATAAAGGTTAAACATATCTCCTGTAAGGACTACGCCGTTCATTCCGGCTATCATTAAGCTTAATAAAGCATAGAAATTGTTTTCGGCTGTATATCTTTTAATGTAGGAAATAGCATAAAAGCCAGAAAGAAAACCAATCAGGTTGATGATTAGAAGCAGAAATGCGCTCAGGCCATCCATAACAAGGTAAATGGCAATTGGAACACCATTAACCGGTTCCCACCCCCCTACCTGGTAGGAGATAGGTTGGCCCGTATCATTGAAAATGAAATAAAAGGTAAGCACTGTAAGAAATAAGAGCACTAAAGAAAGCAAAGCTTTCTGGAAACCTTTTATCAACCTTCCGAAGATAGGTATAAGGAAGGCCGTTGCCAGGGGTAATATCACATATAAGGGTACCAGGTTACTCATAACTTATCCTCTTAAATTGTTGATTTTTCTAATATCAAAAGTTCCGTATTTTTTATAAAGTCTGATGGCTATAGCCAGAAGCATTGCCGATGTTGCCAGTCCAATAACGATGGCTGTAAGCACCATGGCCTGGGGCAACGGATCAACAAATACCGGGTTTTCGGGTAAATTCTTTGTTAAAATGGGCGCTTCCCCGTTTTCTACATAGCCAATCAGTACTAAGAAAAGGAACACGCTGAATTCCATGATTGTAAAGCTGATTACAATCTTAATCAGGTTTCGCCGGGTCACAATTCCATAGAGACCCACTAAAAAAAGCAGAAAACACATTATATAGACTATCATTGTTCCTCCTCTTCTTTAAATATTATCAATGCCAGAAATATTGTAACAATAGCTGCTGCAACCTCAATTCCGATAAGAATATTATAAATTGGGATTGCTCCTGCACTGACCAGTTCTCCTACTTCTCCTTTGGGCAGATAGTTGATGAAGAATACCTTGCTGCCAATCAACAAGCCCATGGCAGCCATTATGATGGCCACCAGAAGCGATACACTTTCTGTAATGGAAGAACCGGCTTCTTCCTTTCTCAGCTTTATCACTTCACTACCAAAAGCCAGGATAAGCAGTATAAAAGACCCTGCCAGGATGATTCCTCCCGCAAAAGCCCCGCCAGGTGTCAGGTGCCCGTGAATGACAATGTATATCCCGTAGATGCAGATGATCCCAGCCATCAGTTGGGCAACTTTTTTAACTATAGGTGTTAGTCCTTTCATATTATCTATTTTTTACCTTTTAATCTGAGTACTGTCAGCACTCCAAGGGCTGCAGTGAACATAATAGTAGCTTCACCCAGGGTGTCGTATCCCCTGAAATCCCAGAGAACACCTGTTACAAGGTTCGCTGCTCCTGTTCTTTCAGCTCCTTCTTCTATATAAACTTCAGACATTCGCACGGCATGTTCACCAAATGCATCTAATGAGCCAGTGGCCATGGTGAAAAACCAAATCATAAATCCAATAAAAACTACTCCGGCAATGATGTTGATGTATCCCTTGAAGTCCAGTTTGGCTTTTATTTCTTTCCGGCTGCTGTCAAGAACTACTGCAACCATGATGATGAGTGTTATGGTTTCAACCACAATCTGGACAATAGCCAAATCAGGCGCCCTGAGATGCAGGAAACAGATGACTAATCCGTAACCTACAATACCCTGAGCAATTACTGCTGATAGCAAATCGTTAGCATGGAGTGCGAAGATTGCTCCTATGATCATGAAACCCAGTATGACTGATAATAAGATTTCCATATATTCTGATTGTTAGTATTTTATAACAGACACAAAATTAAGATTATAAATCCGGCAAATATCCATATTGCATAAGTAGTCAGCACACCTGTGTGCATCTTACTAAAAATATAATGGATGCCATAGAATACTTGCTTCAGTAAGTCATAGAGATCGAACCACCTTTTTTCAGCTCTTTCATATAAACCCTTCAGAGGCTTAAATTCCCTTATTGTATTGTAAAATTCGGTTACCTGGAATCCGGTTTGATCCTGTATTTTTTCTCCACCGATATAGGACTCGGCAACTCTCATGTTCTTGATATTTCCAATCAGGTAAATGATGAGTCCTAATACAATCGATATAACGATTAGTAAGCCAACTGTGCTGGAATGCCAGATACCTGCAAAAGCGAAATCTCCTGTGTAAGGCTGGAACAGTTTGGGTACCACCCAGTTGGTGGCAAATACACCAAATGCTATACATACCAGGGCAAGAAGTAGTTTGGGCAGCCACATTAAGATATTTACCTCCCTGATATTCTTGAATTCCTCTTTCTTTTCACCCAGGAATATTCCTGATATGAATTTGATAAAGCTTGCCAGTGTCAATGCGGAGCCTAATACTGCCAGGGCAAGCCACACAATCCATAGCTGACTGGCAATTCCTGTTCCCACTTGTCCGAAGTCAATAATTCCCTGGTATATCATCCATTTTGATGCAAAACCGTTAAATGGAGGTATACCTGAGATTGCTAAAGCAAAAATGAGGGCTGAGAAGAATGTAATGGGCATACTTCTGGATAAACCACCTGTTTCATCCAGGTCTTCCTTACCAGTCTGATGTGTTACTGAACCAGCAGAAAGGAAAAGGCCACTTTTGTAAAGTGCATTGTTCAGCATGTGAAATAAACCGGCTGCTATTCCTAGCGGTGTGGCTATTACAATACCCACGATCATGTATCCTACCTGGGATACCGCATGGAAACCGAGCAATCGTTTAAAATTGTGCTGAATCAATGCCATCATTACAGCAAATATGATGGTGAGAACGCCTATAATTAACAGGATTAAAGTAAGTATTTCGTTTAAAGTAAACAGGTCTATGCACAATCTTGTCAGAAAATAAATTCCGAGCAGTTTATCGAGTGAGGCTGGGAGGAAAGCCGTGGAAGAGGCAGGAGCTTTTTGGGAATAATCCGGTATCCATGTATGGAAAGGAAAAGCTCCTGCTTTCGCAAAGCTTCCGATCAACAGTGTTATAAAAGCTGTCGTTGCCAACGACGAATTAGTCGCAATATTGAGTTCGCTCATATTCAGGCTGCCGGCAATCTGCCATACAATCGCTATTCCCAGGATCATTATGCCATCGGACGAACCGATTATGATCAGGGTTTTTTTGGCAGCTGCGGAGCTTTCTTCATCTTGTCCTTTGATTAGCTTATAGAGCGTAAAGCCAAGTACACCCCAGAAGAAAATGAATAGCATCAGGTTGTCTGCCAGGATTGCACCTATTGTACATCCCAGGGTGATCAGGTAAAATGGGTAATAGTTGTAGATTTTCTTTTTATTGCTTACGTATACCAGGGAATACACTGATATCAACAAACCAAAGATGGCAGTGAACAGTACAATGAGTTTGCTGAGATTGTCAATATGAAGAGTAAAATATTTACTGGCACCGGAAAGTATTTCATTCATCAGGCTACCAACGGCAGCACTGTCCGAGAACATTCCCATTTGAATGCTTTGGGTATCAAAGAAATATACTTCATAAGCCAGGTACAAAACCAGGGCAGATACGATAAGTGTTATAGAAGCCTTCACAGCTTTCATTCTTTCCGGGAAAGCGAAAAGAATCACTCCGGCAATTATTGGTAGAAAGATGATGTAGTATAAAACATCCATGGTTTATGATTTATAAGTTTTTTCTAATTTCTTCTGTTTTCTTCTTTGAGAGCTCTACAAGCTGATTTCCATCGTAAATCTTTTTTTTCGTTTTGTGGTCGTAAGCAAAAGCCATTCGCTCGGTGCAGCAATAACACGGGTCAACTGCTGCCAGTGAAATGGTTGCATCGGATATGGTTTGCCCGACACATGCCTTTTTGAATGTTGCAATATTCACATAGCTTGGAGCTCTTATTTTGTGTCTTACAGGTGAATTGGAACCATCTGTTTTAACAAAATGGAACACTTCTCCACGTGGAGCTTCGGCATGGCCAGTACCCATACCTTCCGGAATTTCTTTAACTTTCACTTCGATATCCCCTTCCGGTTCCTTTTCCATCCCATCAAGGCATTGTTCTATGATTTTGATTGATTCATAATTTTCCAGCAGCCTGACTTCGGCTTTGGCAAAAACATCACCTGCTTTTGCAGTAATTACTTTCCAGTCGACCATATCATAAGCAGCATAGGGGTCGTCTCTTCTCACATCGATATCCCAGCCGGATGCTCTCGCGGTCGGCCCGACGGCTGCATAGTCTATCACATCCTGTTTTGTTAGTATACCTACTCCTTTGGTTCTGGCATGAATAACCGGGTCATCCATTACCGCGCCTGTGAGCAGGTCGTTTTTCTTTTTGATGTCGTTCATGATTTTTCTTGCCAGCTTAATTTTTTCCGAATCAATATCCCTTCTCACACCGCCAATCTTAAACATAGCATAACTGTTACGGTTTCCGGAAATGATTTCGAACAAGTCAAGCACGGGTTCCCTGTACTTCCAGGCCCACATCCAGACGGTGTTATAACCCAGGAAGTGCCCTGCAAGTCCTACCCAGAGCAAGTGACTGTGTAATCTTTCCAGTTCGCCGATAATGCTCCTGATATACTTAGCCCGGTTGGGAACTTCCACATCTGCAATTTCCTCCATGCAATTGGCAAAGGCAAAGGGATGGGAGGTAGAGCAAATTCCACAGATTCTTTCCACCAGGAAGAAAACTTGTTCAAACGTTTTATTCTCGCTTAGTTTTTCAATTCCGCGGTGGTTGTAACCGGTTTCCCATTTAATGTCCTTTACGTTTTCCCCCTCACAATAAAGCTTGAAAAGTTCAGGCTCTTCCTGAAGTGGATGATAGGGTCCGATGGGTATGATTCGTTTGTTTGCCATCTTTTCTATGATTTAAAATTTTTCCTGTACGGATAAACGCCTTCTGCCCAGTTGCCATCTGAAATTAATTTTTCCGGTTCCGGATGATTTCGGAATGTAATTCCCAGCAGCTCACTCATTTCCCTTTCAATCCAGTTGGCGCCGGAAAACATGTTGGCAAGGGATTCGATTTCAGGGTTTTCCTGGGGTAAAATAACATGTATGTTGATTATGTTTCCTGATTTGTCATCACTGAAATGGTAAAGTATTTCAAAGCCTTGCTTGGTATGGTATGCAGAGGCAATGATAAACCGGAACATGAGGCTTTTATAAAGGTATTCAGTCACCTGGGTAATTGCTTCAGGTTTAATCTTAACCAATACCCGCTTGGTTTTTAGAACCTCAGTATCCAGCACTTCAGCAGGAAATTGTGATTTGATATTTTCTATGAAATTCTGTTTATCCATTATGCTTAAATTTTTTCAACAAGTTTGGTAATACCGGCCAGTATGGCTTCTGGTTTAGGCGGGCAACCTGGGATATAAGCATCAACCGGTATGATTTTGTCAACCGGACCGGCAAATGTGTTGCCCTCCGCAAATATTCCACCAGTTATGCCACATGCACCAAAAGCAACAACAAAAACGGGTTTTGCTGCCTGGTTATATACTTCCAGTAAACGATCTTTGTCTCTTTGATTGATTGACCCGCTTACCAGTATAACATCGGCGTGTCGGGGACTTCCTATTAATTGCATCCCGAATCGTTCCACATCATAGCGGGGTGTGAGAACATCCAGGATTTCAATATCGCAATTGTTGCAGGAAGCACCTGCATAGTGAAATACCCATAACGATTTTTTTAAACAAAAGCTTTTAAGTCCCATTTATTTTAGTTTATAAACCTAAATAAGTCAATACTATAGCAACAATAACCAAGACATTCATGCCAAGGAGGAAAAACCGCATGGCCTGTTTGATTTTCAGTCTTGGATTTGTGTTTCGAATCAGTGTCATAAGCAGTACCACTGCTAATAATTTTAATACAGTCCAGAGGATACCAATTCCTTCCAGATGGAATCCGCTCATAAAAAACCCTACCAGCAAGGCTGCCAATATAAAAAGCATGATGTATTTTGTGAATTTCACCATAGCATAAACAGTACCGGAGAATTCTATAAAGGAGCCTGAAGCCAGTTCTGTTTCCGCTTCAGCAATATCAAAAGGAACCATTCCCATTTTTGCCTGTATGCAGAAAATGGCCGCAATAAACAGCAGGATTCCTGAGATACTTCCGATAAATGCACCTTGCTCAGCCTGTATTTGCAGAATTTCACTCATCCTGATGCTCATATCAGATTTAAGAATGATGGCTGCAAACACCAACAGGAATGTAAGCTCATAACTGATAATCAGTTTAATCTCCCTGGAGGCGCCTACTGAAGCCAATGGATTTCCTGATGCCAGGGCTCCGATTATATAAGTCAGGGAGGGTATGGTTAAGAGGTAAAAGATTACAATGACGTCCCCTTCAAAACCCACCTGTATATTCAGCAAAGGCAGCAAGATAAACACTGCGGAAATAGTTGCCCCGAATAGCCCCAGAATGGGAGCGATTAAAAAGGTTAATTTTGCCCCTCTGGCGGGAAGAATGGTTTCTTTGACAAGTAGGAGTTTCAGAAAATCATAAAAGGGTTGCAGGAGGGGAGGTCCTTTTCTGAATTGCACCTGTGCAGTTATTTTCCTGTCGAACCAGGCCAGCAATCCGCCTGCAATGCCAGCAAAAAGCAAACCCGGATATACAAAGAAGTAAAATAATGTTTCACCCATGGTTTTCTTGTTTTAATTTGTCATAAGGAATATCCTTGATGAGGACCTTGTCATTCAATTTATAGATGTTTTTCTCTTCATTTTCCTCTTCATCTGTTAATTGTACGGCACCTCCAGGATTGTATTCCATGTATTTTTTCAGTTCTTTTTCATCATTCAGGTCGAAATAGGTATCCTCAGTTCTTTTGTGTTCAAAGAAGTCGGACATCATGGTTCCAAAAGGACAAATTACAACGCATGACTTGCAAGCGATGCAAAGATTGGTAAACCTGACAATCATGCCTTCTTCATCTTTATCCAATGCTTCTGCCGGGCACACACTAATACACGGAGCATCCTCACACCGCCGGCAGGTTAAACGAAATACAGCGAGTTCACGAAGTGTTTTTAAGCCATTTGTATTGGGAAAATCGCTGAGAATCCCGTCGATTTTTTTCTTATCGCCCCGGCCTGTGAGATTATGATCTCTTATTTTTGTCAGGTCTATGAGAATTTTTTTATCCATTGCAACTAGTTTTTATTTCCAGATGTCAGGCTTGTCTTTTATTTCGTCGTAATTGAAAACCGGTCCGTCCTTGCAGACAAAATAATTCCCCATCATACAGTGGCCGCATTTTCCTAGTCCACAGGACATGTTTTTTTCCATAGACAGGTAAATTTTATTTTCCGGATAGCCCATTTCCAGCAATTTTTGGACGCTGAATTTCATCATGATAGGAGGACCTACGACTACTGCGACAGAATCATCAATATTTACAGCCACCTTATCGAGCAATACAGTGGCTACTCCTACCTCTTCGGTCCATGAATCGTCTGCTTCATCTACAGTGCGCATAACTTCAAATTTCGGATAACTTTTTAATTCTTCAATGTATGGTTCGTAGATACATTCTTGCGGACTCCTGGAACCGTAGCAAAAAGTTACTTTTTTAATACGGTCCTGCTCTGCCTGCAAATTATAAAGTAAAGAGCGCAGCGGGGCAAATCCGCAGCCTCCGCCAACAATGAGGACCTCTTTATCGTACAGTTTTTCCAGCGGATAGCCTCTCCCGTAAGGTCCCCTGATACCAAGAATTTCCCCACCCTGCAGTTGGTGAAGTTTTTCCGTAACATAACCCGCTTTCATAACTGTGATGTCAATTTTATCTCTGACCAGGGGAGATGAAGAAGGAGTAAACGGTGCTTCACCAACACCATCCAGGGCCAGTTCGATGAATTGCCCGGTATGAAAGGTGAAGTTTTGCTCCGGTTTCAACACAAAAGTTTTAATTGTGGGCGATTCTGTAATCACCTCAAGCAATTCAGCTTTTATAGGTTTGTATATATTACCTTTATGCATTGATTATGCAATTTTATTGGTTCGTCAATTCGACAAATAATTCATTCTTGTTTATGCTGCCTATACAGCATTCTATGCATCTTCCACAGCCCGTACAGGCAATCGATTCAAAGTCTTTGGGTTTCCATACATACTTACACATATATCTGTTATAGAATCGTTTATGGAGAGTTTTCAGCGGATCTTCGCCTGCGGCGACTTTTTCAAATCCCGGATATTGACAGGCGTCAAGGTGTCTGACTTTTTCAAAGCCGGGCTTTTCAAGTAAGAGGAAACAAGTACAGGTAGGGCAGATGGTCGCACAAGCTCCGCAGGAAACACAGGTTTCAGAGTATTTTTTCCAGATTTCTTCTCCGGAATTGTTTACTAATTCGCCTGTTTTTTCGTAATCAGGCAGATCATTGTTTTTATTATTCAAAGTGTCTTCTGTTCTTTTTCTTTTATCGAGGAGAGATTGGATTTCATTTTCTGTGGGTTCACCCAGGTTGTTCAATTGTTTGATTTCTTCTGCGAATTGTTCGCCCTTTTCAGAGTTTGTCTGGAGATAGATGGTATCATCGTTCAAACTCAGAAGCACATCATGATGTTTTTCCGGGTAAGGTTTAACACCATAAGTAGTACAATGGCAATGTTCCTGGGTGGTGTGGCAGTCGGTTCCAATCAGTATGGTATTATTCCTGTTTTTTTTGTATGCCGGGTCTTCGTAGTCCCTGTTGAGGTTCATTTCATCCTGGATATCCAGCGCCACAAGGTCGCAGGCAGGTACACCCATAATCACCCTGGTTTTTTCCGGCTCTTCCAGGTTTACCACATTCTCTTTAATTGGTGAAAAAAACGTTTTTAGGGGTGTTGCAGGTTTGGGTGTATTGTATATAATAGAAGGTATTAAATCTTCGTCAAGCAGTTCGTAGTCTTGATTATCTCCATAATCAGCTGGGGCATAAATATCGAATTTTGTTATCAGATTTATAAGGGCTTTTTCCCAGTCTTGCTTGGAAATTGTGTAATAATTGTTCATAATTATTGTTATATATTTCACAAATCAAGATAGAAAAGAACTACGTTTGAGTCAACAATTTTTGTGAAAATGTTCTTAATATTTTCACAATTTATATTTAGAACAAATAAAAAGAGAGCTATAATCGACAAAATATAATGCTTTTGTATTTGTGACGAAAAATATTTATATTTCACAATAAAATATATTGAGAAAATTTTCACAATAAAATGAGTTCGTATCTTCAAACAAAAAGACTTTTGCAGTATCGAATGGGAATATTACGGCTTAAAAAAATGGGTCTGGAAAAAGTATTTTCATACACTTTGGGAAAAGAAACGGGCGTTACCGCTGAGTTGGTGCGAAAAGATTTTTCACAATTCGGGATTAAAGGAAACAGGAGGGGAGGTTATGATATAGATGAATTGCTTGCTGCAATGGAGAGAATCTTTGGTAAGGAACGGGTGCAGAATGTTATCATTATAGGAATGGGTAATATGGGAAATGCGCTTTCGCAATATAAAAGTTTTTCTGATAGCAAAATTAATATAGTGGCGGGTTTTGATATCGATCCGGCCAAGCAGAACAAAAAGTTCGCAATCCCTGTTTATCCTTTGGAGAATATGTCTGACGTGGTTGAAGCTTTTGATGTATCGGTAGCTATCCTTGCCATACCTGAAATAGCAGCCCAGGAAATGGCCGATTATGTGGTGAGAAATGGAATTAAAGGCATTCTGAACCTGGCCCCAGTTTTGTTAAAAGTCCCCGACGACGTTGTTGTGAATAATATAAATATTATGGTTGAGCTGGAAAGGTTAATGTATCACTCTGGGTTGTTGAAATAAAATTGTATTCTTTGCTTTTCATTGTTAATACCTTATATTAGTTAAAAAAATTGTGCCAAATACATCTTACGAAATACATATTAAAGGCCTGGTCCAGGGAGTAGGCTTTAGACCTTTCATTTATCGACTTGCAGAGGAAAATGGCCTGAAAGGATGGGTTGAAAACCGGAATAATGGTGTTCTGGTCAAGATTAACGGGGATTACCAGGAGATTGAGAAATTTAAAAGGTTAATTAAGTCGGAGGCTCCGGCTGCTTCGGTCATTAAAAATATTGAAATTCATACTTCCGAAAATCCTGAACATTTTGATACTTTCAGAATTCTTGAAAGTAAAGATCACTCAGAAGAAATTACCGAAATTAGTCCGGATATTGCTGTTTGTTATGACTGCCTGGAAGATATGAAGATGCAGCCCAGACGAATCAATTACGCTTTTACGAATTGTACCAATTGCGGACCCAGATTCACCATAATAAAAGACCTGCCATACGACCGGATGAATACTACTATGAATGAGTTTGCTATGTGCGATGATTGTGCAGAAGAATATAATGATATTCATAACAGGCGATTCCATGCTCAACCTGTATCCTGCAATTTCTGTGGTCCGCAATATGAATTCTATCAGAAAGGAAGAGTTATCCAGGATATTTTTAAGATCACCCAAGAAATAAAAAAGCAATTGTATAAGGGAAAAATCATTGCAATTAAAGGCATGGGCGGTTTTCATCTAATGTGTGATGCAACCAATCAGAATACAGTTCAGAAATTGAGAAACCTAAAAGACAGGGATCAGAAACCCTTTGCAGTGATGTTCCCGGACTTTGAAAAGCTTAAAGAATACGCGTATGTGAACCCGCTGGAAAAAGAAATGCTCCTATCCTGGAGAAGGCCAATTGTTTTGCTGAAACAAAAGAAAGTTCTTTCGGAAGCAATCAATTCAGGATTGGATTCACTGGGGGTTATGCTTCCTTACATGCCCTTTCATTTTGTTTTGTTTGAGGAGATGGATATGAAAGCAATTGTACTTACAAGCGCCAACCCTTCGAATGAGCCGGTTGTTAAAGACAATAAAAAGGCATTGGAGAAACTTAGTGCGGTTGCTGATTCCTTTTTATTGTATGACAGAAAAATAGAAAACAGAACAGATGATTCTGTTATCCAGATATTTGGGGATACAGTTCAGGTTATGAGACGCTCCAGGGGTTATGTTCCATCCCCTGTTGACCTGGAATTTGACGCCACCGGGATTCTGGCTACCGGCGCTGAATTGAAAAATACTTTTGCTATTGGTAAGGAGAAGCAGGCTATCTTAAGTCAGCACATCGGTGACCTGAAAAATTTTGAAACGTTTGATTTTTATACAGACGCTGTTAACCAGTTTTTAAAACTGTTCAGGGTAAAGCCAAAGGTTATTGTGAGTGATATGCATCCGGATTATATGTCCACCAAATATGCACGCAATTTTATAGCAAGACATGCTTCGGGTGTTGGGGGAGGAGAAAGTCTTCGGCCGGAATGGATAAAAGTTCAGCATCATCATGCCCACATTGCTTCCGTTATGGCTGAGCATAGACTGGATGAGAAAATGATAGGGGTTGCCCTGGATGGAACAGGTTTGGGTGATGATGAAAAAATATGGGGTGGAGAGTTTTTGGTTTGTGACCTGAACAATTACAGGCGCTTTAGTCATTTTGAATACATACCTCTGCCCGGAGGAGATAAAGCAGTGCATTCACCCTGGAGAACGGCTCTTTCCTATATTTATAAAGCTTTTGGCAATCAAACTGAAAAACTTGAACTGGATTTTCTTAAAGGTAAAAAAACAGAGGATATTAAGCTTATTCTTTCCATGATTCGGAAAGAAATAAATTCTCCCTTATCTTCCAGTACAGGAAGGTTATTTGATGCTGTTTCTGCCTTGCTGAACCTTTGTACAGATAATTGTTATGAAGCTGAAGCACCCATGAAGCTTGAGGCGATTGCTGATGAAAATATTACTGCGGCGTATCCTTTTCATTTTGAAGAAGGGATTGTTTCTTTTGCCGTCACCATAAAGGATATCGTGAAGGATCTGTCAGATAAAGAGGACAAAGGTGTTATATCGGCAAAATTCCACAATACAGTTGCTAATGCAGTATGGCAGATGTGTGAGGAAATCAGGACCTCCGAAGGAATAAATAAAGTAGCCCTCTCAGGAGGCAGTTTTCAAAACCGCTACCTTACTGAAAGAACAATCAACTTGCTGAAAGAGAATAATTTTCAGGTTTATATTAATCAGTCGGTTCCGCCTAATGATGGGGGGATTTCACTGGGACAACTGGCTATTGCAGCTCAAAAAATAAAATAAGCTATGTGTATAAGCATTCCGGGAAAAATATTATCAATAGAAGGAGATACAGCGAAAGTGTCCATTGAAGGTAATGAATACCAGGTGGGTTTGCAGATGCTGGATGATTTGAAGGTGGGAGATTACGTTCTTCTGCATACAGGTTTTGCCATTCAGAAAATCAGTGAGGAGGAGGCACAGGAAACCCTAAAGATTATTAGGGAGATGAATGATTTGGAAGATTAAGGTATTTTTCCTAAGTTCGACATAAAGATAAAGGCTTAAAATGCTGTCATTCAGATAGCCCCGACTTTTAAGCCGGGGTTTGGAAACGTTTCTGGTGAACGATTTTCAAAAATCACTGACTATCTTATAGATGATCCCCAACCTAAAGGTCTGGGCTATCTGAATACCAGCAATATAGATGTTTTTTTGTATCGAATTCACGTTATTATCTGAAAACTGGAATTTGAAATCTATACACCCGGATGAAATTTATTGATGAATACCGGAATAAAGAGCTAGTGGAGAAACTGGTAAGTCAAATCAACAGGTTTGATAAAAATCCGTATATCTTCATGGAAGTGTGCGGCAGTCATACCATGGCTATCCAAAAATTTGGGATTCCTTCTTTATTACCTGAAAATATAAATCTTATTTCCGGACCGGGCTGCCCTGTTTGCGTAACTGCAAAAAAGTATATTGATACAGCAATAGCCTATTCAAAGATTCCAGGTGTTATCATTGCCACTTATGGCGATTTGATGAGGGTTCCGGGGAGCCATTCTTCCCTGGAGAAAGAACGTTCGGAAAGTGAAGATATCCGTATCGTTTATTCTTCTCTTGATGCAGTCCAAATTGCAGGAAATAACCCGGAAAAGAAGGTAGTATTTCTCGGAATTGGCTTTGAAACAACTGCACCCGGTACAGCAGTTGCAGTTAAAGAAGCAGAAAAACAAGGAATGAGCAATTTTTTTGTTTTTAGCGCCCATAAACTTATGCCCCCGGCCATGAATGCCATTGTTGATGAAGGGGTTCGTATCAGCGGTTATATTTGCCCCGGCCATGTAAGCGCCATTACCGGCAAATCCATCTATGAGCATATACCCCGGCGATATGGTTTGCCTTGCGTTATTTCCGGATTTGAGCCCTCCGATATTTTACAATCCATTCTTATGCTAATTCAGCAAATTGAAGATAACAGACCTGCAGTTGAAATCCAGTATAAACGGGTTGTAAAACCTGAAGGAAACCCCAGGGCTCAGGCATTTCTGAATGATGTTTTTACCACCAGAACTGATTACTGGAGAGGGCTGGGAGCAATACCTGACAGCGGTCTAAAACTAAAGAAAAAATACAAGAATTTTGATATTGAGGAAGTTATGCCTGTAGAGGTCAATACACATGAAGACGATAAGAGTTGTATTTGTGGTGAGGTTTTGAAAGGTCTGAAAAATCCCTTAGATTGTAAATTGTTTGGTAAGTACTGTAATCCATTAAATCCGGTTGGTGCATGCATGGTTTCTCTTGAGGGTGCTTGCCAGGCCTATTATAAGTATCAGCGAAATGGAAGGTAAAATAACATTAAGTCATGGCAGCGGAGGCAGGTTATCACACGATTTGATTGAGAATCTGTTCATCAGGTATTTTAATAATCCCATCCTGAATGCCCAGACCGATTCGGCCGTGGTAAATGGTCCCTTTAAAAACCTGTCTTTTACTACTGATTCTTACATTGTAGACCCGTTATTCTTTCCTGGCGGAGATATTGGAAAGCTGTCTGTTTGCGGGACAGTTAATGATTTAGCTGTTTCCGGGGCCAAACCCTTGTATATTAGTGCCGGTTTTATTATTGAAGAGGGATTCTCTGGGGATGATCTGGAGAGAATTGTAAGTTCAATGGCTCAGGAAGCAGAAAGGGCTGGAGTGCAAATCATAACGGGTGATACCAAAATCATAAACAAAGGAAAAGCGGATAAGATATTCATAAACACTGCAGGTGTTGGAAAATTTACAGATAACCACACAGCTATTAGTTACGGAAAATATATTCAACCAGGGGATAAGATAATTGTGAACGGTGATTTAGGAAGGCATGAGATAGCTATACTGGCCTCCAGGGAAGAATTAAAGCTGAAAACCCCTGTAGAGTCGGATTGTGCATCATTAAATTTGTTGATCGAAAAAATATTGCAAAATCATACCGGAATTCGATTCATGCGTGATCTGACAAGAGGTGGACTGGCAACAGTTTTAAATGAAGCAGTGGATAAACGGGAATACGGAATTCAGATAAATGAAAAACAGATACCTCTTGAGGATAATGTGAAGTCGATTTGTGAAATGCTCGGACTTGATCCGCTTTTTCTTGCGAATGAAGGCCGGATGATGCTGATCGCCCCGCCGGATGAAGCTGAAGAAATAATTAAAATCATGAATAAAGATGAACTGGGAAGAAATGCTGCAATTATAGGTGAAGTGAGCCGGTCAAATCCCGGAGAGGTACTTATGGAAACAGAAATTGGCGGAACAAGGATTATTGATATGCTGACAGGGCAGCAGTTACCAAGAATTTGCTGAAAATATTGAAAGTATGAGTTCTTTTAAATGGTTACAAGTCTTATAGAAGAATAGGAAGCTGTCTTTTAAGGTTCCTGAATGTTTTTCACGCAATAGAATGTAAAGAATTTCGCAAAAAATGTAAAGACTAAATGCCTGGTCGATTATTCTTTGCGGACTTCGCGTTTCGTTAGCGTTTGCGTGAACACATTGTTTTACTTTTGAGACCGCCTCCTCATTTTATAGCTAAGTTGAGCGGTTTGAACGTAGTGAAAAAACGCTTTATTTATCCGGCAGCTGCCGGACGACTTAGAAATTGTCGGTTTTTACCGAATTGGTAGCCTGTCCCGTACACGGAGTGTCGGGAAGGTGAAAACCTTACAACTTCTTTGTCCCCGACACTTCGTATACGGGGCAGGCAGTGAGCGAAAATCGCTCAATTTGGGTTATAATTTCACTATATAAGAGATAATTGATTATTATTCTCTAACGTTAAACTCTAAAACATGGTTGATATTTGCTATATTCTTCTTTGTGATTACTTCGTGTCTTTGTGCCTTCGTGGCAAAAATAGAGTGCCACAAAGGCTCTAAGACTCTAAGATACACAAAGGAGAAAATAATTGTATGTAAGTTATCAACCATTTATTAGAGTATTACCTTCTCTAATTATAATTTAAGCAATTACTATGCATGAAGTGGCAATAGTAAACGATTTATTCAGGATAATACAGGAAGTAGCTGAAAAAGAGCAAATCAAACGGATTGATAAGGTTCATTTTTCTATTGGAAAGATGATGCAGGTGGTTCCCGATTTGTTTCGTTTTGCCTTTGATTCGGCTAAGGAAGGGACTATTGCTGACCAGGCGGATTTGGAAATAGAGTTTTTGCCCGTAAAAATGCGTTGCAAAGATTGCCAGAATGAATTTGAAGTAGAAAAAAACATGTTCAAATGCCCTGAATGCGCAAGCACAGAACTTGATTTGATTCAGGGAAAGGAATTATACATAAAAAGCATAGAAGGAGAATAGCTATGGAAATTAAAGTAATGAAACGGGTTCTTGACCGGAACCAGGACAAAGCAGAAACTATCCGTAAGCTTCTGAATGAAAAAGAAGTCAGGATGTACAATTTTATCAGTTCACCGGGAGCCGGGAAAACGGCATTGCTGGAGCGAACCTGCGAAGAGCTGTCAGGTAAGCTAAAAATAGGCATCATCGAGGGAGATGTTTCGACAGATCGGGATGCGCAACGCCTGAAAAGGTTTGATATTCCCATTGTGTTAATTAATACAGAAGGAGGGTGTCACCTCGATTCCAACAGCATTGAAAAAGCACTGGAAGAATTTGACCTGGATGATTTGGATGTGCTGTTTGTTGAGAACGTAGGCAACCTGGTCTGTCCTTCCCATTTTGACCTGGGGGAAACCTCCAAAATTGCGGTGGTAAGTACATCAGAAGGAGATGACAAACCTATCAAATACCCGATGCTTTTCCGGGATGCCATGGCTGTTTTGCTTAATAAAATCGATTTGCTTCAATATACTAATTTTAGCTATGATTCCTTTTTGAAGGATTTAAGAGATGTAAATGCAAACGTCCCTTTGTTTGAGACATCCTGTACATCAGGTGAAGGGCTGGAAAGTTGGTATGAATGGATTACAGGGGAGGTTAAGAAACAGGAATAAGAAAATTGAGCCGGTAATTTTTTGATGATAATCCTATACAATTACCATCATGAATTCATCTATGAGCAAGTGTATTTTTATTCTGTAAATGACTTACGCTGCCATTCATGTCGGTGGCAGGGCAGTTTGGAATTTCCCGGGCTTTGCCCCAAAAGTTACTTTTAGCTTTAATATTGATTATTTCATCATGATTACTTATTTGAATGCGTTTCTCCCAATCTGGAGTTTGAGATTTAAAGATCTTAAACTGGAAAATGCGACAGATAAACAAATTTGGGATTTTGTATCCGGTCAATCAAAAGAAGATATAAGTTGTCTTGAAATTATTGAATAAATCTACAACCGAATCCCCATAACCAGGATATCATCTACCTGTTCGCAGTTACCCATCCAGTTGTCCAGGGTTTTTTCAATCATATCCTTTTGCGTGAACAGGTCTTCATCGTGAATGGTTAAGAGCAAATCCCTGAAATTACCTAATCTGAATTTTTTACCACGCTCCCCGCCGAATTGATCAGGATATCCATCTGAAAAAAGGTACACGATATCGCCTTTTTTATAATCGATCTCTTTCAGACTGAATTCTCCCTTTCTTTTGTAATGAATGCCAACCGGCATTTTATCACCTGAGTAACGAGTAATTTGTTTATCTCTAAGGAGAAACATATATTGATATGCACCTGCAAATTCCAGTTTTTGTTTCTTTTCATCCACAATGCAAAGGGAAATATCCAATCCGTCTTTTGAATAACCGATTTCCTGTTTTTGATGAAGCGCTCTGATTATGTATTCCCGCAGTTTGTTGAGTATCCTGTTGGCCTTGAATTCATCGGTATTGTTAACAATTTCAACCAGGAAGGAATACCCCAGCATACTCATAAAAGCTCCCGGAACTCCATGCCCTGTACAATCCACTGCTGCAATTATCTTTTTTCCGCTTTTTTCATCCACAAAATAAAAATCTCCGCTTACAACTTCTTTAGGCCGGAAGAATATAAAATACTCCTGGTTTAAGACGTCGTTTAATTGCTGATGATTGGGAAGTATAGCATTTTGTATCAGACTGGCATATTCAATGCTGTCGGTTATTTGTTTCTGTTGTTTGGCTAATTTATAATGTGCTCTGGAAAGTTTTTTCTTTTGGATCAATACAATGATTGCAAAAATTAAAACAACCACCACAATTATGGTGAGAAATATGACAAAGTTTTTTTGTCTTTTTAACTGGAGATCCCTCAGTTTCTTTTCTTTATTCAGTAGTTCTATTTTACGTTCTTTCTTTTCGGTCTCATATTTTGTTTGCAATTCATTGATTTGTTTGTTTTTGGTTGCGTTAAATAATGAATCGTTTAATGCCGAATACATTTCAAACCACTTCAAACCTACTTTATAGTTGTTTTTTGCCTTATAATTCATTGACAATTCGTAATAAATGTCTTTTATTTCGTCTTTTGCTTCAATTTCTTTTGCTATGGCAAGGGCTTTATTAAGGTATGAAACAGATTTGTCATATTGTTTCCTGGCTTTGTAGACCTCTGCCATCATAGTATAGGAGGAGACCAGTCCGCTTTTTTCTTCAAGATTTTTTTCTATGGCTGCACATTCTTTATAAGCATTCAGCGCTTTGTCATATTTTCCTATTTCGAAATAAATTTTCCCCAGGTTGGACAGGGCCATGGTTTGTTTCCTGAGATTTCCCAGCTCCTGGTAAATATTATAGGCTTTTTCAAAATAATCCCTGACATAATCATATTTGCCCTGGTAATAATATAGAATAGCCAGATTGTTGTATACCAAGGCAATACCTTGTTTGTCATCAATTTCTTTTCTTATTTTTAAAGATTTATTGTAATATTCATTGGCTTTATCATAATTTTCATTCCTGAAATGAATAAGACCAATATTCAGGTACACTTTAGCCAGCTCATATTCTGCATTATGTTTTTCCCATATTTTTAAAGCCTGAAGAAGAAATTCAAGCGCCTTATCATAATTACTTTTCTTCTCATAAATAATTCCCATGTTGTTGAGACAGGAGCCAGCTTTAATTTCAAGATCCAGGTCTCTGTAGATTGGTAGAGCCTTGTTAAAATATTCAAGGGCTTTGTCGTATTTTGAAGTTTTGAAATAATAACTTCCCAGGTTTTGGTAAGTTAAGGCGTCAAACTTGGGATGGTCTATTACTTCTTTTAAGGAATCAGCTTTATTCAGATAATATTCAGCCTTATTCAGGTCAATGTCTGCATATTCGATACTTATATCAATTATTGTTTTGAGTTGCGAAGTATCGGAAGTTATCGTGTCTAGCTTATTTTTAAGGCTGTCTATGAGGGGATTTTGAGCATTTGTTGTAACGACAGCCAGGAATAACAAACCGGGTAAGAAAAGCAGCTTTTTAATCATACGAAAAAGTTTCTATGCAATTTACAAGAATTTGTTCTTATTCTCAAGCTTTAGTGTATTAAGAAATAAAAAAACCGGCATTGGAGCCGGTTTTAGTGGTAGAAGTGCAATAACTGTTTATTCTCCAATAATTTTAACCAACACTCGTTTTCGTCTTTTTCCATCAAATTCACCATAAAAAATTTGTTCCCAGGGTCCGAAGTCTAGTTTGCCTTCGGTAACAGCCACAACCACTTCACGACCCATAACGGTTCTTTTCAGGTGTGCATCGGCATTGTCTTCTGCTGTATTGTGGTTGTACTGGTCATAAGGTTTTTCCGGGGCAAGTCCTTCCAGCCATTTCTCAAAATCCTGGTGCAAGCCTGGTTCATCGTCATTAATAAACACACTGGCTGTAATATGCATAGCATTTACCAGAACGAAACCTTCCTGTATTCCGCTTTTGTCCAGCGCTTCTTCAACAGCGGGCGTAATGTTTATCAATTCTCTTCTCTGATTGGTATTAAACCATAGTTCTTTTCTGTATGATTTCATAGACTATCCTTTTTTATTTGATTCCTAATTCTTTTATTATGTGTTCAATGCGGTTTTCAAGCATTTGATCAACTTCCTCAAAATCTTCTTTCTTTTCCAGCTTATCATTGACACTGAAATAGAATTTGATTTTGGGTTCTGTACCAGAGGGGCGCAAAGATATTTTAGATCCATCCTTTAGAATAAACTGCAATACATTGGATTTGGGCAGTTTTATATTATATCTCAAATGGCTCAGCATGTCTGATGTTTTCTGTTTCTGAAAGTCATGAATGAGCATGAGGTCCTGGCCATTTATTGAGTCAGGCGGATTGTTTCTGAATTGTTCCATCATCTTTTTGATTTCTTCTTCTCCCTCTTTGCCTTTTTTGGTAATGGAGATTAGTTTTTCCTTGTAAAAGCCATACTGCAGATAGATGTCAATCAGTTGATCGAACAATGATTTGCCTTGTTCTTTTGCAAATGCTGTAACTTCAGCAAGCAGGGCGCATGAAATGATAGCGTCTTTGTCTCTTACAAATTCACCGGCAAGGTATCCATAACTTTCTTCACCACCTCCGATAAAGGTTTTTTGTCCTTCAAGTTCCCTGATTTTAGCAGCTATGTATTTGAAACCGGTCAGAGTATCATAAGTTTCAACACCATAGTCATTGGCTATATTTTCAAGTAAATCTGTGGTAACTATGGTCTTAACAATGTATTCCCTGCCCTTAAGCTTATTCCTCTCTTTCCATTGGGTTATCAGGTAATATATCAGCAATGATGCTGCCTGATTGCCATTGAGGATTTCAATCTTACCTTTATCATTTTTAACAGCGATACCAACACGGTCACCATCGGGGTCAGTTGCCATTACCAGGTCTGCATCCTTTTCTTCAGCAATATTTAGGGCTTGTTCCAGCGCCGCATGTTCCTCAGGATTGGGGGATTTGACAGTCGGGAAATCTCCGTTGATTTCTTCCTGCTCGGTTATATGGATGATGTCCTCAAAACCAAACTTTTTCAATGCTTTTGGTACTAAGTCCACGCCGGTACCATGCAGCGGAGTGTATACAATTTTTAGATCTTTCTGCTTCTCAATAATATCCGGATTAAGGGATAGCGTCTTGATTTGGTTGAGGTATTTTTCATCCATTTCATCTCCCAGGTCTTCAATCAGGCTGTTGTCCCCATCAAATTTTACCTCTGAAATGTTCTTGATCTTCTGAACCTCATTGATAATGTTCTTATCATGTGGGGCAATGATTTGTCCACCGTCTTCCCAGTAGACTTTATACCCGTTGTACTCTTTCGGATTGTGTGAAGCAGTTATTACCACTCCCGCCTGGCAATCGAGTTCGCGGATAGCGAAAGAAAGTTCCGGTGTGGGTCTGAGTTTGTCAAACAGGTATACTTTGATTCCATTGGCGGTAAATACCTGTGCTGTTTTTTCCGCGAATAACCGGCTGTTGTTGCGTGAATCATGTGCAATAACTACTTTTATTTGCTTTAGCTGGTCAAACTTTTTTAGCAGGTAATTGCTTAATCCCTGTGTGGCAGAACCAATAGTGTAGATGTTTATCCTGTTTGTGCCTGCACCCATGATTCCTCTGAGTCCGCCTGTCCCAAATTCCAGGTCTTTGTAAAAAGCATCAACCAGGCCATCTTCATCATTCTCCAACAGATATTTTACCTCTTTCTGAGTATTTTCATCGTAATACTCTGTCAGCCAGTTTCTGGCTTTTTCTTTAACTTGTGTCAGCAAATCAATATTTTCCATAAGTGATGTTTTGTTCTTTTAAATATATTAAAGTTTTACTATAATGTTTAATCGTTTTCCTTTTATATGCAGAATTTTGCCTCAATTTTAATTTTTACTCACAAAGGATACCAAAGTATGGAACAACTTATAATACAATTTGGTTAAAATTAAGAAAAAATAAAAGACTATGGCAAAGATGATTAAAGCTTAACTCACATGTTAAACTTTTTTAACATATCCATCAGGCTCTCTTTCCAGTGAGGAATTTTAAGTCTGTAATCATCTTTGATTTTTTGTTTGTTGAAAACAGAGTAGGGCGGACGTTTTGCCTTAGTTGGAAAATCCTTACTTTCAATGGGGTGAATAGTGCAATCCAATTTTAGAACATTTACTATTTCCATAGCTAAATCATACCAGCTGCAAACCCCTTCATTGGAGAAATGATAAACTTCTGCTGAGGGCAATTTGTTTTCGGATTCTGCTATTTTCACAATGGCAGAAGCCAGGTTACGGGCATACGTAGGACTGCCGACCTGGTCATAAACGACCTTTAACTCTTCTCGCTCATCCGCAAGCCGGGCTATGGTCTTGACAAAATTTTTTCCGAAAGATGAATACAGCCAGGAAGTGCGGATTATGATACCCGACTTATTATCCAGCACTTTCTTTTCTCCTTCCAGTTTGCTTTTTCCATAGACACTTTCAGGATTTGGAGTGTCGCTTTCTTTATAGGGAGTATAACTTTTGCCATTGAAGACATAATCTGTGGAAACATGGATAAGTTGGGCATTATACTGATTGACTACTTTTGAAAGGAAGTCCACTGCTTTTTCATTAAGAAGATAGGCGTTTTCCGGGTCATCTTCAGCTCCGTCCACATTGGTATAGGCTGCACAATTTATCACCCGGTCAATCTTATTTTCCCGGAAAAATTGTTCAACTTCTGCATTCCTGGTAATATCTAAACTGTTTTCATCTGTAAAGATATAGTGATGAGAAGTTTCCTTATTCTCTGTTGTTGTTTTAATCTCATTTCCCAGCTGTCCTGTTGCACCGGTTACCAAAATCTTCATAACTCATTAGATGTTTTATAGTGAAAAATTCATTTCTGCCTCTTTCATTTCCGGCAGTATTTTGTCTTTCGGCGAAATGATTGCGTCCTTATCATCGATTTTCCAGTCTATATCAAGAAATTCATCTCTGAAGTTGATTCCTCTTTCTGATTCAGGATTGTAAAAGCTGTCGCACTTATAAAAAACAATGGCTTTTTTGCTGAGAACAGAGAAGCCATGAGCAAAACCTTTTGGAACAAGCAATTGATATTTGTTTTCTTCTGAAAGTTCTGTACCTACCCATTGTCCGTAGGTTGGAGAATCTTTTCTTATATCCACCGCCACATCGTAAATTGTTCCTGTGATGACACGGACTAGTTTGGTTTGGGCATGAGGCGCTAATTGGTAATGAAGTCCTCTTATTGTTCCATAGTTTGAAAGAGATTCATTGTCTTGAACAAAATTGTAATGCAGGTGCTGTTCCCCGAGTTTTTTTTCGTTATAACTTTCAAAGAAATACCCTCTGCTGTCTTCAAATACTTTGGGTTTAATAATCAGTAGATCTGGTATTTTAGTTTTTATAACTTCCATATATTGGTAAAATTAAGTAATTTGATCTTCTGCTAATTTAATAAGATATTGGCCGTATTGATTTTTTTCAAGTATTTTACCCTGTTTATACAATTCTTCTCTGCTAATATACCCTTTCAGAAAGGCAATTTCCTCAAGACAAGCAATCTTGAGTCCTTGTCGCCTTTCAATGGTTGCAATAAAATTGGATGCCTGAAGCAGACTGTCATGTGTACCGGTATCCAGCCAGGCCATTCCTCTACCGAGGAGTTCAACATTCAGCCTGTTTTCTTCGAGATATAACCTGTTGAGGTCTGTAATTTCCAACTCACCTCGTGCTGAAGGTTTTAATGATTTGGCTTTTTCTACTACATCATTGCTGTAGAAATACATCCCTGTTACAGCGTAATTGGATTTGGGTTGTCCGGGTTTTTCTTCAATGCTCAATACTTTCCCGGAACCATCAAATTCCACTACACCATAACGTTGCGGGTCGCGTACATAGTAACCAAAAATGAT
Organism: uncultured Bacteroidales bacterium; assembly: GCA_964585385.1. Taxonomy (GTDB): domain Bacteria; phylum Bacteroidota; class Bacteroidia; order Bacteroidales; family UBA12077; genus JAGXLC01. The sequence goes on from CAZPDP010000010.1 coordinate 42,941, forward strand.
AGCTCCGTCTTCCAGTTCTGCACATTTTTCCAGTGTCTTACTGAAACCATACCCATAAAAAACATTATCGCCAAGAATCATACTCACATTATCGTCTCCAATGAAATTTTCGCCTATAATAAATGCCTGGGCCAAACCATCTGGTGAGGGCTGGATTTCATAAGAAAGGGTTATACCCAGGTGCGAACCGTCACCCAGCAGATTTCTGTATAAGTGAATATCTTCAGGTGTCGAAATAATTAAAACTTCCCTGATGCCTGCGAGCATTAAAACAGACAGAGGATAATAGATCATTGGTTTGTCATAGATGGGAACAATTTGTTTGGATATGCTCTTGGTTATAGGATATAAACGGGTGCCTGCACCACCGGCTAAAATTATTCCTTTCATATCGTGTCGTTTTTATGGATTGCTTTTTTAAAATATTCAATGGTTTTTTGCAGTCCTTCCTCAATGCCAGTCACGGGTTCCCAGTTGAGTGTTTCCCTTGCTTTTCTTATGTCTGGCTGCCTTTGTTCCGGGTCATTCTCTGGCAATGGATGAAAGCTGAGCCTGGATTTTGACTTTGTCATTTTTATTATGAGTTCCGCCAGCTCAAGCATTGTATGCTCTTTCGGGTTTCCAATATTTATGGGTTGGGTATTTGAATCATCGCTGTTCATTAATTTTATCAGCGCCTCTATTAAGTCATCCACATATTGAAAACTTCTTGTCTGTGTTCCATCTCCAAAAATTGTGATGGGTTCGTTTTTCAGGGCCTGAACAATGAAATTGGAAATAACCCGCCCATCAACTAAACTCATCCTTGGACCATAGGTATTAAATATCCTTGCAATTCGAATGTTAACATTGTTTTGTTCATTGTAATTGATGAAGAGGGTCTCGGCACACCTTTTTCCCTCGTCATAACATGATCTTTTACCAATTGGATTGACATTGCCCCAGTACTCTTCCGGTTGAGGATGAACTGTAGGGTTGCCATAGACCTCGCTGGTAGAAGCTTGCAGGATTTTAGCCTTAATTCGTTTTGCCAGCCCGAGCATATTGATGGCTCCCATTACAGAAGTTTTAATGGTTTTTATGGCATTGTATTGATAGTAAACGGGAGAGGCCGGGCAGGCCAGGTTGTAGATTTCATCTACCTCAGCATAATAAGGTTGAGTTATATCATGCCGTATCACTTCGAAATAAGGATTATTAAAAAGATGCAGTATATTTTCCTTGTAACCGGTAAAATAGTTGTCCAGGCTGATTACCTCATTTCCTTCATTAAGAAGTCGTTCACATAAATGTGATCCGATAAAACCTGAACCGCCTGTTACCAGTATTCTTTTTTTCATAATGAGGAAAATAGAATGTACTATTGCAAAACAAATATGGTAAAAATATATCAATAATCCACTTATACGTTAAAAGCGACACGAATTTTTTGCTATAGGAGATAGGAATAATTCATGAACGGCGAAGCCCTCAACGAAGTTAATTATTCGGGTTAAAAGCATCAGTTTTAAACTATAATTTCCAGTAATAACACTTTCATATAGAATATAGGAATTGATTTCGGTTATCTGTTAAAAATTAGAGTATTCTTTATATTAACAAAACCTTATTTTCTTTGACAAACCTCAGTAGAATAAAGCAATCCCACGGAAAGGAACCTAATTACCTTATTAAGGTTTCCTGGTAATGTTTTATAAATTTCTCATATTCTTCCTGAAATGTTATTTTTTTATGGTGTTCTGGCTGGTTTAAAATGTGCTTATTTCAAAGATTATAATAAGTCAAAAATATTAAAAACTCCTCAACTATTGAATGGAAATGAAAAAAGTATTCAATTGGGTAATATTGAGATATTGGACAAATCACTTGATACTAATAATTTTCAAGAAACAAGGATAAGACTTTTGCAAGACACATTATCCGGTCTTTTCATTATAAAATATTAACGCATCACCAGTATTTTCAAATAAATAATTAACTATTCTCAAACTCACTTTGTATAACTTTTAATTGTTATTTTCGTAAACTTTTCAGTTTAATTTAATTCGTTATCTGGGTATGAAAGCTTTTAGATTTGTTGCAATGATTCTCCTGTTTCTGAGTGTTTCCATTAATCTTTTTTCCCAGGAGAATGAGAATGTTTTGATTGTTAGGGGTTTGGTGGATGAGGATTATGAGCCCCTGAGGAATGTTAAAATAACAGTGCTGAATGATTCGAAAAAAGTTAAGGAGGCTTATACCGATACAAAAGGGGAGTTTGAACTGCAATTGGGTTTAAATAAGGAATTTACTTTAACATTTACGAAGGAAGGTTATGTTTCCAAAAAAGTTTTTGTCAACTCTGCTATACCTGAGGGAGAAACTGGAAACTGGGCTGTTGAATTCCCTTTAGGGCTGTTCAAAATGTATCCCGGCCTGGATATCTCTGCACTGGATAATCCTGTGACGAAAATCCAATATATCGAAAAAGAGAATGGTTTTGGCTATGACCGGCTGTATACGGAAAAGATGATGGGCAAGGTGGAAAAGATAATGAGACAGCTCGAACAGTTGAAAGAGGAAGCATACCGAAGGATTATCAGAAAAGGGGACAAGCATTTTGATAATGAAGAATATAGTGAAGCCATTACCCAGTTTAAGAAAGCCCTCGAACAAAGACCCGATGATCGTTATCCCAAAAAAAGGCTGGAAGATGCTGAGGAAATGCTGGAAAAATTAAAGGAACTTCGTGAGCTTTATGAAAACGCTATAGCAAGAGGAGACAAGTACTTCTCTCAGAAAAAATATGCTGAATCTAAATCAGCCTACAATGAAGCCATTAAATATGATGAAGATGAAGAGTATCCCCGGCAGCAGATTAGAAAGATAAATGAAATACTTGCACAGCAGGAAGCAAAAGAACAGGCCAGGCAGGAAAATCTTGCAAATTATAATGATTTTATTCAAAAAGGGGATAACCTTTTCTCTATAGAAGAATACCAAAAAGCAAAAGAAAATTATCAGAACGCTTTAGGTATATTTCCTGAAAAACCTTACCCGAAAGAGCAAATTAGCAAAATAGACAAACTGCTCGCTGATATGCAAGCGCAGCAGGAGCTCAATGACCAATATAACAGTCTTATACAGGTGGCTGACAACAATTTCGAACAGCAAAATTATAACACAGCTAAATCCAACTACCAGGAAGCGCTTGATTTGAAATCTTCAGAACCCTATCCAAAGCAGCAGATTGAGAAAATTAATGAAATTCTGGCCAGTCAGAAAGCGGCCGAAGAGGAATATAACCGGCTTATCCAATCCGCCGATTTGGCTTTCTCGAATGAAGATTACCAAAGCGCAAAAAAGGATTATAATGCTGCATTAGGAATTAAACAAGAACAATATCCTAAAGACCAAATAGATAAGATAGATGAAATTTTGGAAGACAGGAATAAACAATTGGCAGAATATAAAAGGCTCATTAAAGAAGCAAACGAAGCATTTGAAGTTAAGCAATACAACCAGGCAAAGGCTTCTTATTCAGAGGCGTTGTTTATTAAACCTGATGAGCAGTATCCCAAAGACCAGATTGCAAAGATTGATTCATTGCTGGCACAACTTAAAAAGGAAGAAGATACCAGAAAGGAGAAAGAGAAGGCCTATAATGAGGCTGTCAGACAGGCTGATGCCATGTTTACTATGGAAGAATACCGGCAGTCGAAGAGTCTTTACAACAAAGCTCTTGGTATAAAGCCGGAAGAGCAGTATCCCAAAGACCGAATTGCTGAGATTGATGAAATACTTAAGCGACTAATGGACGAAAAGGCTGCCTATGAGAATGCTATTACAAAGGCTGACAAGTTGTTTAATGAAGAAAGCTTTGAAAGTTCAAAGAGTTCTTATCAAAAAGCCCTTGAAATCCGGTCTAATGAGCAATATCCTAAAGATCAAATCGCTAAGATTGATGACATTCTTGCGCAACTAAGAGCAGAAAAGGAAAGACAGGCAGCAACAGAAGAAAAATACAGGAACGCTATCACTACTGCCGATCAGCTATTTAATGCAGAAGAATACGAAGACAGCAGGACAATTTATAATGAAGCCCTGAATATCAAACCGGGTGAAAGCTATCCGAAAGAACAAATTGCAAAAATTGATCAAATTCTGGAAGAGCGCAGAATGGCATTAGAAAGAAAATATAATGAAATCGTTAAAAGGGCTGATAATTTATTTTCCGAAGAAGCATACCAGAACGCCAAAACTACCTACCAGGATGCTTTAGACATTAAACCTAATGAGTCTTATCCGAAAGAGCAGATAGAAAAAATTGAAAAGATTTTGGCTGACCTGGAAGAAAAAAGAAAAGAACAGGAAAGGATCAATAGATTATACACTGAAGAAATTAATAAGGCGGACAAATTTTATGACGACAATTTCTACCTGGAAGCCAAGAAGCACTATGAAAATGCCCTTGAATATAAGTCTAATGAAGAGTATCCAAAAAATAAGCTAAAGGTTATTGAAAACCTCCTGGCTGACCTGGAAAAGACCAAAAATCAAAAAAGTTCTCAGAAAGCTTCTAAATCCAAAAAGAAAAAAGAAGAACCCCAATTACAGGATTTTTCTGAATTTAAATCGGATAAAGAGAGGAAGGAATTCCTGAATAAGCTGGCAAAAGAATATCCCCGCGGTAAAACTGTGGAACGGTATAACCTGGGTAACAGGACAATAACCCGGATAATAATGAACTATGACGGGATGGCTACTGATTACAGGACTGTCAGACATTCCTGGGGTGGAGTCTACTATTTTAAAAATGGCAGGAACATTTCCCAGGCGAAATTCAGTGTAGAGACAAAAGAAAGAGATTAAACGGTTATTATTACCCAAATTGAGCGATTAAAAAAAATGAATAAAGATTCAGATCAATAATAATTATTATCTTTTACTTTTCTAAATTTGCCCGGGTTTTTCCGGGCTTTTTGATGTTAAAGCAGAAAATATTAACGATTGGAGTACGTTAAAGTATTTATAAAAGACACACGGCAGTTAATGAATTATAAAGCAATTATTCTGATACTTCTTATAGCCTTTCCGTCTACAATCAAGGCCCAACAAGAAATTACCCTGCAGGGTAAAATACTGAATCAGGATAATGAACCTGTTCCAGATGCCAATATTTTTATTCAGGGAACCGGAAAGGGCACAGCTACCAATCTTGATGGACTGTTTGACTTTCGGGTAACCGGTGTATCTTTTTCCGACAGCCTTATCATTTCCTGTGTAGGGTATCAATCAAGAAAGATGGAAGTTGGCTCTTATTTGAATAAACAGGAGAAAATTCTGTATCTGGAACCTTCCATTGAATACATTGAACAGGTAGAAGTAAAAAGTCTCTACCAGAAGGACAGGAGTCTGATAAAGATTGAGAAGAAAGATTTTGAATTGCTTCCAACTACCTCAGGCGATGTGGAATCCATTATAGCTAAAATGCCCGGGGTTACTTCCCGGAATGAGCTCAGCTACCAATATTCTGTAAGAGGAGGAAATTTTGATGAAAACCTGGTATATGTAAATGGTATTGAGATTTATCGTCCGCTGATTGTTCGTAGTGGTAAGCAGGAGGGACTAAGTTTTCTGAATTCCGATATGGTTTCTTCTATAAATTTTTCGGCAGGGGGCTTTGAAGCACGTTTTGGTGATAAGATGTCTTCGGTGTTGGATATACAATACAAAGAACCGCTTGAGTTTGCAGCCGATGCCGATTTGAGCTTTCTTGGCGGGGCTCTTCACATCCAGGATATCTCAAAAAACAAAAAGTTTACTTACAACATCGGCTTGCGGTATAAATCCAATCAATATTTACTAAATACACTGGATGTCCAGGGAGATTATCAACCGACATTCTATGATGTCCAGTCTTACCTCACTTATGATGTAAGTGAAAAGTTTGAGCTGGAGTTTCTTGGAAATTACAATTTGAACAATTATGAGTTTATTCCTGAAACACGAACCACTTCTTTTGGTACCCTGACCAATGCTCTAAATTTGGTAGTTGCCTATGAAGGGCAGGAAAGAGACCGGTTCGAAAATTACCTTGGAGCTTTATCTGCTCATTATTTCCCCAATAATAATGTATCCCTCAAATTTATTACTTCTACCTTTAATACCATTGAATCTGAGACTTATGATATTCTGGGACAGTATTCATTGAATGAACTGGACAGGGCAATTGGTTCCGAAACTTATGGCGACAGCATAATGAACATAGGAACCGGGGGATTTCTTGAGCATGCGAGGAACTATCTAAGGGGAACGGTCTATTCTTTTTCTCATAAGGGTACATGGGACAGCGGAATCAACCTGTTGAAATGGGGAGTGAAGTATAAACGTGAACGTATAGATGACCAGACGGAAGAATGGAAAATGGTAGATTCTGCAGGGTATTCGATACCTTATTCTGACGAGAAGGTAAACTTATACCACAGTTTGAAAGCAGACAATACTATTCAATCAAATCGTTTTAGCGCCTACATTCAGAATACCTATGAAATCCCATCGGTTACTGCTGCCTGGTATCTTAATGGAGGTATACGAGCAACCTACTGGGACTTTAGCGATATTTTCGTTATCAGTCCAAGAGTTCTGCTTTCTTTTAATCCAAACTGGAAAAAAGACATTGGTTTTCATTTTTCTGCAGGATACTATGCTCAGCCACCTTTTTATAAAGAGATGAAAAGACCTGATGGGACCATAAATGAAAACATCCGGGCTCAAAAGTCTGTTCATTTTGTTCTGGGGTCAGAATATGATTTTATTGCCTGGGACAGACCCTTTAAGTACACTGCAGAGATTTATTATAAAACCATGCATGATTTGATCCCATACAAGGTTAACAATTTGCGTCTTCGGTATGCCGGAGAAAATCTTGCTCATGGTTATGCCACTGGAATTGATATGAAGATAAACGGAGAATTCGTGAAGGGAGTACAGTCATGGGCCAGTTTATCGATTATGGAAACCCGGGAAGATATTGAAGGCGATTATTACTATACAAGAGATGGAAGAAGAGTTGAACCAGGTTATTATCCCCGTCCAACCGATCAATTAGTGAATTTTAGTTTGTTTTTCCAGGATTATATTCCCAACTACCCGACCTATAAGGCACATATCAGTCTTCATTACGGCAGCAGGCTTCCATTTTCTCCTCCCGGTGAAGGAAGATATGACCAGGTTTTTTATATGCCTCCTTACAGAAGACTGGATTTGGGTTTTTCCAAGTCAGTAAAACGGAAACAAAACAATTATCCTGAGTCAAATCCGTTCCACTACCTGGAATCCTTATGGATTGGACTGGATATCTTTAATGTATTGGACATAGATAATACAATTTCTTATCAGTGGATAAAAACAGTAGGAAACCAGGAAGGTCAACCCAGTCAATATGCTGTTCCTAATTACATGACCTCCAGAAGATTCAATCTTAAATTAGTGGTTAAGTTTTAAATAACATAATCCAAAATAATTTATTGAAGATAATTTAATACATCTTTGCAGGATTATTTTATTTTTAACCCGTTTAAAATGAGAATAAAATTCAACCTATGATTCAGTTAAATCCTAGCGACAAGGAACAAATAAAGGAAAAAGGTATATCAGAAAAAGATATTGAATGGCAACTCAATAATTTTAAAAACGGATTTCCTCCTATTGACTTGGTTGCCCCGGCCACTGCAGGAGATGGCATACTTCAGCCGGGCGAAGATGAGATCCTTCAATACCAGAAATATTTTACCAGGAAAACGTCCGATTTTTCTCTTTTAAAGTTTATTCCCTCATCTGGTGCAGCTTCAAGGATGTTTAAATTCTTGTTTGAATATCTTCAAGACACTTCAAAAAACCAGGAACTGGTTGAAAAGTTTATACAGAATATCTCACATTTTGCATTTTATAAGAATCTGAAAAATGTTTTTAGTGAAAAAGGCCTCAATCTCCAAAAGGAAATCAATAAAAAGAATTATTCTGTCATTATAGAACATCTGCTTTACCCTGTCGGCCTCAACTATGGCAGTCTGCCCAAAGCATTGATTGAATTCCATAAATATCCTGATCATACACGTACGCCAATTGAAGAACACATAATGGAAGGTTCGGAATATGCAGAAAATGCAGGAAACCATGTAAGGCTGCATTTTACCATTTCACCTGAACATGAGGATTTGTTTGAAGAAAAAGTGTTGAAAGTGAAGAATACTTATGCCGAAGCTTTTGAGCTGGATATTGAGATAGAACATTCCTTCCAGAAGGAACATACCGATATGATTGCTGTTGACAAAAATAATAACCTTTTTCGCAATGAAGACGGCTCTCTGCTTTTCAGACCGGGAGGGCATGGTGCTCTTCTGGAAAATCTGAATAACCTGGATGCTGATCTTATCTTTATTAAAAACATTGACAATGTTGTTCCCGACAAGCTCAAAGAAGATACTTTTGTTTATAAAAAGGTAATTGCCGGTATTCTTATTGACCTGCAGGAAAAAACATTTGATTACCTGGAACTTCTTGATCAAAACAATGCCACACCTGAATTGCTGGAGGAGATCATCGAATTCGCCGAGACATTTTTATGTGTCAGGCTACCCCGGGAAGTTAAGCAAAAGGGCAGAAATCAGTTGAAAGATTACCTGCATAGAATTCTAAACCGCCCTATTCGTGTTTGTGGAATGGTGAAGAACGAAGGGGAGCCGGGCGGCGGCCCTTTCTGGGTACGCGATAAAGAAGGAAAAATTACCCTCCAGATAGTAGAAATGGCTCAAATTAATACCAATGACCCCAAGCAAGAGGAGATAGTGGGCAGAGCCACCCATTTCAATCCGGTAGACCTTGTCTGCGGGGTGAAAGATTATAAAGGCAGGAAATTTAACCTGACCGACTTCAGGGATTCTGACACCGGAATCATTACTGAAAAATCGAAGGACGGGAAAAGCCTGAAGGCACAGGAACTTCCCGGATTATGGAATGGTGCTATGGCTTACTGGAATACAATTTTCGTGGAAGTACCATTAATTACCTTTACTCCCGTAAAAACAGTAAATGACCTGTTAAGAAAAGAGCATCAGTAATACCTTTAACAAAAACTTAACACAATAGTTATTTTGGTTTAATCTTTAGTTAATATTTGTTTCCTTTCTTTGCAACAAGAAGTAAAATTGAATTGTAGGATATTAATTAAATAAACCAAAAATGAAAAAATTAACAACATTATTCATAGCGTTTGTTCTTTTTGCCGGTTTAACAACTCAAAGTTTCTCCGCCAACGATAACAGCAAGAACGAATCAAGCGAAGCCATGACAGTCAGTCTGAAAGGAAAAGTTGTAGATCAAAACACTGGCGAAGAACTAACAGGAGTTAAGATCGAAGTTGAAGGAGCAGAAAAGGAAACTTACACAGATTTCGAAGGAAACTTTAAATTTGCAAGCCTGAAACCTGGAAGCTACAAAATTGTTGCTTCTTATATTTCTTACAAAGAAGAGGTTCATGAAAATCTAAAACTAGAACTAAGTGATAAAAACCAAATCACATTGAAATTAAAGAGTCTGGAAGAATAGATTATAGACAGGGTAATAATTTGATTTTTAAGCCGGGAACACCCGGCTTTTTTATTTTATGAGTTTTTGATTAAATTTCACGTTCGTATTATACAAAATGCGAGTTTGATATGATTGATGTTTCTTTATAATTAAAATATAATAAGAATGCACAGCAAAGTAAACCGGGTAAAGCTAAAGAACAATAAGGAGATTACTCTGCGGTCCTCTGTGTATTCTCTGTTGTCTCTGTGGTTATAAAATTTCAATTATTCAGTTTTAGATAAACTCAAATGTATAAACACAGTCTTATAAAATATAAATTATGACAAAAAGCGAATCTGTAAGACAAGCATTGAAAAAGCATTATCCAGATATTTTACCGGTTATTCAGATAGGAGCAAAACCGGAAGACATTGTGAATATGGATTTCACTGAACAAAACGAGGATTTTAAAAAGATTGACATATCTGATACAGACCAAATGAGCCAATACATGGAATCGCTCCTTGAAGGCTACAAAAAGACTGGAATTGGAGGATATGGGGAAGATAGATATATTTACCGGCGTTCTTCTTTGTTTGATGGCGAGAAAGAACCGAGAAGCATCCACCTGGGAATTGATGTCTGGGTACCAGCCGGGACAAAAGTTTATACTCCTCTGGATGCCCGCGTACATAGTTTTAATTTCAATGACAATTACGGAGATTATGGAGCAACCATTATCCTGGAACATGAACTTGATGGAATTAATTTTTATACATTGTACGGACATCTGAGCAAGTCTTCACTGGACGACAAGAATGAGGGAAAGAAAATTAAACAAAACGATGCCTTCGCAACCATTGGCAATGAAGAGGAAAATGGTCACTGGCCGCCGCACCTTCATTTTCAGCTCATCACCGATATGCTGAACAAAAAAGGAGACTTTTTCGGAGTAGCTCCTCCTTCAGAAAAAGAGTATTACCTGGATTTATGCCCGGACCCCGAATTGATTCTTAAGGTTGAGTGATTTTTTATGAATACAATGTGAGTTTGAAATCATTGTTATCCGGAAAAGCCTAAACAAGAGTCCATAAGTGCGATTTGTTTAACCACTAAGGGGTAAATAATATTTTGGGGTTCTATTTCTACAAAAAGTTAACTTCTGCGGAGTATTTTTCCGCGGAGCGGATAAAGTATTGTAGATTAAATGTTTGTATATGCCTGATTTTCCCCGAAGGGGATAAACATTAATTCTACTTTTGAATAAATTCCACGCAAAGTTCTGCAAAGATCTTCGCTAAGGTACTCAAGTTAAAATAACAAAGGAAGCCATTCGGGCTTCCTTCGTTACTTGAGAGAATTAATTTATTGGATGATGATAAATCTATTGGCCATCTACCTGGCCGTATTTTCTTGTGGCAATTAAATCCCCATTTTCATCGTAATTATACCATGTACCTGCTTTTTTACCGGAATCGTAAGTCATTTTAAATCGCAAGATCCCGTTTTCGTCCCATATTTTCCATGTTCCATGTTTTTTCCCGTTTTTATAATGGGCAAGTGCAACTTTAACATTTTCCTTATTCCAGCTAATCCATTTGCCATGCATTTTGCCGTCCTTGTAGGCACGTATTTCCTTTTTAGACCCATCCTTGTAGTAGAAATAGGATTTTCCATCCAGCAGACCATTGTTCAGGGAAATCTCAGATTTTAACTGGCCATTGTCGTAGTGCTCTTTATAAACGCCTGTAAATGGTTCATTTTTTTCATCAACGTATTTCCCATCTTTTTTTGCCAGGCTTTGCGAATTTACATTTGCAATTAAACAAAAAAACAGAATGATATATAGTATTATTTTTTTCATATTTTTTTTTAATTTACTGAATATTTAAATATTAGCTAATATACGGATTAATATCCTTTTCGTTACACCTTCAAGTCAACTACTACTTTTTTAAAAAAAGCAGTAATTTTTTCCCGTTTTACATATTGGAGAAAAATTTTCAAAACTTATAACTAAATCCCAGGCTGAAAGTACGACCCGGATTGATGTACTCATAGGTTTCCTTTACTTCAGGATATGATTTATAATAACTAAACTTTGTATCGTTTAACATATTCGACACTTTAAATTCAAGGGTTGCTTTTTGTTCTTTACCTATTTTCTTATTGAAACTAAAATTTAAACTGTGAAACGAATCGGTATATATATCCGGGAATAATCCGCTACCTACTACTAATAACGTAGGCCCCTTAACATTGTAAAACAATCCTGTATTGATGCCATATTCTCTACTATTGTAATTGATACCGGCATTGACCACGTAGGGTGCCTGCCCGGCCATTTGCCTGGTATTTTCGATGGTTTGACCGGTTTTTTTATATTTTTTTCTCGATTTCAACTCTGTCTCCGTCATGTCAATTTGCGATTCTACAAAAGTTAGGTTTCCATTCACTGAGAATGGTTTCAGGGAAGGAGATACAAAATTCAGACTTTTGCTAAATTCAAATTCAAATCCGTAAAGCATTCCATCGCCTACATTTCTTGTTTGATACTCAGTGCTGGTTTGCTGCTCGGGAATGCGAACCAGTTCAATTGGTTTATCAAAAGTCTTATAAAAGATACTGGTCGAAATATGTTGACCTCCACCAAAAAAATGTTCCCACCTCATATCAAGATTGTTTATACGGGTTTCAACTAATTTTCCATTCCAATCGGGATATTCAAAAAGACTTCCGTTATAGATACGGTCACTGATAGGATCAAGAATTTGAGCGTAAGACATCTCTTTAAACGACGGACGGGCAATGGTTCTGGAATAAGATGCCCTTAGATTCTGTTCTTCTGCCACCTCCCAGATCAAATTCACGGCAGGGAACAAGTCTAATGATTCCAATACCACCTCATTTTCAAGATTATTTCCATTTGCAATATCTCCATTCGCGTAACTTATGTCACGACCTGTATGTCGTTGCACATAGTATTCCATTCTTAATCCAAGGGTGGTTTTTAAGTCAGTTAGCAGGTATAATTCATTAGAGATGTATAAAGCTGTATTATGTACATTGGAATTATACTCATTGGAATTTGGTTCATTAAAATCGGTTTGGTATGCTATCATATAAGGCATATTGGGATAGAAATTTTCCGGTTCCAGTATAAGTGAGGGATCTGCTTCCGGGAAAGATCGACCGGGGCCATAAAATTTCACAGTGTATGAAAGCATTTCATAATCACGGTTTTTATAAGTATGAGCCAATCCAAATTTTAATTTGGCATCGCGATCTTTAAATTGGTAAGATTTGGTTACATCCATTTTTCCGGTAGCATTTAATTCATTTAACTCCCTCCACCTTCTTGAAGGAAATCCTCCCGAACCGGCATTAAATTCAGGGTCTTTATTCTCATTGATTTCAAAAGTTGTTTTTCTGATATCCGGATCATACAGATTGGAAAAAGTAGGCGATATTCTCCAGTCAATATTCCAGTCGGTATCATCAAACACATGTTTACCATTTAGTAATACATTGGTAAATGATCTCTGATGGTATTCCAGCACATGAGATAAACCTGTATATCCGGATTGACCTGTTGATGCTCCGTTATCGTCGACATCAAAAATGCCGGCACGGCTTTGGCCATTTTGCAGGTGCATAAAGGTCAGCCGGTATTTATTAAGTTTATTTTTATAGGCTAATCCGCCAAGCAGGCCAACCAAAACATTTTCTTCGCCAAGATTCCCATTTTGAACAGTTGCATATTGCATGTCATAAACATCAGGGTCAAGACGGTTTTGGTACTCCCCATATTGAACGTTATCAAAGTATTTGTAATCTTTTTTATAGGATGCTGAAAAAATGTATCCGAGCTTTGGTGTTTCTGATGCGTTTTCATTGTTTTTATCCATATCTTTTTGATTTCCCAGAGAAAGGCTAAAGCTAAAATCGGTAAAACTGTTTTGTTGCCTTGCTCCCAATTGGGGGTCAAAACTACCGACAAAATCGGTAACCTCTTCCTGCGAGTGGCCGCTGATAGGTGATGGAATATTAGATTGACGCGCATCAGAAGGCAAAGCTCTTGTACCATCGTCAAAACCCAAAAAATCGGTAGAACCACCGTCGTATGTAGGATAATCAGAATTAAAGTGCATATCAGGATTGAAGGAGGTTCCTAATGAAACATTGAATATTTTCCGCTCGGGAAAATCTTTGATTTCGATGTTCATAAGACCTCCGGTAAAGTCTGCAGGTAAGTCTGCAGTAAAATTTTTACTGATCATCATGTTATTAATAAGATTGGTGGGAATAATGTCTAACTGGAGTGTATTTTTATCCGGATCCAGTCCGGGTACATCAACATTATTCAGGGTCGTTTTTGAATACCTGTCGCCCAGCCCTCTCACATATATATATTTACCACCTTCAACAGTAACACCAACGACACGTTTGGCGGCTTCCACTGCAGTACCATCGCCTATCAAATCCATTTTGACGCCGGAAATTCCATCCAGCATAGTAGTTGAACGTCTTTTTAATTTTTGAATTGCGGCTTCATTGTCTCTTACATAAGAGGCTGTAACAACAACTCCTTTAATTTCAATGTTTGTTTCTTTTAAGCTTAGATTATTCAAAATGGTGACTTCGTTTTCTTTAACATTTACGCCTTCAATGGTTAAAGTTTGGTATGATATAAAGGAGAGTTCCAAATCATGGACACCAGGCTCAACTTCCAATGTAAATTTCCCATCCAGGTCGGTTATAGTTCCGGTGTAAGCATCTTTTAGCATTACAGTTACACCAACCAACGATTCTCCTGTTTTATTATCAAAAACTGTTCCTCTAATGGTTCCTTTTTGGGCATAAGTTAAGGAAGAGAAGAGTATAATAAAAACAATTACTAAGTATTTCATAACTATTATTCGTATGTTTTAGTTATCTAAACAATTTATCAGACTTGCAAACCACCTGTTTGCAAGTCTGATTCAGAATATTATTTAGATTACGATCCTTTTTAAAATTATAATGAAGGGACTACACCAGCACTTGCCGCCCATGTCCATTCAAAAACCGAAAGATCAATTGCGCCAGCATTAGCAGGAGCACTACCGGCACTAACACCATCAGGTACATTACCGTCTACAACATAATTGGCCAGGCTATCTGCAGGTACATCCAAAACAACATTCTGGAACACCACATTACCTATATCATGTGTAACGCGGTTTATAATCTGACCTTCATTAATTTCGGTAATAAATATATTATCGAAGTTAACGCCTGTATTATCATCGGTATTAATAAGGTCTGATGATGCAATATCATCACTATTGGCTACAGCATAACCATTTTTAATTGTGTAAGGGTCAAACCCACCGGTTTCACCTTCTGTACCTTCAGGTCCGTCCAATTCAAACAGGTGGCCACCAGAAGTAATAATAAGAAAGTTGTCTAGTGTTCCAGTCCACATTTGGTCAGCATCGATGGCATCATCGTAACAATTCCATGTCAAAACATTTTTTACATTTACTGTTCCTCCGAACCACTCGACACCATCGTCCTGGTTAGATACGATTTCTATATTTTCAACCACTGTTCCTGTACCGACACCACCAAGTGAAAGTCCGTTGATTTCATTACCTTCACCAATGTTGGCACCTCCGTGACGAATTGAGATGTACTTGATTACACCTGAATTATCCGCAGGATCATCTCCTCCGTATAATCCGTTGGCATCGGAGGTAGGAATACCTTCAATCTGTACTTCGCTGGCAGAGGCTGAGATTGGTGCTTTACCCAGCACAATAACTCCACCCCATAGTCCATCCATGGTTGGTAACAAGTTCGGGCTTGCAAAATTTCCTGCAGCAACATCCTCCGGTGTAATTTCATCAGCTACAGATGTAAAAATAATAGGTGCATCGGCAGTACCTTCTGCCATTAGTTTTCCTCCTCTGGCAATTAATAGTGCTGTTGCACTGGCTCCGGTTCCTGCTTCGCCTTTAATAATAGTACCCGGTTCAATAGTCAATGTAGCTCCGTCTTCAACAGTAATACGCCCGCCAAGCTGATATACCTTATCACTTGTCCAGGTTTTGTCACTTGTAATGTTTTCAGAAACAATAACATTGCCTGTGTCATTGTTATCTCCGTTAATGTTGTCATCTTCTTCTTCACATGATGTGAATCCGATCATTAAGGCAAGTAAAAGCGCCGTTGTAATTCTTAAATAATTCTTCATTTTTTTCATTTTTTGGGTTTTAAAATTCAAAACTTTACATCAGCAAAGAAAGGGTATGTTTTTGGTAAAGCTATTACGAGATATTTAACCTTCCATTAATTAATTCTTAATTGGAAAGAGTTAATTAATATTCATTTAATATCCTCTTAAGAATAATTTATTAAACATTTAATAAAAATTTCCGTACTTTGTAAGTAGTTGAAATTAAAATCATATCAATGGAAACTTCACAATACAAGATTCTTCTCGTCGATGATGAACCTGATGTATTAGAATTTATTGAATACAATCTTAAAAAAGAGGGTTATAAGGTTTATTCGACGCAAAATGGTACTGATGCCATTAAAAAAGCCAGGGAAATTCAACCTCACTTAATCCTTTTGGATGTTATGATGCCTGAAATGGATGGAGTGGAAACGTGTGAGGAGATGAGAAAAGATAGTGGATTACAGGAAACAATTGTTGCTTTTCTTACAGCAAGAGGCGAGGATTATTCGCAAATTGCAGGATTTGAAGCTGGAGGCGATGATTACATAACCAAACCCATTAAACCCAAAGTCCTTTTAAGCAGGATAAAAGCATTACTGAAAAGATACCGCGATAAGTCGAAAGAAAAGAAAGAGGATACTTCAAATATTATAGAAACTAGTGATTTAAAGATTGATAAAGAGAGGTATTTAGTGAATAAGGGTAAGAAAGAGCTGGTATTACCAAAGAAAGAGTTTGAATTGCTTCTGCTTCTCATTTCAAAACCAGACAAAGTATTTACCAGGGATGAAATTTTTTATTCAGTTTGGGGAGATAATGTAATAGTTGGTGACAGAACGATTGATGTACATATTAGAAAATTAAGAGAGAAGATAGGAGAAAAGCATATTAAAACAATAAAAGGTGTTGGCTATAAATATGTTGATTGATTTATAAAGTATTTACGGAATAAAAAGGGAGGGCTGAAATCATTCAGTCCTCTTTTTGCTGATTATAGCCTTTTTTGATTCTGTTATTTCTTTTCAACAGGTTTTTCCTGGTTGGTAATAAAATCGCGCTGCGCTTTGAGCAGATTTACAGTGTGCAGCGTAAAGTTTTTAATTTCATTAAGGAGTTGTAAATACAGAATACTGGTTTTTGTTCCGGATTTCTTTTTCTTAACCCTTTTTATTTGTTCTTTACGGGATTCATCAATCTGACTGAGAACCTTTTGTTGTTGATTGAAAACTGTATCACGAATTTCTTCAAATGTATAATTCTCTATAATATGCATTGTATTTGTGAAAAGAAGGGTAATTTCTTTTTTTAGTTTCATTAATTCTTTAATCTGTGTCTTATCCAATCCTTTATGCTTATTAGCTACATGGTCGTAGCTGGGTTTAATAATAAAGGAGAGTGCATGAGCCATTTCTCTCAAATAATCAGTAACCTGGACATAATAGTGACCTGTCTCGATGTCATCTTCTTCCAACCGGTTTAAAGTAATATGTACTTTGTTCTTAATTTCTTTTGCATCGGCATTCAGTTGATCCACTTTTTTATTGATTTCTTTCAGTTTCTTCCTGTCTTCATTTGATACTCCGAGAATTGTTTCATTAAAGGTGGTAATTACAGTATCCAGCATGTTGTTTATTTCCTCTGTACATTTTTGCATTATATTTCCATCTGTAATTTCCGCTTCTGTAAGGGATTCAATTTCTCTTTCACGTGTTGATCGGTTTTTATGAATAGCGTGTGTCCTGATTAGGAATGTAATGGCAAGGGCCAGCATGGCAAAAATTGCGATGATGCCACCGTGCGTGATGATGTTAGCTACAACAAATGCAACAGTAAATGCAATAAGAGCTGTAAAAAACCATCCGCCGATAACCGTAAACATACCGGTAATTCTGTATACAGCGCTTTCTCTACCCCAGGCTCCGTCTGAAAGGGAAGTACCCATTGCAACCATAAAAGTAACATAGGTTGTGGAAAGTGGTAGTTTTAGCGAAGTGGCAAACGAAATGACAATACTTGCTACGGTCAGATTCACTGATGCTCTCACTAAGTCAAAGTAGGCTTTGTCTTCTTTTTTGACTTTGGCCTCTTTGTCTTCACCTTCCACCTTAAATCGTTGATTTATTTTATTAATGAAACTATCAGGTAAAATATTTGAAAGACCTTCACTAAACTCAATTGCCTTTCTTACAATGACTCTTGAAACACCCGATGAGCCAAAACGTTCATAACCTTCACTCTGGCGGCCCAGGTTAATTTCTGTTTTCGTAACCGAACGCGCTTTCCGGGAGAAGTATAGGGTGATTACCATAATCAGGCCGGCCGATAGTAAAAGGAATGTGTTGGTTCTAACGCTACCGGTAAGGCCTTCCATGACAAAGCTATCCGGGTTTATTCCCCCGGAAGCTGTAAAATCCTGGTAGGATTTAAGTCCGGCTACCGGTACACCAATAAAATTTACCAGGTCGTTACCTGCAAACGCCATTGCCAGACCAAATGTTCCGATTAAAACAATTCCCCTGAAAACGTTGATTTTAGCGAAAGCATATAGCAATTGTAAAATTAAGCTCCAGCCTGCAAAACTTACAAGAAGTATTAAACCGGTGTTTTCCCTTATCCAGGTTAAGCCTTCATCTGTAATTAAAGATGAGCCTTTTGCACCTTTGATGACGATAAAGTAGGTGATGGCTGTGATAGCAATACCACCCCATATCCCACCAAAATATTTTATATACTTTTTATAGTTAAATGAAAAAATAATTCTTACCAACCATTGGACCAGAGCCCCAAATATAAATGCAATGATCACGGACAATAAAATTCCTGAAATAATACCGAGGGCACTTGAAGAATTTATATAACCACCGAGAGTGGATGCAGTTTCTGCATCTGTCCCGATTTTTATCAGCGAAACTGCTACTGCTGCCCCTAAAAGTTCAAAAACAATTGAAACTGTGGTGGAAGTTGGCAGGGCAAATGTATTGAAAAGATCCAAAAGAAGAATGTCAGTTAGCATTACTGCCAGGAAGATCATCATGATTTCCGAAAAGTAAAACTGGTCAGGATGAAAGATTCCTTTTCGTGCAACCTCCATCATACCGTCGGAAAAAGTTGTACCAACAATAATACCAGCACTGGCAATAAGCATTATTATATACCTTGGTGCGGCATTGGAGCCGATTGAAGAGTTGAGGAAATTTACAGCATCATTGCTTACTCCGACAATTAAATCTGAAATAGCAAGGGCAAATAGAACAACAACAACTATCAGATATATATTTTCCATAAAAAAAAGTTTAATAATCTTTTGGCAGATAAATGGAATATAAGCTTTATGTTAATTATGTATGTTTTTCTCATTTCACAGGGGGTAGAAAACCATACCCATTATTTTAAAATTGTCCAAAAATAAAAGATTTTTTTAAATAACCCTTAAACCTGAGGAATCTATTTATTCAAAAAATCTTAACAATACACCTTAATATTAAAGGAATTTAGTATATTTGGATTGATGTATTATCACGAGAAACTTTATCCAGGTTAAATGCATTTAGATAATTATGGAATTTACTAAGGATATTATCAGCTACGACGGGCATATTGACAGGAATGTAGTTGATGATATTTTACATGAACTGAAAACCAAGCTTAAAATCCTTGATATAGAAGTCTTAACACGCAAAAGAATATATTCAGCTTCCGTCGAGTGTCTCGATAATATTTACAAACATTCTGAAGCAAAAACTATCCAGGACAATTCTCACGAAAAATTTCTTCCCCATTTCTCTGTAAAACAGACCGAAGATAGTTATTCTGTAAAAGCAAGCAACATAGTATTAAACAGTGATGTAAAAGAATTGAAAAGCAAACTGGAGAAACTCAATGAGCTTGAGTCAGCCGGTGTGAACAGTCTTTATAAAGAGACGATTATGCAAAGCGCAGGACTTTCCGATAAAGGAGGAGCAGGCCTGGGGCTTATTGTTATTGCCAAGACCACTAAAAAACAATTGTTTTATGATTTTGAACATATAAATAATAGATATTCTTACTTTACTTTGAAGGTAAACATTATTTAGAAATGCTGTAATTCATTATCCTATTATGGAAGAGATAAAAATACCTGAAACGGAAAAGTCGCCACGGGTCTTTTTCGACCCGGAAAACAGGATGTTTGAACTGGAGGGAAACTCCAGACCTGAGAATGTCAGAGAGTTTTATCATCCTATTATAGATAAACTCAAAGCTTATTTTGAAAACATCCTGGAAAATGGGAAAGAGGAAGATTTCAAGGAAAATCCCCTGAAGATTGTGTATAAACTGGAGTATTTCAATTCCTCCTCCGCAAAATTTATCTCTGATATCCTTATTCTTATAGGGAATTATGCTAAAAAAGGTGTTGGAGTGAAGATTTACTGGTATTTTGACGAAGGCGATGAGGATATGATGGAAGTTGGGGAGGACTTTTCGGAAATGATTGATATACCTTTTCAAATGATTATGGTGAGTCAGTAATAAAGAAAATCCCGGCAGATTACCCGGGATTTTTTTATGTATTGTTTTAAAGTTTATCTATCATTAAATATCTCCTGAATGAATAAATTCCGCACCGGCTTCTTTCATTTCTTTTACGGCCTGATCAACTGAACCATCAATGTCAATTCCTTTAATGGCATCTTCAATTACATATACTTTGAAGCCTTCTTTACAGCCGTCAATTACCGACCACTTTACACAGAAATCAGTGGCCAGTCCAACCACATATAATGTGTCGATATTCCTGTCATTCAAATATCCGGTTAGTCCGGTTTTTGTTTTGTGATCGTTTTCATAAAACGCTGAATAGGAATCGATATGTTTTCTGAACCCTTTTCTCACAATCATCTGTGTGGGTTTTGTAATCAGGTCGGAATGAAATTCGGCTCCTTTTGAATTCTGAACACAATGGTCGGGCCAAAGAACTTGCTCTCCATAATTCAGCTCTGTTGTTTCAAAAGGCTTCTTGCCTTCGTGCGCCGATGCAAAAGAATAATGGTCTTCAGGATGCCAGTCCTGTGTCTGCACTATATTTTCAAATTTATCTGTTAGCTTGTTTATTAAAGGAACCACTTTGTCCCCTTCCGGAACCTCCAGGGCACCTCCGGGACAAAAGTCGTTTTGCACATCTATGATTAACAGAGCATTCATTTTACCTCCTCTTTTCAGTTATTTTCCATTCTGTATATGATAAACAAGTTTGTTCCTTAACTTGTTTAGTTTATCCGAAAGACCTACTTTATAGATATGGGGCTTTTCTAATCTATGATGTTCTTCAGGCAAATATTTTAGCCTGTTTTCCCTGTATTCGCTCATCTTATTAATGTCTTGCTCAATATCCAGCATTTGCCCTTTTTTCATAACCGGATTCAGTAAAGGTTCAAATTTAAGACCTTTTAAGTTGCATTTTACATCTCTTTCATAGGGATGATGCATAACCTCAATTTCTTTTTCATCTTTCAGGACCAAACTATCAGCATAAAAGTATCCTTCTTCATCGAAAAACCTGAAAATTTGCTTTTTGCCGGGGATGGATATTTTTACAAAAGTATCCGACAGTTTCAGAGTAGGGTTTTCATTAATTTCAGAAAGTTTGTAAACGCCATCCAGCGCAGCGCTTTTTTTCCCGGTTATGAGTTCTGTTCCCACGCCAAATCCGTCTATTGGAGCTCCTTGTCCAAGCAAACTCCTTATCACATATTCATCAAGCTGGTTGGAGGCGATAATTTTGGTTTGCGTTAGCCCTGCCTTATCCAGCATTTTTCTTGCTTTTTTACTGAGGTAAGCCAAATCACCGCTGTCCAGTCTTATGGCTTTCAGTTCATATCCCTTTTCTCTTAGTTCATATCCAACTTTAATGGCATTGGGCACACCGCTTTCCAGGGTATTGAAAGTGTCCACCAGCAGGATTGTTTTCTCAGGAAAAGCTTCCGCATATTTTCTGAAAGCTGTTAATTCATCGTCAAAACTTTGTATCCAGGAGTGAGCCTGAGTACCTGTTACCTGTATATCGAACAAAAAGCCTGAAAGAACATTGGAAGTAGTTTTAATACCTCCGACAGCTGCTGCTTTACTGGCCTGGATTCCACCCAGTCCCTGCGCTCTGCGTAAACCAAAATCGCTTATCAACCTTTCGCCTGCCACGGTTCTGATTCGGGATGCCTTGGTTGCTATAAGGGATTCAAAATTCAGATAATTAAGCAGAAGGGTTTCAATAAGCTGGCATTCTATTATGTTTCCCTCCACTCTGAGAATTGCTTCATTAGGGAAAACTACTTCACCTTCTTTAACACTTTCAATGGTCCCCTGAAATTTGAAATCTTTTAAATAAGACAAAAAATCATTTCTAAAACCATATTTCTTTAAAAACTGGATATCCTCCTCTGCATAACTGAAGTTTTTTAAAGAGTGCAATAAATCCGATAACCCTGCAAATATAACATAGCCTCCGTTAAAAGGGTTGTCCCTGAAAAAATAATCAAAAACTACTGTTTCTTTATGTTTTCCGGCGAGGTAATACCCCTGTGCCATAGTGAGCTCATAAAAGTCTATGTATAAGCCGTTGTGATTATTCAGGATATCCATTTTTGTAATCTTTTGTGATTATTACATATCTTTTGGTTTATTGTTCAAATTTAGGCAAATCAAAAAAAGCCCGAACATTTTGTCAGGGCTTTTTTAACCCGAATAATTAACTTCGTTGAGGGCTTCGCCGTTCAAGAATTATTCCTGTCTCCGAGCTATTTTTTGAATATTTTGGAGCTGTTGTAATAATAATTCCATTTATTTGAAAACAAAGGGAAAGTATTTTATAACCTCAGAGATAACCGAGAATCCCCAGAGGACCACAGAGTTGCCTTCTCTGGGGTTCTCAGCGTTTACTCTGCACTCCGTGGTTTACTTCTTATTCTTCGGTAAAAATTCATTAATCTATTTAAAAAATTCCAACGTTTATTTACAACAGAGCCAATATTTTTTATTCGCTGTCTATCTGTTTCAGTAGTTCATCCACAGCTTTTTTCAGTTGTTCATCTTTATTATTAGCTTTGCTGTCAGGTGAATTATCTATGATAATATCAGGCACAGCCGGTCCATGCTCCATATTTTCTTTGGTGGCTTTCACATACCAGGCTCTGAAAGGAAGACGGACAAAGGAATTGTCAATCATACCTCTTCCACCGGTTGAAATAACTGCTCCGAAAGTAGGAGTTCCTACAAGTGTGCCTAATCCCAGTGTTTTGTATGCATGTGAGAAAATTTCAGCATTGGAGTAGCTGTTCTGATTACACATGGCAATAGATGGCTTGGTCCATGCTGATAGGGGCAACCTTTCGGAAAATGGATAATATTCTGTGAACTTTTCATGATTCTCCTGGAGGTTATCTGTTGCGCCTCTTGGTATGGTATAAGCATGTTGTCTCACATTCAATACAGTCATGAGATAATCTGTTGTCCAGCCTCCTCCGTTAAAACGTACATCAATGACGATACCTTCTTTGTTATGTCCGCTTGCAGTTAGTTCTCTTTCAAACCTTTCGAAGCTTGTCCAGTTCATTCCCTGGATATGGATGTAGCCCAGTCTTCCATTGCTGTATTTTTCGGTGAGCTTCTTTCTTTCTTCAACCCACTCTTTATACTTTTGCATTCTCAGACTCTGAGCCGGACGAATATTAACCCGCCTGGTATTTCCTTTCTCATCCATTACTTCCATGTATATTTCCTTTTCTCCTTTGTTTATAAGGTGTTTGTAAAGGTTCCCGTCTTTTTCGATTTCTTCACCATCGATGTTTGTTATTATTTCACCTTTGTTCAGTTTGCTTAATGATTTATCAGCAGGAGAATTAGGTATTACATGAGTGATTTTTGCCCCTTTTTCGTGAGGGATAACTTCAACGCCCAGCAAACCTGTTCTTTCCTCTTCTGTTTCTGCCATGTCACGACCATAAAGGCCCATATGGCTTGCATTGATTTGTCCCAGCATGATGTTGAACATATCTCTGAAATCATGTTTTGTAGAAGCTTTCATGGCATAAGGCTTGTATTTTTCTTTTAATGCCTTCCAGTCTTTTCCATGAAAATTCGGATCATAAAACCCATTTTTGAGAACTGTCCATGCTTCTTCAAAGATTTGTTCCAGCTCCTCTCTGTATTTAATATTCATTTCAGCTTTTACAGAAATGGGTTCCATACTTTTTTTCTTAGAATCGATTTTAGCAAGCATACCGCCTTTTTTAATAAAATACACGGTATTCGTTTTATGGTCGATTTTTACAGAACGGGGTTTTTGGTCATTTTGAGTGAGCCTTTCCATCTTTTTGCCATCCCATTGAATGCTGTAAAGGTCTTGCTCGGCTTTATAACTTTTCCAGCCATCCCTGTTTGATACAAAATAGAATGTTTTGCCATCTTCAGAAATAGCAAGATTGGATTCATTGCCCGGTAAACCGGTAACCTGCTGAAGTCTTTCGTGAATGTCTTCCAGGTCAATCTCCACTTTTACCTCTTCCTTTTTGGCTTTTCCATTTTTCTTTTCTTCTTCAACGTCCTCCATTTCATCCCAGTCTTCCATGGTCTTTTCCCAGTCTTCTTTTTTAAGCCATGCAAACCATAAGTCTGCGTCCCCATTGTTACGCTGCGAAATAAAACCCAGTTTTTTTCCATCCTGACTCCAGTATGGATTGTAGTCTCCCTTCGGGTGCATGCTTACGTTTACCGGCTTTTTGCTGTTATCGGCAGCATGGATATATATTTCAGAATTGAAGTATAGATTTTCCAAAGAGTAGGCCAGCCAACGGCTGTCAGGACTCCAGGCAATTCCTGAAGGTTCAGCCCATCCTTCTCTCAGGACTTTTTCATTGGTTAATTTTAGTTTTTCTGCGTCGATATCGGCTACTATGAATTTTCCAATCTCTCTTATGAATGCAATTTTATTGCCGTCAGGAGAAACATGCAGTGATTTTTCTATTTCATCCGTATGGGTCAGTCGTGTTTTTTTGAATCTCAGGCTTTCATACAGACTTGTAGTTTCGGAGTCTGCTGAAGTGAGCATGTAGATTTCTTTCTGGCCGTCCCTGTCAGAAATGAAAACAAGGGCAGAATCATTAACCCAGTCCAGGTCGAAATCGCGGTAGGGGTGGTTCGTTAATCGTACCGTTTTTGATTTTTCTTTCTTGTTGTTTATCAGGAACAATTCGCCGCGAACCACAAAAGCGCTGTATTTTCCGGAGGGTGATATTTCATATTCATCAATGTTGCTGGAGTATGTTTTGTGCTGTACAGGTACGTACCGGTCGTCTTTAGTTAGCTGAAGTGCCAATTTTTGAGCTTTGGGCTGATCAGCTTTTTTAACATAGATATTGATTCCCTTTTCAAAGGCAAGTATACTTCCGTCTGAATTCACGTCAAAGTATCGGATGCCATCATCGGTATAATTTGTAACCGCTTCAAATTCACCTGCTTTTTTACCTTCTTCATCAATGTCGATGGTATATATGTTGTATCGTCCATTTCTGGAACTTATAAAATAGAGTGTATTGTCACCAGCCCATTGGGGTTGGAAATCATTACCCTCATATTTAGTTATTTGGTGGTATTTATCATTTTCAATATCATACACCCAGATGTTTCTGTTTGCAGGTCCTTTATAATCTTCCCTTTCGGTGCGACAGGTTCCCCTGACGAATGCAATAAACCTTTTATTGGGAGAAATCACCGGTGAGAGGGCTACTGCATCCAGAATTCGCTGAGGTGTTTCCCCTTTTAGAGAAACCTGGTAGAGTTCTTTTTCTCTTTCTACTTGTACAAAAGCACGTTCTGTAGTAAAAAGCAGTTCATCATTCGATTTCCAGTCAGTTACCACATCAGATGTGGAGTGGTATGTAAGTCGCCTGGGTGAATCGCCTGTCGATTTCATGGCAAACACATCATAATTTCCATAGCGGTTGCTTGAAAAGGCAATGTATTCATCATCCGGGCTCCACCTGGGGGCCATTTCGTAGCCTTCATGGATGGTCAGTCTATTGGCGGGCATCTCATCGTTCAGGGATTTTACCCAGATATCTCCCTGGTAACTGAAAGCGATTCTGTCTCCGGCATCATTCAGCGAAGGATACCTTAAAAAGTAGTCACTGTCTTGTGCTTTTGTTTGTTGAAAAGCAAAGACTATGAATAAGATTGGAATTATCCATAATTTTTTCTTCATAATAGGTTTTATTTTGATTTTACAATAAATTTTCTGATTTATAGATTTGCAGTACCGTTAATGGTTTAATGATTTTCTTATTTATTTTCTTTTCTGATGTTTTTCTGATAATATTTACAGAAATCTTTAATTCCACATTCCGGGCATTTCGGATTTCTGGCTGTGCAAACATACCTTCCATGGAGGATTAGCCAGTGATGGGCTTTGGGAATGAGTTCTTCCGGGATATATTGAATGAGTTGTTTTTCAGTTTGTAGAGGATTTTTTGCATTGTGTGTCAATCCTATCCTTGCAGAAACTCTGAATACATGGGTATCTACCGCCATAGTCGGTTTGTTGTAAACCACCGAAGCAATAACGTTTGCTGATTTTCTTCCTACACCAGGCAATTTCTGAAGCGTTTTGACATCCT
Organism: uncultured Bacteroidales bacterium; assembly: GCA_964585385.1. GTDB lineage: Bacteria > Bacteroidota > Bacteroidia > Bacteroidales > UBA12077 > JAGXLC01. The sequence goes on from CAZPDP010000010.1 coordinate 69,362, forward strand.
GCGGGACTACACTATCAAATTCTTCTACAAGAGTTTTTGCCATTCCTACAAGGTGTTTGGCTTTATTATTTGGGTAGGTACAACTTTTAATAAATTCATAAACGTCAGAAACTTCTGCGATGGCCAGATCCCGTGGATGGGGATATTGTTCTATCAGGGGTGGAGTGATGATATTGACTCTTTTGTCAGTGCATTGAGCTGATAAGATAACGGCAACTACCAGTTCGTAGGGATTTCTGTGAATGAGCTCTGTCTCTGCTATGGGATGGTTTTTTTGAAAGTATTCCAGAATTTTATCAAATCTCTCTTTTTTCGTCATCAGGTTATTTGAATTTATTGTAATAATTTTATTGGGTTATGGGAACGGAAAAGTAGAAAGTAGAGCCTTTTTTCTTTTCTGATTCCAGCCATAATTTACCTTTTAAGGTGTCAACAAAAGCTTTGGCTATCGTTAATCCCAGTCCAAGCCCCTGGTAAGCCCTGTCCATGCCAGGTTCCGCCTGGCTGAAGCTATCAAAGATTTTTTTCCTGTCTTCTTCTGAAATTCCAATCCCCGTATCTTCCATAAAAAAGGTGATTTTTCCATTCTGGATATAGTATCCCAGTTTAATGTGGCCTTCTTCTGTGAATTTTAATGCATTGTTTGCCAGGATAATCAGAATCTTGCGGATTTTACTTTTGTCTGAATAAATGAATTGCTGGTCATCAGTATACTTGTCAACAGTAATATTAATTTTTTCTTTATTCAAATAGTTTTTTTCAAAATAGATAAGCTTTGCAAGCTCCTGAATAAGAGTGTTAACATCAAATTTTTCTTTATAAATGTTAATTTGTTTAGCCTTGATTTTGGCAATGTCAAGAATATCTTCTATGGTGGATATTAGTGTTTTCGCATTCTGTTCAACAATATTCTGATAGTGTTTCCTTTCAGAATCGGTAATATCTGATTGAGTCATGATTGAGCTAAAACCGATAATCCCATTCAGAGGAGTTCGTACTTCATGTGAGATATTGCGAAGAAAGTGGTCCTTCAGCGCTTCTGAATTTTCGGCTTGTTCCTTTGCTCTTCTTAGTTCTCTGTTTAGATATTCTAAATCATTTTTTTGCTTTTCTATTTCTTTGTTTTTCTTTCTGAGTTTTATGCGGTCATTCCGGCTTCTTATAAATAATATCATAAGCGCTCCTGCAGCTATGAGGGATAGAGCTATTACTATGTAAAGAAGCCTGTTTATGGTTTTTTGTTTTTTAAGCTGTTCTTTTTGATTCTTTGTTTCTGCTTCCTGGAGATTCAGCTTATGTTGAAGGTTTTCCGCTTTAATAATTTTTTTAAAGTTGTATAATTCTTTATACATTGTTAAATATTGGTGGAGATATTGAACAGCTTCTTCATAATTGCCTATTTGGTTGTTGCATTTATAAAGCCCGTAATATCCTTCCATTAATTCTTTTTGTGTATTTTTTGTTTCTGCTTTATATACAGCCTTTTGGAAATAGTCGCGGGCTTTTCTGTACTCTTTTCTTTTCTTATATAAATTGCCAAATCCTATGCTTATTCGTGCCAATCCAATATCGTCAGATGCTTTCTCCGCATAACTTCCTGCTTTTACCAAGTGTTTATGAGCCTTTTCGAGTTGATCTTTTTCAATAAATATTCTGCCCATATCAGCGAAAGAACGGCCTGCGGCACCAAATTTATTATATTCCAATTCTAACTTACTCCCTTTTTTATAATATTTCAGGGCTTTATCATATTCTCCTTTACGAAAATACATCTTTCCTATATTAGCATAAACTACACCAAGATAATTTTGGGCTTTGAATCTTTTTGCTAAATCCAATGCCTGCAAAAAATATTTTTCTGAAAGCTCATAATTTCTTAATTCTAAGTAAGTCAATCCTAATATGTTATAAATTTGACTATGCCTGCTGGAATCTACCTTTTCTATATTTCTCAGTATCTCCAGCATATTAGTAAGTGATTGGCTGTAATTACCTGATTCCCAGTTATAGTAGGCTAATGTCCTTAGGTAATTACTAAAATATTTATCGTATTCCATGTCTTTGACAAGTTTCCATGCCTTTTCCTGGTAATAAACCGCGGAGTCGAGTACAAACTTACTTTTGTAATGTCTGGCAAAAATTCTGTAATACTGGGCCGTAATGATGGGTTTGTTTTTATTTGAAATAGTGTATAATAGGCTGTCAACAAGCAGCTTGGCTTGTTTTGTTTGATTTTTGTTCAATAATTGTTCTATTTCTTTTTTCTTTTCTTTATTTATATTTTGACAGTCTGCTGAATGCCAAAATATTGCAACAAAAAAAAGAGGAATAATAAAATATTTGAGAAAATTCATATAAACCAGGAATATATTTCTATATGTTTTCAGGTTATGAAGATAATAAAAATATCTCTGGGTATATAAATGTTTCACAGAGATTTTTTCAGAATAAATCAAGGACATTAATTTTATACATTTGCAGCAGTATTTTTTTCAGAAGAAACATTTTATAAATTTTGAATTCGTTTTTTGATGACTAGTTATTTACAAATTGAAAATATAGCCAAATCTTTTGGTGATCTGCTATTATTCGAAAATATCTCATTTGGTATTGCAAAAGATCAGAAAGTGGCATTTATAGCTAAAAATGGTACAGGCAAAACTACCTTGCTTGATATAATTGCAGGCAAAGACAGTCCTGATGAGGGCGATGTAGTCTACAGGAATGACATAAGAGTGGGATACCTTGAACAGGAACCACAAATGGACCCGGAGATTAGAATTTTTGATTACATATTTCATACATCCGATGAGTTGATCCAGGCCGTGAAAAGTTATGAGGAAGCGCTGAAATCCCAGGAGGAAAACAAACTGTCAGAAGCAATTGAAAGGATGGATAAACTGAAGGCATGGGATTATGAAGTAAAGATCAAGCAAATCCTCACTCAGTTAGATATTACCAATTACAGTCAGCGAGTTCAAAATTTGTCAGGAGGAGAGAAGAAGCGTGTGGCTCTTGCCAGTGTATTGATCAATCAGCCTGATTTCCTGATTCTTGATGAGCCCACCAACCATCTTGATCTGAATATGATTGAATGGCTGGAAGAGTTTCTGAAAAAATCGAATATAACTCTGTTGATGGTGACACACGACAGGTATTTCTTAGATCGTGTTTGTAATGACATTCTGGAGCTGGATAATGGCGAAATATACAGGTATAAAGGCAATTATTCTTATTTTATAAAGAAGAGGGAAGAACGAATACACAATGAGGAGGCTGAAGTTGAAAAAGCCAAAAATCAGCTCAGGAAAGAGGAAGACTGGATAAATCGAATGCCTAAAGCAAGAGGAACGAAAGCAAAATACAGAATCGATAAGTATCACGAATTAAAAGATGTTGCCTCAAAAAAAAGAGAGGAAAAGGAAGTCCAGATGGATGTGAAAGCATCCAGGATGGGGAAGAAGATCGTGGAAGTGAAGAACATTTCCAAATCCATTGATGGCAAACCGTTGATAAATCGTTTCAGTTATAATTTTTCAAGGTTTGAGAAGGTAGGTATTGTTGGACCTAATGGTTGCGGGAAAACTACCCTGCTTAATCTCCTTACAGGTCGGGATACTCCGGATTCGGGATTTATAGATGTGGGAGAGACAGTAAAAATCGGGTATTACAAGCAGGAAGGCATTCGTTTCGACGAAGAAGAGAGAGTAATTGATACAGTCAGAAAAATTGCCGATACCATACAGATAGGTAGCGGTGTAACTTATTCGGCCAAACAATTTCTGCGGCATTTTCTGTTCGATGACAAGATGCAATATGTAAAAGTGGCTAAATTAAGTGGAGGAGAGAAAAGGCGGTTGTATTTGCTCACTGTTTTAATGGGAAAACCCAATTTTCTCATTCTGGATGAGCCTACAAATGACCTGGATATCATGACACTGGGTATTCTTGAGGATTATCTGGCCGGGTTTAACGGCTGTGTTATCATAGTAAGTCACGACCGTTATTTTATGGATAATATTGTGGATCACCTTTTTATATTCAAAGGAGAAGGAGAGATTAAAGATTTACCAGGCAATTACAGTCATTACAGGGATACCATTAAGCAAATTTTACAAGGCGAGCAAAAGGCAGAGAAAAAAGAAAAAACCAAACAACAGAAACCAAAGAAAAAAGCTGTTTCCTATAAGGTGAAAAAAGAATTCCAGGAATTGGGCAAAGAAATTGAAAAACTGGAAAAAGAGAAAAAGGAGTTAGAGGATCAGATAAGTAAAAGTGATTTGAAAAACGATGACGTAATTGAAAAATCAAACCGGATAGGCGAGCTAATGAAACTTATTAATGAAAAAACAGAACGCTGGTTTGAGTTGAGTGAAATGATTGAATCAAATTCATAATATATGGCAGGCAAGATAATAGAAAGTTTGAGAGAGCGGGAAAAAGAGTTGAATTGTTTGTACAAGGTACATGAGATACTCAGAGATGAAGAGTCAGACCTTGAAGTAGTTTTTAAAAAGCTTGTCAATAAAATTCCCCTGGGTTGGCAATATACCGGAATTTGCAAAGCCCGGATAGAATACAGAGATATTTCAATAACCACACCCGGATTTGTAGAAACCAACTGGTATCAGTCCTCAGAAATTGTTGTCGAGGGAGAGGTTACAGGCGAAATATATGTATATTACACTGAAAAAATACCCGGAGGGGAAATACCCAGATTCCTGCCAGAAGAGAAGCAACTGCTAAATATAATAGCGGGTCAGGTTGCACAGAATATTTTTAACAGAAAACTAAAAGAGACGATTTACTATTTAAGTGGTACAGAAAATAATCATATTCAGTCAAAAGACCTGCTTCATGCAAGATCAGATGAGCACTGGAAGTGGAGGATGAATATGTTAAAAGAGGTGGCAGGGAGGACAAACTTTAAATACTTTGGAATTGAGGCTATGTATATAATAGGTAGCGTGAAAGAAGCGACTGCTGGTCCTAAGAGCGACATTGATCTGCTGATTCATTTTGATGGAGATCAGAAAAAAAGAGAGAAGCTTGAAGCTTATATCGAAGGATGGAGCCAATGCCTGACCAAACTGAACTATGATAGAACAGGAGTTGATATGCAGGAAGGTCTTATTGATTTGCATGTTATTACAACAGAAGATATAAAAAACCAGGAGAGTAGCTTTGCTGCTATGATTGGAAGCCACAGCAATTCAGCCAGATTAATAAAAAAAACCAGAGATTAACCATGCATTGTTATTTTGTATCCGATCTTCACGGGAAAACCAGTCTGTACGAGAAATTGTTCAACGAGATATTGAATAAACCACCCGAAGCCTTGTTTATTGGTGGAGATATAATGGCGCATGGATACCTGGAAGCAGGGGAAAGAGAACAAGATTTTATTACAGGATATTTGAAAAATAATTTTGCTAAACTCAAAGAAGAACTGAAAGAGCGTTATCCCCATGTTTATATCATACTGGGCAATGACGATCCTCGGATGCATGAACCCAAACTAATCCATGTTGAGGAAGAACATCAGCTTTGGTTTTATGCTAATCAAAAAATATTGAAACAGGAAGACTTATACATCATAGGATATGCCTGGGTGCCGCCAACCCCATTTGGTTTGAAAGACTGGGAGAAATATGATGTCTCAAGGTATGTTGATCCGGGATGTTCTCATCCTTTTCAGGGAATGCGCACTGTAGAACCCGATTATGACACAGAATATTCTAATATAAAAACCGATTTAGAACAGTTCTCTGCAAATATTGATCCCTCTAAAAGCATCTTTCTTTTTCACTCGCCTCCATATAACACCGCTCTCGATCGCGCGGGCCTGGATGGAAAGATGATTGATTATGTACCATTGGATGTACATGTTGGCAGCATAGCCATGAAAAGGTTTATTGAGAGTGAACAACCTTTGGTTACCTTACACGGTCATATTCACGAAGCTTCTTCGATTACAGGACGTTGGCAGCAGAAAATCGGGCAGACTTATGCATTTAGCGCTGCTTATGACAAAGAGAAACTCGCCCTGGTGGAGTTTGATACTGAAAACCTTGAGAGTGCCCAAAGAAAGATAATCTGAAATTAAAAATTAATCCTGTAAAACATCATCGGGAAAAAGCGCTGTTGATATTCTGTTACAATATTCCCGGAAGCAACGTCAAAATTTCTGCTGAAGACATTGGCGTGATCCGTTACATTGGTAATATCCAACGCCCATTCCTGGGTGGTATTTTTCTTGTTAACCTTCAGCGAAATACGACCGTCTACTCTGAAATAATCATCCAGTTGCTTTTCATAAGCCTGCTCTCTTTTATAAACAGTGTATCCCTCTTCTCTGGAAGCTTCCAAATCGATAGGAGTATATCTTTTTCCTCCTGCAGAAATCATCCTCAGGTTGATAGCCAGGGTATTCTGGTTTCCTATTGAGATTTCATATCCCCCCAGTACATTAACAACATAATTTCCATTAAAGGCTGTATTACGGTATCCTCCTTTGCTGGGTTTGTATTTGCTCTCATAAAGGGAGGTGGTTACTAGAAAGTAGTAATTGTTGTGGAAAAATTTTTCCAGGGTAAATTCCAAACCGTAATTTTTACTGTTTCCTTCATTTACCAGACTGTCGACTCTCTGTTGGTGAAAGCTCGCCCCGTAATTTGCCAGTGAGAAATAGCTGGGCTTGCTTTCAACGGGAAGGTTATGCTGATACTGGTAATATGATTCAACCTTCATTCGAAGGTTTGGAGAGAAACTCCTGTCATACGAAAGAACAACCTGGTTGCTTTTGCTGAAACCTATATCAGAGTTGGTCTGAATATATTCATCTTGCTCTGTACGCGTTTCTACAAAATACAAAAACATTGGCGGCAATTGGGAATGGTAGCCGTATCCCAGGCTGATGCTCTGTTTTTTTTTGAATTTCCACTCTAAGCTGGTCCTTGGTTCCAGGCTCCAGGTGTTGTTATAACTAAAATGCAAAAAATTGACTCCTGCATAAAGAACAAGGTCGTTTGTGAATCGGTGCTGCCATTGGGTGTATGCCTGTGTCAGAAACAGATTGTTTTTCTGAACATCCAGTTGTTTAATAAATTCACTTTCATTCTCAGCAAGTTCAGTATTGGTCCAGCTTTTGTGCACACTGTCAACATAGCTTACAGAATAGCTCTCCAGGTTCACTCCAAAATCCAGTCTGTTCCGGGGATCGAGTTTTGTGACCAGTTTGCCGTACCATCCTATTTTCGACTGCGAATTGTTTTCATGGTAATACAATTTATTGGATCGGTTTTCATAGACTGAGTCAATGGAAGTGGAAACCCTGTGCCCTGAAACTGACACACTGTTTTTGAAGCGGGTGTTTTTGCTGAAGAAATGCATATAACTGAGTCCAACGACTCCCATATCCGAACCATTGGTTGTTTCAAATCCTCTTGGAGCGCTGTAGGAACTAGTGGTACTGTCTCTTTCCTCACCCAAAACAATATGGCTCAATCCGCCAATACCAAACAGCGACAGGCTTCCCTTTTTGGTAGGGACATTCACATTAAATGTTAGATCCTGGTATTCCGGAACGGCTCCAACCTGGAGGTCAATTCCAAGCTCATTAAAAACAGCCAGGGTTGAATACCTGTAATTGGCTATATATGAAGCATTGCTAGAATCAGAAAAAGGGCCTTCAGCACCCAGCTCAAAACCATTGAATCCAATCTGGCCGGTATATTCTCTCTTGCTGGTGTTTCCATTTCGCATTTGCAGGTCGAAAACACCGGAGAGTGCATTCCCATATTCGACCGGAAAGGCACCTGTAAAAAAGTCTGAATTAGCCAAAACGTTATTGTTCAGAATGCTAACCGGACCTCCGGAGGCACCTAATGCTCCAAAGTGATTTGGATTTGGGATGTTTATTCCTTCGAGGCGCCATAAGAGACCTATAGGTGGGTTCCCTCTAATAATAATGTCGTTTCTTTGGTCTCCGGCCGAAATCACCCCTGCATAATTCTGGGCCATTCGTGAAGGATCACCCCAGCTTCCGGCATATTTCTCGGTTTCCTCAATAGTAAATGATCTTGCGCTAACTTTTGCCATTTCATTTCTGGGCTGGTCTTTCCTGTTTGCTTTAATTACTACCTGGTCAATTTCCTCCACATTCTGCTGTAACTCAACATTCAAAACCAATTCTTTACCTGACTTGACGATCAAATGGGATAGAGTTTTGGTTTCATATCCTATGAAAGAAATCTGTAGATCCTGTCTTCCCACAGGGACATTTTCCAGTTCAAATGTTCCATCCACATTAGTTGAAGTACCTTTCTGCGGCTCACTTTCAAGCAGGACCACTGATGCACCCGGAAGTGGATATTTTGTATCAGCATCTACAACTTTTCCGCGTATTGTCTGTGTTAGATTTTGTGCTATTGCAATATTCAATGTCAGAGCAAGGATTAGCATCCCTGTTAGAAATTTTTTCATGTTCTATGTGTTTGGAAAATTTTAGCGAATTTTTTATCAATATTTATGCCACAAAGATAATTTAACAATTATAATTGTGTTATTTCCAATAGCAGGCTATTTCTTTCAGCCTGTGAACAATGTTTTTATATGATTGTAAGTAGATATATCAGGGAGTTGCTTGCTTAAGATTTAAAGCTTTGCACTCCGAAAATTTTATGTTTATCTTTGCAACTTTTGATTTTTTAATAGATTTAAATAGTAACTATGATAAAAATAACTTTACCGGATAACTCTGTTATGGAGTTTGAAGAAGGTGTTACAGGTCTGGATATTGCTAAAGCCATAAGCCCCAGATTAGCAAAAGAGGTTTTGTCAATCAATGTAGACGATGAGGTTTGGGACTTACACAGACCCATATATAAAGATGCCAAAGTAAAATTGAATAAATGGGAAGATGAAGAAGGCAAGCATGCCTTCTGGCACTCATCAGCTCACTTAATGGCCGAAGCTTTGGAAGAACTGTACCCGGGAACTAAATTCGGAATTGGACCCAGCATAAACTACGGGTTTTATTACGATGTTGATCCGGGAGACAGAACCATCACCGATGCTGATTTGCCTGAAATAGAGGCCAAAATGAAAGAGCTGGCAAGTCAGAAAGAGGAATTTATGCGTGAAGAAGTGCCGAAAGAAAGGGCTAAGAAATACTACAGCGAAAAAGGCGATGAGTATAAGGTAGAATTGATTGACGAATTGGAAGACGGAACAATATCATTTTATAAGAATGGAGATTTTACAGACCTGTGTCGTGGGCCCCACCTTCCCCATACAGGCTATATCAAAGCCATAAAACTTCTTTCTGTTGCAGGAGCTTATTGGAGAGGCGATGAGCATAATAAGCAGTTGACCAGGATATACGGCATTACTTTTCCCAAGAAAAAAATGCTCGATGAATACCTTGAAATGCTGGAAGAGGCAAAGAAAAGAGATCACCGTAAAATAGGCAAAGAGCTGGGTCTTTTTACTTTTTCACAAAAGGTAGGACAAGGTTTACCGCTTTGGTTGCCAAAAGGGGCTCAACTGAGAGAAAGACTGGAAAATTATCTCAAAAAGATACAGAAAGAATACGGGTATGAGCAGGTAATTTCCCCGCATATTGGTCAAAAAGAATTATATATAACTTCAGGCCATTATGAAAAGTACGGAAAAGATTCTTTTCAGCCTATAAGTACGCCGGCAGAAGGAGAGGAGTTTTTGCTCAAGCCTATGAACTGTCCGCATCACTGTGAGATTTACAAAAACACTCAGTTCTCATATAAAGATTTACCCGTACGGTATGCTGAATTCGGTACTGTTTACAGGTATGAACAGAGTGGTGAATTACATGGTCTTACAAGGGTTCGTGGATTTACCCAGGACGATGCACATATCTTTTGCCGCCCCGATCAGTTAAAAGACGAATTTAAAAAGGTTATGGATATTATTCTCCAAATATTCAGAACTCTGGATTTTAATAATTACACTGTGCAGGCTTCATTAAGAGATCCTGAAAAGAAGGAAGATTATATTGGTAGTGATGAAAACTGGGAAAAGTCGGAACAGGCTATTCTGGAAGCTGTTAAGGAAAGAGAAGTGGAGGCTAAGGTAGTGTATGGCGAAGCAGCTTTTTACGGGCCTAAGCTTGACTTTATGGTAAGAGATGCTTTAAACAGAGAATGGCAACTTGGTACCATCCAGGTTGATTACAATTTGCCTGAACGATTTGATTTGGAATATGTGGGAGCTGATAATCAGCGGCACAGACCCGTTATGATTCATCGTGCGCCATTTGGTTCAATGGAGCGTTTTGTGGCGGTACTTATTGAACACACTGCAGGAAAATTCCCGTTATGGCTCACTCCTGACCAGGTTGTTGTTTTACCTATAAGCGAAAAATATAATGACTATGCAAAAAAGGTTTCAAAATTCATGAATAATTCCGATATTCGCAGTTTAGTAGACGAAAGGAATGAAAAAATTGGAAAGAAAATTCGCGATAATGAATTAAAAAGGATCCCTTACCTGCTTATTGTTGGTGAAAAAGAAGTTGAAAATGAGCTGGTATCAGTGAGAAAGCAAGGTGTAGGAGATCAGGGATCCATGGGGTTATCAGAATTTAAGGATTTTATCCAAAAAGAAATTAATAAACAGCTTGAATTTGTCAATCAATAATATATATTTGCAAACTGAATCAAAAAGAAGGAGGGCAGAAACATAGCAAGAAAAAAACCAAAAAACCAGAATCAACAGTTTAATTATAGAATTAACGAAAGAATACGAGCCAAAGAAGTACGGCTTGTAGGAGACAACATCGATAATCCCGGAATATATCCTGTTGAAGAAGCCCTGAAAATGGCAGACCAGCATGGATTGGATTTGGTAGAAGTTTCTCCGAAAGCAGAACCACCGGTTTGTAAAATTATTGATTATCAGAAGTTTCTTTATCAGCAGAAAAAGAAACAAAAAGAAATCAAGTCAAAAACCACCAAAGTGGTTGTTAAAGAAATTCGTTTCGGACCTAATACGGATGAACATGACTATAATTTTAAACTGAATCACGCAAAGAAATTTTTGGAGGATGGAGCAAAAGTGAAAGCTTTTGTATTTTTCAAAGGACGTTCGATTCTGTTTAAGGAAAAAGGTGAAATTTTATTGTTACGTTTGGCCCAGGACCTTGAAGAGTATGGCACTGTTGAAAAGATGCCGAAATTAGAAGGTAAGCGAATGACGATGTTTATAGCACCGAAGACAACCAAGAAAAAGTAATTGAAATCGAGGATTAAATTAAAAATGTAAATTATGCCAAAAATCAGAACGAATCCGGGCGCCAAAAAAAGATTTACAACAACTGGCACTGGAAAGATCAGGAGAAAGCATGCGTATAAAAGTCACATTTTAACAAAGAAATCGAAAAAGCGCAAAAGAAATCTGGGATATTATGCTGTGGTTGATAAAGCAGACAGGAATAATATCAAGGAATTATTAGGAATGAAGTAATTAAAATTTATGTTTAACAGAGTATTTTAGCTGAAAGAGTCTTATTTTAATAAGGCCGCTAAGTATTCAAAAATCGAAAAATTATGCCACGAGCAACGAATTCAGTAGCATCAAGAAAAAGAAGGAAAAAAATCCTTAAACAGGCAAAAGGCTATTTTGGTGCAAGAAAAAATGTTTACACAGTAGCCAAGAATGCGGTAGAGAAAGGTCTTCAATATTCTTACCGCGATAGAAGAAGAAAGAAAGGAAATTTCAGGAAACTCTGGATTCAGAGAATTAATGCAGGAGCAAGACAAAACGGTATGTCTTACTCGGAATTAATGGGTAAATTGAATCAGAAAGGTATTGATCTGAATAGGAAAGTATTAGCTGATTTGGCCATGAATCATCCTGAAGCATTTAAGGCTGTTGTGAAAGAAGCAAAGGCTTAATCGAGATTACTATTTAATTATACAGAAGGGAAGGCAGGCGCTTTCCCTTTTTTAGTTTTTTTAACACTGGATTGTAGGTAAAATGTTATATATTAGCATGCCATCTTTTTAAAATACAACTCACTATGCAACCATTGAAATTGATACTGATAGGCTATGGCCGGATGGGTAAAGAAATAGAGCAAGTTGCTGAAAAAAAGGGGCATGAAGTAATTCTGACTATTGATAAAGACAACCCGGATGACTTTACTGTCTCAAATCTTCAAAAGGGTGACATTGCTATTGAGTTTACTGCACCTGATTCAGCATACGAGAATATTGTCAAATGTTTTGAAGCCGGCATTCCAGTGGTTTCTGGTACAACCGGCTGGATGGACCGGTTTTATGAGATTCGGAAACAATGCATTGAACAGGGGAAAAGTTTTTTTCATGCACCCAATTTCAATATAGGGGTGAACCTCTTTTTTAAGGTGAATGCTTTCCTGGCGAAAATCATGAATCAATATTCTGATTATGAGGTGGAAGTGGAGGAAACACATCACATTCATAAGCTGGATGCCCCCAGCGGAACAGCTGTGAACATAGCTGAAAGCATCCTTCAGGAGATAGACAGAAAAAATAAATGGGTGAAGAACGAGGCTGAAAGGGGTGATGAGTTGGGAGTACGCTCAATCCGTGAGAATGAAATTCCCGGAATACATAAAGTATTTTACAAATCCCGTTTTGATGAAATAGAGATCAAACATTCGGCTAAAAGCAGAGAAGGTTTTGCTCTGGGAGCAGTTATGGCAGCCGAATTTTTGTATGGTAAAAAGGGTATCTATTCTATGGACGATCTATTAAATATATAATACAATGACATTGAAAGAATTCTTTAAAAACAAATATTTTAAATTTGGGTTAGTCGCTGCCATTTTTATATTATGGGTTATCTGGCTTGAAAATGCCTGGTTTTTACTTGGATTGCCAATAATCTTTGATTTATACATCACAAAAAAAGTTAACTGGACCTTTTGGAAAAAACGTGGAGAAAAGCCCAGTAAACTTATTGAATGGGTAGATGCACTTATATTTGCAGTCATTGCTGCTTCCTTAATCCGTCTTTTTTTAATTGAAGCCTATACTATTCCTACTTCCTCCATGGAAAAGACGCTTATGGTAGGAGATTATCTTTTTGTCAGCAAGGTGAGTTACGGTCCTAAGATGCCTAATGCACCGATTTCATTTCCGTTTGCACATAATACCCTTCCCTTAACAAACGATGTCCCATCCTATGTGGAGTGGGTTAAATGGCCATACAACAGGCTGGATGGACTTGGGAAGGTAGAACGAAACGATATTGTAGTTTTCAATTTCCCGGCAGGTGATACGGCTATATGGCAGATGCAGGATCAAAATTATTATGCTATAAAGAGGAAATATGCTTACGAACTGCAAAGAAGAGATATTCGCAATGGAAGATCTGTACTTTCTTTTGATAAATACTTGCAGAAAGCAAGAAGTGAGATTTTAAAGAACTATGATATAACAACCAGGCCGGTTGATAAAAGAACTAATTATGTTAAGAGATGCGTTGCTATTCCTGGAGATTCTCTTGAAATAGTTCATGGACAGGTTTATATAAATGGAAAAGAACAAGAGCATTTTGAAAATATGCAATATAATTACCTGGTGAAAACAGATGGTTCGAAAATTAATTCTGTCTTACTTGACAGGATGGGGATAAATAGAAGCGACAGAAGTTATAACTCAGCCAGTTCGCTATACCGAATGCCTTTAACTAAAGAGAATCTTCAAAAAATTAAACATTTCACCAATGTGGTTAATGTTAACAAATACGAAAGTATAAACCCGAAGGCTGTTCAGTATGATATATTCCCTATAGATGATGATTTTAAATGGACAGAAGATAATTTTGGTCCCTTGTATATACCGGAAAAAGGAAAGACAGTAAGCATAAATATGCATAATCTTCCACTTTATGAGCGTATCATTGATACTCATGAAGGAAACGAATTGGAAGTAAGAGACAGTACAATCTATATCAATGGAAAGAAAACCAGCGAATATACTTTTAAGATGGATTATTACTTTATGATGGGAGACAACAGGCATAATTCGATGGATTCCCGTTACTGGGGATTTGTTCCTGAAGACCATGTGGTGGGCAAGGCAGTCTTTATCTGGTTATCTGTAGATAAGTACGGAAGGTTCTTCGACAAAATTCGCTGGAAACGAATGTTTAACGTGATAAAGAATTGAAATCCCGCCTATTTTGATTTATCTGGTAGTGGAGGATTTTGAATTTTTATAGCTCACTAGGATTACGAACTAATGCAAATTGCAGATTCCGCAATTTTAACGACGGCTTACCTTGGGCCGGTTCAATATTATACCAAATTTCTTTGCTACGACAGCCTCTATATTGAAATTGAGGAGAATTACCAGAAGCAAAGTTACAGGAATCGTTGTATTATTCTTTCCGCCAATGGGAAATTGCCCCTGACCATACCGGTTACAAAAGATGATCCAAAAACCAGAACAAAAGATATACGAATAGATAATACGCTGGAATGGCAAAAGAATCACTGGACTTCAATAGAATCGGCTTACAGCTCTTCTCCGTTTTTTGAGTTTTTCCAGGATGAATTTTCTCTGTTTTACAAGAAAAAATATGATTTTTTACTGGATTTTAATACACAAATTCAGGACTATATTTTTGAACAGCTTGAAATTGAACCACTCATAAAATTTACACAAGATTATATAAAAAATCCTTTAGAAATGGATGATTACAGGGATTCGATTCATCCTAAAAAAAGGATGCAAAAGAAAGATCCATTATTTCGGCCTGTTTATTATCATCAGGTTTTTGACGAGAAATATGGCTTTATAGAGAATCTGAGTATTATTGATTTGCTCTTTAACGAAGGCCCCAATGCTGAAAACATTTTGAAACAGAGTATTCAGTCTTTTTTTTAACCCCAATTGCCCCGTACACGAAGTGTCGGATAAGTAAAGCGCTTTTTCACTATCCCGATAAAAATCGGGAAACCGCTCAACTTAGGTTTTAATAAGAATGCAGAAGGAAAATAGCAGGTTTTTTATGCAGGTTGGGTATCTCTTTTTTCCATTTTTCTATGGTTTTTGTTTGTATGAACTCGTCGTTGCAGGTAATGTTTGAGGCAATGCAGAGTGAGGTTTTTGGGCTGCAATTCTCAAGTATAATTTCGAGTAGTTTGTTGTTTCTGTAAGGTGTTTCCATGAATATTTGAGTCTGGTGCTCTGTTTTGGAAATTTTTTCCAGTCTTTTTAAACTTTTAATTCTTTCGTAATTTTTTATCGGGAGATAACCCCGGAAAGCAAAATTCTGACCGTTTAAGCCAGAAGCCATAAGAGCTAAAATAATAGAGGAGGGCCCTACCAGCGGTACTACACGAATTTCTTCTTTGTGGGCAAGTTCCACAATTGCGGCTCCCGGATCGGCTACACCCGGTACTCCGGCTTCTGAGATAATTCCTACATCATGTCCTTCTTTTAATGGTTTCAAAAAATCAGGGATTTCCTGTTCTTTAGTGTGTTTGTTTAAAACCAGAAACTCAATTTTATCTATGTCCTTGTTTTTATCGGCTTTTCGTATGTATCGTCTAGCGGTTTTAATATTTTCGACGATGTAAACGTTTAATCTCCCGATAATTGAAGAAATATCACGGGGAATTGAATAATCTATTGAACAATCGCCCAGGGTAGTTGGTATTAGGAAAAGTTTTCCTTTCATTTGCATCTGAGTTTTTTGAAGATCAGGAATAACATTGATTCTTGATCTTTTTCTTTTCAAAAATAGAAAATTAGAGGATTATGATATACTTCTTTCGAAATATTCTTTTAAACAGAAATGTGATACTCATAATGGCCCTTTTACTGGGTCTTACCTTGAATGATTTTTCACAGCTTTTAAAATCCTATACACTTTATATTTTAATGGTTACCATGATTTTTTCCATGACAGGTATACAAACCCGGTCGATGTTTCCTCTCAAAAACATGGTAAGGCCTATGTTAACGGGTACTTTTCTGAATTTTTTCATTTTTGGAACCGTTATTATTCTCCTTGCCTGGTTTCTAATGCCTAATAAAACATTGTTTTACGGTTTTGTTGTAATAGCCACCGCACCTCCGGGTGTTGCGATTGTTCCTTTTTCAGGTATCCTCAAAGGAAACATGAATTATTCCATTATAGGTATCCTGGGCGCTTTTCTGGCTTCTATTATTATTACCCCGCTTGTTATTGGTTTTTTTACCAAAGGCAGTACAGCTGTTACCTCATTTGAACTGATCTGGCTCATGGTAAAATTGATTATCATACCCCTCATAATTTCCAGGCTTTTATTGCTTCCGCCTCTGGCCAACGTAGTAAAAACCATCAGGGGTAAAATGGTAGATATTGGTTTTGCACTTATTATTTATACCGCTGTGGGAATTAACCGGCAAGTGTTTTTTCAGAATTATGACATTTTATTACTTATTACTTTGGTCCTGGTAGCCGGAACTTTTGGCATCGGGAGTTTGTTTGAACTTTTTATGAAGAAAAGAAATAAGGATAGTGCCATCTTAATCCCGCAAACTTTGTTGCTTACAATTAAAAGTTCAGGATTCAGCGTTGTTACTGCTTTTACACTTTTTGGTGAGAAGGCGGCCATCCCTTCTGCTGTTTTAGCTGTTATAGTTTTATTATATTTGTTGTTCTTAACGTCCAGAATGGAAATAAAAAAGAGTTTTAGAAATTGAAAATTAGATTTTTAGGTACAGGAACATCTCAGGGGGTACCTGTTATTGGTTGCAATTGCAAGGTTTGTCAATCATCTGATGAAAAAGACAAGCGCTTAAGAACGTCTGTTCTGATTGAATCAGGAGAAAAAACATTTATTATTGATACCGGACCGGATTTTCGACAGCAGATGCTGCAGGAACAGATTACCGATATTCATGCCATTATCTATACTCATGAGCACAGGGATCATATTGCAGGACTGGACGACGTGAGGCCTATTAATTTTTTAAGACAAAAGCCCCTTTTTGTTTACGCTGAAGAAAGAGTGCTGGAAGCAATTAAACAGATGCTTCCTTACGCTTTTGAACAGAATAAATATCCCGGAGTTCCCGATATCAAACTGAATACAATTGACACCACACCCTTTCAAATTGATAACGTTGAAATAATACCCATAAGAGCTTACCACTACAAATTACCGGTTTTAGGTTTTAGAATGGGCGATTTTACATACATAACCGATGCCAATTATATTCCCGAAGAAGAAAAAGAAAAAATCATCGGTACCAAATACATGGTAATTAATGCTTTAAGAAGAAAGAAACACGTTTCGCACTTCTCCCTTTCTGAAGCACAGGAAATGGTTAGGGAATTTAGTCCCCGCTATGCCTACTTTACTCACATCAGCCATCAAATGGGTTTTCACAAAGAGGTAAATAAAAGTTTGCCCGAAAATATGAAACTAGCCTATGATGGGTTGGTCCTTGAAATTTAATGACGTAATTCTATTCTTTTA
>CAZPDP010000011.1:0-86207 GCA_964585385.1 uncultured Bacteroidales bacterium
GATAAGTAATAGCGCCTCCGACGGAATAAGATACATATTTTTTTGAAGAATTGTATAAAATGCTTCTGATAACTACATTAAAATCATAATCTCTTTCCGGCGAAAAATAGCCAACGGCGCCGGAATACAATCCGCGTTTGGTTTTTTCATATTGTTCGATTAGCTGCATGGCCCTGACTTTAGGAGCACCTGTCATCGAACCCATTGGAAAACAGTTTTTGAGGCATTCCAGGTAATCCTTCTGCTCAATTTCGCAAGATATGGTAGATATCATCTGATGAACCTGCTCAAAAGAGTATATACCATAAAGTTCATCCACATGAACAGATTCCGGTTTTGCTGTGCGTGATAGATCATTTCTCACCAAATCCACGATCATTACATTCTCCGCCCTTTCTTTTTTATCATAATAAAGCCGATCTTTCAACATTTTATCCTCTTTCTTATTTCTTCCTCTTCTGCTTGTTCCTTTTATGGGCTGTGAAATAACCCGGCTCCCGTTCTTTCTGAGAAAACGCTCCGGACTGGAAGATAACAGGAATTTATCGTTTAATTTGAAGAAGGATGCGAATGGACTGGGTGATAAACCGGAAAGTTTCCTGTAAATGGAATACGGATCGATTTCAGCCCATGCATAAAATTCCTGGCAAAAATTGATTTCATAAACATCCCCGCGCTTTATGTGACTACGTAATTTCTGAATGGTTTCCAGATATTCCTCCCTGGAAAATCGGCTTTCTATGCTAACAGGTAAACCTTCCGCGGTTAAATCTTCAATAATTCTTTGGTTTGAAATCTGATTGAGCAACTCATAAACCTGACTTTCTGAGGCGAATTCAGGAAGAAATTGTATTTCGGCTTGTTTTTGAAAGGATAAAACAACGAATTCAGGCTGAAAAAAATACAACCCGGGAAAATCAATCTCATCAATGTTTTCCGAAGACAAATCCTCAAGTTCATTTTTGAGATCGTATCCAAAAAATCCAAAAATCCAGTCCTGTTTCTTTTCGAGGAAGTCGGAAATTTGAGCAAAACCACTATGCTCCGCTGAGGTAATGGAATCTATCTGTCCGAATGCGGCTATAAAGTCAAAGGTATAAGTTTGTTTTTCCGGGTATTTTTCCGTAAAATCATTGCTGTCTAAAAGTATAAAATCCTCCTTTTCCCTGGCCCACTCGAGTAATTGTTTCTTATAATGGGAAGTATCTTCTATGTCAATTGTAATTTTCTTTCGCATAATGCAAAAATAAAAAAAGCATTCCTAAAAATTTATAGTTCCGGGAGCTGTTGGGGTGTATCGCTCGGGCTCCAATGTTTTTTCACCCGACATTTTAAACAACAAACTGTTACCAAAAGACAAATCAGGATAATATCCTAACCGAATCTGGAAAGTCTGAAAAACAAGGTTCTCATTTCGCACCCGGAAACCCAGGCCAAAACCACTGTGGAGAGGATTTTTAAAGATTAGTTTGCTTTCCGGCCCTATAAAGCCAAAATCCATGAAACCATATACGGCAAAACGAAATCCATAGTAAAACAGGTTGGTAAATCCTACGGTCTCTAGTTTTAAAACCAGTTTCTTGTCTCCAAAAAGGTTGCTTTCATCAAAACCCCTGATATCTTTTCGCCTGTCGAACCTGATGTATTCATCACTAAACCTATTGATGCCATATTTATATTGAAGGTTCACGAATTGCCTCAGTTTCAAATTATCAATCTCAAACAATTTACTGATATAACTTGATCTAAAGTTCAAAACCCCTTGTTCGAAGCTGCCATCATAAATAAATCCTCCGAAATTCAGACTGTTGGATAGATACCCGAAGTTAGGGTAATAATTCCCGTGTTTCAGGTTAATACCGGAGTAGAAACGTCGAAAAAATTCATCGGCTTCCCAGCCAAAGGTGTAACCAAGCAAATCACCGACAGGGATATCCTCTGTTTGCCCAAATCCGTAAATTAAGGCAGTTTTATAAAAATTCTGCCGTGAAAAACTGACATTGGCAAGAAATAGGTGGTTGTTATGATAGTGATAATTATACCTTTCACTAACCTCCGGACCCTCGAAAAACTTATTCCTGTTATACCTTGCAGACAGAACCAGCCTGTTCCGATCCTTAAAATCCCCTTTTTGTGAACTTATTGGAAAACCATAACCGATCCATGCATCATGTTCCACATAGTTCAGTGGCACATTGAGAAGCATAGTATCTTCCTTCCTGATGTTCTGCACCGTTTCTCTTTTATATGCTGTAACTCCTCCAACCCACCGGGTTTTGTATGAATAAAATTCACGAGAGAAATGCATTCCGTAACTAAAATTTTCGAATGCATCAAGGTAAAAAAACCTTGCATCTATAAATGACCCCATTAAGTTATTGAGTTTATAGGATGTTTGATATCCAAAATTCTCCTGTGTTAAATAGTCAAACATCAAATCAGCCTGAAACCGGTGACCGATACCAAAAATGTTGTTATCAAACAACCTAATCTCTCCTGAATTAATACTTTTCAAATCCACATTATATCCTTTAGACCAAACATCCTGGGTAATAACTATTACATCAACCTTTTGTGAATCCTTTTGGGTATTCACAAGAATTCTGGCATCTTTGATATACTGCAGGTTCCTTAACACCCTTTCATTATCAGCCAGCAAAAGGGGATCAAGGCTATCCCCTTTTTCGAATAGCAGATTTTCATGGATGATTTCTTTTTTGGTAAAAATATGCATCCAGTTAGCAAAATCTTTATACCACGAAACATTGAGAGAAACGGTATCATCTACAGCAGTTCCAAAAACATTCAACTGCCTGATGATAACATTGTCAATTTCCTTACCTCTGTATTGTAAAAAAGGATTTTCTATATCATTGACTTTATCGTTTTCTAATAATTTCGATTCCCTCGTAGGAACAATTAGAAAATCATGAATGGTTTGCAGCAAATAGTGTCGCCCTGCCTTATATCTGAGGGAGTCATAAAATTGGTCCGTATGTCGGGCATCTTCAGGGTTAACCATGAATATGACTGGTTTTTGGCCTTTTCTGTCTTTTTCATCAGGAAGGGAATCGGAAACAGGAAGGGAATCAGATAAAATGTAGTAAATTTTGGAATAATCAGAGGAAGTCCCCTGGGAATAAGTCATATCTATTGACAAACAAAAAGCGCCAATCACTAATAGCAAAATTTTAATTAGCCTAAAGTTAGGAAAGAAGTGCACTGCCAAAAAACTTCTCAGGTTCGCAAGTAAATACGATCTCTTTCGCATAGGACTTTGTTCCAGCAGGATTTAATACAAAAATAAACATAATCTAATCACAATCCATTAAAATTCTAATTTACAAATAAAAAAAGCCTGCCGGATACCGACAGGCTTTATACCGAATAATTCATGAATTATTCCTATCTCCGATAAATAGCAAAAAATCTATTCGATGCCAAGAACATCTTTTCCTTGCTTAAATCTTATGTCTCTGGGTATACCTTCTTTTGTAAGTCTATCCAGGTCTTTTTGCAGTTGGTCTTCTATTACACTCTTTTCGTCAACCATCTTTTTAGCTGCATCATAATTTCCATCACCCTGCATTGTGAGGATTTTGTTTCCAAGAGTATTCATCGCTTCGGTCATCTTTTCAAAATCTACTTTATATGTTCCGGTTTCTGAATCTCTTGTAAACGCTCCCATTTCTTTGAAATAATTGAAACGCATCATATTGGCTTTACCATGAGAACTGGCTGCACCAAAACGAATGGAACGGAAGATGCTTGCCATAAAGGTTACATAATTATCCTTTATTTCTTTATCTTCCAATTCATCCATGTCAGCAAGTTGCTTAACCAGAAATAAGCCCAGAATATCTGCTTTGCTTTCTTCCACCGGACTGTAATATTCTTTTAATGCCTTTCTTACAGTACCTTTTCCGTTAATGGTTTCCTTTATTCCAAGTCCGTGAGCTACTTCATGAAACATGGTATTTTCAAAGAAAGCATCAAACTTGATGTATTTTCTTTGAGATTCATCTATAAGAACATCGCTTATAGGAACCAGGATCTTTTCAAATTTATAACGCATTGCGTTCTTTAACTGAAGTTTACGGCTTCCTTTTTCAACATGTACTCGTTCATCATTAGGCAGGTTAATAGCTATTGTTTTACTTCCTGCATTACAATCACCTGCATAAAAAACAGCTTCGTATACTCCCAGGTCTGAATCGCTACCAGGTTTTTCCTGTTTATATTTGTCTTCTACAGGCAGACTTTTCTGCAGTTCTGGCAACAATGCGCTAAATTTTGTGAGTTTTTTCGTCCATTCATGGTCTTTTACAAGTATAAAAGCCTCATGAGCAGCTTTGTACCCATAAAGATTGTCTTCATAATTTTCAATCGGACCTACCACAAAATCGATATCATTATTTTTCACATCCATCCAGGCCATATCAGAATCCAGATACTTATCGTTAAGCAGTGCTTCTGCTCTTAAATTGAGATATTTTTCAAAGGTTTTATTATCTGCCAGCTCAGCAGCTTTTTTCAGGAGATCTGCAGCTTTTTGTGTTTTTTCTTCGTAAGCTTCATGATAAGGTATTGTCATTAAGTTGCCTTCCTCATCTCTTCTGATTAACGTATAAAGGCTTGTTTTATCTTCTGCTTCGAATTTTTCAAACTCTTCTTTGGTCATATCTTCCGGGTAGAAGTTTGCACCGGCTGGCTTTTCTCCGTATCCTTTAACAAAAGGCTTATTCTCTTTCAACCTTTCCCAGGGCCCGTAATTGATTTTTACAAAAGCCTTCAGGCTTTCGTTCTCAATCTTATTCATCAACTCTTCTTTCTCTCCAAATGCCTGCTTCCAGAAAATATCATCCATAATACTTGCTGCATCAAAAAGATGAGATACCATCTTTTTTTGGTTTTCAGAGAGGTGGCTGATGTCTGCTTTAAGCTCAACTTCAACAAACTCATCCACTTTCTTCTGAACCTCGCTCACTGGAATTTTTGCCATGCTATCTTCGTTTTCTTTTTTTGGCTGATTACATCCGGCCAAAATGGCAAAAACCAATAATAAATTCAGTACACTAAATAATTTGTTTCGCATAGTTGTAATTTTTAAAGTTTTGTGGTTAAACCATATGATTTCTGTTACATCATAAAATTGCTAATTTAAACATTTTGATAAATCTTTAAAATAGCTCAGTCAACAAACAAATATACAAGATTGAATTTATTACTGTTTAGATTTTTTTAAATAATTTTATAACCATTTTAATAATATTTCGTTAGCTCAAAAGAAAGAAGAAAGAAGAGAGAAAAATGGATAAGCACAAGGAAGAACAATTATTATACAGGATATCGGAACTTATCAAAGAAAATAAGGAGTTGACAAAACAACTTAAAGAACTTAATAATGAAAAATCAAAACTATCCAAAGAAAAAGAAAAACTTGAAAATGTAATTGCCCAGATTCCTTCCGAACACCTTCCCAAAGGCACAAAATATCCCAGCAAAACGCGTTCTCTCCGTTTTGACATGGTCACGGTACTTTATGCCGATGTTCAGGGTATAAAAAGAATAGCCCAGCAAAAGACTTCCACCGACATAATGGATGAATTGGACAATATCTTCCTTGAGTTCAACAAAATTGTTAAAAAATACAAGATTGAAAAAATAAAAACCATAGGCGATGCTTATATGTGTGCGGGTGGTGTGCCTGAAAAAAACATCACCAATCCTGTGGATGTTGTGCTTGCTGCCCTTGAAATGAAGGATTATATGGTCAAGCTGAAAGAGGAATATGAATCTGAAAACCATGAATTCTGGGATTTCAGAATAGGTATTCACACTGGTGCTGTTACAGCCAATTTTCATGGGAGAAAAAAACTATCCTATGACCTCAAGGGCGATACCGTTCATATAGCAACCCGTATAGCCTCTGCCAGCGAGTTTGAAGATGTAAATATGTCCATTATGACCTATGAACTGATAAAACAATATTTCGCCTGTGATTACAATGGCAAAATCCCGGTGAAATATGTAGGGGATATGGAAATTCTAAAGCTTAAGCGAATTAAACCTGCTTATTCAGAAGACCGGAAAATAGGTAAAATCCCGAACAACATTTTCATGAACAAATACCTGCTCCGTCAGTTCACGGATTTGCAGGAACTGATTCTGGACAAACTGGAGAAAGAACTTCCGGACTACCTTTATTACCATAACGTCAAGCACACCATTGATGTGGTTAACCAGGTTGAACTAATTGGTTATGGCGAAGGTGTTGATGATGAAGCGATACTGCTTCTTAAAACCGCAGCTCTTTTCCACGACGCAGGACATACCATTGGATATGACAACCATGAATATTACGGCAGTCAGCTAGCCAAGGAATATTTACCTAAGTTCAGCTACCGACAGGACCAGATAGAAAAAATTGAAGACCTGATTATGTCTACCAAAATACCCCCGGATCCACAAAATACCCTGGAAAAAATCATGTGTGATGCGGATCTTGACTACCTGGGAAGAAGCGATTTCATACCTGTTTCCAACACTTTATATAAGGAACTGAAGGCCCAGGATAAAATTGGAGATATTAACGAGTGGAACAAACTACAACTCAAATTTATTTCTAAACATCAGTATTTCACAGAGACAGCTTTAAACCTTAGGGAAGTTAACAAGCAAAAACAGATTGAAAGAATCAAATCACTCATTGAGAATGGTAGCACTGAACCTGAAGAATTAAATAGCAAGCAAGGTTCATCCTCTGAGAGAAAATCCTGAATTTCCAGCTAACTTCTAATCATAAAAAAGTCATAAGGCAGTCGAAATGACCTTATGATTTTTATTTTTTGCACTTATACACTGTATTATTTTTTTATCACCTTAACTTCTGTCCGTCTGTTCAGGGCCCTTCCTTTCTCAGTTCTGTTAGGAGCTATAGGTTGAGTCTCTCCATATCCCTTATAAGTGAGTCTGTCTTCATCAATACCTTTCTCTACAAGATAATTATAAACAGACTGAGCCCGGTTTTCCGAAAGTTCTATGTTGTATTCATTGGTTCCCAGGCTGTCGGTATGGCCTGAGATTTCCAGCATAAGCGTGGGGTTTTCTTTCAACAGACCATAAAGCTTGTCAAGCTCAACTTTTGATTCGTCCTTCAGTTCGTACGAATCCAGTTCATAAAAAACGTTTCTTAAAATTATTTTTTCACCCTCTTTAATAGGTTTCAAAGGAATATCCTTTTCAAAAGGTTCAGATGCCTCATATTTGCCTTCAAGCTGAAAATTATCCGAATAAAACAGATAACCTTTCTTTGAAACATTCATCAAATAATCGTTGTTTGAAGGGATGCTCACAAGGAACTTACCATCGTTTTTATCTGAATAGGAATCCATCAGAAGGTTTTCATTATTCAGGGAAATTAACTCAAAATGTGCTTTGAGGGGCTCATTTGTTTCTGCATCGTATACACGTCCTCTCATGTAAGAACTGGAAACAGGCTGGGCAGCCTCAGGAAGCTTAAAAGAGTATATGTCTTTTTCCATACCTTCCTCCCTGTTGCTGGAATAGAAGGCTTCAGTACCAAGAGTATTTACGATTATTCCCACTTCGTTTTTATGTGTATTTATAGGATAGCCCAGATTTACAGGTTCAGACCACACTGAATCATTCTTTTTCCGTGATTTAAACAGGTCCAGATTGCCCATTCCCGGCCAGCCATCAGAAGCAAAATACAGGGTTTGATTATCCAGGTGTATAAACGGAGCTATATCTTCACCCGGAGTATTTATACTATCCCCAAGATTAACAGGTTTTGTCCATGTACTGTCTGATTTCAATGTAGACATCCAGATGTCTTTCTTCCCTTTGCCTCCTTTTCTCTCGCTTGCATAATAAAGTGTTCTCCCATCAGGACTAATGGATGGCTGTGACTCCCAATTGATAGTATTTACAGGAGCACCAATATTTTTTGGTTTCGTCCACTGATCGTCCTTCTTGTGAGTAACATAAATATCACATCCCCCTTTGCTGTCTTTCCTGTTGCAGGCGCTGAAATACATAGTCTTTCCATCGGCGGACAATGTCTGGGCTCCTTCGTTATCATCCGAATTTAAAGGATCACCTAAATTCCTTGCTTGCATCCACCCTGTATCGGATTTATAACTTACAAAAAAATCTTCCTGTTCCAGAGGATTGATGGACATCATCATTCTGCGCCTGGGTTCAGGCAACTCATCCATCTGGCGTTTCAATTCTTCCGCGTTTTCAACAGGTATCAACCTCGTAAAAACAAGTGTTTTGCCATCTGCTGAGAGGGAGGGCCAGTAATCATTGTATTGGCTGTTCACTGCATATCCAAGGTTTTCAGGCTCAAAATCCACCGGATTCTGCTTTTGGTGAATAGCAAAATGGCAGGATTTAATTTTCATCTTAGTCTTATCTCTGAAAATAGGGCCAATACTTTCGTATTCCAGGAAAGTCCGAAAACTTTTTTTCGCTTCTTCATACCTCCCCTGATTTTGATGCAGGTATCCAATGCTGTAATAAAGCTTGGGGTAATAATCCGGATCAACTCCAATCGCTTTCCTGTAATTATCCAGGGCCTTACCAGGTTCATTCATTGCTTCATAAACCTGTCCCTTCACAATATAAGCTTCTATAAACTCATCGTCTTTATCTAAAGCTTTATTCAGAAATTCAAGAGCTTGATCATACTCTCTGATGTTGTAATTTTTCCACGCTTCGTTAAAATATTCAATGGCCTTCTTTGACTTGGTTGAATAGTCATGCTGAGCTTGAATAATGGACGCTGAGAAAGTGGATAATACCAATAAAATAATCAGTTTTTTCATGTTTTTGCAGGGTAAACTTGTTTCTAAAATCCAATTCTAAGGTATGTGCATAAATTTGTGTGCCTGGAGCGATACATTCCACCTGGGGTGCATTTTTACATACTCAACAATTTTCGGGATCATCTTCTCATATCGGCTCCATTCGGGTTGAAGATAGAGCAGGCAGTCTTTACCTACATGTTGCGATGCCTCTTCAGCCCATGCAATGTCGTCTTCTTTAAACACAATTACTTTGAGTTCATTGGCTCTCTTATAGAAAACGTTTTCCGGGGGATTATGTTTCTTGGGAGATAAACAAATCCAGTCCCAGATTCCTGTATATTCGCCAGTACCCGCTGTTTCAAGAAAAGTTTTTACCTGAAGTTGTTTAAGAGACTGACAAAGGGGGTCGAGGTTATAGGAAGAGGGCTCTCCTCCTGTTACCACAATTGACTTAGCTGCTGTATTCCTGACAGCCTCCTGAATATCCTGTATTGGAACAAGCGGATGCAGGTCTGCTCTCCAGGAAAGTTTGGTATCACACCAGTGACAACCAATATCACACCCCCCGATTCGGATAAAATAAGCAGGTTTTCCTGCATGAAATCCTTCTCCCTGAATGGTATAAAACTGCTCCACAAGCGGTAAATTCAGCCCGTCTTTATACTCTTCTCTTATCTTTCCCATACCCCATTAATTTAAAGGCAAAATTAGAAGAAAATTCTTCAAGAAAAAAAGTCCGCCCTGATGAAAAATACAGGACGGACCATTTTAAATCATCTAAATCATACTAAACCAACTTTCTTCCTATATCTTTATCTCCTCTTCCTGATAAATTGATAATGCTTACCTTGTCTTTTTTTCCTTTAAGCTGTTTCATAGCAAGCGCAAGTGCATGAGAGGATTCTATTGCAGGGATTATACCTTCCAGTTTCGACAGCATTTGAAAAGCTTCGACTGCCTCTTTATCAGTTACACAAAAATATTCGGCCCTTCCTGTATCTTTCAGATAAGAGTGCTCCGGTCCGACCCCGGGATAATCAAGCCCGGCAGCCATAGAGTAAGTATCGACCGGATTCATCTCTTCATCAACAAGACAATAGGAATACGTACCCTGAAATACTACCGGACTACCCATTACCAATGTTGATGCGGTTTTATACAGTATTTCACCTTCACCTCCCCCTTCAGCAGCATAAATTTTAACATCGGAATCATTCAGAAAGCCTGAAAACAATCCGATAGCATTCGAACCACCGCCCACACAGGCAAAGATTGAATCAGGCAGTTTCCCTTCCTCTTTTAGGATCTGACTTTTCGCTTCCTCTCCTATTATACTCTGAAAAAACCTGACAATTTCAGGATAAGGATGGGGCCCGACAGCAGAACCCAGCAAATAAAACGCATCGGGATTTTCAACATAATATTCAAGAGCTGCATTGATTGCATCCTTTAAGGTAGCAGTACCCCGGTCTGTGGTCACCACCTCGGCACCAAGCACCTTCATACGGTAAACATTCATCTCTTGTCTTTTGGCATCTTTTTGCCCCATGAACACTTTGCATTTCATGCCCATAAGAGCAGCCGCAGTTGCTGTAGCTACCCCATGCTGGCCGGCACCTGTTTCAGCTATTATTTCTTTTGCACCCATATGTCGGGCAAGAAGAATCTGACCTACTGTATTGTTAATTTTATGAGCTCCGGTGTGATTCAGGTCCTCTCTCTTTAAATATATTCTGGAGCCAACTTCCCTGGAAAACCTTTCTGAATAATACAGTGGAGAGGGTCTCCCAATATAATGCGTATTGTAATATTTAAGATCTCTCAGAAAATCTGTATTTCCCTTCAGTTCATTAAAAGTTTCTGACAAGGAAATCAGTTTATCTTTTAAAATCTCAGGTACATGTGCTCCTCCATAAGGTCCAAAATACCCGTTTTTATAATTTTCCGGATTGTATTGTAACAATTTTTCTGATTTCGTATTTGCTATATCTGATTTCATCGTTTTCTTGTTTTAGTGAATTAAATAATCATGAATGTAAAATCGATTTGCCTGATAGTTAAAACACCTTTGCCAGGGAAATAAAATTTTTTCCCACCATTGTTGAAGTTGCAGATTCATTTTTAATTATTTAGTTGTAAATAAAAAAAAAGCCGCAGGCTTTCACCTGCGGCTTTTTAAAAACATAAATATTTCAGGTTAATTGCCTTTCATTAACTTATTATCTTTAAGCCACCACCAGTTTCTATGTATAAATCGTATGATCATATGTATGTATTGAATGGAGCAAATATAAAAATTAAATTGTAAAATAAATCAGGCTGGTAATCAAAATCCATATCTTTTTGTTATATAATATTGTCGTATAATAAAAAGGAGAATTTAAACAATTACAAAGATTTATTATATTCGAGCAATCAAAAAATCAATTTTAAATTAATAAAAGCTAAGTTTTATGGAAGACATTAAAAAGTATATTGAAGACAATAAGCAGCGCTTTTTGGATGAGCTTTTTGATCTCATCAGAATTCCCTCAATCAGTTCAGAAAAAGAACACAAGGAAGACATGACAAAAGCTGCTGAAAATCTCAAACAAAAATTACTGGATGCCGGCGCTGAGAAGGCAGAAGTTATGCCAACCGATGGCAATCCTGTCATTTATGCAGAGAAAATAATGGATCAGAACAAACCTACTGTATTAGTATACGGACACTATGACGTAATGCCTGTGGATCCTATCGAAAAATGGGAATCTCAGCCTTTTGAACCTGAAATAAGAGACGGTAAAATTTATGCAAGAGGAGCAGACGATGACAAAGGCCAGTCATTCATGCACGTCAAAGCATTTGAATACCTAGTAAAATCAGGCAAGCTGGATATCAATATCAAATTCATGATAGAAGGGGAAGAAGAAATTGGCTCCCCAAGCCTTGGCAAATTCTGCGAACAAAACAAAGAAATGCTGAAAGCCGATACAATATTGGTTTCTGATACCAGCATGCTGGCAAAGGATGTACCATCCATCACCACAGGATTAAGAGGACTTGCATACATGGAAGTAGAAGTTACAGGCCCCAATAAAGACCTTCACTCTGGTTTGTTTGGCGGTGCAGTAGCCAATCCGGCCAATGTACTTTCAGAAATGATTGCCAAACTAACAGATGAAAACAACCACATCACTATACCCGGTTTCTATGATGACGTGCTGGAAGCTTCTGAAGAAGAAAGAAAAGAGATGAATAAGGCGCCATTTGACCTTGAAAAATATAAAAAAGCAATCGACGTCGAAGAAGTACACGGTGAAAAGGGTTATACCACTCTTGAAAGAACCGGTATCCGCCCATCATTAGATGTTAACGGAATGTGGAGCGGTTACCAGGGAGAAGGAGCTAAAACAGTTCTACCTTCCACCGCAGGTGCTAAAATTTCTATGAGACTTGTTCCCAACCAGGAATGGAAAAAAATAAGCCAGCTTTTCGAAGATTATTTTAAATCCCTTGCACCCAAATCCGTCAAGGTAAGTGTGAAAGCTCTGCACGGCGGTCAGGGCTACGTTTGCCCAATTGATCTCCCAGCCTATAAAGCTGCAAGCATGGCCATGGAGGAAACACTGGGGAAAAAGCCTGTTCCCTACCGAAGTGGAGGAAGTATACCTATTATAGCAACATTTGATAAGATTCTTGATACAAAAGCAGTGCTTATAGGTTTTGGTCTTGAATCTGATGTAATCCATTCACCAAATGAAAATTATCCACTGGAACAGTTCTATAATGGTATTGAAACCATTGCCCGTTTTTATGAAAAGTTTGCAGAAATAAACAAATAACAAAACCCTTATATTTTTATTAAAACCTGCCAGAAAATTGGCAGGTTTTTTTATTTACCCCTTTTATTAACATGGCCTGTTGATAAAAAAATGTAATTATTTTAAATTTACCCCTGAATAATTTGGGGTATTTCAAAAAATAATCCATATTTTTGCAGAACATCATTTAAAAAAAGAGGTATGTCAACAATTAGATTCAAAACCATCGAAGAGGTGCTAAAAAGAAAGCCACTAGAAGTGGAGTTGCCCTCAGTAAAAACTTCCCGTTATTTCGGGGAAAATGTTTTTGACACCAGAAAGATGCAGGAATATCTGTCAAGAGAATCGTATGAAAATGTTCTTGAAGCCATAGATAAAGGCATCAAGATTGACAGAAAATACTCCAACCAGGTTGCCTCAGGAATGAAAGCCTGGGCCATAGACAGGGGTGCAACTCATTATACGCACTGGTTCCATCCTCTCACGGGAACTACAGCAGAAAAACATGACGCTTTCTTTGAACCCGCAGATGATGGAGGAATCATAGAAAACTTTCAGGGTGACATGCTGGTGCAACAAGAATCCGACGCATCCAGTTTTCCTAGCGGGGGGTTAAGAAATACTTTTGAAGCCCGTGGGTATACTGCGTGGGATCCTTCATCACCGGCATTTGTTTACGGAAGAACTTTATGCATACCAACTATTTTTGTTTCCTACAATGGAGAAGCTCTTGACTATAAAACTCCCCTTATAAAATCACTGAATTTAATAGACCAGGCGGCATCCGAGGTATGCAGTTATTTCGATAAAAGCGTGGAAAAAGTGAATGTTACTCTTGGCTGGGAACAGGAGTATTTCCTCATAGATGATGCCTTCTTTAATGCAAGACCTGACCTCTACCTTACCGGAAGGACACTTTTGGGACATGCCTCTGCGAAAGACCAGCAGTTAAACGATCATTATTTTGGTTCTCTTACTGATCGGGTGAAAAACTTTATGCACGAATTTGAAATTGAAGCATACAGGCTGGGAATTCCTATCAAAACAAGGCACAATGAAGTAGCTCCCAATCAGTTTGAATGTGCCCCCCGGTTTGAAGAGGCAAACCTGGCAGCTGACCACAATCAAATGCTGATGACAATCATGGATAAAGTAGCTAAAAAACACAAATTCAGAGTGCTATTCCATGAAAAACCTTTCAAAGGAATTAACGGCTCCGGCAAACACTGCAACTGGTCTTTAGCTACCAATACAGGAAAAAACCTTTTGGCACCCGGAAAAACGCCAAAAAATAATTTTCAGTTCATCACCTATCTAATCAATATCATAAAAGCGGTTTGGCAGAATGCAGATTTGCTCAGGGCAAGCATCGCATTCGCAGGGAATGAATACAGACTTGGTGCCAATGAGGCTCCACCGGCCATCATGTCTGTTTTCATCGGAAGCAGGCTAACCCATATGCTTGATGAACTGGAACAAAGGGTTGACAATACAAAAATGAGCCCCGAGGAAAAAGGTGAGTTAAAGCTTGATATTGGTAAAATCCCCGAAATATTGTTAGACAACACCGATCGCAACAGGACTTCCCCATTCGCATTTACTGGGAACAGATTTGAATTCAGGGCGGTGGGAAGTTCAGCCAATGTTGCCTCTCCCATCACTGCTTTAAACACAGTAGTAGCAGACCAACTCAAACAATTCAAAGAAGATGTGGATAACCTAATCGAAAATGATAAAATCAAAAAAGATGAAGCCATATTCAGAGTGCTGAAACTTTATATCCAGGAGTCCAAAGACATCAGATTTGAAGGGGATGGT
The DNA here is from genome assembly GCA_964585385.1 of uncultured Bacteroidales bacterium. Taxonomy (GTDB): domain Bacteria; phylum Bacteroidota; class Bacteroidia; order Bacteroidales; family UBA12077; genus JAGXLC01. The sequence goes on from CAZPDP010000011.1 coordinate 14,456, forward strand.
TACAGCGAAGACTGGATAAAAGAGGCAGAAAGAAGAGGTTTAACAAATATCTCCGCTATCCCGGAAGCACTCGAAGCTTTCCTTTCACCCAAAACAGTTGACATTTACAACAAAAATAACATACTGTCATCGAGAGAATTAAAAGCAAGAAAAGAAATCAGACTCGAACAGTATACAAAAAAACAGCAGATTGAAGCACGTGTTTTAGGTGACCTTGCCATGAATCATATAATCCCAACAGCTGTTAAATACCAGAATACACTGCTGGAAAATATCAAATATATAAAGGACATATACCCTGATAATGAGTTCAAAAAAATGACGTTGCACCAGACAAATACGGTGGAAAGGATTGCCACTCATATATCTAACATAAGAGAAAAGGTGGTTAATATGGTTAATGAAAGAAAGAAAGCTAATGAGATTGAAGAGATCAGAACTAAGGCTGTAGCCTATCATCAGAATGTGGTCCCCTATCTTGAGGAAATAAGGTACCACGTGGATAAGCTTGAACTGATAGTGGACGACGAAATCTGGCCTTTCCCAAAATACAGGGAAATGTTATTTACACGTTAATTAGTTTTATATACGCAGCTTTTAAATTCAAGTAAATTTATTTACATTTACAGAGGTATAATGGGTATGATTTTCTTGTATTTCAAATACAACATCATGTCAATTATACGTTATTGATTATATTCTATTCAAAACTCAGAAGTAATGAATATTCGGAAGATATTATTAATTCATGTTTTATTTTTTATTCTCCTGCCCGTTTCTAAAGCTCAGATGAAATATTTCAATGAAGCTGAAAAGGTCTATAATGCAGGACAGTACTACAAAGCTGTAGACATGTATCGGGAAGCCTACAACAACATTCAGGGTAAAGAAATCAAGGCTGAAATAGTATTCAAAATTGCTGAATGTTACAGAATAACAGGCCAGCACAGAAAAGCAGAGCTTTGGTATAACAATGCCATTAAAAAGGAATATGATAATCCAAAGATATATCTCTATTATGCCGATGCACTTAAAGCCGGGGAGAAATTTGACAAAGCTATAGATAATTACAAGGAATATGCAAAACTGGCGCCCGATGATCCGAGAGGAGAGATGGGTGTGGAGTCCAGCAAACTGGCTCAGAAATGGAAAGAAAACCCCAATGGATACAAAGTATCCGAAATGAAGTATGTAAACTCTGTAGATCGCGATTACTGTCCTTCATTTTCAAAAGCTGAATACAACGAAATCTATTTCACTTCAACTAGAGATGATGCCATGGGTGAGGAAACACACGGAGGTACAGGTGGTTATTTCTCTGATATTTTCTTTTCTCAAAAAGATATGTCTGGCAGATGGAGCCGGCCGGAACCGATACCAGGCGAAGTTAATACAGAAGTGGAAGAAGGCGCAACTTCATTCACAGGGGATTATATGACTATGTATTTCACAAGGTGTGAAGTAGATAAAAAAGAAAAACTAGGCTGCCGGATTTTTTCTTCTCAAAAAAGCGATGAGGGGGAATGGGCAAAACCAAAAGCTATTAACCTGGGCCGTGACAGCCTGGTAGTAGCTCATCCTTCAATCACCGATGACGGCAACACTCTCTACTTTGTTTCTAATTTGCCCGGCAGCATTGGAAAAATGGATATATGGAAATCAACCAAAGGAAGCAACAATGAATGGAGCGAACCCCAAAACCTGGGAAGCGCCATTAATACCCCGGGAAATGAGATGTTCCCTTTTATTCACCCCGACGGAACCCTTTATTTTTCATCCGACTATCACCTCGGAATGGGAGGCCTGGACATATTTAAAGCATCTATCCAAAACGATGGCACCTGGAAGGTTGAAAACATGAGATACCCAATAAATTCAACGAAAGACGACTTTGGATTTGCTATTCAGGATGAAAAAGAAAAAGGATTTTTTAGTTCTGCAAGGGATGGTAACGATAAAATTTACTCCTTCGTTCTTCCACCTTTAAAATTCAGCGTTGAAGGTTTAGTGAAAAACAAAAAAACTGAAGAACCGATTCAGGATGCTACTGTCAAACTGGTAGGAAGCGATGGAATGACCATGAGCTCAGAAACAAACTCAGACGGAAACTTTAAATTTATGCTCAGACCGGAAACAGATTATGTCTTTGTTGCATCGAAAAAGAACTTTTTAACGAACAAAGACAAAGCTTCAACAAAAGGACTGGAAGAAAGCAAAGTGTTTGAACCCGAGATATTGCTATCCTCTATAAAAGAGCCTATTGAACTACCCAACATTTTCTACGATTTTGCAAAATGGAGTCTGAGACCGGAATCTAAAAAGGCACTTGACAAGTTGGTTGGAACCCTTAACGACAACCCAAGGGTAATAATAGAGCTTAGAGCTCACACCGACTTCAGAGGTGAACACTGGACCAACATAGAGCTTTCAACGAAACGTGCCGAATCGGTTGTTAACTACCTCATTGAGAACGGAATTGATCCGGAAAGACTTAGGGCTAAAGGTTATGCCGCTACCAAACCAAAAGAAATCGGGCCCAAACTGGCTAACGAACATGACTTCCTGAATGAAGGCGATGTGCTCTCAGAAGAATTTATTAAAAACCTTGATACAGAAGAAAAGAAAGAAACAGCGCATCAGATAAACCGCAGAACCGAATTTAAAGTTATTTCAACAGATTATACTCCTCAATAAAAACAATTCAAAGAGGCTGTCTCAAAAAAGACCGGTTTAAAAGCCGGTCTTTTTTTCTCATCAAAAGCTATTTCAATCAATAAATCAAAAAGATATATTTTTTCACCTTTTATCAATTTCTAATTCTTAATTTTGTACAGAATTATAAGAAATTGTTATGTCAAAAGACTCAAGATATAATCAGCGGGGAGTTTCAGCTTCAAAAGAAGATGTTCACAATTCTATCCAGCATCTTTATAAAGGATTGTATCCCAATGCTTTCTGCAAAATTGTACCCGATTACATTTCAGGAAGTAATGACCATTGCATTGTCATGCATGCAGATGGAGCCGGAACAAAATCATCTCTGGCCTATATGTATTGGAAAGAAACAGGAGATTTAAGTGTCTGGAAAGGAATCGCCCAGGATGCCATTGTCATGAACCTGGACGACCTTCTGTGCGTTGGAGCTTATGACAATATTATGTTATCCTCCACAATTGGCAGAAATAAAAACAAAATACCTGGTGAAGTTATTTCAGCGATAATTAATGGTACGGAAGAAATCCTTGAAGATCTGAGAAATCTGGGCATTAATATTTATACCACAGGTGGTGAAACTGCGGATGTAGGGGATTTGGTCAGAACTATTATAGTTGACTCCACAGTAACTGCTCGTTTGAAAAGAAAACAGGTTGTTGACAACAGCAAAATAGAGGATGGAGATGTAATTATTGGCCTTTCTTCTTCGGGCCAGGCTACCTATGAAAAAGAATACAACAGCGGAATAGGAAGCAATGGACTAACTTCCGCCCGTCATGATGTTTTCACAAAAAGCCTGGCAAAAAAATACCCGGAAAGTTATGATAATGAAATCCCTGAAAATCTTGTTTATTCAGGAAAATACAACCTGACAGACAGTATTGAGAAACTGGGAATGGATGTGGGAAAATTAGTACTCTCTCCAACCCGTACTTATGCTCCAGTGATTAAAGAAGTACTCAAAAGTCAACGTTCCAATATACACGGTATAGTGCATTGCTCTGGAGGAGCCCAGACTAAAATACTCAATTTCATTGATGATTTACACGTGTTTAAAAATAACCTGTTCGAAGTACCCGAAATTTTCAGAATTATTAAGCAGGAATCGGGTACTAAGTGGAAAGAAATGTATCAGGTTTTCAATATGGGGCATCGCTTTGAAATCTATACCAAACCTAAATACGCAGATGATATTATAAAGATTTCCAAAAATTTTAATATTGATGCAAAAGTTATTGGACACTGCTATAAATCAGCAAAGAAAGGATTAACCATTAAAAGTCCTTTTGGAGTGTTTGATTATTCTTAATAAATTTTACAATAGCTTTTTCATTAAAAAGTTATAATAAAAACAGAAACAGATAAAAGATAGATCATGAGCGAAAACAATACAATACTTGAAAAACTGGAAGGGATAAAATTACGATATGATGAGGTTAGCGAATTAATTGCCGACCCTGAAATTATGGAAGACATGGATCGGTATATCAAACTGAATAAAGAATACAAAGATCTTCAGCCCATAATTGAGGCATACAAGGAATATAAAAATCTTCTGGAAAACATTGAGACCTCGAAACACATGCTGGAAAATGAGGATGATGAGGAAATGAAGGAGATGGCAAAAAACGAGCTCGAGGTACTCAATAAAAGAAAGGAGCCCCTGGAACAAAAGATCAAAATGCTTCTCATTCCAAAAGATCCGGAAGATGAAAAAAATGCAATACTGGAAATCAGGGCAGGTACAGGAGGAGACGAAGCCAGCATTTTTGCAGGCGATTTGTATCGAATGTACCTTAAATACTGCGAAAACAAAAAATGGAAGGTCGAAGTAACTCATGCATCGGAGGGAACTGTGGGTGGTTTTAAAGAAGTAGTTATGAAAGTAAGCGGTGATAATGTTTATGGAATTTTAAAATATGAATCCGGGGTTCACCGCGTTCAAAGGGTTCCCCAGACAGAAACCCAGGGAAGGGTTCACACTTCAGCCGCAACCGTAGCAGTTCTCCCCGAAGCTGAAGAAGTGGATGTGGAGCTGAAAGATGACGAAATACGAAAAGACACATTCATGTCTTCCGGTCCCGGCGGTCAGTCTGTGAATACAACCTACTCCGCTATTCGTCTCACGCACATACCCACGGGCATTGTGGTAACCTGCCAGGATGAAAAATCACAGCTTAAAAACCTGACAAAAGCAAAAAACGAATTGCGCTCCAGGCTTTATCACATGGAATTGCAGAAGCATATGGATGATATTGCTTCCAAAAGAAAAACCATGGTGTCAAGTGGTGACCGGTCTGCAAAAATAAGAACCTACAATTTTCCGCAGGGAAGAGTAACCGACCACAGAATCAACCTGACACTCTATAACCTGGACTCAATAATGGATGGTAACATCCAGGAAATTATCGATAAGCTGCAGATGGAAGAAAATGCAGAAAAACTCAAAGAAACCGGCTTAGACCAATAACCCATGGATGCTAAAAAACTATTTGCCCAAATCCGGGAAAAAAAGAGCTATCTCTGTGTAGGACTTGATTCTGACCCGGATAAAATCCCTGGGCATCTCAGGAATCATGAAGAAGCACAATTTTTGTTTAATAAAGCCATCATTGACTGCACTCATGAATTTTGTGTTGCATATAAAATTAACACTGCATTTTACGAAGTAAAAGGCAGCCAGGGATGGAAGATGTTAGAAAAAACAGCCGGTTACATTAAGTCCAATTATCCCGGGATATTCCTGATTGCAGATGCAAAAAGAGGTGATATAGGAAATACAGCCCGAATGTATGCCAAAACTTTTTTTGACAGGATGCATTTTGATGCGATAACAGTATCGCCTTACATGGGGAGAGATTCAGTTGAGCCTTTCCTTAAATTCCCGGATAAATGGGTTATCATCCTCGGACTTACCTCCAACAAAGGAGCCGAAGATTTCCAGTTTTTCTATTCTGAAAAAGAAGAAAAACAATTGTTCGAGAAAGTGATAAGCCAGGCTGAAAGCTGGGGGAAGCAAGATAATACCATGTTTGTCTTTGGAGCTACAAAAGCTTTACACCTTAAAAAGATAAGAAATCTCATCCCAAATCATTTTCTACTCGTTCCGGGTATTGGAGCGCAGGGAGGCAGTCTGGAAGATGTATCGGAACACGGATTTAATGAACAATGCGGTTTGCTGGTAAATTCTTCCCGTTCCATTATATTCGCCGACACCTCTGAAAATTTTTCCTCAGAAGCCGGGAAAAAAGCTAAAGCCATACAAAACTCAATGGAAAAACTACTTAAAAAATATCAAATTTTATCATGAATCTGCCCCCACTATTCCATCTTTGTTAACCTCTTCAAGAATGAAAATCTTTCCCGCACTTGTACCCCTTTGCCCATTCAAATTAGGTGGCAACTATTTTTACAATTAGCCTCGCCTTGAGAAGTAATACGTAAAATTGAAAATAAGATTTGCTACATCTGCTTATCACACTTCAAGTTTTTTTCAAAGTTTTTATATCTTTGAATAACGAAACTGTAAATCCAAACTTTTTTCATGAGACATGTTCCTGAAGACTTCCTTCAATATCTTTGGAAGTATAAATTATTCAATAAAGAAAATCTGATAACCGATAAAGGAGAAAAAATTGAAATCTTTGAAAATGGTTGGCATAACCAGCATTCAGGACCTGATTTTTTAAACGCGAAAATAAAAATAGACAGCACATTATGGGCCGGCAATGTCGAAATACATCTTAATTCTTCCGATTGGTATGCCCACAACCATCATACTGACAAGGCCTATGACAATGTTATCCTGCATATCGTCCTGAATCACAACCAGGAAATTAAAAGAACCAATGGAACAGAAATACCAACCCTGGAAATAGAATTCGATGATAATCTGTACGACAATTACAGTAAATTGTTAACGAATGAAAGCTGGATACCCTGTGAGCAAGAAATTGCTTATGTTGACCATTTCACGGTAAGTTTCTGGCTGGATAAGTTAACCATAGAACGGCTTAAGTTCAAGCATGATGACATTAAGACATCGCTTATTAAAAACAAAAACAACTGGGAAGTTACATTCTATCATAAACTAGCCAGGAATTTCGGTTTCAAAATTAACGCAGAGCCTTTTGAAATACTGGCCCAATCCCTTCCTTTAGATTATCTCGCTAAACACAAAGACAGCAGATTTCAGCTTGAAGCTTTATTTTTCGGACAGGCAGGTTTTTTAGAGAATAATTTGAGCCATGATAAATATTATCTCGAACTTAGCCGGGAATACGAATACTTAAGAAAAAAATTCGGTCTGCGCCCCATTCAAAATCATGCCTGGAAATTTGCCCGGCTCAGACCTACCAATTTCCCAACCATCAGGATCTCTCAATTTGCCGGTATCATTTACCATTCACGAAAATTGTTCTCCAGGATACTTGAAAGTGAGGACATATCGGAAATTCATGAATTACTCAAAACAGAAGTCAGTGAATTCTGGCATGAACATTACACCTTTCAAAAGCGAGCTCCTGCCAACCGAAGAAAAAAACTGGGAAAGACAGCCATCAATACCATTATAATTAATACTGTGGTTCCTTTTCTTTTTATATATGGCGAAAGAAAAAACAAACCACAATACAAAGACAAAGCGCTGAATTTTTTGAATCAACTGCCACCTGAGAGAAATTCGGTTATTAAAAAATGGAAAGAATTGAATATACATGCTGAAAATGCATATCAAAGTCAGGCATTAATTCAGTTAAAAAATTTATATTGCAGTCAGAAAAGATGTCTGGAATGTCAAATAGGCAATAAAATTATCAACTTAACCTGAACATGAAGGAAAAACAGTTAAAGATCAAAAAAACCAGTTCAAACTGTTCAAATCCTCAAAAGAATTAAATTTCTCTCTTCAATCTTTACGGAAGGTCTGAATTTAATTGAGCAACAATTGAATGACACAAATCTTGATATATAACTTTTTTACAAAACTCCTTGCAAAGAGAAAAAAAATAAATAATTTTGCAGTTCTAATTAACTGGGTATAATTTATTCAAACGGAAAATAATATGATTAATTCAGAGAAAAAGAAAGAGATATTTAAAGAGTACGGAGGATCAGAGAGCAATACCGGTTCACCCGAAAGCCAAATCGCATTGTTTACGCAAAGAATTACTGATCTCACTAAACATTTAAAAAATCACAAGAAAGATTTCAGTACACGAAGAGCATTATTAAAACTGGTTGGAAAAAGAAGAAGATTGCTTGATTACCTGAAGAAAAATGATATTGAAAGGTATCGTGCCGTCATTAAGCAGCTTAAATTACGTAAATAGTAGAAAAGGCAATCAAAAGCATTGCCTTTTTTCATATCTTTCCGGCTGATTAAACCTTAATCTTACCCGAAAAAAATTATTACATATGACTAAAGTTATTCAAAAATCTATTGACCTGGGTGAAGGTAGGACTATTACCCTAGAAACAGGCAAACTCGCAAAACAGGCAGATGGTTCTGTTGTTGTGAAGCAAGGAAGAACTATGCTATTGGCAACAGTTGTTTCAGCAAAAGAAGGAAAAGAAGATCTTGATTTCATGCCTCTCACTGTTGAATATAGAGAAAAATTTGCTTCATTCGGACGTTTCCCGGGTGGTTTCCTTAAACGTGAATCAAGACCTTCCGATTACGAAATATTAATTTCCAGACTAGTAGACAGGGTATTAAGACCCCTTTTCCCTGAGGATTACCACGCAGAAACTTTTGTAACTATCCATCTGATTTCTGCAGATAAAGATATTACACCTGATTCTTTAGCAGGGTTGGCTGCTTCAGCGGCTCTGGCCGCGTCGGATATACCGTTTAACGGACCCATTTCCGAAGTAAGGGTAGCCAGGATTGATGGTCATTACAAGATCAACCCTACCTTTTCAGAACTCGAAAAAGCTGATATGGATATCATGGTGGGTGCTAATCTTGAGCATGTTATGATGGTTGAAGGCGAAATGGACGAAGTTTCAGAAAAAGAGATGCTGGAAGCCATAAAATTTGCTCATGAGGTCATTAAAATGCATTGTATCACCCAGCAGGAAATTACTGATGAGCTGGGGATTCAAAAACGAGAATATGACCATGAGACCAATGATGACGATCTGAAAAAACTTCTGCATGAAAAGACTTATGACAGCATTTATAAGGCTGCTAAGGAAAATAAAGGAAAGCACGAGCGATCAGATGCTCTTAAAGAAATAAAGGAAAACTTTATCAATGAACAGATCGAAGAAAAAGGAGAAGAAGAAGTTGACACTGGTCTAATTGACAGATACTTTCACGATGTAGAAAAAGAAGCCATCAGAAATCTTGTTCTAAGTGAAAGCATTCGTGTGGATGGCCGTAAATATGATGAAATCAGATCTATTTCCTGCGAAATAGACTATCTACCTGCAGCCCACGGATCCGCTCTTTTCACAAGAGGAGAAACACAGTCACTTACCACAGTCACCCTGGGGACAAAACTGGATGAGCAGGTTATTGATGAAGTGTTGGTTCAGGGTACAGAAAAATTTGTTTTACACTACAATTTCCCACCCTTTTCTACCGGTGATGCCAGACCAGTAAGAGGTGTCAGCCGCAGGGAGGTTGGGCACGGTAACCTGGCACACAGAGCTCTGAAAAGAATGTTACCGCCTGAATCTGAAAATCCTTACGCGATAAGAGTTGTTTCAGATATCCTCGAATCCAATGGTTCCTCATCAATGGCAACCGTCTGCGCAGGTACATTAGCGCTTATGGACTCAGGTGTTCAACTTAAAAAACCGGTATCCGGAATTGCTATGGGACTTATTACGGATGAATCCGGAAAATATGCAGTTCTTTCGGACATACTGGGAGATGAAGACCATTTAGGTGATATGGACTTTAAAGTGACCGGTACTATAGATGGAATAACCGCATGCCAGATGGATATTAAAATCTCAGGTTTGTCTTATGATATTCTTGGAAAGGCACTGGATCAATCCAAAGAGGGCAGGCTATTCATACTAAATAAAATGAATGAAACCATCTCAGAACCCCGGCCAGACTTAAAACCCCATTCACCAAGAATCCAGCAGATTAAAATTCCAAGAGATATGATTGGGGCGCTGATTGGTCCGGGTGGTAAGATTGTTCAGGAAATACAAAATGAAACCGAAACAACAATAACTATCGACCAGGAAGACAACTACGGTATAGTTGATGTATTTGCTGAAAATAAAGAGCAAATAGACAAAGCAATGGAAAGAATTAAAGCCATTATACAGGTACCTGAAATTGGTGAAATATATGAAGGAGTGGTTAAATCTGTTGTGAACTTCGGTGCTTTCATTGAAATCTTACCCGGTAAAGAAGGTCTGCTTCATATATCTGAGATTGACTGGAAGCGAATCAACAAAGTGGATGATGTACTAAAAGAAGGAGACACGGTAAAAGTCAAACTGCTGGATATCGATAAAAAAACAGGAAACCTGAAACTTTCAAGGAAAGCACTTCTTCCAAAACCTGAAAGGGATAAAAAAGAATAAAGAGAAAATCAATGAAAACAATGAAAAGCTGCCAAAAAATAAGGCAGCTTTTTTTATTCCTTAAAATGCCCATGCAGACAGTGATTTTTTGATATTCTAGTATTTCTTTTTTATATTTACTCTTCGATAAAAATGCATTATTAACTTCATAAATAATTGATTATGAAAAATAAACTATGGCTCTCCCTCGCAGTATTAATTGTATTTGTGTATTCGTGCCAGAATGCAAATTACAATTATCCGGAAACTAAAAAAGTTGATACTGTAGACACATACTTTGGAACTGAAGTAGCAGACCCTTACCGGTGGCTTGAAAATGACACTGCTAAAGAAGTTAAGCAATGGGTTAAAGCACAAAACAAAGTTACCTTCGACTACCTGGAGCAAATTCCTTACCGACCCAAACTAAAATCAAGACTTAAAGAGATATGGAATTATAAAAAAATGGGATCGCCTAAACAAATAGGTGATAAGTATTTCTTCTTTAAAAATGACGGATTACAAGATCAGTCAGTATTGTACATGACGGATGATTTGAAGAAAGAACCCCAGGTTGTTCTTGATCCCAATAAACTCTCAAAAGATGGTTCAATATCTTTATCTAATTACGAAGTTTCCAAAAACGGAAAATATATAGCTTATTCAATTTCAAGAGGTGGTTCAGACTGGCAGGAAATTTATATCAAAAACCTTGAAAACGGGGAAAAGCTGGATGATCACATCAAATGGGTTAAATTTTCAGGTATTGCCTGGTATAAAGACGGTTTCTTCTACAGCAAGTATGAAGAACCCCAGGAAGGAGAAGAGCTATCTCAGATGAATAAAAACCAGAAAGTATATTATCACAAACTGGGAGATAATGTAAGCCATGACGAACTGATTTTTAAAAACCAAAAATATCCGCAGAGAATGTACTATCCGGATATTTCTGAAGATGAAAAATACCTTTACATATACGAATCCAGGTCCACACATGGCAACAATGTATACATCAAGAATCTACGGACCAATAAAAACTTTGTAAAATTAACCACAGGATTCAAATATGAATATGATATCCTTGGCCACAGGGGAGATAAATTGATTGTACGAACCAATTACAATGCACCCAAATTTAAGGTTGTAAAAATTGATGTTCACAAAAGAGATGTGGGCAACTGGATTGAAGTCATACCGGAAAAAAAAGATGTACTAAGACAATGTGAGCTTGTAGGCGATAAAATAGTAACCTCTTATTTAAAAGATGCACATAGCCAGCTTGGGGTATATTCAAATAATGGAGATCACCTGTATGATATTGAATTGCCTGAACTAGGCAGTGTAGGTTCCATTAATGGAAATCAACAAAGCAATACTTTTTTCTATTCATTTACCTCTTACACTACCCCATCGCAGGTATGGAAGTTCAATGTAGAAAACAAAGATTCTGAGGTCATTTTCAAACCCGATTTAAATATCAACACCGATGAATATGTGACTGAACAGGTATTTTACAAAGCGAAAGATGACACAAAAATACCCATGTTTATAGTGCATAAAAAAGGTATTGAAGCAGACGGGACCAACCCTGTCATGCTTTATGGCTACGGTGGATTCAATGCAAGCCTGACACCTCGTTTCAGTACAAGCAATATGGTCTGGCTTGAGAGCGGAGGAATTTATGCGGTAGCTAATTTAAGAGGAGGTGGAGAATATGGAGAAAAATGGCACCGTCAGGGTATTCGACTGAATAAAAAGAATGTCTTTAACGACTTTATTGCAGCCGCTGAATATTTAATTGACAAAAAGTACACCAATCCGAATAAACTAGCTATACACGGAGCTTCTAACGGGGGATTATTAATTGGTGCGGTTGTAAACAAGCGCCCTGAGCTTTTTGAAGTAGCAATTCCTTCTGTTGGAGTTATGGATATGCTGAGGTTCCATAAATTTACTATTGGTTGGGCCTGGGTTGACGAATATGGTTCAAGCGAAGATTCTCTGGATTTTGAAAACCTTTACAGTTACTCACCGCTCCATAACATTCAGGGAAATTTGAACTACCCAGCTATACTGGCCATGACTGCTGACCATGATGACCGTGTGGTTCCGGCTCATTCTTTCAAATATATTGCCACTCTGCAGGAAAAATACGGCGGTAAAAACCCAACCATGATTCGTATTCAGACTAAAGCAGGCCATGGTGCCGGAAAAGCTACCAGCGTTAAAATACAGGAAGAAGCAGATATGTGGTCGTTTATTTTTTACAATATGGATATTAAACCAAATTTTTAAAATATTATTCTATACCTTTGTAAGAAGCTGCTTTTATTCTGAAAGCAGCTTTTTTACTAATAAATTATATATCTGTGGATTATAAATACATTGTGATTGAAGGTAACATAGGAGCAGGGAAAACAAGCCTGGCAAAAAAAATAGCATCTGAATACAATGCAAACCTGGTACTTGAAGAATTTGAGGACAATCCTTTTCTTCCTAAATTTTATAAAAATCCAGACAAGTACTCATTTCATGTTGAGCTCTCATTCCTTGCCAGCAGATACCAGCAGCTTATTAATGAAATCCCTTATAAAAACCTTTTCAAAACATTTACCCTGGCTGATTTTTATTTTGCCAAGTCTCTGATTTTTGCCAGCGTTACTCTTTCCCAGTCAGAATATAATCTATACCGAAAAATATTTAACATAATTTACAAATCCTTACCCAAGCCTGATATTTATATTTACCTTCATGTGAATACCAAACGACTGATTGAAAATATAAGAAAAAGGGGAAGAGAGTATGAAAAAGAGTTGGATGAGGACTACTTAAACAAATTACAAAATGCTTATTTTCAATTTATGAGAGAACAAAAAGAGATGCGAATTGTAATACTAGATGTAACAAACATGGACTTTATGAGACATGACTCTGATTATGAAACAATTAAACATCAAATCTTCAACAAAAAATATAATAAAGGATTAAATCAGATTGCTTTTTAATGTACTATTAATGATAATTTTCGTATATTTATTTTTATTTTACCCAAAACATTATTAAGTTTGTACTTTAAGAGTCACATTTAGAAACTAATTCAAAACAAATAATTAGAGGCAATTATGAAAAAACTAAATTTCTTAACATCTTTCTTAATAGCAGCTTTAATCTTGAGTAGCTGCGGCGGCCTAGATAAAATGGCAGAAGAATACGGAACTCTCCAGTTTCAAACAGAACCAAAAATTTTAGAAATGCATGGTGGAACAGTAGAATATTCCATCGATGGAGATATCCCCCCTGAATGGTTCAACAAAGATGCAGTGGTGGAATTTACCCCTGTACTTACCTATGAAGGAGGTGAAGTAGCAGGTGAATCCAAAACATTCCAGGGCGAAGACGTTGAAGCCAATAATACAGTAATACCTTACGAAGGAGGTAAGTCGATTTCTTTCGAAGGTAATTTTGACTATAAAAAAGATATGAGGGTATCAACCCTTGAAATGAGAGGTACAGCATCTGTTGACGATGAGTCAATTCAGTTACCTGTAATCAATCTGTCAAAAGGTGTTGTAGCTACACCAAATCTGGTTCAGATTGACCCCAAGCCTGTTCTTGCTTCTGATAAGTTTATCAGGGTAACCGAACACCAGGAAAAAGCTGATATTCATTATCTCATTGAAAGAGACAACTTAAGAAGATCAGAGCTTACCCAGGATGATATTAAAAATCTTGAAAATTTTGTAAAAGATGTTGAAGAAGCTGAAAATAAAAAGTATAAAGGTATAAAAATTTCTTCCTATGCTTCTCCTGATGGACCCACTGACCTTAACGAAAGACTTTCTAAAGGAAGAAAGGGTTCAGCCAATAGTTACCTGGACAAAGTGATAGACAAGAAGAAACTCAGTGAAGAAGATGCAAAGAAATTATACGAAGTAAAAACTACTACTGAAGACTGGGAAGGTTTCAAAAAATTAGTGCAGGAATCAAACATTGAGGATAAAGACCTTATCCTAAGGGTTCTCTCAATGTACTCAGACCCTGAAGTAAGAGAAAAAGAACTTGAAAACATGGCTAAAACCTGGGAAGTATTAGCTGATGAGATTCTTCCCAAACTGAGAAGATCTGAGTTCTATGTTACTATCGAACAAATAGGTTTCTCCGATGAGGAAATCGAAAAGTTTGTTGATGAAAATCCGGATACCTTAAATGTAGAAGAATTGCTTTACGCAGGTTACAACCTTTTCAAAGATGATCTTGACAAACAACTGAAAGCTTTTGAATTAGCTACAGAGAAAGATCCTGAATGCCTGAGAGCATATAACAACATTGGTTATGTTAAAATCAAACAAGGTAAGCTTGGTGACGCTACAGAAGCCCTTGAAAAAGCCAATGAAATAAAAGAGGGACATCCGATGGTTTTAAACAATCTTGGTGTTATTGCTCTTGAACAAGGCAATATTGAAGAAGCTAAGCAATACTTCAAAGATGGTATGGATGCCGGAAAACAGGCTAAGTACAATCTTGGAATTATCTCTGTTAAAGAAGGCGAATACGAGCAAGCTATCAATCACCTTCAGGAATACAATTCCTTCAATACAGCGCTTGCCATGTTGCTGGGTGGAAAGAAAACTGAAGCTGGTAAAATGTTAGCTGGTCTTGATGAAACGAATGCAATGGTAAATTACCTGCAGGCAGTTATTGCAGCAAGAAATAATGCGGAAAATGAAGTATTCGAAAACCTGAGAACAGCAGTTGAAGAAGATAATTCACTGAAAGATCTGGCAAAAACAGATATGGAATTTGCCAGCTACTTCGAAAATGAAACATTCAAATCAATCGTTGAATAAAGCAAGCGATTATTAAAATAAAGAAAAACGCACTTCATTTGGAGTGCGTTTTTTTTATCCATTAGAGGAGTGCAATAACTAAAATTTAACTTTTTAAGTGAAAATAAAAGTGATACAATACGATTCCCACGCTTACTGAAATATTGAAAGAATGCTTTGTTCCATGTTGTGGTATTTCCAAACAAATATCGCTTTTTTCAACAATAGATTGCTGCACACCTTTAACTTCATGCCCAAATACTAACGCGTATTTTTCATCCATGACAGGATTAAAATCTGTAAGAATTTTGCTATTGTCTGCCTGTTCAACAGAACAAACTGTATATCCCTTCTCTTGCAAATCGGCAATTGCCTCTTCTGTTGTTTTGAAATATTTCCAGGATACGGAATCGGTTGCTCCCAGAGCTGTTTTATGTATATCCCTGTGGGGTGGCTTGGCTGTTATACCACACAAATAAATTCCTTTAATAAGAAAACCATCGGCGGTCCTGAACACCGAGCCAACATTGTTCAGGCTTCTCACATTATCCAGTACAACTACTACCGGATATTTATCAGCCCCTCTGAATTCCTCAACCGATTTTCTCTGAAGCTCACTATTTTTTAATTTTCTCATAGTCTGTCAACTATTTGCAAATGCCAAAATTAATACAATTCAAACCAATAAAAAAAGCCTGAAGGGAAACTTCAGGCTTAATAAGATTATTATATGCAGAAAAATCAAGGCTTATACTTTACTTTTTCCATTTCGGAAAAGTACTTCCTGGTTTCCTGAACAACGACAGGTCCGAGCAATAACAGAGCAATCAGGTTTGGTATGGTCATAAATGTAATTACCATATCAACAAAATGCCAAACAAGGTCAATACCCCATATTGAACCAAAAAATACAAATAAACCAAAGAGATAAAAATAAGGTTTGATGTATTTTTCACCAAGAAGGTAATTTGCTGCTCGTGAACCATAGTAAGACCAGCTAATCATAGTTGAGAAAGCAAATAAGAGTAGTCCGATAATAACGATATGTCGGCCTGTATGCTCAATACCCAGTTTTGTCAAACCTTTTGACAGGCCTATAATAGTCATATCAACACCTTTAGCACCAGACTCCCAGGCTCCGGTAACAATAATAAGCAAGGCTGTGAGTGTACAAATAACAATGGTATCAATAAAAGGACCTACGGAAGCAACGAGCCCTTCGCGAGCAGGATGTTCTGTTTTGGCGGCGGCATGGGCAATAGCAGCAGAACCTTGTCCGGCTTCATTCGAGAACAGACCTCTCCGAACCCCCCAGATAAGTGTCATCATAAATGTAGAACCAACAAAACCACCGGCTGCAGCTGTTCCAGTGAATGCATCATGGAAAATCAAATGAAAAGCCTGGGGTACATCTTCGTAATTAAATATTATCACAGTTAAAGAGCTGATGAAATATAAAACGGCCATAAAAGGAACTAATTTTGAAGTAACGCTGGCAATACGTTTGATGCCACCCACGGTTACCAGCAAAACCAAGAAAGTAAGTATAGCTCCTGTAAGCCACGTAGGAATGCTGTAGTTATTTAAAGCATCTGATATTGAATTGGATTGAGCCATATTACCTGTTCCTAATGAACAAATCACGGTTGCTGCTGCAAAAATAACGGCCAGTATTTTAGCAAACTTACCCAGTTTATCTTTTAACCCAATCTCCATATAATACATCGGCCCACCGGAAACGGTTCCATCTGAATTAAATTTTCTGTACTTATTTGACAGGGTACATTCAACGTATTTTAACATCATTCCTAAAAACCCGGTGATCCACATCCAGAAAACAGCTCCCGGACCACCAAAATATATTGCCAAAGCCACTCCGACAATATTTCCAGTTCCAACTGTTGCTGAAAGAGCAGTAGTCAGTGCCCTGAAGTGATTAATATCCCCTTTATCCTCTTTTCTGTCATATCTTCCGGCAATAACTTTTAGAGCATGACCAAATTTGGTGATATTTAAAAATTTGAGCTTGAAAGCAAAATACAAACCTGTGGGTATCAATAAAATAAGAAGTGCATAGCCACCCACGTAGTCATTGTATGTAACAATCGCTTTGTCAATAGCTTGTAAAATTTCATTCATAGCAAATTTATTTTGGTTAGACAGGTAAAAAACGTGGTTCAATATAGTATTTTTTGTCAGAATAAAAAAAACCGTTATGTAAAACCATCATGATTAATTATCAACATATACAAGCGTTACACGACATAATAGGCGATCTGTAAAGAACTTATAAATTTAAATTATAATAAAAACCTCTTAACTAAAAAGTTGAATTCTTATATATAAAAGAGAGTTAGAAATAGCATGCATGAAGAAAACTTTCTTTATTATGTGCAACAAATATTTAATGCATTCTGTTTATAATCTCATTACGGGAAATCTGCCCGAGTACTTTTGAATTGTTGGAGCTGTGAATTACAGGAAGTCTCTCAAGATTATTTTTTGCCATCTTGTACAAGGCATTGCTTAACGTTTCATCAGGATAAGCAACTTCAATAGGTTTGCTCATAAAATCTTTGACTTTGGCATCTCGTTCGGCAATAGGTATTTTATTTATATCTTTCAGAGATATAATTCCCAGCAGTTTTCTTTGATTATCAATAATACATGTTGTATTGTAATTTCCTTCAATCAGTTTGGAGTGTACCTCAATGATATTCTGGTCTTCAGGGATCCCATAGGTTAATGTCATAGCCTCTCCTACCTTCAATGTATCCAGGAGATTGGCCTCCATATCCTGAGATATCCTTAAACCTCTGATGCTTAACTTTTTTGTATATATCGTGTCTTTGCTATACATCCAGGCTACCAAATCAGCAATTACACAGGAAAACATAAGGGGTAATATAATGTTATAATCAAGAGTAAGCTCAAATATTATGATAATTGCAGTAAAAGTAGCCCTTGAGGTAGCAGCGAAAACAGCAGCCATACCCACGAGTGCATAGGCTCCAAATGGAGCTGTGATATCAGGGTAAGGGGTATTAAGCATCCAGCCGTAAGCCGCTCCCAGGGCAGCCCCGATAAATAACGAAGGCGAAAATATGCCTCCGGAAGCGCCAGAACCTATTGTAACTACAAATGCCAGAATTTTAAATATAAAAAGTAAAAGGATAGTGGTTAAAATAAGCTCCTGGTTCAACAGCGCACTTATCGTATCATAACCATATCCAAATATTTGTGGAAGGAAAAAACCGATAATTCCAACGATTAATCCTCCCAATGCAGGTTTAAGAAATTCCGGTATATTTATCTTATGTTCAAACAAGTGTTCGGTCCCATAGACAAGCTTTATAAGTATGATCGCGGTAATACCTGCTAAAATGCCCAGTCCGAGATAAAATACGATTTCATACAAACTCACAAAAGAATAAGCCGGTACTTCAAAAGCCGGATGAGAACCAAGGATCACCCTGGATACAGTTGTGGCAAAAAAAGCAGAGATTACAAGAGAAATAAAAGAACGGGATTTAAGTTCAAGCAAAATAATCTCGAGAGCGAATATAATTCCAGCAACAGGAGTGTTGAAAGTTGCGGCAATACCTCCTGCAGCTCCACACCCTACAAGTATCTTTACCTGATCACTATCAAGTTTAAGCAATTGTCCAATTGTTGATCCTGCTCCAGCGCCAACCTGAATTATAGGACCTTCCCTCCCTACTGCACCACCTGAGCCGATTGAAAAAGCAGATGCAAGGGCTTTGAACAACACAATTCTTGGCCTCATCCTGCCGCCATGCAAGGCAATTGATTCCATAACTTCAGGTACACCATGGCCCTTAGCTTCTCCTGCAATATATTTTGTAATAAGACCAACAAGCACTCCACCTATAACTGGTACAATTATTACCCAATACCCCAGCTCATGATTCACAGGACTGATCTCCCGACCTGAAAGGTTTTGATAGAAAAATAAATTTTGAATAGAAAACAATAAATACCGGAATCCAATAGCAATAAATGCGGAGATAACACCTACAAGAGCAGCTAAGAACACCAGCTTTATAGTATCTCTATGCTGAAGGTTGGTTCTTATCTTTTCTATCATTTAAATCCAGTTATTATCTAACACATCGTTTCGAATCATTAAAAATATAAGTATTGTAAAAGAAAAGCAAAAATATAGGGGGTTTTATGGCAAGTCTAACTGATTTTAGAATAATAAAATATTGCAAATCTTTTCTAAATAAATACAACTTATTTATACCGAAAAAGGTAAACAATGATGCATTTGATTTCGTTATTAAACTAGAATTTAACTATTAAAAGGAGGATAAACGATGTCTGCTTTACATATAATACTGATTTCAACTATTCTTGTAATTTTTGCAATGTTAGCCCTTTCAATAAGACTGCTTGTTTCCAAAAAGGGTGAATTCAGAGGGGGTTCATGCACAAATATTACTCCCGAACTCAAGGAAAAAGGTATAAGTTGTGCATGCGGTAATGAGGAAAGTTGTGATTATGAGAGTGAACCGAGAAAAGCCAATTCGTAATTAACCTAATTATTCAAAAAAACCTGATCATTCCACAAGGGTGATCAGGTTTTTTATATTATCTGAATATTCAAGGGCATAATCTCCATTTTTACCGGAATAGATAAAATAAGCTTCAAGATTTTCCAATCTGTTGACCATTCTCAGACTTTTCTCCAGTCCCATCACCATAAATGCAGTAGCATAAGCATCTGCTTTAATGCATTCATCAGAAACAACAGTAACACTTAATAAGTTATGTCTTACCGGATACCCTGTGGCTGGATTAATTGTATGAGAATATTTGACTCCGTCCTTCACATAATACTTTCTGTAATTCCCTGAGGTTGCCAGTGTTTTATTATGAAGCTCGATAATTGCCTGCAGATTTCTTCCGGGGACATCATTGCTGTCAACTGGTTTATCAATACCAATGCGCCAGGTTTTATTATTGGGATTTTTTCCCTTAGTAGATACCTCTCCGCCTACTTCAACCAGATAGTCTTCTATATCTTTGTTTTCAAGAAAACGGGACAGCACGTCAACTGTATAACCTTGAGCTATTGCATTCATATCCAGCATAATTCTTTTATCATCCTTATAAATTCTTCCTTCCTTTAGTTTCACTTTTTGATAACCAACAAATTCAAGGATGCTATCTATTTTTGCACTATCCACATCCGGTATTTTTTCAAAACCAAAACCCCAGGCATTAACCAATGGAGCCACAGTAATATCAAAGGCCCCGCCGGTTTCTTCAGAAATCTCCATAGCATCTCTGTAAACCTCTTTAAAATATTTATCAGGATTTACTTCCGGCTCATTTCTATTGATTCTGGAAATTACGGATTCATCATTATACGTTGAAAGAGAAGAATCAATATCAGCAAGAATGTTTTCGAATTGAGGTCTTAGATTAACCGTATCTTTTGTACTGTATTTGATCATATAAGTTGTACCCTGCGTAAAACCGTTAATCTCCATATAGGCTTTTGAATCTCTTTTATCCAGAGGGGTACATGCTGCAAAAAAAATCGTAAAAATGAATGAGAGTATTATTGGGGCTTTCATTGTTGGTTCGATTTAATTAGTAGTAAAAGATCTTTTTGTGTAAAAATAATAAGAGGTTGTCTCGAAAGATGCTTTAATGTATTCCACGCAAAGTTTAATTTGACGAACCATAATACCTTAGTGTTTCGTCAGCATTCTTTGCGTGAACACATTTTTCTACTTTTGAGACAGTCTCTTATAGACCTTGTTGCTATTGTTTATCCTCCGAAGTCATCGAAGGCAATCATCTCCTGAGGCACCCCAAGATTATAGAGCATATCCTGCACAGCATCGTTCATAACAGGAGGACCGCAGAGATAGTATTCAATCTCTTCTGGTTCTTCCATTTTACTAAGGAATTCATCATAAGCGACCTGGTGGATGAAACCAACCGGGCCGTCCCATTTGTCTTCTTCTTTTGGTTCGGAAAGTGCTATATGGAATGAAAAATTTGGGAATTGTCTCTCTATCTCTCTGAAATCTTCCTCATAGAATATTTCCTGCATTGACCTGGCTCCATACCAGTAGGAAACTTTTCTGTCTGTTTTCAGGGTATGGAAAAGATGGAAAATGTGTGAACGAAGGGGTGCCATTCCAGCACCACCACCAATATAAACCATTTCCCTGTCCGAATCTTTTATAAAGAAGTCGCCGTAAGGACCGGATATCGACACCTTGTCTCCTGGTTTTCGGGAGAATACATAAGAAGAACATAATCCGGGATTTACATTTTTAAATCGTCCTTTTGCTCTATCCCACGGAGGGGTTGCAATACGTATATTTAACTTAATAATATTACCTTCGGCAGGATGGTTGGCCATTGAATAAGCACGGAAAGTTTCTTCTGAATTTTTCATTTTCAAATCCCAGAGACCGAATTTGTCCCATTCGGGTTTAAACTCATCTTCAACTTCAATATCTTTAGAAAAATCCACTTCAATTTTTGGAACATCCAACTGAATATAACCTCCTGGTTTAAAATCAAGAGTCTCCCCTTCAGGTAATTTCACCACAAATTCTTTAATAAAAGTTGCCACATTCTTATTTGAGATAACTTCACATTCCCATTTTTTAATATCCATTACCTCCGGTGGTACCTTAATGGTCATTTCATCACGGATTTTCACCTGGCAGCCCAATCTCCAATTCTCCATCTCTTCTTTTCTTGTAAAGAATCCTTTCTCAGTTGGGAGCATATCTCCGCCGCCTTCGATAATCTGACAGGTACACAACCCACATGTACCCTGCCCTCCACATGCTGACGGAAGGTATATACTTTGATTGGAAAGAGCAGATAGAATAGTTTGCCCGGGTTCTACCTCATAATCTTTGTCATTAACTTTTAGCTTTACTTTTCCCTGTGGGATAAGTTTTTTCCTTGCATAAAGCAATATAACAACAAGCGTAAGGATGATAAATAAAAATACAGCAATGCTGAGTAATATTACAGTTGTGTTCGATGATAAAATTATCATTTCTTCAATATTTTAACAATTTATAGTTTTATTCCCATAAAGCCCATGAAGGCGATTCCCATAAGACCTGTGATAATAAAAGTTATCCCAAGACCACGCAATGGTGCAGGAACATTTGAATAACGTATTTTCTCACGTATTGCAGCTATACCGACAATTGCCAGAAACCATCCTACTCCTGAGCCAAGACCGAAGGAAGTAGCTTCTGCAAGACTGGCATAATCACGTTCCTGCATAAACAGTGAACCACCTAAAATTGAACAGTTCACAGCTATCAGGGGAAGGAAAATACCCAGATTACTGTACAACGTAGGTGAAAATTTTTCAATGATCATTTCCACAAGCTGAACCATAGAAGCAATAACAGCTATAAAGAGTATAAAACTCAGAAAGCTTAAATCTACATCGGCAAATTGAGGGCTAATCCAGGTAAGTGCACCTTCTTTTAGCACATAATTATGTATCAGATAATCAATTGGAACTGTAATACCGAGAACAAAGATAACAGCCATTCCCAACCCGGTAGATGTTTTCACTGTTTTAGAGACAGCAAGATAAGAACACATGCCAAGGAAATAGGCAAATATCATGTTATCAATAAAAATAGACTTGACGAATATATTGATTAAATTTTCCATACAGCAAAATTATTTTGTACTAGTTTTCTTCAATTAATTTTCTGTTTCTGTATCGCTGAACCCAAATAATGATTCCAACTGTAATCAGGGCCATTGGTGGAAGGATGAACAATCCGTTATTCTCATACCCAACAGTATAGGCACCTTCGGGTATTACCTGTTTTCCCCAGATAGTACCTGAACCAAAAAGTTCTCTTACAAATCCTACTATTACCAGGATCACACCATAACCTGCTGCGTTTCCAATACCATCCAGGAAAGCTGGCCATGGCTTGTTACCCAGAGCGAAGGCTTCCAGTCTACCCATGATGATACAATTTGTAATAATCAAACCCACAAATACCGATAACTGCTTGCTAACGTCGTAAGCAAAAGCAGCCAGAAACTCATCCACAAGAATCACCAATGATGCAATAACTGTCAACTGCACGATAATCCTGATTCGTGGAGGGATCATATTTCGCAGTACCGAAATGACCACATTCGAAACAGCCATTACAAATACAACTGAAAGAGCCATAACTACGGAAGGTTCCAACTTGACCGTAATCGCGAGGGCTGAACAAATACCCAGGACCTGCACTGTGATAGGATTGGAATCATCCAGTGGCTCTTTTAATAATTTCATATTTTTAGCCGACAATAAAGGCTCTCTATCTTGACTCATAATAATTAATTTTTTCGCATTTTCTTAATATAAGGCAAATAATCGCCTATAACACCTCTAAGCATTTTATCCACCCCATTGCTGGTGATTGTACCACCGGAAATACCATCCACCTGGTGTTTGGCATCGGGTGGAATATCTTTTTTTACAACACTTACTGAAACAAAATTCCCGGATTCATCAAATATTTTTTTGCCAATGAATTGTTTCTGGAAAGGTCTGTTGGCAATTTCTGCTCCCAATCCGGGTGTTTCACTTTGATGACTGAAATTTGTTCCATATATTGTGTTAAAATCGTCTTCAATTGCTACATAGCCCCAAATAGGCCCCCAAAGACCTTTTCCTCTTACAGGGAGCACATAAATTTTTTGTCCTTCTTTGGTTCCTATAAACACCGGTAAATTCCTTTCTTCCAGTGATTTTTCCAATTCTTTCTCAAGCTCCACAGGAAAGGCCTCTACATCTTCTTTTACCTCTCCTTCATGATCTACCACATAGCTATCGGTTATATACTCATCATATTTTTCAATGGCATTATCCTTTGTACTTTCAATATTGAGCGAAAGCAGGATATTTTGCTTTTTATTCCTTTCAATGTTCTTTTTCTGCATGGGCTGTAACTGCATAGCCACGATTGAAAGAATGGCAGCAACAGAAATAACCATTATGAACGAGAATGTAAATATGTATGTATTGCTATAATGCTTCATATCTGTATATTTTATTAACTTGCTTTTACTTTAGCTCTTTTCAGGCGTTTCTTAATATTACTTTCCACCACATAGTGATCGATAAGTGGAGCAAACACGTTCATCAGAAGAATAGCCAGCATAACTCCCTCGGGATAGGCAGGATTTACAACACGGATAAGAATAGCAAGGAAGCCGATTAGAAATCCGTAAATGTATTTCCCTCTTCTTGTTTGAGCTGCAGATACAGGGTCTGTAGCCATAAATACTGCCCCAAATGCAAATCCACCCATTATAAGATGCTCCCATGCAGGAATTTCCATAAAGGGATTAACAGCAAATGCATTTAAAATCAACCCCATAACTAGTCCCCCGATAAAAGTAGAAAGCATAATTCTCCAGCTACCCACGCCGGTCAGGAGTAATATTACTGCACCTATCAGAACTGCCAGAGCAGATGTCTCACCAATGGACCCCGGTATAAATCCGAAAAACATATCCGAAGCAGAGGGGATACTCTCAACACTTCCTTCTGCTGCCAGACCTAGTGGTGTTGCCCCTGAAAAACCATCAACAATTCCTTCTCCATTCATTAATCCGTGGGTCCAGACCTGGTTCCCTGACATATAAGCCGGGTAAGCAAAAAACAGGAATGCCCTTGCTGTAAGTGCGGGATTCAAAATGTTCATCCCTGTTCCACCAAATACCTCTTTACCAAAAATCACAGCAAAAGCAGTAGCTGTAGCCACCATCCAAAGGGGCACATCTACGGGAAGAACCAGGGGAATTAACATGCCGGACACAAGAAATCCTTCATTTACCTCATGTCCTCTTATTTCTGCAAATAGAAACTCGATGGCCAGACCTGTAACATAAGAAACTATTATTATCGGCAGTACAAGTTTAAACCCTTCCCAGAAAGTCTGCAACAACGCCCCTTCCTGCCCGGTAGCCAGAAAATGCTGATGTCCTGTATTCCACATTCCAAAAAGAAGGGCAGGAATCAAAGAAATGACTACCAGACTCATAGTCCTTTTCATATCAATGGCATCTCTTATGTGAGCCCCTTGTGTTGTGGTCTTATTGGGTACAAAAAGAAAGGTTTCAAATGCCTCAAAAGATCTTGAGAACTTCTCGTACTTTCCCCCTTTCTCAAAATGGGGCTTAATATTATCGACTATTTTACGTAAAGACTTCATTCGTAATATTTTTTATTTGATTAACTCATTTCCTCCATCATCAGATTCAGTCCTTTTCGGATATATGACTGAACAGGAATTTTGGAGGTACAAACAAATTCGGGTAAAGCAAAATCCTCCTCATCCACTTCATAAATACCCAACTTCTCCATAAGCTCTATATCTTCAATCATAATTGCTTTTATCAACTGTACCGGATAAATATCCATAGGCAGCACATTTTCATATTCTCCACTCATAACATAAGCTCTTTCTCCACCTTTAAGGTTTGTATCTATCCTGTACTTCCTGTTTGGCTGTAGCCAGGAGAAAAATGTTCTTGATGTGCTGAATTTATGAAATCCCGGCTTTGCCCATCCCAGCATTTCGTAGTAGTTCCCTTCAGGAATAACGGTAACCTGGTTATCGAAGAAACCTGTATACCCTTCGCTTGATATCTTTTTGCCAGTTAAAACATTACCACTTATATATCGTAAATTTCCCTCTGCAACATTGTCTTTGATGAGGTTTTCTATACTTGCTCCCCGAAGGATACGGTAATATTGGGGGCGTTTGACTTCAGAGCCGGTTAAAGCAATGATTTTTGAAGCGTCGTACTTCCCATGATCAAATAATCTTCCAATCGTTAAAATATCCTGTGGATATATATACCAAACTTTTTCCCCTGCATTTATCGGATCAATTTTATTAATTTGAATCCCTATATTACCTGCCGGATGAGGTCCAACAAAGTGGTTGAGCTGTACTCCTCTTGCATTGCTAAAAACTTTTGAAATAGGATATTTAGCATTCACATTCAAATGAATAGTCCCCGAGGTAAGTTTTTTAAGTGCATCCAGGCCTTTTTGGAAATTCTGCTCTTCTCCTTTAACAATCATATCGTTATCAGGAGCCAAAGGAGATGAATCGAACGCAGAAATAAAAATAGCCTTCGGATCATCTTCAGGATTAGCTACTACGGAATAGGGCCTTTGTCTGATGAATGACCATAACCCGGATTTAACGAGTTTATCTGCAATTTCTTCTCTTGATAAGTCATTCGGATCAGCCTTTCCAAAGTCTTCGTATTCGATATTGGAGTCTGCTTCGATGACGACTTCCAATATTTTTCTTCTTTCCCCTCTCGTTACTTCAATAATTTTACCGCTCACAGGCGACGGGATCTGCGAATGCGGAATAAGTTTATTATAGAACAGAGGAGTTCCTGATTTTACTCTATCTCCTTCCTTTTTCAGAAGCTTGGTTCTCATCCATTTGAAATCAATGGGCTTAACACCATAAAATCTCGCCGGTTCGGCTTTGCTAATGACCTTTTCAGCCTCACCTTTCAGAGGAATATCCAGCCCTTTTTTTATCTTAATAACCTTAGACATGATTGGTTTTTTGAAGATTTAAAACAAAAATATATATTATTTAATTATTACCAAAAAGTTTGACAAATGATACAAATAACAAAATTGAAATGTTTACTGATTTTCATTGTATTTAATTATCTAAATAGTTCACTTTGTTATTTCAATAACGTCATTTCTTTCAGAGCCGATTTATCTTTAATAATTAACACACCCTTTTTTTCCTCTATTATATCATTTTTAATGAAGTGCTGCAATGTTCTTACCACACTCATGGTCGACATTCCGCTAAATTCAGCCAGGTCTTTTCGTGAAAGATTAAGATTGAAACGAATATTCTGATAGACGTTATCAGACAGATGCAAAAGGCTATCGGCCAACCTGCCATGTGTTTGTTTCAGATTCAGGCTAATCAGTTTATTTCTAATCTGATCCATTTCTTCATTAAGGGTTTGGATGACCGAAACAGCAAAATTGTTGTTATCTCTGATTATCTGTTGAATAACTTTCTTATCAATGGCACAAACTCTTGAATCTGAAACAGCTGCCACTGAAAAATGAAACTTCTCTGTATAAAAAAGGGAGGATAGCCCGATTAATAAACCCTTAGGATATATACTGTATATTGTGGTACTGTTGTCTTCATTTTCCCTGTAGACCTTTACAATACCTTCTTTAACATAAAGGATATGAGTAAGAAATGTACCCTGCTTTTCAATGGTTTCGCCTTTCTTGTAGCTTACCTGAACCTTACTTTCACTTGTCATAATCAATTCATTCTGATTAAGCTCATGAAAGCAAGAGGATTTAAAGTCGCAATCTGTACAGGTAGTTCGAATTTCTGCCATTTCATTCAACAACTTTGGGTGTACAAATATAAATAAATCTATTTTTTTATCGACTTATTTATATATTTATTTTTCCATATTCATATATTTTTATAGCTCCCCGCGGCCCATTTTTATTTTTTAGAATATATCTATTTTTTATGGTTGGAATTCAATTAGTGTTATTTTTGTAACATCTAAGTTTGTAAATATATAGAATTCTAAATTTATCAAAATGAAATTTAAAAATATATTCGTTTCCTTCTTAATCGGTTTGGGGTTCTGGATTTTACTTAATAATACTTTTGACCCGCTGATTCTTGCAATTGGAGCAGGTTTATCCCTTTTACTTTCGCTAATATTTTGCGCAAGATGTGATGTATTTTCTGAGTTAAAACTCACTCCAATAGCATTATTATACACGATTATCTATATTCTGATTTTTCTTTTTGAACTTGTTAAGTCCAACCTGGATGTTGCACGTCGTGTTCTAACCCCTTCACTACCTATCAACCCAGGCATTGTAGAAGTAAAGACCAAGCTGAAATCAAAAATGGGCAGACTGATTCTGGCTAATTCCATAACACTTACCCCTGGTACATTAACAATAGATATAAAAGAAGACACCCTATACATTCACTGGATTGACGTTCAGACAGAAGATATTAAGGGTGCTACCGAGCAGATTGTAAGAAAATTTGAAAAATATTTAGAAAAAATATATGGTTAACACAATACTATCGATAGCTCTGGGAATAATGCTTTTATCCATTATTCTCTCTTTGATAAGGTTCATAAAAGGACCTTGTTATACCGACCGGGTCATTGCTTTTGATGTAATGACTATCTCCTCCCTGGCCATCATTGCAGGCATTGCTTATCTGAGCGGAAGAATTATTTACCTGGATATTGCTATGGTTTACGGAATTTTAAGTTTCCTGGGAGTATTAATTGTTGCACGATATCTGGAAAAAGGACTATAAATTATGAATACATTAGCTGTTATCGGATCTTTTATTACCCTGGCCGGTTCAATATTCCTCCTGCTGGGTTCTATTGGACTTCTGAGGATGCCGGATTGTTTCAACCGAATCCAGGCTGGTACAAAAGCATCTACTCTCGGAACCATTTTATCTTTTACCGGTATTTTACTTATCGTTCCCGGTTGGTGGGGAAAATTACTGATATTGATTATTTCAGTAATGATAACCAACCCGGTTTCTTCTCATGTTTTGGCAAGGGCGTCGCATTATATAAGGGTACCCCTCACAAAAGCACTGTTAGTGGATAAATACCAGGAGGACGAGCAGTATATTTCTGTTGATGATCAAAAAAATAAAAAAGAATGATACTAAAAATTATTGCCTTAGTCATTGCTTTAGCCATCATTCTAATGGCCATTATAGCAGTTCAGAACAAAAAACTTATCGTCGCCATCATCGCAGCTGGTGTGGTGAGTTTGTTTGCCTCGGTCTTCTATCTTCTCATGTCAGCACCTGACGTAGCCATGACAGAGGCAGCCATTGGCAGTGGATTATCCACAATAATCTTTTTCTATGTATTGAATAAAATCAAAAAAGACAGACTGGACAATGTTTAAGAATATATTTGTATTTGTTGTACTCATTGGGCTGGCTTTCATTCTTTCTAAATCATACGTGATTTTGCAGCCTGAAGAAGGTTTAAATGAAGTCGCCACCCGCTATGCTGAAAAAGGACCTGAAGAAGTCGGGGCAGCTAACCTGGTAACAGCAGTAATTGTTACATATCGGGGTTTAGATACCCTGGGTGAAGTAACCATATTGTTCATTACAGCAGCTATTATCGGTTTTTTCCTCAAGGTAAAGCTTGAAGATGAGATAGAATCAAGAAGTTTAAGAAAGACAAGTGAAATTCTTGAGACCGCTGCAAAAGTAATTACACCTGTAATTTTTCTTTTTGGTATTTATGTATTTATTAATGGTCATCTTACCCCGGGAGGCGGTTTTCAGGGAGGCGCCATCATTGCATCCGGACTGGTATTGATGTTGCTTGCCAATCCTAAAAAAGAAGTCAATCATAAGATCATATCCTTTATTGAATCCATATCCGGTTTTTCATTCATCATACTTGGAATCCTGGGAATCTTCCTGGCAGGCGGATTCCTGGATAATAATTTCATCAGCCTCGGTAAATTTGGGACGCTCCTTAGCGCAGGCGCAATTCCGGTAATTTACATTTTTGTCGGATTAAAGGTTGGATCCGAATTGTCAGGCATTGTAAGTAACCTACAGGAAACACAGAAAGAAAAAATATAATGGAACAAATCAGTTTAGCACATATTGGCTTTGTTTTAGGGATTGCAATTATACTAATCGGCCTTTGGGCCATTCTGACAAAGAAAAACATTATCAAAATCATTGTAGGTTTTTCTTTGTTCGACACAGGAACACATATAGTAATGGTATCCATTGGTTATGTTCAGGGTAAAACAGCTCCGATACTGGATAAAGCCGTTAACCTTAAAAACGCCGCACAGGAAATTGTCGATCCTGTTCCCCAGGCGCTGGTACTCACAGCAATTGTCATCGGACTGGGTATTACTGCACTTATGCTTGCTTATGCTTTAAGACTTTATCAAAGAAGAAAAACATTGGAAATTAAAAAATACAGCGATCTAAAATGGTAGAACCTATTTATATTGTCGGATCAGGCCTTGGTATTGCTTTTCTGCTTGGTATCATAAAAAAAGCAGGTAAAAATACTTCAGGTATCCTAATGCTTTTGACCATTGCTTTTATGACCTTTGTATCGGTTCAGTGGCTCTGGTCTGTCATATTTGCGGGTAATGCTCCCCATTACACTTTCACAGCAGGATTCAAACCTCCTTTCTCGATTAACCTATTAATGGGAAGGCATGAAGCTATTCTTACCACTATGATTAATTTTTTGGGACTCCTTGGGGGATTATACCTCTGGGATAAATTCAAAAAAGAAGGAGTCAATTCCATGATTGTTTTCCTGGTGATAATTATGGGACTGAATGTTATCATAATGACCCGTGATATTTTCAACCTGTTTGTATTTCTTGAAGTAGCGAGTATAGGTGTTGCAGGGTTGGTGGTTCTGGAAAGAAATACCAAATCGCTCTCAGCAGGATTTAAATATATGATTGCAACCAGTATAATTGCTGGTATCCTGCTTCTGGGAATCATTTTCTCATATAAACTAGCCGGTTCACTTAATATAGATGATTTGGTAAAATCCAACCTCTGGTTCGCTAAAGGAGGCACAACCACTGTCTTTCTGATTCTCATAGCCGTTATATTTGAATTAAAACCCTTTCCTGCTAATGGCTGGGGACTCGACCTTTATGAAGGAGCAAATCCCGGTTTAGCTGCCCTGATCTCGGGTGGAATTGCAACAGCTTCTTTATTCATACTTTATAAATTAATGCATCTTGGAGGAGAAAACTGGTATATTCCTATTGCAACCACAGGCATGATAACTTTTATTGGCTCCAACCTGCTGGGTATTAATCAAAAAAACAGCACCCGTTTGCTTGGTTATTCATCAGTGGGGCAGATTGGTCTTATCATGATGATTCTTGGCTTTTCCAGCATGCTGGGCAACAAATTTGAATTCATAGCCTTTGGAATTCTCATAAGTCACTTTCTTGCTAAAGCAGGCTTATTCTGGATTGCCGGCTTACTCAAAAACACAAAAATTCAAAACTGGGGTGTAATAAGAAACAGGCCATTCATGCTTTTCCTGATGGGCACCTTTATCCTGGCCCTTATCGGAATGCCACCTTTCCCATCATTCTTTGGCAAATGGGAATTCATTATGAAACTGGCTGATAATAACATGCTCGTTTGGGTTATTGGAATATTAACAGGCTCGGTACTTGAAGCAGTTTACCTGTTTCGCTGGTTTGGATATGCAGCAAAACTCGAACCAGAAGAAGAAAACAAAATTTCGTTTCCCATACACAAAGTTATACCCATACTTTTTGCAGGCCTTGGGCTTTATATTTTCAGTTATTTCAGTGCAGAATGGATTGGCTTAAGTTTTTCCGCTGCTTTTTACATTCCGTTAATTTTGATAATTATTCTCTTTGTACTGGATTTTCTGCCTGTTTATATCAAAAATACCATTGGTATAGCAGGACTGGGATACTATACCTACACCCTGTTTTTTAATGATTTGATACCCGGAGGCGATATTCTGCGTATCGTGTTTGCCATCCTATTCCTGGCCGGTGGACTTATCATGCTTATTCCCGGGTATACCCAAAAAGGCAAACGAAAAGGGTTTTATCCTTTGGTAATTCTTATGTTTGCAGGATTAGGCGGTTTAATTCAGGCAGAAAATACCTTGCAGTTTTTCTTTGCCTGGGAAATTATGACCATCGCCTCCTACTTCCTAATAATGCGCGGAAAACAGGCCATGAAAGCCTCTCTGAATTACATCCTTTTCTCAATTAGCGGGGCTTATTTCATGCTTATGGGCTTTGCTATGGCCTTTCAGGCACATGAAAGTTTCACACTCGAAATCCTCAACAATACAACAGGCCTCACATCCTGGATATTTCTGCTGGTAGCCATTGGTTTTATGTTTAAAATTGCCACCATTGGAATTCACATCTGGCTTCCCGGCTCTTATACTGAAGCCGAAGATGATGTGACACCCATGATATCTGCAATACTCATCAAATCAGGAGTTTTTGGTTTTCTGATATTTATGATTTCGGGCGGGAATTTTGAACTGGCAAATATTAACATCCCCTATGTTTTAGGGTGGTTAGGCGCAATAAGTGCCGTAATCGGAAATATGCTGGCTATTTACCAGGAAGATGCGAAAAAACTGATAGCCTATTCCAGTATCGGTGTTATGGGATATATACTCTTTGCCATTTCCATGATGACCGGTTTGGGATGGCTTACAGCCGTGACCTACGGAATGCTTCATTTCTTGTATAAAGGCTTGTTGTTCCTGGCTGTTGCCGGTGTCATATACCGAACCAGAACCCGTAAATTCTATGAGATGGGTGGTCTGATAAAGAAAATGCCGATTTCGTTTATTGCGGTATTAATCGGTATCATTACACTTGCGGGTATGCCCCCACTAGCAGGTTTTGCAGGAAAATGGCTGTTCTACAACGCAGTGATTTTAAAAGGCTGGTATATACAGGGAACACTGGTATTCTTTGCAGGAATTGTCGCATTTTTATATTGTTTCAAACTCATTCACAACATATTTCTTGGCCCCATTAAAGATGAACACCGCAGAATAAAAGAAACATCAGTATGGTGGCTTATCCCCCAGGTTTTGCTTATCATCGTGATTATGGCATTTTCGGTACAACCCAGAATCTTTATGGAACCGGTCGGAGCCTACCTGGCCAACTATTTCCCGGGTGAAACGCTGCAATGGCAAGGAACCAAAGCCTCCACAAGTCTCGGATACTGGAATGCAACTCAAATCATGTATATAGTCGGCGGTCTGTTTGCAGTCCTTTTTGGAGCCTTGTTCTTTTTAAGCAGAAAAGCACAAAAAGTGAAACAATTCAATATGGTCTACCAGGCTGAAAGACCTTTCAGGCCAGAAACCACGCATGTGGCTTACAATATGTTTGCACATTACAATAAAGCGCTTGGAATATTCAGTGCGCCTCGTGTAACAAATTTCTGGAACGGGTTTTCAAACTTAATCCATGATACCGGAAATCATATTCGTCAGCTATATTCGGGTAATGGGCAAGCTTATGCACTGCATATCGTCCTGTATTTTATTGTATTTTATGTATTACTAAACGGAGGATTCTAAATATCGAACTATGAAGATACTGTACGTTTTATTAGGATTATTCATCATCATCAATTACGGATTGCTTAAAACAGGACTAATCCGGAGAATTACAGCGCGTGTAGGAAAACGTATAGGCGTACCCATATATCAGCCTTATATTGACCTTATCAAGACTTATGGCATTCGATCCCAGGTAACGCATGGCGTGATGTTCTACCTGGGTCCTGTTTTCAGACTGGCGGGCGGGATCGGAATATTCCTGTTCATGCCATTGATATATGGCTCTGATATGTTTAGTAATTTTTCATTCGCCGGTGACCTGATACTCATCCTGTACTTCATCTTTTTTGGTATGCTGGGTATGGCGCTTGGCGCTGGTGAAGGCGGGCACCCCTACTCTATTGTCGGTATCAGCAGAGGATTGTCTCAATTCACAACAGTTGAGATTCCCCTCACCCTGGCTATCATTGCCATAGCAGTTCAGTATCAAAGCTTATCAATAACCGAGATTGTAGCGGCCCAGCAGGGAGGTATAGAAAACTGGACCCTCGTAACCAATCCACTTGCTACTATTGCAGCCTTCTTTTCTTTCCTGGGAATGATGATGTATTCTCCCTTTAATGTGGTGAATGCTCCACAGGAAAATCCTATTGGCCCCCCAACTGAATATCAGTCTACATTCCTCGGAATGCTCCAAACCAACAGGGCCATCCTTAGTGTTATGGAATCAATATTATTTGTAAATCTTTTTTATGGTGGCGCAACAAACTGGATTGAACTTGTTGTAAAAGCCTTTATAGTCTATTTCCCTGCAATATTCATCGGTACAGTTTTCCCCAGATTCAGGGTTGATCAGTCTATTAAATGGTTTATTCTTATACCTACATTGCTGGGATTATTAGCTATTTTGTTTGCAGCTTAAAGTTAAATGAATTATGAGTGATAACAACAAAAAAGACAAATTCTTAAAGCCTGAAAATGAGAAAAGATGGGTAACCAGCCCGGATGGAGAGAGATTTGAAGTGGATCCCATGCAGGATTATTTCTGTGATGCCCGGCCTAAAGAACACCGGCCGGCATACAGCAAAGTCGTTGAGAAATTCCTGAACTGGGCAAGAGCGGAATCCTTATGGGTATTAGGATTTGGAACCGGTTGCGGTAGCATTGAAATTTATCCGCTTATGACACCCCGGTTTGATGCTTACCGCTTTGGCGTTCAGCAGAGACCCACTCCAAGACAATCCAACGTACTCATTATTTCAGGATACCTGAGTGTAAAAACATTGAAAAGGGCAATCAGAACGTATGAACAGATGCAAAACCCCAAATTCGTTATGGGTTTGGGAAGTTGCACCATCAACGGCGGAATGTACTGGGACAGCTACAACACAATCAACCGGCTGGATTACTACATGCCTGTCGATGTTTACGTTGCAGGTTGTATGCCCAGGCCAGAAGCCTTACTCGCTGGTTTTGAACAGTTAAAAAAACGCATAAAAGAAGGAAGAGGCGAAGGAGCCAATGACTACGCAAGGAACTTCGACTGGTACAAAGGCAACCAGAAAAAAATTATTAAAGACTGGAATATGCCGGATTACAACTGGTAATTATAGAATTTAGAATTATGATTGAAAGCCAAAAGTTCGTAATTAAAAAAGAAGTAGTATGGACAACGAAATAATTAAAAACATAAAAAATCACTTCGAAATCATAGATATAACAGAACAAAGAGATAACCTGACTTTTGTGAGTGTTAAAAAAGATCAGACTGTGCCTTTGGTAACTTATTTGCGGGATTACGAAGGTTTTTCGCATTTTGTTCTGCTCACTGCTGTTGACTGGATTGAAGAGGATAAATTTCAGCTAACGTATATTCTCAACCACCCTGAGAAAAAATTAGATATTGGAGTCAGAACAGGAATACCCCGTGAAAATTCAGTAATGGAATCAGCTCACCATTTATGGGCAGATATCGCCACGCATCAGCGCGAACTGAAGGAAAACTTCGGAATTGATTTTCCGGGTAGCCCGAGAGTTGATGAGGAGTTTCTCCTGGAGGGATGGGATAACACACCCCCCATGCGAAGAGAATTTGATACAAAAAAGTATTCAGAAGAAACATATTTTCCCCGACCGGGACGTGAAACGAACGATCCGGCTGAACATATGAAAAAAAAGCTATATCCTGATGAAGAAAAATAAACTGTTCCACTGGAATTCGGACAGAAGCGCTTTCCCGGATGTTGGAGAAGACGGCAAACTTAATATTGACCTGGATTCACAAAAATATGTCAAGGTCTGGCACGGCCCCAATCACCCCGGTGTAACCGGTAATATGTCGCTTGAACTCACCATAAGCGGCGATGAAGTACTTGAGGCCAAAACACACGTGGGATATCTTCACCGGGGATTCGAAAAGCTCTATGAAAGAAGAAGCTACATTCAGTGTTTTCCAACTGTTGTTCGAATGTGTGTTCCCGAACCCGATTCCAACGAATACAACCTGGCTGCAGGCATTGAAGAACTGGCCGGGCTGGAAATTCCTGAAGCAGCCAAATGGCACAGAACCCTGGCGCTTGAAATGTCCCGGTTGCAGTCGTTGTTGCGAATAATGCCCGCTCAGGCCGGTACTACAGGACTCGGACTTGGTGTACAATGGGGTGTTTACCTTCGAGATCTCATCCTCGACAGATTTGAAGAATTAACAGGTGGCAGAATATATCATATGTACATGATTCCCGGTGGTGTCAGGGGATTAATACCGGAAGGTTTTAAAGATCGGCTTGAAGAAAATCTCAAAGAAATAGATGAGTTTATTATCAATATCAAAAAATTGGTCCTTGATAATTCTGTGTTCAAAAAGCGTACGGTAGGAAGAGGAGTTATTCCTGGAGACTGGATTGACAAATATAGTGTGGTAGGACCCAATGCACGGGCTGCAGGAGTAAACAGGGATATCCGTATCGACTATCCTTATCTGAAGTACGATGAACTGGACATTGAACCATTCACAGCAGAGGATTCCGATATTTATACCCGCACCTACACCCGCTGGATGGATATTCAGACCACTGTGGACCTGTTGAGACAAATTATGGACAAGCTTCCGGAAAAGGGAGAAATAAGAACAAAAACACCTAACGTTCTGCACTGGGAGATTCCCAAGGGTGAAACTTACATCCGGTCCGAATCCTCAAGAGGAGAATATGGATTCTACATGGTTTCAGACGGCAGCAAGTACCCCAGACGTATTAACCTGAAAGGTCCGAGCTATTCTCATGCAGTAGCCCTGCTTGAAAAAATACTGATAAATGCCAATATAGCCGACATAGGGGCGATTATGGTTTCATTGGCAACGTGCCCGCCGGAGATTGAGCGGTGATATGTGTTTAAGGTTTAAGATTAAAAAAAGAGAATGTAAGTTGTCAGATAACAGACACAAGATACCGGATACAAGATACATGATGCCTGATAACAGGATATCGAAGCATCGAAATGTTAGAATAGGATAATAAAAAGATAAAGCTTTCATTACAATACTAAACTAATCATATGAGCTATAAGAAACTGGAAATTTGGAGTCTTGCCAGAGAACTGGTTGTAGACATACATAAAATGACTTTAAATGAACTTCCGAAATTTGAAATGTATGAAACAGCTTCCCAGATAAGAAGGTCTATTAAATCTGTTAAAGCCAATATAGTCGAAGGTTATGGAAGAAGAGAATACAAACAGGAATTCATCAGATTTTTGACATTTGCAATAGCATCAAATGATGAAACGATTGATCATTTAGAAACTTTATATGAAACTGAATCTTTAAAAAATAAAAAGCTATATGATGAAATACACCAGAAGTTAAATCTACTGAGTAAAAAATTGTTAAAGTTTCATGAAGTAGTAAATATCAATCACAAAACCCATAGATAAAATCCGATATCCGGTATCTGGTATCCCGTATCTGGTATCCGAAATCAATATTCGAAATTAAACTTCAAACTTTTAACGAAAATACTATGAACCTAAAAGACATACTATCCCCCTTCTCAGCCTGGAAAAACTTATTGAAGGAACCGGTTACTGTTAAGGATCCAATCAATGAGAGACCTGGTGCACCAAGATACAGGGGATTTCACAAGAACGACATTGAAAAATGCATTGGTTGCGGAACCTGTGAAGAAATCTGTGAGAATGAGGCTATTGACCTTGTTGAAGTAGCCAGCATAGAAACTACCGATGGTGACAGTGGACTCAGACCAAGAGTTGATTATGGACGATGCTGCTGGTGTGCTCTTTGCGTGGATGTTTGCCCCACCGGCTCACTCACCATGTCCAATGAATATATATGGATTGATGAAAATCCTGATGTATTTCGTTATACTCCAGGCATCGAAAGCAAAGAATGGGACAACAACCAACTGGGATGGACCAAACCGGAGTACCCGTTGTATGAACCTGAGCGTGTTGATATGGTAGAGATGGACGCCGATGAACGCAAAAGTTCATTCCTTGAAATAGTCAGAGGTTATTCACGGGAACAGGCTGAAAAAGAAGCTGACCGGTGCATTCAGTGCGGTATATGTGTTGCTACATGTCCTGCTCACATGGATATTCCGGGATATATAAAATCCGTTCGTGAAGGGGATATGGAAAAAGGACTTCATCTGCTTTATGATACCAACCCGCTTCCGGAAATCTGCGGGAGAGTTTGTACGCACAGATGTGAAACGGTTTGTGCTGTCGGACATGAAGGCGATCCGCTGGCTATTCGCTGGCTCAAGAGGTACATTGCGGATGCTGTACCTTTCGAGCAATACAAGGAAATTCTCGGCGTAACAGATATTGAAGAAAACGGCAAAAAAGTGGGCATCATCGGAGCTGGTCCGGCAGGACTGGCAACTGCATATTACCTGAGAATAAAAGGCTTTGACGTCACTATTTACGAAGCCAAATCCAAAGGCGGAGGCATGACCATGTATGGTATTCCCAAATACAGGCTCCCGCAAAATATGCTTGATTCTGAAATCGGTTTCATCGAAGATATTGGAGTGAACATTCATTACGAAACAAGAGTTGGTGAAGACATCAGTTTTGAAGAAATCTACGATAAGTTCGATGCAGTATTCGTAGGTATTGGATTCCAACACCCCTATACACTTGCCATTGAAGGTGAAGACCTGAAAGGTTCTCTGCAGGCGATTGATTTCCTGGACAAGATTAATAAGAGCGAAAAGGTAGACATTGGAAAGAAAACAGCCATTATCGGCGGGGGCAATGTGGCCATGGATGCCGCCAGGGTGGCAAGAAGACTTGATACGGATGTAACAGTCCTGTACCGGCGAAGGGTACAAGATATGCCGGCAGACGAAGAAGAAATCGAAGGAGCTTACGATGAAGGAGTTAAAATTGAACCTCAAACAATACCGGTTAAGATTATTCCGGATGAAAAAGGAAACGTGAAGGCCATTCAATACCTCCGGGCAGAACTGGTACAACAGGAGGAGGGAAAAAGACCCAGGCCTGTACCCATTGAAGGAAGCGAAGAAACACTGGAAGTGGACAGTGTGATCGGTGCCATCGGACAGGAAGCCAAATACACCTTCCTGCCGGAAAAATTCGAGAAACAACTTGAACTAAAACGCGGAAGAATGGTTGTAGATAAAAACAACAAAACTACAATCCATAAAATATATGCAGGTGGAGACGCTGTCAACAGAACGGCAGATGCTATCAGTGCAATTGCAGATGGACACCGGGCAGCAAATGGAATTGAAAAAATGCTATTAAAATAAAAGCTTATGAATGAAAATTTTAGCAATCCAAGGGAAGTTATTGACTTCGCCATTGAGCGCGAACAAGAAGCACACGATTTCTATCTGAACCTTAAAGAACATGTTAAATCCAAGGAACTACAGGATACATTAAACCAATTCGCCATGGAAGAATTGGGTCATAAAAAGAAACTCCAGAGCATTATAGAGAAAACGGAAGAATATGGCTTTACCAAAGATGAGGTTACACATCTAAAAATCGGTGATTATCTTGTTGACAAGACACCTACTGCTGACATGTCTTACCAGGATGTACTGATCATATCCATGAAAAAAGAAAAGAAATCCTATCTTCTTTACACCGATCTGGCTCAAAGAGTAAACAATCCTGAGCTGAAAAAGATATTCAGTAACCTGGCCCAGGAAGAAGCGAGCCATAAATTAAGGTTTGAATTGGAATATGACGAACATATTCTTTCCGACAATTAAAAAAAAAGCCTGTTGTTGAAAGTCAATGTTCAATCAGGAACTTCCGGCAACAGGCAAATTCATATTTTCGATCAACTTATTTTACTTCGTACTTCTTGTCAGCCACCAGGTTTACCAATCTGAAGGCCCTTTTTCTGAGTCCGAATACTGCCCGTTGATTGGACAGAACGATCACATCTATATTTTCGGCGGGAAGTTTTAAAACAATATGGGTATTGCCATATCCAATACCTCCCTGGTAAAGAAATTTTCTTCCTTTGTTAAAAGCCTTTCTCCAACCATAACCATAAAATTCCTTTGCTCCCCTTATGAAATTTAAGCGTTTAGCATGACTTAATGTGTTACTTTTCAGTATTTTTCCTGTATCCCAGCTTGCCATCCATTTTTTCATATCTTCAAGGGTAGAATAAATACCTGTTACACCCCGCAGATATTCCTTACTCATTTCCTCTTCTACTTTTTCATAATCAGACTCTTCAGCAGACCCGACATTTTGGTATCCCCGGGCCTTATTTTTTATCTTATAAAACCAACCTCCTTTGTAGACTTCTGAATCCTGCATATTTAAGGGTTCAAAGATTTGGGATGTAATAAAATTCCTGTAATTCTCTCCGGATACTTTTTCAATGATTAAAGTAAGTAATGCATAATTGGCCGGGTTGTTAGCAGCCCGTGCACCTGTCTTAAAAGCCAGTTTTTCATGCCGGTTCAGAAAATCTATAACATCTTCAGTTACAGAAATATCTTTTTTTCCTTCAGCCATATTAAGATAAGGCAAACCTGAAACATCCCGGAGAAGTTCATCAATCGTTATCTCTTTGGCATAGTCAGGCATTCCTTTTATATGACTGCTAACTTTTTCCTTATAATTCAGCTTACCCTGATCTTTCAAAATTAAAATACCGGTAGCTGTAAACTGCTGGGTCAGAGAACCCAGGTTAAATTTTGTTGAAGAACTTACAGGTGTTTTCTCTTCCAGGTTGGCATAACCATAATTTTCCTGGATAACGGTTTCTTTTCCTTTCACCAGTACAATACTGAAGCCGGGAGATTGTTCTTCAAGATAATTCCTGAAAATCTTTCGTGCTTTAATGCTTAAACTATCCTGAGAATAAGATAAAGTAACAGAAATAAAAAAGATTAGCAGACCGGCCAGTATATTTTTCAAACGCATAAAAAAATCTTTAATGGTATGAATTAAAAAATCCTAT
Organism: uncultured Bacteroidales bacterium; assembly: GCA_964585385.1. Classification (GTDB taxonomy): domain Bacteria; phylum Bacteroidota; class Bacteroidia; order Bacteroidales; family UBA12077; genus JAGXLC01. The sequence continues at coordinate 55,220 of CAZPDP010000011.1, forward strand.
TTATGTCTTCCACAGTAAGTTTCAATCATTTCTTGTGCAGGCTCATAGCCATACTCGAGTGCTTTTTTAAAGTCAGCACAACCTTCAGGAAATTTATTCAGGTTGATTTTTGAAATGCCTCTGTTATAGAATGCCTGGGCATAAGTGCTGTCTAACTGAATAGCCTGGTTATAATCCTCAATAGCCTCTTCATGATTATTGAGAACTCCCTTTGAAACACCGCGGTAATAAAATGCCTGCTTGTAAGCGGAATCCAGTCCGATAGCTTTTGAGAACATATCAATGGATTGCTGAATATCATTCAGATTCGCCTTAGTCAGTCCTAACAAATAATATGCTCTTTCGTGTTTCGGAACCAGCTCAATCGTCTTTTGAAGGTATCTTTCAGCTTCATCAAAAGCACCCAGATGCATTTTTGCAAGTCCCAGATTGAACAATACTTTCTCATTTTCAGGTTCTTTTTTAAGCACTTTAGAAAAGTCGGTTACCGATTTTCGATATTGCCTGGTTTGAGCATAAGAATGGCCCCTGTAATACAGAGCATCACGGTGCTCCTGTTCGGATTTGAGAACATTGGAAAAATCCGGTATAGCTTTCTCATACTGCTGAAGTAAAAAATAAAGGTATCCTCTCTGATAATAGAGTTGCTTACTACCTCCTGTCATTTCAATCAGTTTGGTATAATCATCGATTGCACCTTTATAATCGTTAATTGCTGAACGGGCGTTCACCCTTTGCTGATATACACTCTGGTTATCCATACCCAGTTGTAATGCCTTCGAATAATCATCTACAGCTTTTTGTTGCTGATCTAATGCTTTATAAGCTGCTCCCCGTTTAAAATAAGCATCTGCAAACGAACTGTCAATGCGGATAACTTCTGAAAAGTCGTGTATAGCAGACTCATATTCTTTTTGGGAAAGATTAATAAGTCCCTTATGGTAATGAGCGGGTTTAAAGTCTTTATTCAGATTCAATGCCTTAACAAAATCTTCTTTCGCTTTTTTTGTATCCCCTAATTCCCTGTATGACAAACCCCTGTAAAAATAAATATGATGTGATGCAGTATCCAGGGTGATGGCTTTTGAATAATTATCAATTGCTTCCTGGTATTTCCCAAGGGAATCATAGGAAAGACCTCTCCCGACATAGTATGCGGCCTGATCTTCATCAAACCAAATAGCCCTGTCATATTTTTCAACAGCCAGCGTAAATTGTGAAGAATCGTAATACATTTGTGCTTTCTCATAAGCCATTTCACCAAATTTTGGCTTTAACAGAAAAAAAGCTATAATTAATACAATAAGAAAGGCAATAGGATAAATCCACTTTTTCATAGCATAAAATTTTATGAATAATGCAGGTTAGTTATACCAACCATGCCAAAGATAAAGAATTAATAAACAAATTGAAACCTGCCTTATACATTTTATCAAGTATTGAGAAACACTAATCAAAATGTACTATACAAAAAAAGATCTACAGAGAAAGGACATCCGCAGAATAATGGGTATTGAAAAAAAAAAATAAACAAGTAACCTTATAATTTTAAACTTTTTTTAATCTTTACTGTTATTCAATAAATTTGATAAAATAGGATGAATTATTCAAATAATTTTTATATTTGTACCCATTAAAGAAACCAAATGAAACCCGATACAATTAAAATATGGTGGCAGCTATTTTTCACGCAAACATCGTGAGGAAAGATAGCTGTGTAAGAAATTAAAAGCTCATCGTACTCACGATGGGCTTTTTTCATTTTATAAAAACTTTAAACTATGAATGCATTAAGAAACAACTATTGGTGGTGGTCCAAATTCTGCACAAAAACATTGTGAGATAAAAGGCCCATAGTATCTAAAATCCAAAGCCCATCGCTCTCACGATGGGCTTTTTTTGTACCAAAAAATTTTTAAACCATGACAAAAATCCAAACACACACAAAAACAATGCTGGCCGATATAACCACTCCTGTCAGCATCTACCTGAAGCTCAGGGATGAATTTCCAAACTCTGTTTTGCTTGAAAGTTCGGACATACATCACCTGGAGAACCGAAACTCTTACATATGCCTGGAGCCAAGGGCTGATTTTATTGTGAAAGACAACCAGATAATTCAGAAAACTCCTGAAGAAAAGGAGGAAGTTACATCAATAAATGAACGGGAACAGGTGGAACAATCTCTTCAATCCTTTATCCAGTCATTTCAATTCTCCGGTAATGGCAATAACCTCAACGGTTTTTTTGGTTATATGGGATTTGAAGCCGTTCAATTCTTTGATAAAATCTCCTTCAATCCTGAAAAACCCAAGAATGATTTGCCCGTTATTCGTTACCACCTCTACAAATACATTATCTCCATCAATCACTTTAAAGACCAGCTAACCATAACCGAAAACCTCCTTCCGGGTGAAGATAGTGAGCTAGACAGGCTGAGCTTTCTTATTAAAAACAAACCCCTTTCGCATTACCCGTTTCAGCAGAACGGAGCAGAAAAAGCCAGCTTATCGGGTAATGAATTCAAATCGATGGTTTCAAAGGCAAAAGACCATTGCCGACGAGGAGATGTCTATCAACTGGTTCTATCGCGTAGGTTTTCAAAACCATTTAAAGGGGACGAACTCAACGTTTACCGGGCGCTCAGAAGCGTGAACCCCTCTCCTTACCTCTTCTATTTTGATTACGGGGACTACAAAATATTTGGATCCTCACCCGAAATGCAGCTCAGAACCCAGGAAGACAAAGCTACAATCAACCCTATTGCAGGTACATTCAGGAGAACAGGCAACGATGCAGAGGATGAAAAACTGGCTTCAAAGCTGTTACAGGACAGAAAAGAAAACGCTGAACACGTCATGCTGGTAGATCTGGCCCGGAACGACCTGAGCAAAAACGCTACCAATGTAAAGATCACAAAAATGAAAGAAATCCAGTTCTATTCTCATGTTATTCATATCGTCTCAAGGGTTGAAGGCAAACTGCAAAATGGCGTTTCACCCCTTAAAATCCTGGGCGATACTTTCCCTGCCGGAACACTGACAGGGGCTCCTAAAAATAAAGCGCTCCAGTTAATTGACCAGTATGAACCCACTCAACGTGGTTTTTATGGCGGTTGCATTGGATTTATTGGTATCCATGGAGAAACCAACCACGCCATCACTATACGGTCATTCCTAAGTATGAAAAACACACTTTATTACCAGGCTGGAGCTGGTATTACCAATGAATCCGAGGAAGAGAAGGAGTTGGAAGAAGTTGACAATAAACTGGAAGCCCTCCGGAATGCCATCGAAATTGCAAGTAAAAACCTATAAATAAACAACTATGAAAATACTGGTATTAGATAATTATGATTCATTCACTTATAACCTGGTTCACATACTCCGTCAAATCACAGGGAATACGGTTCAGGTTGCAAGGAACGATGAGATAAGCCTTGAAGAAATTTCTGTGTATGATAAGATTCTTCTTTCTCCGGGACCAGGAATACCGGATGAAGCAGGAATTATGAAAACGCTGATTAAAAAATATGCTTCAAGCAAAAGTATCTTAGGCGTATGCCTTGGTATGCAGGGAATTGCTGAAGTATTCAACAGCAAAATCTATAACATGCATAAGGTTTATCATGGCATTGAATCTGAGATTTCGATAGTAAAACCGGATGATACGCTTTTTATGAATCTTCCAGACACCCTGCCGGTCGGCAGATACCATTCCTGGGCAGTGGAGCCTGATTCCCTTTTAGATGAGCTGGAAGTCACAGCGGTAGACAAGTACGGCATACCTATGGCTATCAGACATCATGATTTTGATGTAAAAGGAGTCCAGTTTCATCCGGAATCTGTAATGACGCCCCATGGAAAAAAAATGCTTATGAATTGGATGCAGGCTGAGGACCAGGAAATAGTTCTGCCCCAGACCGACAATTCAAAATACAGCATTAAGAATTTGATCAAGGGCCATCTATTTTGTTGAATCTAAAGTGCTCAAAAAATGAAACAAGTATTAGAAGATTTATACAGGCAACGATATCTAACCAAAGAAGAATCCAAAGATATTCTAAAAAACTTTGCCAGCGGGTTATACAACCTGTCTCAAATGGCTTCTTTTCTTACGGTATTCCAGATGAGAAATATCACGGTTGAAGAAATGAACGGTTTCAGGGAAGCCATGCTGGAATTGTGTATTCCTGTTGATTTTGACGGACACAACACCGTCGATATGGCAGGAACGGGCGGGGACGGAAAGGATACTTTTAATATCTCCACACTGGCCTCATTCATAGTGGCAGGAGCAGGCGCCAAAGTTATCAAGCATGGCAATTACGGGGTCTCTTCATCATGTGGATCATCCAATGTTCTGGAATACCTGGGTTATACATTTTCAAATAACCCGGATAAACTCAGGAAAGAACTGGATAAAACAGGATTCTGCTTTTTGCACGCCCCGCTTTTTCATCCTGCTATGAAGAATGTGGCTCCTGTAAGAAAAGACCTGGGAGTAAAAACCTTTTTCAATATGCTGGGACCCCTGGTTAATCCGGGAAATCCTAAAAACCAGCTAATTGGCGTATTCAGTCATGAAGTTGCCCGTTTGTACAATTACATCTATCAGAACCTGGATAAAAATTATTCAATCATCCACAGCATGGATGGATACGATGAGATTTCACTCACTGGAGATACCAGGCTGGAATCTATGGAAGGGAGCTATATGTTGAAACCCGAAGATTTGGGCTTTGAAAAGCAAGAACCAGAAGGAATAAGGGGCGGCAACGATGTTCCTTCCTCTGCTAAAATATTCATCAATATTCTTGAAGGTAAAGGTACTGAAGCTCAAAACCAGGTAGCGCTTGCAAATGCTGCTGTTGCACTGAAAACGGTTTTCCCGGAAAAAAACCTGGAAGAAACCCTGGAAATGGCGAAAAACTCTCTTCACGGAAAAAAAGCCCTGAAAGTTCTAAACCAGTTAATGGAGATGCAGGTATGAGCAATATTCTGGAAAAAATTAGTCAGAAAAAAAGACAAGAAGTATCATTAAGAAAAAAGCATCAGCTAGTGAGCATGCTTGAGAACAGCGCCTATTATTCCCGGCCTGCATTTTCTCTGTCAAATCATATCAAAAATAGCAAGCATGGAATTATAGCTGAATTCAAACGCAAATCTCCTTCCAGGGGAATAATCAATCCAAATGCAGATATCCGAAAAACTACAAAAGGGTATATTGAATCAGGAGCTACCGCATTATCTGTGCTTACAGATGAGTATTTTTTTGGAAGTTCTTTGGAAAATTTAAGCATTGCAAGGGAGGAAAATGCCATCCCCATTCTACAAAAGGACTTTATACTGGATACATTCCAAATTATGGAAGCCAAAGCTTACGGGGCTGACGCCATTCTATTAATTGCCAGCATTTTGTCTAAAGAGGAAATTCATAATTTAACCGAATTCGCTGTTTCTCTGGGAATGGAAACCCTACTTGAAATTCACAACCGGGAGGAAGTCGAAAAAATTCCGAAACAGGTGCATCTCATAGGAATAAACAACAGGAATCTTCAAAATTTTAATGTGAATCAAGAAAATGCTCCGGAACTTCTCAAACATATTCCGGGCCATTATCTCAAAATAGCCGAAAGCGGAATAAGCCATCCGGAACAAGCATTTAAATTATTGAATAATGGATTTGACGGACTGCTTATCGGGGAAGCTTTTATGAAACATACAAAACCTGATGAAGCATGCAAAAATTTTATAAAGGAATTAGGATCTTTTGAGAAACAGAAAAATATATAACGAACCAATCAAAAAAAGGAAAATGAAACTAAAAGTATGTGGACTTACCAATGAAAAAAATATACAGGAGATTATTAAAAATGCTCATCCGGATTACCTGGGTTTTCTCTTTTATCCAAACTCTTCCCGTTATGTAATCGGACGCCTGGAGCCGGATGATATATCGAATATCTCTGGAAACATACAGAAAACGGGAATATTTGTCAACAGCCCGACTAATTGGGTCATGAAACAGGCCGAAAAATATAATCTTTCAGCTCTTCAGTTGCACGGAGAAGAAAGTCCGGCCTATTGTGAAAAATTGAAATCTGAAGGCTTTGAAATCATCAAAGTGTTCAAAATAAAAGATGAAATGGATTTTTTAAGGATGTCATCCTATCTTTCGGTTGCTGATTCTTTTCTTTTTGATACAGCCGGGAAATTCAGGGGAGGAAATGGTATAAAATTCAACTGGAATATTCTGAAAAGCTATAAGCATGATATGCCCTACTTTTTGAGCGGCGGTATCCGGCCCGAAGATGCAAATCCCATAAATACTATTCAGGATCCAAGACTTATCGGGATTGATATAAACAGCGGTTTCGAAATTCAGCCGGGAATAAAAGATCCGGCAAAAGTTCAATCATTTAAAAACAAGATAAACAATGAACAGCATGGAAAAGCAGCAATACACCGCAGATAAAAACGGGTATTACGGAGCATACGGCGGGGCTTTTATTCCCGAGTTGTTATATCCGAATATTGAGGAATTGAAAAACAGTTATCTTGAAATTCTTGCAAGCCCTGATTTTCAAAAAGAATTTCAAAATCTGCTTAAAGATTATGTGGGCAGACCCAGTCCTTTATATTATGCTAAAAATCTTTCCAGGTATTATAAAAAGCAAGTTTATCTCAAACGGGAAGATTTAAATCATACCGGCGCTCATAAGATCAACAATACAATAGGACAAATTCTGCTGGCGGACAAACTGGGCAAAGAGCGAATCATTGCAGAGACCGGTGCAGGCCAGCATGGAGTAGCCACGGCAACAGTCTGCGCCCTGATGAAAAAAGAGTGCGTCGTTTACATGGGCGAGACCGATATGAAGAGGCAGGAAAGCAATGTAGTTCAAATGCAGCTGTTGGGTGCAAAGGTCATACCCGTAAAATCAGGGAATATGACCCTAAAGGATGCTACCAATGAAGCCATAAGAGACTGGATCAACAATCCGGAAAGCCATTACATCATCGGGTCTGTAGTCGGGCCCCACCCTTACCCCGATCTTGTAACCAGATTGCAGTCGGTTATTGGAAAAGAGCTACCTGCGCAATTGATGGAGAAAACAGGCCAATCCTACCCGGATCACATTGTAGCCTGCGTTGGTGGAGGCAGTAATGCAGCCGGTATTTTTTACCCGTTCTATGATAATCCTGATGTCCGTTTACATGCCGTGGAAGCCTCCGGCAAAGGAATCAACAGCGGTATGACGGCTTCCACTATTAAAAAAGGAACAGCCGGCATTCTTCATGGAAGCAGAACGCTTGTTATGCAAAACGAAGACGGACAAATTACCGAGCCTTACTCTATTTCAGCCGGCCTGGACTACCCGGGTATCGGACCTGCTTATCCGCATCTTTTTGAAACCAGCAGGGTATCCTTTTCAGAAGCAACCGATGATGAAGCCCTGGAAGCAGCTAAAATCTGCATGCGGGAAGAAGGTATCTTTCCGGCCCTGGAATCAGCTCATGCCCTGGCTGCGCTCAAAAAGATCGAAACAAAGCCTAATGAGATTCTTGTGCTGAATCTTTCAGGCAGAGGCAATAAAGATTTGGAAACCTATAAAAAGCATCTTCACAATGAACAGAATTGATCAACTCTTTCAAACCAAAAAGCACAATATCTTATCGGTCTTCTTTACGGCAGGGTACCCGACAATAGAAGACAATCCAAAAATTATAAAATCCCTGGCTGAATCCGGGGTCGATATGATTGAGATAGGTATGCCGTTTTCCGACCCAATGGCTGATGGTCCGGTTATACAGGAAAGCAATAAAAGGGCGCTGGAGAATGGAATGAATCTTTCCCTGCTCTTTCAGCAATTGCAGGAATTACGAGAAATAACGGACATACCCGTTTTGCTCATGGGTTACCTCAATCCCGTTATTCATTATGGGATAGAAAAATTTTGCAACAAATGCAGGGAAGCCGGAATCGATGGAGTTATTCTACCTGACTTACCTGTAGAGGTTTACCAGCAAAGCTATAAAAAGCATTTTGCTGAAAACAACCTGCACAACATCTTCCTTGTGGCTCCTACCACTAGTAAAGAAAGACTGAATAAAATCCTCCCGGAAGCCGGTGGATTTGTTTACATGGTTTCTTCGAGCTCCACCACAGGTACCCAAAAAAATTCCGGCAGTCAGCTTGACTATGTGCACACATTAAAAGAAATCCGCGAGGACATCCCGGTAATGGTAGGGTTCGGGATTAACAGCCGGGAAAAATTTCAACAGGTTTGCGAAAAAGCGGAAGGAGGAATTATTGGTTCAGCCTTTGTTAGAGCCCTGGAAAATGAAAACGGAGCTATTGAGAGCCGGATTCGCTCGTTTATCGAATCGATTAAAACCTGAGTTGAGCGGCTTGAACAGCCTGTCCCGTACACGGAGTGTCGGGAAGGTGATAACCTTATAATTTCTTTGTCCCCGGCACTTCGTGTACGGGGGCAGGCAGTAAGAGAAAATCGCTCAATTTGGGTTATAGTAACATGAAATTTCAGAATCATTAGTCAGGTATCTTTAGCTTGCAGAATATTATCAATCAGGAAACATATCAATAATATTTATCATTTTTTAAGTATAGCTTAAATTTACTAAAAAATATACAAAAGTTTTAATTATACTTTAAACTTATTGTATATTTGCACAAAATTTAAATTATACTTTAATTATATGAGTTATCTAAGACAATATTACATAAAACGTCCTCTTTATCTTGAAAAAATCAAGCCTTATATTGATAAGGACATTATCAAAGTGTTAACGGGTCAGAGAAGAGTGGGGAAGAGCTATATGCTTTACCAGATTATGGATGAGATTGCTAAAATGCATGACAATCCTGCAATGATATACATCAACAAGGAAATGTATGAATTTGATTTTATTCATAATCATAAAGATTTAATAGAATACATTATTCAAAAAGAACAGAAAGGCGTAACTAACTTCATCTTTATTGATGAGGTGCAGGATATAGAAAACTTTGAAAAAGCACTCCGAAGTCTTCAGGCTAAACCTCATTTCAACATATTTTGTACAGGCAGCAATGCGAAACTTCTTTCCGGGGAACTGGCAACCTTTTTAAGCGGCCGGTATATTGAGATAAAGATATACAGCCTTTCGTATAATGAATTCGTAAGGTTTCATGAACTTGAAGACAACAACCAGACTTTCATTCAATATCTCAAATATGGAGGGCTTCCTTATTTAATCAACCTGGAACTCAAAAAAACCATTGTTTATGATTATTTAAAAAATATCTATGCAGCCATCCTGTTTAAAGATGTGGTAAAAAGACATAGTATACGAAATATCAATTTTCTGGAAAATCTCATAAAGTATCTTGCGGATAACACAGGTAGCTTGGTTTCCTCCAAGAAAATCAGCGACTTTCTAAAATCTCAGCAAATCAATATTTCTCCACAAGTCGTTATGAACTATCTCTCCTATCTGGAGCAGGCATTTTTTATATTTAAAGTAGTCAGATCTGACTTGAAAGGAAAAAAAATTTTTGAAATTGGTGAAAAATACTACTTTGAGGACCTGGGTTTAAGGCATTCAATCCTTGGTTACAGAACCGAAGATATCAATAAAATTCTGGAAAACACGATTTATCAGCATCTCGCTATTGCAGGATATCAAATAACAGTTGGAAAACTGGCAGATAAGGAGGTTGACTTTGTATGTGAGAAACCAGGTGGAAACAAAATGTATGTGCAAGTAGCTTACCAATTGCCTGATGAGAAGGCTCTGAAAAGAGAATTTGGCAACCTGGCAGAAATTAAAGACAATTATTCAAAATATGTCGTTTCCATGGATGAAATGCTTTCAGAAACTGATTATAAAGGAATAAAACATATCCACATTAAGGATTTTATCGCCAGTTTGACTTGATTGGATGATACAAATTAAGAGGTATATCAGGAATAAGGGAGACTGAGTGACGGAGTGAGGGAGAAATGATGGGAATTTAAAGGGTTAAAAACCGGGTTCAGTCATTATTCGAATCCAAAAATACCGGAAAGAAAACATTGAATTACTAGACATTAAATCAGATTTTTCATAAATTGAGTGGAAAATATGTTTCAGGCATTTAAAACTCATCCTATGGAACATTCAAACCGCAGAGATTTTCTCAAACTACTGGCAGGACTAACTTCAGGCCTGCTGATACCCATTAATGGTAAAGCGTTTCAAGGTAGTGGAAACCGAAAAGATAAACTGGGCGAGGTTTTGCCTCAGAGAAAACTGGGAGGAACAGGAGAAATGGTCACTATGCTGGGTTTAGGTGGTTACCACATTGGCTGGACAACTGAAAAGAAGGCCCAGGAAACCATTGAAGCAGCCATTGAAGGGGGTATCCGTTTTTTTGATACTGCAGAAAGTTACTCCGATGGCGGAAGTGAAATCCGTTATGGCAAATACCTCATTCCCAAATACAGGGATAATATTTTCCTTATGACCAAAACTGTTGCCAGGGATGCCAAAACTGCCGAAAAAGATTTAGAGGAATCATTGAGAAGATTAAAAACCAGCACCATCGATTTGTGGCAAATTCACGCCCTTTCTTCCGAAAAAGATGTGGAAAAAAGAATTGAAAACGGGGTGCAGGAAGTCGTTCTCAAGGCAAAAAAATCAGGTAAAGTCAGGTATGTAGGCTTCACTGGCCATCATTCGCCTTATGCCCACAAGCGGATACTTGATGTAAACGGACATAACATTTTTGACGCCTGCCAGTTTCCTGTAAACGTGGTAGACGCCAGTGTTCAGGACAGTTTTATTAAACAGATCATGCCTATGGCAGTTGATAGAAATATGGGCATTCTTGCCATGAAGACCCTGGCTGATGGACGTTTTTTCAGTAAGAAAATCCAGTCAGATCAGAAGATATGGGACACGGATAACCCGGTAATTCCTGAACGGCTAACTATAGAGGAGGCATTGCAGTTCGCCTGGTCACTTCCAATAAGTGTGCTGATAACCGGAGCGGAAAATCCCCAGCTTTTAAAGGAAAAAATCAATTTAGCCAAACGATTCGAGCAACTAACTACTGAAAAAAGAGACCAGCTTATTGATAAGGTGATGGATATGGCCAATAAAGAAGATGTGGAGTATTATAAGGATGTATAAGGGAGCAAAGGAAATATCAAAAATCATTATTCATTTTTGTATACCCCTTATATAAAACGCGCAAATATTTTTTAATACTATTGGGAAGTTGTGTTTACTATAGAGCAAATGCACGCTATTGGAAAATAATAATATAATTATGGTATTGATTGAAGATAAAACAGATTCTGTTAAAAAATCAACGGATAATTTAATTCATAAAACATTTGAAGAAAAAGCAAATAGCTATTTAGACAGACCAACGTACTGGGAAAAGTGGTGGTTATAGACTAATTTCTTTAACAAACACAAAGAAGGAATATATAGCTTTTCTATTCATAAATTAATAATATTTTAAAAAGGAGTGATTACTCTATTAACATTTCATAAGGAATTCCCAACTCCTTATGCAAATTCTTTATCATTCGCAGATTTAAGTTCCGCTCCCTATTCATAACTTTAGAAACAAGTCCTTTATCACCTATTATTCCAACCAGGTCCTTTCGTTTTAGTCCATTTTCTTCCAGATAATATTCAATTACATCAATTGGATCTGCATCCTTAATAGCATAATATTCTTCTTCATATTTTTCAACAAGAAGAGCTAACAGTTCTAATTCCTCGCCTTCTGGTGTTCCGGGAACAGCGTCTTGTATTTCTTCTATTCTTTCCAAAGCTGCATTATATTCTTTCTCATTCTTGATGAGCTTTGGTCTTTCAAGTGTTTTCATAGGTTGATTTTTGGTTTGATTATTAATGCATTATTCAATATAATTGTTAATGCACCTAAGTTGATTAGATTGTGTTGGCATCAATTTTATCGTACTCTGCATGTGTCCCAATAAATCTAACATATGCAATTTTTACATTAAAATTAAATTTCAATACCAACCGGTATTTATTTCCCCGAAAATCAATAATAACACGCGAATTGTTTAATATACTCACTCCAGGAAAATAATCCTTAACTTCATTTACATTTTCAAAGTGCCCTTTCTTCAGTCCTTTCTCAATCACAGATAAAGCATTTTTACTATCCGGATGTTTCTTTACATGTTCTCTAAATCGTTTAAAAGTTATTACTCGCATTTAACTGTATATTTATACGTACAAATTTACAAAAAAGTTGTCAAATTGACAACTTTTTTGTATATCAATACCTACATTTTGTTTTTATTCTTTCAATTGTCTTAGAATGTTGTAGCGTCCATATTTTATGCATCGAGGGTTGAAATATGCGAAAAATGGAAGTCCTTAAGCAGGAAAAGCAGGCTTATTTTGTATGTTTTACTGCAAAATGTGCCTGCTCCGGGAAAAATCAATTCTCTAATATTGGTATCCTCAAAAGCCAGCATAACCACTTGGCTGTGCCCAAAAAAAAGCCCCTTCTTCCGAAGAGGCTCTCAATATCCTGTCTCTTAGGTACCCAGGGCGGGACTTGAACCCGCACAGCCAAGTATGGCCATTGGATTTTAAGTCCAACGCGTCTACCAATTCCGCCACCTGGGCACAATTGAGCGAGAAACGGGACTCGAACCCGCGACCCCAACCTTGGCAAGGTTGTGCTCTACCAACTGAGCTATTCTCGCATTAAATAGTGTAAGAACGTAGCATATATCGAAAAATGCGTGTGCAAATATATCTATTTTTTTTATTTTCCAAAAGTTAAAACTGATTTTTTTTCGTTCACAGCAAAACGAAGGCCATTACCTGTTCTTATTGATAAACTTTTGCAGAATCAGATTGGATAACGGATGCTTTTTCACTATCCCTGTAAAAATCGGAACAGGCTGTTCAAACCACTCAACTTAGGTCACCTGAGTTCGATTTAAAGACGAACGCTCAATATAGCTGGTATTCAGATAGCCCCCGCCTTTAGGTGGGGGGTCGTCTATAATAAAGAGCCAGTGATTTTTGATAATTTTATAAATTAAATTACAAAATTATCAAAAATCCTTATAATGAGCCTTTTACAAGGGGCTGTCTAAAAAGTTCTTATGAGACTAAATCTGAAAATCAAGCTTTACCCCCGACCCTAAAAAGAGGCTGATTTTCAGCAACTTCACCCTTTAGGGCAAGGGGCAAAAAGTTGTTGAAAATCTTGTTTTATTTCTTTTTAGACAGCCTCCTATCTGAATACCAGCTATATACAAATTTATCTTATATCGAGTTCACGTTAGGTCATAAATAGGCAGCTCTATGAAAAAGGTAGTTCCTTCATTAACCCGGGTTTCATACCAAATCCTGCCTCCCGTGTCTTCGATGATCTTTTTGGAGATAGCCAGGCCCATGCCCATGCCTCCTGACTTGGTAGTAAAATTGGGCGCAAAAAGTTTGTCCTTAATATTATCCGGAATACCTGCCCCATTGTCCGTTATGATTATAAGAACTTTATGATCCGCTGATTTCAGTCCTATTTTCACCTGTCCTTTCCTTGTTTTGGGAATCGACTGGATTCCGTTTTTTACCAGGTTGTTCAAAACACGCCCTATCTGATCCTGGTCGGCATAAACATACAACGTTTTTCCGGTATAATCCTCAAGTCTTACTGTTACATTTTCCGTATTCTCAAACAACTGTACAATACCTTTAGCCTGCTCATTGATGCTGATTTTTTCATTTTTTGCCCTGGGCATCTTGGCGAAGTTTGAAAATTCAGTAGCAATATCTGATAAAGTATTGATTTGACTAATCATGGATTGTGTAAACTGTTTCATTCTCTCGTCAAAATTATCCACTTTATCATCCCAGGCCCGTTTCAGGTATTGCACTTTCAGTTTCATGGGTGTCAACGGATTCTTAATTTCATGGGCAATTTGTTTTGCCATTTCACGCCATGCCGATTCTCGCTCGGTTTGTGCCAGTTTCCTGGCGTTTTCCTCCAACTCATCTACCATCCTGTTGTATTCGCTAATCAGTTCACCCACTTCATCATGACTTTGATATTCAATTTTTTCATTGGTTTGTCCGAGCCCTACTTTTCTCATCTTCTGCTGAATCAGACGTAATGGCCTGGTAATATTATTGGATACAAACACCGCAACAATAGTCCCAAGGATAATGAGGAATACATAAATATTGACCATAACCATCACTATAGTGTAAATTTCCTCCTGAAGCGCTTGCTGTTTGGTAAAATAAGGCAGGTTAAGATAAGCAAGCTTGTAGCCATCTACATTATAGAAAGGAACATAAGCAGAGTGGTATTTCATCTCTCCAATGGATTCTGTATGGATAAATTTGGGCTGATTGTGTATGGCAAGTTCCTTAAATGCTTCAGGATTCATTCTTCTGCTCATCAGGCCTTTATCAAATATTTGTGGCCGTGAGGAAGCCAGCAGATTCCCATCCAGATCATACAGGTTCATATCAATATAAAACACATTGGAAAATTTTGTCAGCAACTGGGTAAGGTAAGGTTCATAATTCTGGTAAAGCTGAGCCTCCATTCCAAGTTTGCTATCCAGTTCCACTATAATGGATTGCAGCTTTTCAGAGATAGATTCTTTCTGCTTATTACGGAATTGCTGAGAAGTATAATAGACTGTAACTGTGCCTACAGCTATTAGGGAGAGGAACAGGAGTAAAATCATGGAAAGTTTAATCTTATTCTTAAAATTGTAATTAAAACGCCTTACATTTCCCGGAAAATCGAGAAAAAATACAAACAGTATGAAAATAAGATAAAACAGGGCAAAAATGTAGGCAAACTGTGCCAGCAAATCCAGGAAGTCACGGTTGGACTTACTGATAAGAATGGTAGTGTTTTCGTCGGCATTATAAATTAAATGATTGTACCCACCCACATTCGTAAATGTGTATTTCTTTTGGGTTTTGAAAACACTGGTCAGTTCCATGGGGAAATCATAATCCCCCGAACGCCTAATCAACTGCGTGGATTTATACTTAGCATAAGTGTATTCATTGAGCGGGCCGGGTTGTGCCAGTTCCTTATCCAGCAAAAGCTCGGGATATCCAAGTTGTGTATTGGTCAGTTTCGAATCCAGGGAAATGTACAGCGTCTTCCCCTCTTTGCCGTTTTTATAGTGAATCAATCCAATATAACTGATCCTCCCATTCAGGTTATCCAGAAAGTAGAAATTGCTGTTTGAAAGCGGTATACCTTCTTCCTGCAGCATCTCTTCGAAAAAACTATAGCAATGATAAATTTCAGTAGCATTCTCCTGGTAGACTTCCAGCTCATCTACTGAATCACAGACCGATACCTGTAAATCATATTTTCTGAAATACCCGTTGAAGTATTCATTCTGAAGGTAGTCGTAAATATTAGGTTCGTTTTCAAGATGACTCTTCATATAATCCTGAAGCACTTCATCTTCATTAATTTTTGCTTCAATGCCCGAAAGCAAATATTCACCTGTTCTGTCTCTTTCATTCTCCAGGTTTGTTACCAGAATCCTCCTCTTTTGCTTTTCTTTTTTATCGGTATGATATTCAGTAAAATAGGTTAAAAATAAAACCGAGAGGAAAATTACCAGAACGTTTCTTGTATAATGCAGTAATGGGTATTTCAACACAAATAAAACGAATAGAAAACAGGCAGAAAGGAAAAAGAACAGGGTAACAATCTGGATCGGGTAAATAATAAAAAACGCAGGAACACTCAATATGATGGTGGGAATTATAAAGCCGTACAGAAAAATTTTACGGTCTGAGTAGAAACTTACCCAACGAACAAAGGCATGCAATAAAAGGAAATAATTTACCAGTACAAGAAATATGGAAAATAAGGCGAACAAGCTGTAGACTGTAACATTAAAAAAATTGTACAGGGTAATGGATATGCTGGAATTGTATATGAGCGAATAAATCAGGTAATGAGAAAAAATAAACCACCCAATATTAACCAGGGCCAGTAAAATGTGCATTGAATATTTCCCGGTTTTTCCTGCGTTAAAATATGGGCCTTTGGATAAGTAAAATCTGTTGAACAGAAAAAGAATAAACCAGATACTAGAAAGCAGTAACATCAAATCGCCCAGGCTTGGTATAAAAGATGAGGATGCATAATACACAGGGTCAAAGGCTGGAAACCGATAAAGTGCAGCCGGTACTCCAAAGCTTACCGTAATGTATCGAATGATAAAAAGCAGTAAAACTGCTGCCAAAAACCATATCCAGCGCAAGGAAGTCCGGGATTTCTTTCGAATCAACTCATGCAAGAAGAATAACAAGAAAATAAATATCAAAACATATCCATATCCTGCAACACTGAAAGCATTTGTTTTTTCGGGCCGGTACTTTTCAGGTTCTATAGAAAACAGGTATTCACCCCTGTGGTCTTTTACCTGAACACCCTTTGAGGGTTCAAAAACAATTTCAGCTTCAGACGGAAGACCAAAATCTTCTTGAAACTTATCGTTTATATACTTATTTTCATAAGAGTAGTTTTTCTTGATAAGGATGAAGCCGAAAATAGTATACCTCTCATAATCTTTTTTATGAATCCAGTACCAGCCATTGATCAGGTTATGTATTCCGGGAGAAAAATTGCTTATAATTTTGTTGTAAGGTATTTTATTATCGCTCCAGAAAATAAATTCATTGTCCTCTATTACACCATAATCTATGCCATTATCCCTGATATTTTTTGCGAAATCTCTGAATAGTTTCTCAATGGATGATGAATCGGAAAGGATATTTTCAAGCCGGATAAAATCATTATCTATTTGTTTCTTTTTCTTTAACAATATCTGGCGGACCTCCTCTGAATCAACATATTTGGTTTGACTTGTCCGGTTATTGTAATCGGCAACAAGGGTGACAACAATTGCTGATATCAAAAGGATAAGAAATAGCTTCAATCGATTCATAATAGCTAAAGTTAATTAGACAGAAATTCAATCAGGAACCGTGATGATAGGGCTCTCCCTTTATAATTGTAAGGGCCCTGTAAAGTTGTTCGGCAAAGATCAATCTTACAATCTGATGTGAGAAAGTCATCCTGGACAAAGAGATTTTCATATCAGCCCTTTTTTTTACTTCATCGGAGAATCCGTAAGCCCCTCCGATAACAAAATATAGCTGTTGCATACTTTGGGTCATGGTTTTCTGCAACCAGGAAGCGAAAGCTTCAGAAGTAAACTCCCTGCCTCTATTGTCAAGCAATACCATCAATGAATTATCTTTCAAAAATTTCATAATAACTCTTCCTTCATTGAGCATAATTTCTTCCCGGGTCATTTTCCCCGCATTCTTAATTCCTGGTAACTCCTTAATTTCAAAAGGAATGTAATGCTTCACCCGATTTATATATTCTTCCAGCCCTTTCTCAATGTGTGATTCTTTGGTCTTCCCCACCACTATTAAAGTAACTTTCATAATTTCAGTAAATAGTATTCATTTCCAAAAGTAATAATTGCCGAGCTGTTTTTTTAATTATGAAATAAATTTTATCTTAGCTTTAGAAAATACTTTTTTCATTAACCGGTATTTTTGGTTCAGTTTTTGCTGCCTATATTTCTATTATACCGGTTAATATTAATCAAATATGAATTATCCTACAAAAATAATACCTATTCTTGTCTTTTTTGCATTTTTAATGCATGGAGGGGTTAACACACCTGTGGAAGAGATTCCCAGGGACATTGCAATAGCTTTTAAAGTGGGGACTGCCAAGGAGCTTTCAAGATTCTTCAATGAAAACCTTGAGCTTTCGGTGATGGAGAAAGAAGACATATACAGTAAATCCCAGGCGGAAAGGATTATGGATGATTTTTTCACTAAATACCCTCCTAAAAAATTTGAATTCATTCATAAGGGTGGCAAGGAAGATGCCCAGTATGCAATAGGTAAACTAGTGACTTTTAATGGTAATTTCAGAGTTTACATGCTATTAAAGAAAAAAAGCGGCAAGTTACTGATACACCAGTTAAGAATTGAAGAAGATCATGGATAATACTCCCCTTGAATCAATTATAGACTTAGCGATTAAAGAAGATATCGGAGACGGAGACCACTCCTCCCTGGCCTGTATTCCTTCAAAAAAGAAAGGGAAATACCAGTTACTGATTAAAGAAAATGGAATTCTGGCCGGAGTTGAGGAAGCGCAAATGGTATTCAATAAAATAGATAAAAAAACCCGGTTAAAGGTTCATGTAGAGGACGGAAGTCTCGTAAAGCCCGGAGATGTGGTTTTTTATGCAGAAGGCAGAATTCAATCCCTGCTACAATCAGAAAGGCTAGCGCTCAACATTATGCAGAGGATGAGTGGTATAGCAACCCGTACTGCGGAATATGTAAAAAAACTTGAAGGACTGAATACCAAAGTGCTTGACACCCGGAAAACCACGCCCTGCAACAGGTATTTTGAAAAAAAAGCGGTAAAACTTGGTGGAGGAGAAAACCACCGAATGGGCCTGTATGATATGATTATGCTCAAAGACAACCACATTGACTTTGCAGGAGGCATTTCACAGGCCATCCGAAAAACATTGAAATACCTTCAGAAAAAGGAAAAATTACTTCAAATTGAAATTGAAGCAAGAAACCTCGATGAAGTGGAAGAGATTTTGTCTGTAGGTGGTATTGACCGAATCATGCTGGATAATTTTACTCCTGAAGAAACCCGTAAAGCAGTTGAACTCATCAATGGCAAATTTGAAACCGAATCCTCAGGAGGTATTACCCTTGAAACCATAAGAAATTACGCAGAATGCGGGGTGGATTACGTTTCGGTAGGCGCCCTGACCCACAACATCAAAAGCCTCGACATGAGTTTAAAAGCAGTGGATTTTTAGTAAAACAGAGGATGAGTACCTTGAGCTTTTACATAACAGGCCTTCAGTTTTTCCAACCTATCAACCTCATTTACAAGTTTTTTAAAGATTGCATCCATTCTAAATTCATAATTATTCATTCTCAATTCTTCGATTGCAAAACTTTTCCAGAAATCAATCCGATAAAAGTTTTATTACAAAAGAAAAATCCGTTATTTTTAACCCGAATAATTAACTTCGTTGAAGGCTTCGCCGTTCAAGAATTATCCCTGTCTCCGACAGCGACTTAGGTTCACTAAAATTTTTTTCAAAAATTTAAGTGAACCTAAGTCGGCATCGCCTTCGCGTAGCCGCTACGGCGGAGCAAGGGGTTAACCTACATTTTATTCATATTTATAAAAATTTATGAATAATGCAGGTTAAACCTTTTTAAAAATATTTACTGAATACCTTTCTGTATGGGAAGCACAATACTCGGTGCCTGGATTTACAGCAGGCTTAAAAAAATCAAGGAGAAGGCCAAAGAAGTCTCACTTCCGGGGTTTTATAAACATTCCATTTATAATGTGGTAAAATTCTTTATTGACGGAGTACGCAAAGGATCTCTAACAACACGGGCATCTGCTGTGGCTTTTAATTTTGTCCTTGCTCTCTTCCCCGGAATTATCTTTCTATTTACATTGATTCCATACATACCCATAGAAAACTTCCAGACCGAACTTCTTCA
Source organism: uncultured Bacteroidales bacterium (assembly GCA_964585385.1). Classification (GTDB taxonomy): domain Bacteria; phylum Bacteroidota; class Bacteroidia; order Bacteroidales; family UBA12077; genus JAGXLC01. Next base: position 74,845 of record CAZPDP010000011.1, read on the forward strand.
ATTATTCGAAAACACCATTCCCCATAACGCTTATAATTTTTTGGAAAGCACGCTGGAGGACATCATTCTTGAAAAAAACTGGGGATTGCTTTCATTTGGTGCTCTGTTCAGCTTGTTCTTCTCAATGAATGGTATTCATGCCCTGATAGAAGCCTTCAATGCAACCTTCCATGATATCGAAACCAGAAGCTGGGTTACCCAACGACTCATATCCATTTTGCTTGTTTTTATCCTGTTTTCAGTGGTTTTGATTGCCACCATACTAATCATTTCAAGCCGGGCAGTATTAGACATGCTGGTTGAAAGCGGGATAATGGAACTTGGAGCTACCTACTACCTGATACTCATTGGTAAATGGGTTATTATAATCTTTTCCCACTTACTTGCTATATCCTTCCTTTATTACATGGCTCCAGCCAAAAAGAGACACTGGAGCTTCTTTTCGCCAGGCTCTATAATGGCTACTTTCCTAACTATCATCGCATCTTTGATATTTTCTTTTATCATCAATAATTTTGGGCAATTCAACAAATTATATGGTTCTATTGGAACACTGATGGTAACACTCCTGTGGACTTATTTTAACTCCCTGGCTTTGATTATTGGTTTTGAGCTGAATGCGAGCATCAGCAATGTACAACTTAAATTCGAGGAAAAATGAGAAAAGACATCGCGCAAATAAGAAGGGAATATCTCGGAAAACCTCTATCAAAAAAGGACGTAGACAAAGATCCGTTTATCCAGTTTAATCAGTGGTTTGATGAGGCTTTCAATGCCAATGTTGATGACCCCACAGCCATGACACTTGCCACTTCTACATCAGATGGAATGGTGTCTGCCCGGATTGTACTTCTAAAAGGAGTCGAAGAGGAAGCATTTATATTTTATACCAACTATAGCAGTCTCAAAGGAAAACAAATCAAAGAAAATCCTTTCGGCAGCCTTGTTTTTTTCTGGCCGGAACTAATCAGACAAGTCAGAATTCAAGGAAAAATAGAAAAAACCAGCAAAGAACAATCGGAAGCTTATTTTGATACCCGTCCGGAGGCTAGTAAAATCAGTGCAAATATCTCCGGCCAAAGTGCGGAAATTCCTAACCGGAAACACCTGGAAGAAAGAAGCGAAGAACTCAGAAAACAATACCAGGGAAAAAAAATACCAAAACCTGAAAAATGGGGCGGTTATCAATTAAAACCTGAAAAAATTGAATTCTGGCAGGGCAGGGAAAGCCGGCTCCATGACCGCATTGAATACCGCCTGGAAAACGAGAAATGGAAAATCCGGAGATTGGCACCCTAAGAGAATGATGAATTATGAATTCGGGATCATTCCCTCCTGCATATTTTCTTATACGGACAATTTTTGCAAATATCCTCATCCTCAGTTTGTGAAAATGGAATTTCCGGATTGAAAATTTCCGTTAATATTCTTCTCAGACCTTCCTGGACTTCTTTTTCCACATTATCAAAAAGAATGGTATCCTTATTCATTTTCAGTTTATAATCGAAGTTTGGCCTGAATAAGTCCCGAACAGCATACAGCCCTGGATTGATAACCTTATTGTCGCCGTGCGTCTGCTTGTACATTAGCGCATAAATAAGGGACTGCAGAGCATCGTGATTGCCCCTGCGTTCAAACAGGGTATCCGTATTATTAAATCCAAGGTCGGCGCCTCCCGTTTTGTAATCGATGATTCTAATCCCGTCATGGTTTTCATCAACACGGTCAATATTGCCTCCAAAGGTGACTTTTTTCTGCCCCCCTGATGTTTGAAACGAAATGTTGCCAAAATACTTTTTTTCCAGGTCCTTTATCCGGAAAGGAGCAAATTTCTTTTCAGCCCTTATGAATTGTTTTACATATTGCTGGATGATTTCTTTTATCAGGATATTTTTTCCTGTAAGCTCAACCGCTTTGTTTTGTTCATCTTTGAAATATTCTTTGCTGAACGACTGCAATATCAGCTTTTCAATGTATGGATTGTTTTTTTCAATTTTTTCCAGATCCGCTTTTGTCACTTCATGGCCCTTTTCCAGAAAATCCTGGTAAAGCAACTCTAACGATGTATGAAGCAGGGTTCCAAACATGGGAAGATCTATATCTTCTGCGACTTCTTCCGGTTCAGGCAATCCTGCAATTTTCTTAAAATAGAACTGCAGAGAGCACCGCAAATAGGTCTTTAATGAGCTTGGTGACAATGTGCTATAGCGTTCATTCAGAGAATTGTATTGCTCAAGCTCATCTAAAATTTCAGGGGTCTTATCTATTGTAATCTCTTTTATTTCAGGAATATTGATATCAGAATACACTGTTTCCTCCGAAACCGAAAAGCCGGATTCGTATTTCAACTGATGCATCAGCCTGCTCATTTCGCCTGTCTGTGTGCCATCTGAAGCGGAATTATAAACTAACGTAACATTCTGAGCCCGCTGAATCATACGGTAAAAATAATAAGTATAGATAGCATCATTATGCTCAAAGGTAGGAAGCCCAAAACCTTTTTTCAGGCTATGGGGAATGAATGAGGAGGCAACATCCGACTTGGGAAAGCTCCCTTCATTCATAGAAAGAATCACAATATGTTCAAAATCCAAAGCCCTGGTTTCCAAAACCCCCATAATTTGAAGTCCCGACAGGGGTTCGCCCTGGTAGGAAATGGTCTGGTTTTGAATGATGCGCTCCAGTATTCGCAAATAGGTATCTGGGTTGAGTTCAGTTTCCTGCTGATCAAATATTTCTTTCAGTCGTTTTATTGATATGAAAACATTGTAAATACACTCAAGTTCGAGTATAGCCGATTGTTCTTCTTCTCTGCTTTTTTCTTTTAAATGCCTGTAAAAGGTGAAATAATTCTCCAGCAGGTAATCCGTTACCGACTTAAAGTTATCGGGACCTGTAAAAAGGGAACGGGTTACCGGATTCAGTTTCAGTTCTTCGGCATCAATGTATATTTTATTCTTTTCTTTGATCTCCTTGATCTTTTCTTCCGTGCTTTCATCCTGGAAAACACCCATATATTGATGGTTAAGAATAGATAACACATCTTTGTAATAAAAGAAAAGCTGCTTCCCGTCCTTCTTCCTGGCATTCTTCTGAAGTTGTATAAGGGTTTGTAATAAACTGAATGCGGGTGTAATATCTATGGGATATCCCATGGTTACGTTGACAGCAGGAAAATCAGAAGGAAGGGAATTCAATACAGGCAGCAACAGATTTTCATCCGGCAGAATAACAGATGTATGATTCGGTTCTTTTGCAGAAGCTGGCATATCGCTGAACAACTCAGGCAGAATTTTAGCCTGGGCAATATCATAAGTGGTATTGATAAAACGTATGTTCTTCTTTTCCTTGAAACTGTTATTTATATCAATTTTATTTTCTGAAAATTCTCTGAGGTTTTGCCTGATGAATTTTCCGGCCTCATGTTCCTGGAGATAATAGTTATCATAATCCCAGTAAAACTCTGCTATTCTGCTGTTATTAAGATGTTTAAAGAGTTTCTTCTCGGCATTGGTCAATGCATTAAAGCCGACAAAAATATAAGTAGAGTGAGGAGTTTCCAGGTTACCGGAATTTATCTTTTCGGCCACAGAGCGGTAAATTTTGCCCTCATAGGCCAGGTTTTTATCTTCAAGTTGCTTATTTAAACGCCGGTAAACTTTATACAAAATTTTCCAGATTCTTATAAAGTATTCCTGCTGATCGGACAGGCGATGCATATCTATCGTGTCCCAGAACTGCCTGATGGCTTCAAGTTGTTCTTCCGTCAGGTAGGAAAATTTATCTTCAATGGATTTGAGAGTTGCAAGGTTTTGAAACAATTCTTCGGCTTCCACCAGGTATTTATCAATTTCATTGAAATCATTCAACAGCATGTCTCCCCAAAAATAGAACTCATCGAAGGGCTCTTCCACTTTTTTCTCCTGCTTATAAATTTGATACAACTGAAAAATCAGGGAGAGGTTATCCGCCATTTGATAACCCGATAAACTTTCCATCAACTCACTAATCGTGGTTATTTTGGGAGAAAAAACAGGTTTATCGAGGAAATCAGATAAATAGTGGCGGAAAAACAAACCTGAACGGCGGTTCGGGAAAACAATGCATAATTCAGGAAGATTCCCTCCATGCCTGTTTGAAATATCTCTTGCTGTTTCTTTTAAAAAGTATTTCATGAAATAATAATCCTCGTCTTTCATATCATAAGCATTGTCGCTGGGTTTATTCAAAAGTTTTCATAATGCTCTTTTTTATAAAGCCTCCCCTGCCAGGTATTCAGTTCCTCAAGTCTTTTTTCAATTTTATCTCTTACCTCAAAAGCTCTAATCAACCCCCAACATGGTCCTTCCAGAAACCTGGGCGGCACTTCACCTGAAAATCGTTCAACGACAAAATCCGGATTTAGCCTTTCCATAAACTGAATCACAAAATCAATGTATTCATCCAGACTGAAAAACCGGTATCTATCCGGATGACTCCTGTAATCAAGAGCCATCTGGGTATTTTTTATGATTTGAAGTTGATGAAACTTAATGGTGTCAAGGGGCAACTGAGAGACTACTTCAGCCTCCTTCAGCATGTCATCACGTGTTTCTCCGGGCAGACCAAAAATCATATGAATGCCTGTTTTAATGCCTTTGTTTGCGGTTTTCTCAATGGCAACAATGGAATCCTCAACAGTATGCCCCCGGTTAATCTGCTCAAGAGTTCTGTTGTAGAATGATTCCACACCATATTCCAGGGTGATATAATACTCTTCCGAAAGCCTGGCAAAATAGTCCAGCTTCTCATCATCAATACAATCGGGCCTTGTTCCTATTACCAGCCCGGTTATTTCAGGGAATTGCAGCGCCTGGTCATATATTTTCTTCAGTGTATCCAGTGGAGCATACGTATTGGAATAGGCCTGAAAATAAGCCAGGTATTTATTGGCGCGTCTATACCGGTTTTGATGAAACTCTATTCCCTCTTCTATCTGTTGTTTAACTGTTTTGTCAGGGTTGCAATAGGAAGGATTGAACGCATCGTTGTTACAATACGTACATCCCCCCCATCCTGCTGTTCCATCCCGGTTTGGACAAGTAAAACCAGCATCAATAGTTACCTTTTGAATTCTCTCCCCGAATATCTGCTTAAAATAATTGCTGTAAGCATTAAATCTTCGTTCATGTCCCCATGGATAAATCATACAACTCCCTTTAAATCGTAACGTTCACAAAATCTTTCTGATTGACATACCAAACCAATCCTTCCGGGTTATTGTAGCCCATCTTCTCAATTTGCCGGAGGTAGGTCTTCATCTTATCTTCATGTTTTTTGGTCTTCTTCTCACCAAACTTGTAATCCAGCACCAAAGTCCGGTCCTCTTTCATCATAATTCTGTCCGGACGGTATATTTTCCCGGAAGGAAGCAGAATGTCCCGTTCAGTGTATACTATCCAGTCACCATCAAACAATTCTTTTGCCTTATCCTCTGTCAAAATTTCCCTAATCTCCATTTCCAGGCTTTCACGTTCCTCCCTGTCTATCTTACCTTGTTGATAAAGATTTTCCAAAACCGGAACAAGATCAGCTTCAGTAATAATCCGTTGAAAAATACTGTGCATGAGTTTGCCATAGTCAATCCTGTTTTGAAACAAGTCTGGCGTTTCGTTGAAAAACTCATTATGTTCATATCTCATCATTAATGGCGGCTTATCCTGGTAAACCGGATAATTTTCAAGTTTTATGGTTGAAAGTTTTTCCGGTTCCTCTTCTCTCAGACTTTCGGTTTTTCCATAGGAAAATACCATCTCCTGATCATTCCAGAAGGAAGCGAGATCATCCAGAACAGGTTTATCCATTGAATCAATACTCAGCATGGTGCTATTGGAGTAAGTATAATGCAGAAGATCCGCAACATTTTTCAGTTCTCCCCCCTTATCCGCGTAATTTAACCCGCCTTTTTTATTCAGAAGTATCGGTAAATAGCTAATCAACACCTCCTCTGCCCTTGTATTAGCCACATACAGCAGATTCAGGTTATCCACATAATTATGAAAGAGTTCCTTGTAATAGTCGGCAGCAAAAATTGTCGAGGCGAGGTCTTTTTTATAATTAACAGGAACAGCCTTCAGTGCACTCAGGCTTTCCTCTTCAGGCTCAGCCCAAAGAAAATTTTGCTTATAACCAGACGAAGCAGCATCAAGCGACCAATTACAAAAGGGCAGAATCACAGCTTTAAATTCCAGTCCCTTGGCTTTATGAATGGTAATAATTTGTATAGCCTGGTGTTCTTCAGGCAATTGCAACCTTTCCCGGCTTCCGTTCTTTTCCCACCAATCCAGAAATGTATTCAAATCTGCCACATACCGTCTGGAAAAATCATGAGCAAGATTTTGAAATGCCTGTATGTAGGGTATTTCCTGTTTCAAACGATTGATTTCAAAAATATGTATCAGCCTTTCTGTAAGCTCGTAAAGAGGCATCTTTTTCAGCTCATTGTAATAGTTAATGAACGCTTCGGGAAAAAATCCGGACTCGCTCTCTTCTGTTTTTTCATTAAACAGGCTGTGCAGGGTTTTGCTGTCAAATGATTTATCGAGAATTGTCCTGTAATACGTTTCTTTGATAAAAGCCGTATTAATTTTATCGGTGGGATCGATAAAGTAGCGGAACAAGGCAAGAATAAACCGGACACTTTCTGCGTAATGGACGTATAATGAATCATTGGAGATCACTTCGTAGCTACAGTCTGATTTTGCCTCACCGCTGTTTTTATGTTCCAGAATGGCATTGGCGATTTGCTGACCTTCCTTGTTATAACGGACAATAACAGCAATATCTCTTGGTTCATAGCCCAATTCCTGAAGGTATTCAATATCCTGAATGACTTTATTCGTAACCTGCTCAGTCATCTCCTGCTTCTCTCCTGAGATATAAGGAATAAACCTGTTATAAATGTAACCTCCTTCATTTTGTGTTGGCAATTGCTGCATTACATCAGCATAGGCATTTTTCAGTTTCTCATTATAGAAGTTTTCAATTCCGGCTTCATTTATATTGCCATCAAACTGGTTCTGCAGTATTCCCGGAGTCTCTGAAAACAGGGTGTTGTTAAAAGCTATAATGTTTTTACGGCTTCGGTAGTTGTAGTCGAGATTCTCAATTTTGGGTGAATGGTGGGGAAAATCATGAACAACCTCATCAGAAAGAATTTTCCAGTCGCTGTTTCTCCAGCGGTAAATAGACTGTTTCACATCGCCCACAATCAAGTTGCTCCCGTTTTGGGCCAGGCTGTTTGAAATGAGTGGTTTGAAATTGCTCCACTGGAACCTGGAAGTATCCTGGAACTCATCAATCATAAAGTGCTGGTAAATTCCGCCGGTTTTCTCGTAGATAAAGGGTGCATCGTTCTGCCCGATTATTTTCCTGAGTAAATCAGCGGCATCCGATATCAGAAAGAGGTTATGCTCCCGGCAGTATTCGGTAATGTGTTTTTGTATATCCAACAGTATACCCAAAACATAAATATTCTGGTGTATCTTTTTAACAGAATGATATCGATATTCATTTTGTTCGTAAAAATGAACGGCATCCTGGAGTATTTCGTTCAGTTCATCAGAAGCCAGGGTCAGAACTTTCTGCCTGGTTTCCTCATCTGCCCCGGAGGCAGGCCACTTATCAAAGTTTTCGGCTACTTTGTAGCAATAGCTATTGGGATTGAATTTGGATTTGTTTTTTAACTGATAAAAATAATTGGCCACCCCTCTGTCGCCGTGGAAAAAATCCTTGCGAACAAGCCCGTTTTTCTCTATAGCGTCTGTGGCTTTCTCTCCAAGCTTCTTTAAATAATTTTCAAAGCTGTTGATTTCCTTTTCAAGCATCTGAACATAATCTTTCAGAACGTCTTTATCTTTAAGCTTCTTATTGAGTTCCAGGCTTAACGATTTCACCTGTTCCTTAGAGAGCTCTTTGGCCAGGGTATATACATCATTCCTGAAATTCCAGGACTTTCCCTCAAATATTTTGGATGTAGCCAAATCAAGCAGCCACTTCTTCAGTTGCTCATTCTCTTCTGTTTCCAGTAACAACTCATCAATGGCATAATTCAGTATTTCATCCTGATCCAGCTCAAGAGTATAACCCGATTGCAGTCCAATTTCACGGGTGAATGAACGCAAGACCTTTTGAAAAAAGTGGTCAATGGTACTCACTGAAAAGCGGGAATAGTCATGCAGAATCGAATGCAGGATCTTTTTTGCTCTTGTTTCAACCTGGTTTTCATCAATTTTTAGCAATTCCTTAAGATAATCCCTGTGATTGGAGTTTTCACCAACAGAAAGTTTGTAAAGTTCATCAATGATCCGGTGTTTCATTTCACCGGTGGCTTTATTGGTGAACGTCACCGCAAGTATATTCCGATAAGCACCGGGATTTTTGAATAAATTCAGTAAATATTGCTGTGTGAGCTTAAACGTCTTTCCCGAACCCGCTGAGGCTTTATAAATAGTCAATCCAGGCATGAAAATATCTTTTACCTGTAAAATTAATACAATTTACCGGAAGGAGCTTTTCACAGCACATTATTTTTAGTCTAAATCAGAACCCAAATGGAGCGATTTTCAAAAATCGTTCACAAGAGCCCTTTCCACCCTAGGACTGAAAGCCTGGGCTATCTGAATACCAGAAACCTTAAGTCTTTATTTTTATAGAAACTCAGGTTAAATCATATAAAGAAAAAGGTCGCTCCCGCAGAAGCGACCTTAATCCCTGAAATTGTTAACCTAAACCATCAATCATTGAATCTTAAAGAATTCCGGACTTGTCATCCATTCTTCTAAATCTTCCATTTTATTGTCAGCAGACACCCTAAAATTTTGATAGTTAAACATCCAACTTTCCAGCTCTTTGGAATTTGAATTGTTCGGCATAAATCGGTCTGAATTCATCATCCAGCTTTCAATTCCAATTTCGCTTTCTTCTTCTTCAGTGTAGACCCAGTCAAGTGTAGTAACAATGTCGCTTTTCACAACAAAATTGCCAACATCCAGCATCCATTCTTCGAGTTCAATTCCTGAAGACTCTGTTTCACTTTTGGCTTTTGAAGCAGAACTTCCTTCTCCTTCTTTTACAAATTCAACACCGTTCAAACCTGCATTAGCTGAGAATGAAATAAATCCCAGTACTGCAATAAATGTCATTAAACGAATTCCTTTTAAAATGTTTTGTGTTTTCATATCTAAGTTTTTTTTTATTTTGATTGTTTAACAATTATGTGTTAATTCTTGAACAATTAACAACAAAAATCCAATAATGTTTATTTAGACTCGATAAAAATTATATGAGTTTAATCATGTTTTAAAAAAATATTGGGAGTTCATGAAAACGGCTTATAATCAAACCTTTAACAACTCAAAAAAATAGAGGCACCCAGGAGAAAAAAGGAATAGAAATTCTTCAAACAACTTATTGGGTAAATTTGTTAAAGCATGTTAATTAAGACCCAAATTGAACGATTTTCGCTTAATAATAAAAACAAAATATTCCATTGATTTCATTACATTTGTATGATATACCTCAAACACAAAAACAAACCCGTATGAAACGAAAAAATATTATTCACCTCTTCCTGCTTATTTTAATCGCCCTGTCATTAAGCAATTTTTCTGAAGCCCAAAATAAGGAAGGATACAAAATTGATGTTCATCTGGAAGGTATACAAAATGCCGATTTATACCTGGGTTTCCACTATGGGGATAAGCAATTCATTAAGGACACCATCCAACTCGATGGTAAAGGTCATGGGGTATTTTCCGCTGACACTTCTCTTCAGCAGGGTATATACCTGATTATTACCCCACAAAAAAAGTATTTCGAAATCCTGATAGGTGAAGACCAACAATTTTCATTTTCAGCCAATGTCAATGATTTTATTCACACCGTTGAATTCCAGGGTTCTCAGGTCAATGAAGCGTTCAATGAGTATCAGCGCTTTATGATTAAGCAGAACCAGAAATCCCGGGCATTGAGAAAGCGCCTCCAGGCCAACCAGGACAATTCCGATTCCACTAAAATTATAAGGGAGCAATTGAACGAGCTCGATCAAAAAGTGAAAGCCAAATGGGATTCACTTATTTCAGAACATCCCCATTCGATCCTCGCTGCAATCATCAAGGCAATGGAAAATCCTGAAACACCTGACTTTACCATTCCGGAAGACGCTGAAAATCCGGATTCCATACGCTGGGTAAAAAGATACCAGTATCATAAGAATCACTATTTTGACGATATTGATCTTTCAGATGAAAGATTAGTCAGAACCCCGATTCTGCACAACAAAGTAAAGTATTATTTTGATAACATTCTTGTTCAGCAGCCCGATTCCATTATACCGCAGGTGGATTCTGTTATCAGTCAAACCCGGGGCAATGACGAAGCTTTTCAATATGTCACCCGGTTTCTTATCAACCATTACCAACAAAGCAATATAATGGGCATGGATAAAGTGTTCGTGCATATCGCAGAGAAATATTATCTTTCTGGTGAAGCAGACTGGATTGGCCAGGAATCTCTGGAAAAACTGCAGGAAAGGGTAAGCAAAATCAAACCCAATATCATCGGGAATAAGGCTCCTTCCCTGAAACTTCCAACTATCAACAACGAATTTGCAAGTTTGCAGGATATTGACAGCAAATACACTATTATATATTTTTGGGAACCCGGCTGCGGGCACTGCAAAAAAGTCACACCCAAGCTATGGGATATCTATCAAAAGTACAGCAGGGACCAACTGGAGATCTTCGCTGTCTATACCCAGGTAGACCGCGAACAGTGGATGAAGTATATCAACGACAAAGGATTCGACTGGATAAACACATGGGATCCTCAGCATACCAGTAATTTCAGACAAAAATACGACATCTACAGCACACCGACCATTTACCTGATAAACGAGGATAAAAAAATTATCGCCAAACGAATTGACTACAAATCTTTAGAGAAAATGCTTGAGCAGGAAATTGGGGAGTAGTGAGTTGTGGAGAAAACCACAGAGAAAACAGAGAATGCGCAGAGTACCACGGAGAATTTCCTCTGCGGCCCTTCTATGTTGATATACCCTATCCCTCACCGATAGTCGATAATGAAGTTTAAGCCCATTGCTTCAGGTGGGCAGATTTCCCCTTCAGGGGACTAAGGGGCGAGTGTGGGAAGAAAGTGAATGGAGAGTGATGAGTAATGAATTAAGAATTAAGAATTAAATTAGGTAAGTAAAAACACCCGGGAGTGTGAAGAAGGATTGGGTTCCCCTTCAGGGGTCAGGGGTAGCGGGGGTTGGAAGAATTAAGAGTTATGAATTTTGAATTAAGAATTGAGTAGGAAGT
>CAZPDP010000012.1:0-35691 GCA_964585385.1 uncultured Bacteroidales bacterium
ATCCCGCTCCCCTTGTTTAATTCGTTCAATTCTGTCTCTTAGTTCATCTACACGTTTGAAATCATTCAACTCCTGAATATTCTTTTCGATAACTTTCCAGCCTTTTTCAGCTACTTCAGGTTTGGCATAATCTACCAAATATTCGGAAAGTGTCAGGATAGCATTGGGAGTACAGTATCTTTTAATGAATCCAGGCACAGAAAATTCCATAAAGTGTTCTCCGGTTCTTCCCAATCTGTAACAAGCCGTACAGAATGAAGGAAGATAGCCTTCATCCAGCAACTCATCAATCACATCTGCCAGTGATCGGGAATCTCCGATATGAAACTGTTCCTTGTTCAGGTTTTGATCTTCGTTTTTTGTATCTGAATAAGAGCCGAGTTCAATTTTTGTCCCGCCGTCTATCTGGCTCACGCCGAAATCCATAACTTCCTTCCTGATCTCGGGATTTTCTCTTGCAGTTAAAATAAGACCTGTATAAGGTACGGCTAGTCTTAAAATTGCAATAATCCTTGAAAATTCCTCATCACTCACCTCATATTTAGGTTCTAAATCCAGCTCTGAAGCATCTTTTATTCTTGGGAAAGAGATAGTATGAGGACCTACATTATAACATGCTTCCAGGTGGTTGGTATGTCTGACCAGTGCAAGCACCTCAAACTGCCAGTCATACAGACCGAAAAGCGCACCAATCCCAACATCATCAACTCCTGCTTCCTGGGCTCTGTCCAGTGATGTGAGTCTCCAGTTGTAATCGGTTTTCTTACCTCCCAGATGATACCATTTGTAAGCCTCGGGATGATAAGTCTCCTGAAATATCTGATAGGTTCCGATTCCGGCTGCACCAACTGTCCTGAACCCTTCAATATCAAGCGGAGCGGCATTTATGTTTACCCTCCGGATTTCTCCGTTGCCTTTTTTAACCTCATAAACCTTCTTCACTGTATGAGCAATATATTCAGCATTGTATTTGGGATGTTCGCCATAAACAAGAATAAGTCGTTTCTGGCCATTATCTTCAAGGGCTTCGGTCTCTTTGACAATCTCTTCATCAGTTAGAGTACGTCTTACAGCGTATTTGTTAGAAGTCCTGAAACCACAATATTTACAATCGTTCGTGCATTTATTCCCAATATAAAGCGGGGCAAACAATACGATACGATTGCCGTATATCTTGTTTTTCAGGTCGCGGGCTCCTTGCTTGATTTCCTGGACAAGCTCAGGGTCTTTTGCATTAACAAGAACCGCTGTATCCCGCAATGACAACCTTTCTTTATTCAGCGATTTAGCAATTATTGAGCGCACTTCTTCTTTAGCAGGATTCTCAGTTTCCTCAATAAAACTCCATATTTCGCCTGGATCAATAAAAGGCTTCATCCGCTCATCTTTTATGCTATATTCTCCGGGATTAAATTTCATAATTGTTTGTTTTATCTGATTTAAAATTTTAATTGCACTTTCAGGTAAAAATTTCTTCCGGGTTGGAGGTCCAGAGTCCCCCTGTTGGATGACAAATGATTCCGGTATGCTTTGTCAAAAAGGTTTTCCACTCCACCATATACTTTTAGACTACCATAACCCAAATGAATTGGCTCAGACTCAAACCTCATATCAACCAATGCATACCCTTTGGTTATATCCTCATTATCAGCTACCTTATTCTGTTCATCGTATAAAACTGCAATCAGATCAATGGATCCGTAATGATTGAAGTGATGTTTTACTCCAAACCTTCCGTTCAAAGGAGGAATAAGGGGTAAATTGTCTTTATTTTTAGTGTCTCTCCCCCTCACAAACGCAGCATTCCCGTGTAAAACCCAATTTTTTACCGGGTTGTAGGAAAACTGCATATCAAATCCATAGAGTCTGGCCTCATCCACATTTTCGTTAATCAAAGCATCCAGAGTATCCGGTGTTCCTGTTTGGTATTCCTTTACATAAACTCCTGGTTGTTCAACCACAAGGTTAGAAAAAGTGTTCAAAAAACCATTGGCTTTGATATTGAGTTTGGATTTCCAAACCCGGAATCCGGCATCAAAAGAATATCCTTCTTCAGGATCAAGGTCAGGATCTCCCACCCTAACCATATTTCCTAAATCGATGTACTTATACCTTTCCTCAATCGAGGGAGAACGAAATGAACGGCCCGCATTTAATGTAAAATCAAGATAGTCATTGGCCGAGTATAGTAAGCCAAGATTGGTACTCCAGGATTTGTTATAAACCGTCTTTTCAGGGAAGGTAATTACCTGGGCAGGTGGGTCTTCAATCATAGTGCCGTTCTGGATGATATATTCGGGATCGACAGCCTTTTCATTATGAACCCGGATAAAATCGTACCTGCCACCAATTGTTATTTTTAGATCATTATTGAATAGGAAAAATTCATCCTGCAGGAATAAGCCTGCACTACCAAATTTTGATTTGGGAATAGGCGTTTCTCCTTTTACAATATTCATAGTATCAACAGGAGTACCAGTTCCATCAAGTATTTCCCGGGTAATATACTTTTCTCTTTCTGTTTTCAGTTTTCTTTGCCAGAGATCAATACCTCCTATCAGTTGATTATTTTCTCCAAATTGCCAGTTGGTCTTCAACTGAAGGCCGTCCGTATTGTGCTTTCCGGTGGGCAGAGTTTTTTCAGGAGTAATACGCATATTTCCTGCCTGCTTAACGATATTAGGTTCAAGAATCACATCCCGTAATATGTATTGGTGGTAATATTTTAAAGAAAGCTCTTCTAAGGAGGGAATAAGGTTCTGAATTTTGTACTCAGCGCTGATAAGATTTCTTTTTTCTTCAGGATAAGTAGCTTTTGCCGGCGCCGGAAAAGGATCGCCCCCCGGAATTCCCACATCCTGGGCTAAAAAACGCTGAAACTGAAAATTTAACTGATGATTCTCAAACGTTTTTATTCCAGTATTCAGGGCTATTTGATTGTCCTGAAACTGACTGTTTGGCAAAATGCCCTCAGGAGTTTTCACATCTCCTGCTTTTCTTATTTTACCTGAAACTCTGAAATGACCCCTGTCATTACCTCCTTCCACGGCAAATTTCTGGGCATACATCTCGTTTACACTCTGAAAAGCTGATTGAACGATTCCTTTTGTGTAGGGCTGGGAACTATATTTGCCTTTTTTCGATATAAAATTGACGACACCTCCCATAGCACCGGTGCCATAGAGTGATGAAGAAGCTCCTTTAATTATTTCGACTCTTTCAATTTCAGACATATCTATCATAGAGAGACCGCCGGCAATATCGGTGGCTGTCTCGATACGGTTTCCATCTGCAAGGGCTACAATTCTTTGTTCACTCATACCCCGGATATTTAGGCTTGTTGCCCATGCGCCATCATCCTTCATAGTTATACCCGGTTGCGATTCCAGTATTTCAGAAGGAGAAAAACCAGCCAGTTGTTCAGCTTCAGCATTGTCCATAACCTCTATAGGTAAAGAAACCTGTTTTACCCGCTTTTCCTGGTGCAGACTGGATACAACAATTTCACCCAGGTCGATCAGTTGCTCCTGAAGCTCTATAGTCAGAGCAATATCTTTATCCAAATCAATCTTCTTCTGATAAGCCTGATATCCTATATGAGTTGCCTGTAGGATATAATCATCCGGTGGTAACTCCTTTAAAATAAACTTGCCTTTCAGGTTGGTAATATCCCCTATAAATATTTTAGAAGGATCAGATTCTTTGAATAAGAGAATATTTACCCCATCCACAGGTTGGTTGTTGTCGGCATTCAGGACCTTTCCTTCTATACTGATTTCTTGAGCTGATGCGCAGAAAGCAGATAAAAATGCCAATATTGTTGTGAGAAAATGAAATTTGCTCATCATTCACCGTTTTTAAGCAAAACCGATTTAATCTGGATGCCTTTCAGCCGGCCGATCTGTCCGGTTAAAGATCCAATCTCATCAGTTGAGCCTTCTAAAACGAGTGAAATAAGGCTTGAACCATCAGTCCTGGGAAGTCCCTGACGTCCGATAATTAATGTGGAATGTTTAGAAAGAATGGAATTTAATTTCTCTACGTTCTGGCGATCAAAAATGCGTATTAAAGCGGTTCCGATTCTCTTTTCCATCAGTAATTCCTCCGGATTCGATTGTTTTCTTTAACCTTGAAACAGATCCTATCCGTTTCTCAGTTTTTGCTGTTAATTAATTCACAAATGTACAAAATCCTGATTAGGAAACGAAATGTTTTTGATCATATTTCACCTGGAAATATTTTCTAAGAATTCTTCATATTTAAATTTTGGTTCATCGATTATTCAGGTTTCTCTGACAAAAGATAATCATTTTATTTTAAACTCTAAAACATGGTTGATATTTGCTATATTCTTCTTTGTGATTACCTCGTGTCCTTATGCCTTCGTGGCAAAAATAGAGTGCCACAAAGGCTCTAAGACTCTAAGATACACAAAGGAGAAAATAATTGTATGTAAGTTATCAACCATTTATTAGAATATTACCTCATTTTATTATTTATAAAAAATACCGAGGCTTTGACACCGGATGGTAAAGCGAATATAAATTTACAACTACCATTTTTTTTTATCCTGCTTTTTCAATTCTAAAAAATAAACATCCGATGAAGAAACACACCGGATGTTAGATTATTTCATGGCAACAAGCTCTAATTGGTATTTTTTAACTCCTAATTCTTAATTCTTAATTCTCAATTCTTCACTAGAGTTCCTCTTCAATAATCCCCAACATCTCCCGGAAATCCTCTTCTTTATACCCTGTACACTGATAAATAATCTTCCCTTTTCGGTCAACGACAATATTTCTTGGAATATATTTTTCGGCAAATTGTCCGTAAATAACTCTTCCTGTGTCAGGGGCAAAGTGAAATGAATAGCCTTTGTCTTTCTGGAATTTTTCCATTTCTTCCATGGTATGTTCACGTCCAATGCTCACCATAAAAAAGTCTTCATTATCCTTATATTGCTCCCATACATTTTCTTCCAGGGCGGGCATCTCTTTCATACAGGTCGGGCACCAGGTGGCAAAGAAATTCAACAGTACCACTTTTCCCTCCAGTTTTTTCATACTGTAGTCCTTCCCATCCAGTGTGGTGAAAGAGAATTGCGGAACCTGCTGTCCTTTTTCGGTCAGAGTACTAGCCTGCACATCAGAGGTTTTTTCTTCTTTCTTTGTTGGTTCTTCTTTTTTTGTATCTTCTTTTTTCTGGTTTTGACAACTTATAAGCAAAACCGGAAAAAGAGCGAATAATAGAAATTTTCTCATGATCGATACCTTTATAATTTCGGAGTTCAAACTCTTTTTTTGTCAAAAATACGGTTTTTATATTATTTTAGTATCTTTTCAAGCATAAAATGAAAAATCTCCATGAAGAATCAAATTAAAATACTCGGAATTAATATTCTGGACAGAATCAAGGAAGCGCAGCGAACACAGAAGATATTAAGCGAATTTTCCGCTATTATAGAAACCAGGCTTGGTTTTCACGAGCTAACGCCCCAGATAAGCAGCAGAAAAGCATTTGTTGTCTTAAAACTTAAAGGCAACCCGGATGAATGGAAAAAACTGGAGAACAAATTATCAGAGATCGAGGGGATTGAATTAAAAACCATGCATTTCGAATTCTGACAGAAAAATTTTATATTCAGAAAACACATAAAAAACAGAAACTATGACAGAAAAGAGAATTTTAGGCATCTTAATCACAGACCGCAAGAAAGAAGCAGGTAACGTGCAAAAGATTTTAACGCAATATGGGTCTTCCATCAAAACAAGACTCGGTTTACATGAAGTTGGCAATGACCAGCTCAGTGAGGAAGGATTAATACTTCTGGAACTCACTGGTGATGTCTCCCAGATGGAAAACCTTGAACAAGCCCTTCAGAAAATTGGAGGAACACAAACCAAGCGAATGGATTTCACCCTGTAAATTACTTCATGCCGCTAATGTAAAACCAAATCATTAGCGGCTTTTACTTTATCGAATAAATCTCCCGTAAAATAATGCATTCAGAAAAATTTTGCTGGTTCCATACCAGTAAGCTCTGAAATTCGGATTATCTACAAATGAAATAACCTGCCCGCGTCCTTTTCGATGAACCATGCACCAGGCTGTATTTTCAATCATCTTCTTATTGGCAGACGATAAATATCCGCTTAAACGAGGGTTTTCTTCTATGATTAAGGGAGCTGAATAACTATCTTCCGGTCTTTCAACAAAAAGATTATTATCCTTAAAAACAGGGAGATTTGAGCCATTGATGCCGTAATTTAAAGGATGTGTGGCATCAATTGTAGCGTTCAGAATAACTCCACTTACTGACTGGATTCTTCCTCTGTCACGGCGGGAATCATAAGAAAGCATACCTCCCAAATTCTCTTTTTCCTTTTCTTTCTTCTCCCATGAGATCATTTCATGTTCTGACAGCCATTCATTGGCGTCCTCAAGAGCAATCACAACACCTCCCTCCTCTATCCACATCTGCAGTTTCTCAGCAAAATCGCTATCCCAGTCATAATGACCATCGGGTAAGACAAGTGTATTGAACTCAAAAATACTAACTCTATTGAGCCTTTCCGGTTTGACAAGCACTGCCTCTATTCCCATCCTGTGATCCAGCAGATGCCAGATTTCTCCTGCGGAACGACTGCTTATCCTCTCCCCTGCGGCAACCATAATTTTCGGTTTTTCCACAGGTATAAAATTCCAGCTTCCCATATCAATGCCCTCCTTGGAAAGCGCTGTATTCAATCCATAGACATCAACACCTTTTTCAACAGACAAATCCGAAAGAAGGCTATAAAGCTTATCTTTTTCAACCTTCTGATTATGAACAGGAATAAAAATCGTACCGTTGTTAAACTGATAGTTTGTATTTCCAATTTTTGAGGTAAAAGATTTACCAGCTACTTTGGCAATCAGACCCCTTTTCTTTAATTGGTAGAGAAAAGCGTGAATGTTGTAATTTTCTCCCCTTGCAAGGTATCCAATATCACTTTGCCCACCAATCATCCTGCCTTCGGGCATTTCAATCTTATCCACTTCTTCTCCCTTTGCATCCTCTAATACAGAACGGCTGTCAAGTATAGCATAATCCAAATCAAATGCAAGAGGCATAGTCCATGTAGATATATCGTAGAAAATGCTGTCTTCAAATTCGGTCCGCTTTTCAAAAAGGCTTTTTATGAGCCTGTACTGATCTTGTTTAAGAGGAACCAGGTAAGAATTTTCACGATTAAAACGTTTGCCCTGAATATTCATTTCGCTTTTCAGAGAATAAACCTCAATGTTATGGTTTGTGAGCATTTTGAGAAAATGATATACACTTACCGGATCATGTTTTTTACTGAATATATAACCCGTTACCTCCTCTTCTTCAGCTTTCTCTTTTGCAGAGACGTAAAAATTCCGGAGATAATTTTTCAGGTCATCTTTCTTTTCAATGGATGCTTTTACAGTAGATAATGAAACAGTGAATTGATTACGAATTGCCTCGGCAAAGGACAACTGACCATGGGGATTATCAATAACCTGTCCCAAAACTCTTGATTGTTCGAAAAGAATACCAATTGACCCGTTTACATCGGGATAAGTTGAGCCTTTGCCATAATAGAAATCGTCAAAACCCTCTTCGCTGAAATAAAGAGAACCAATTTCATCCAGGGCATCAGCATGGAACTTTGATAACTCTTTTGTTAGCTGGAAATTTCGATCCGGTGTTAATGGATTGACCCGTTCCGGTACACCAGGCTGGAAAAAAAAGGTTGAATTTGAGCCCATCTCGTGATGATCGGTTAACACATGAGGTTTCCATTTATGGAACTGCTCTACTCTTGCCTGGGATTCAGGATGCTGTAACGGTAGCCAGTCTCTGTTCAAGTCAAACCAGTAATGGTTGGTTCTTCCTCCGGGCCAGTCCTCTCTGAATTGCCGGTCAGCCGGATTGCTAACGATTGTTTTATGTGTATGCATATTGCTCCAGTTAGCAGCACGGGTAAACCCGTCGGGATTAAGGCAGGGGTCAATCAAAATTACCGAGGAATTCAGAATTTCCCGAACCTCTTGATTTTGAGAAGCTGCAAAATAATAGGCAACAAGCATGGAAGCATTTCCCGGACTTGATTCGTTTCCATGAACACTATATCCCAACCAAACGATAAGTGGATTTTCAGAGTTTGGAGAATGATTTGGGCTTTTCACAGATTCTATGTGATTTTCTCGAATCTCATCCAAGTTCGATTGGTTCTCCGGGGAAGTGACAGCAAAAAGATATAAAGGCCTGTTCTCATGAGTTCTTCCATACTCCCACATCGAGATCCTGTCAGACTTTTCAGATAGCGTCTTCAAATAGTTTAAGAGCTGGTCGTGCGAAAAGTGCCACTCACCAAAAGAATGCTCAGATAGCTCACCGGGATAAGGTATATCGTTATTCAATGTCTCTGTTTCAGAAAGAAAAAATGATTTCTTATGTTGGGAGTGAACTGAATAAACACTTATGATTAAGACGAAAAGGAGAAGTAGCTTTTTCATAACAAAAGTTTTGGATTTGTTCCTTTGATGGATTCTACACTCCAAAGGTTTAACTGAATATGATATTTCATGAATAGAATAAGAATACTAGGTACTACGTGGATTTCCCATTCCCTGTCTTCCCAAATCTTTCTTTACATTGATTTCCGATTCCGGTTCAATTCTTTCGCCAATAGGTTCTATCAAATCTCTTCCTTCAGATTTAGGATTTTTTATCTTCTTTGAAACAGGATATGCATTCATAAGTTTTGAAGGATAAGGCCTGAGAAGATCCAATAACTGATCCACCGACGCATCCTCGCTCAGCCAGGTTTGTTCATATTCTTCAGGCAAAATAACAGGTGAGCGGTGATGGGGTATTTTCTGAATTAGTTCATTGGCTACAGTAGTTATAATTGAGAAGGAATTCAGGATTTCGCCGTTATCCTTGTTTTCCCAACGGTCCCAAATGCCAGCAAAGGCAAAAGGACGGTTTTCATTTCGCAGATAAACAACAAAAGGTTTGTTCAGCCCTTCGTCCGTTGTACCTTCTATAAACCCATCTGCAATTACCAAACACCGCTGTGATCGGAATGATTTTCGAAAAGCTGGCTTTTTGAAAATCTCTTTAGAACCTGTATAGCTGGGATCATTGTCTTTGTTTTTATCTCCTTCCGCACGGGCGTTAAAAAGGTACATGGGCTTTTTCGACCAAAATGGTGTCAAGCCGAACCGGTACATTTGCAGCTGGTTGGGATTTTCATTGGTAATTACCGGTGCAAGCTGGCCGGGAGAGATATTGTAGCTGGGTTTATACCCTACATCATCAGGAACTTTCACATTGAAACGCTTTTCAATCACTTCAACCTTCTGTACTTCAATATATCTGCCACACATACAAACTAAAATTTTAATTCAAATTAAGAACATCAATAAAACAAAATACAAATAAAACGCGTAACTACTCCCTGAGTTTTAACAGATCCCTGTTTTTTGTACTTTTCATTAGAACTTTAGCTATCAAATATAAAAGAGCAAAAATAGCCAGGAAAGCTGCAATCCTTCCAATAAGGTCACCGTGCTGTACATAAAATGTCTTTTCTTCGTTCGCGTGAATAGTAGCCCGAATTGCATCCTTCTCCCACCAGTTCGTCCTTTTTATAATCTGTCCCTTTTGATTAACGAAAGCCGATATACCTGTATTGGCTGACCGGGCAATACTTCTGCGTGTTTCAATTGCCCTGATTCTTGCGAAATGGAGGTGTTGCTTGTAGCCCGGACCAAGCAACCAGCCATCGTTTGTAATAATGAACAGTAAATTCGCGCCCTTTTTAACATATTCAGTGGTGTACTCTCCGAAAACTGACTCATAACATATTATGGGTCCCACTTTAAAAACCTTGTTCATCGATTCAAAAACCTCCCTTTCTTTCTGAAAACCTCTATTTCCAGTAGTTCCTCCGATATCAACCACAAAATCATTAAGAAAGTTCAGCACATTCGCGTAGGGTACTTTCTCCACACCTGTAACCAACCGGGATTTATGGTACACCGGAATATGGTTTGTAGTATCAATTTGTATAGCAGAATTGAAAATATCATAGTATTTGTCTTTGTTAGGCAGGGGTCTGGCTGTTCGTGAAGCACCAGCTTTATTTTCATATTTCATCGTGCCGTCTACTCCGATAATAAAATGCAAGCCCGGGTATTGTTCAACCAAATCTTCCATTCTTTTAACGATATATTCACTTTCCAACTTATTCAGATTGATTTTATCCAGTGCGGTTTCGGGTCCAACGACATAATCCATACCCGGACCGGCAATGCTGTCGGACAGGTTCATGATGATATCCATCTGCTGGAAATGGGACAGACCAGAGAATTTTTCTTTGTACGGATCGATATTGGGCTGGATAATGCCAACGTTAACCGACTCTCCTTTTGTTTGATATTTTTGAAAAGAAATTAGGGAAACGGTAACAGGTAAAAAGATAAGTATTAGCAGAAAAAATATCCTGGAAAGTTGAAGTTTGAAACTTTTGTGTACAATATAAAATTTTAACATGTTAAAAACCACCAGGTTGATAGCCAGCACCCATAGGGTTCCGCCTAACACTCCCGTCATTTCATACCATTGAACGAGGCTTATGTCTTTAGCAAAACCATTTCCAAGATTTAACCACGGCCAGGTAATTTCAGTTTTCATAAAAAGGTACTCCCACCCTAACCAATAGACAAGGAGAGAAAAATTTCCAAAATTCCTTCCCAGGTTCCGTTTGGTCAAATGAAATAAAAAGAAAAACAAGGAGAGAAGAAAAGCATTAAGAACAATGACTAAAGAGGCTCCAAAAAATGATATTTTTGCTATCCAGAAAGTTGAAATCACATTCCAAAGAAAAAACGTCAGGAATATAAAGCCGAAAGTTTTATAAGGCCGGTATTTTTTTTGATTGATAAAAAAATAATCTTCAACAAAGAGAATGGGGACGAAAGCAATTAGCAGTATAATGCCTGAAAAATGCTCAAACCATGGTAAGGCCAGCAATATGCCGCTTATGATAGATAATATGATGAGTCTTGTACGCTTCATATTTTTCTTTTTTTGTTATTGTTTCGGGTAACCGGGTAAACACCTGCGAGTATCGCTCCTATAAAAAGAACCTGTAAAAGTACAATTTGTTCGCCGCCTATAACACCCCACATTACTGCAAATATGGGTATGATATAGGTCACAGAGGTGGCAAATACAGGATGCACATACTGGATAAAGGTATAAATAATTTTAAGCCTCAAAGGTAATTCAATTCAATATAAGTTGGAAAATGATGGAGTTATTATTGATTTCCGGAAAAATGAATCTGTGAAAGAAAGAATTTCCCAGATTCATATTAGAATTGTAATTTTGCTAAACCAAACAAAAAAAACCAGACTCATATGAAAGAATATAAAATTTACAAAGCAGGAGAATTTGTAACCACAGATAATTCGCTTGAAGTAATAAATCCATATACAAAATCAACTTTTGCGAAAACATATCTGGCAGGAAATAAAGAACTGGATGAATCCATTGAAAAAGCCAAAGAGGTGGAGGAAGAAATGAGAAATCTTCCTGCCCACAAGAGGTACGCCATTCTGATGCAGGTATCTGAAAACCTGAAAGCAAAAAGGAGAGAACTGGCAGAAACACTAGCCATGCAGTCAGGTAAACCCATGAAATATTCCCTGGGTGAGATAGACAGGGCCACGCAGGGATTTATTATTGCTGCCGAGGAATCAAAAAGACTGCCCAAAGAATACATTTCAATTGACTGGACAGCTAAAGGCGAAGGCAAAGAAGGAATAATCAAGCATTTTCCCATCGGGCTGGTTGCTGGAATTTCTCCATTTAATTTCCCGATGAACCTGGCTGTTCACAAAATTGCCCCCGCTATTGCAGCTGGCAATCCTATTATCCTGAAACCGGCGCGTTCCACTCCATTATCTGTTATTCAGCTTGCTGAAATTATCGATGAAACAGACCTACCAAAAGGAGCATTGTCAATCCTTCCCATGGATCGTAAAGCAGGCAACCAATTGGTTACCGATGACAGGGTTAAAATGTTAAGCTTTACCGGATCTCCATCAGTAGGATGGAACATGAAGCAGAACTGCGGAAAAAAGAAAATAGCCCTGGAACTTGGAGGTAATGCAGGGGTAGTAGTCTCAGAATCCGCAGATATCGAACTGGCAGTTGCCAAATGCCTTCTGGGTGGCTTTGCTTACTCCGGACAGGTTTGCATTCATGCTCAGAGAATTTATGTGCATGAAGATATTTTCGATGAGTTCAGCGAAAAATTCGTTAAAAAAGTAAAAGCCATGAAGAAAGGGGATCCGCTTGCTGATGATACGGATATTTCCGTTCTGATAGACCAGGGGGAAGCCGACAGGATTGAAGAATGGGTGAATGAAGCAGTAAAAGATGGGGCAAAAATAATCGCAGGCGGCAAAAAACAGGAAGGATTCTACGAGCCGACTGTCTTGACCAACACCAATTTAGATATGAAAGTTTGTTCCCTCGAAATTTTTGGTCCTGTAGTAACACTGGAACCCTATTCTAATTTCCCAAAAGCTATTGCAGATGTTAATAACTCTGATTATGGCTTGCAGGCTGGAGTTTTTACAAATAAAATCAATGAAATGAACTATGCATTCGATCAGTTGGATGTTGGAGGTGTAATGATAAATGATGTCCCCACTTTCAGAGTTGATCACATGCCCTACGGAGGAGTAAAAGATTCCGGTTTTGGCCGGGAAGGTATCAAATATTCCCTAAAGGAAATGATGGAGCCTAAAATTTTGGTTAAGAACACAGAGTATTGAGAATGGGTATTAAGAATTATGAATTTTAATAAAAAGAGATTGTCATGAAAATAGTTAGTGCAGAGTTTGTACAAAGTACAGTGGATATAGCTAAACTTCCAAATAAAGATAAGCCGGAATTTGCTTTTGTGGGCCGATCAAATGTTGGCAAATCATCATTGATAAATATGCTGCTGGAAAGGAAGCAGCTAGCTAAAACATCCCAAACACCAGGAAAAACAAGAACAATTAACCACTACAATATAAACAATGAATGGTTCATGGTGGATCTGCCGGGTTATGGCTATGCAAAAGTCTCAAAGAAAGACAGAGAAGTGATGATGCAATTCATAAAGGATTACCTAAAACAATCCCCTCATATGGAAAATCTGTTTGTCCTTCTGGATTCCCGTCATAAACCCCAGGAGTCGGATTTAAAATTCATGGAATGGCTGGGAATGAACCAAATACCTTTCACCATGGTATTTACAAAGATTGACAAATTATCAAGCTCCCAGGTAAGCAGGAATATGGCCAAATACAGGGACGAAATGCTTAAAACATGGGAATTTCTTCCAAAAGTCATAAAAACTTCAGCCGTATCAAAACAAGGAAAAAAAGAAATTCTTGACTACATAGAAGAAATAATTCAGACAATAAAAAATTAAATAAAAGATATTTTTATTTTTGCAGCAATCTTTTAAGAACATTATGTAAAAAATTAAATTATGGACAGAGATTACACCCGGCCACCCATCAAAATTTTCACGGGGAGTGCCTCCCGCTATTTTGCCGAAAAAGTATCCTCCATTTTAGGTACTGAATTAGGAAAATCCTCGATTATTGAATTCAGTGATGGAGAGTTCCAGACCTCCTACAAAGAAACTGTCAGAGGCGCTTATGTTTTCATAATTCAGTCCACTTTTGCTCCGTCCAGCAATATACTGGAGCTGCTCCAGATGATTGATGCGGCAAGACGTGCTTCTGCCTATAAAGTAGTAGCAGTGATTCCCTACTTCGGTTATGCCCGTCAGGACAGAAAAGATAAACCCAGGGTAGCAATAAGTTCAAAACTTGTAGCTAATTTACTTACTGCTGCTGGTGTTGACCGAATAATGACGGCTGACCTTCATGCGGACCAGATACAGGGTTTCTTCGACATCCCCGTAGACCATATGTATGCATCTTCTGTCTTCGTGCCTCATATTAAAGAATTAGCCTTAGACAACCTGGTTATAGCCGCACCTGATATGGGTGGTACTAAAAGGGCAAATGCCTATGCCAACTATTTCCAAACCCCTCTCGTAATCTGTCATAAATCAAGAGAAAAAGCCAATGTGGTAAACGAAATAACTGTTATTGGTGAAGTAGAAGGTAAAAATATTATCATTCTTGACGATATGATTGATACAGCCGGCACAATGACCAAAGCCGCAGACAAGATGATTGAGCGGGGCGCACAAAGTGTCAGAGCTATGGCAACCCATCCAGTACTTTCCGGGCCGGCTTATGAACGAATAAATGAATCTAAAATTACAGAAGTCGTTGTGACTGATACTATCCCCATAAAACCCATCTCAGATAAGATTAAAGTGCTTTCTATTTCCAGTGTTTTTGCAGACGTTATTAAGAAAGTTTATAATTATCAGTCAATAAGTGCGAATTTTATTTTTTAAATTATATATTTGCAGTCCGAAAAAAATTAATAAGTATTTCTTGAATAAAAAGGTAATACAATGAAGTCAATTGATATCAAAGCATCATTCAGAGAAGAAGTTGGGAAAAAAAGTACGAAACAACTGAGAGCTAAAGGCCATGTACCCTGTATTCTTTACAGGGAAGGAGAAGTAAAACATTTTGAGGCTCCTGAAAAGGAATTTTTCAAATTGGTGTACTCACCATACGTATATTTGATCAATCTGGACGTTGACGGTGAAAAATATAATGCTGTTATGCAGGATGTTCAATTCCATCCGGTGAAAGACAATATTTTACATATTGATTTTTACCAGGTTATAGAAAAACATCCGTTCTGGATGCGTATTCCTGTTACTGTTGAAGGAGTTCCCGCTGGAATTCAAGATGGAGGAAAGCCTATTCACAAAATGAGAAGACTGGTTGTTAAAGCTTTACCCAAAGATATGCCGGATGAAATCAAGATAGATGTATCAGAACTCACAATAGGTGATTCTATAAGGGTAACAGATATAGAAAGGGAAAATATCGAAATTCTGGATGACCCTAACTCAGTAATCTTCCTTGTTAAGAGCCCGCGTGGTGGTGGATTTGCTACAGAAGAAGAAATGGAAGCAATGCAGGAAGGTGCTGCTGAAGAAGAAGAAGAAGCACCCGCTGAAGGCGAAGCTGCTGAAGGTGAAGAAGCTGCCGAAGGTGCAGAAGCTGCCGAAGGAGAAGGCGGAGCAGAAGGAGAAAAAAGCAAAGAATAACAAAAACAGTATATCTTGAAATATCTTATTACCGGACTAGGAAATATCGGAGATAAGTACAAGGATACAAGACATAACATCGGTTTTAAAATATTGGATGCATTCGCAGATGCATCCAATATTTTTTTTGATGACAAGCGTTATGGCGCTGTTACCTCTTACAAATTTAAAGGAAGAACATTCATTCTTCTCAAACCCTCAACATACGTTAATTTAAGCGGAAGAGCTGTAAATTACTGGCTCAAAAAAGAAAAAATACATCTCGATCGATTACTGGTTATAGCAGATGATGTATCCATTCCTTTTGGTTCTATCCGAATTAAGCCTAAAGGTGGAGCAGCAGGCCATAACGGACTTACTAATGTCAACCAGGTATTGGGAACACAACAATATCCACGTCTGCGTTTTGGTATAGGAAATGATTACTATCCCGGAGAGCAGGTACAATATGTTTTAGGGAGTTGGTCTGAAGAGCAAAAAAAACAGCTCCCGGAGCTGATTGATCACTCCATAGAAATGATAAAAGCCTTTGGAACTATCGGGCTGGAGCTTACCATGACCCAATACAATAAAAAGTAAAACAAAACGTAAATTTATTAGTATGGGCAAAACTGATGATCTGAGAATAGACAAATGGCTCTGGGCTGTTAGAATTTTCAAAACACGCAGCCAGGCTACCGATGCCTGTAAAAAAGGCAGGGTGCTCATTGACGACCAACAGGTAAAACCTGCCAGAACGGTTAAACTGGGTGAAATAGTTACTGTAAAGAAAAAACCTGTGTTCTACAAGTATAAAATCACAGGGCTGTTGGGCAAAAGGCAGTCAGCCAGAATTGCCAGGGAAAACCTGGAAGATATAACACCGGAGGAAGAACTCAAAAAGCTCGAAATGCATAAGAAACAGGACATATTTGAATCCCGTGACAAAGGAGCTGGAAGGCCCACCAAAAAAGAACGCAGAATACTGGACAAGATTAAAAGAAAAGGAATTCAATAATGATAATAGCCAGAGAAAAAAAGAAAACCAATATAGCTGAATACATCCTCTACATGTGGCAAATAGAGGATATGATAAGAGCTTATAAATTCAACCTCGACGCAATTGATAAAGAAATTATACAAAACTTTGATCAGCCTGATGACATTAAAAAAGACATGCGGATTTGGTATGAAGACTTGATCCGGAGAATGGAAAGCCAGGGTATAAAAGAAAAAGGACATTTTGAATTTCTGAATAATCTTGTAAAAGAACTGGACGATCTTCACATTAGCCTTATCCAGGATCCAAATGAGCTGGATTATATTGATGCTTATAATAAAGCAAAACCTTCCATTAAAGATTTAAAGAACAAAGCCAGGGGAACCGTTTCCGGGGATATTGAAGCCAGTCTGCAAGGTCTCTATGGAATATTGCTGCTGAAATTGCAAAAGAAGCCTCTGAATGCAGCAACGCAAGATGCACTTGCATCTATAAGTCATCTAATGGCTTTACTGAATGAGAGATATCAATCCAGAAAAAAGGAATAAAAAGTTTTCCAGGAATTCTATGCAAAGCTTTGGTTCTGTATTTAATCCAGAAATTTATGCTTTACCCCCCTATCCGGTACAAAGCATTGCTCCTTCCTTCCAAACCATTTGTAGCGGTTCCTGGCAATGAAATTATAGATTGGATCCCGGATGAACCGGGGCAATATAATAAATACATAAAAAACAGGCCAGGGCCATCTTAGTTTTCTTGCCGCCCTGAGAGCCGCAGTTGACTGAAAATAAATTTTATCTCCTTCAAAAAGTACAATAGAATCGGGGGCATCTTTAGTGAGGCCGTATTTTTCCAATAATGAACGGGCAAATGAAGATTGAAGTGAAGCGAACCTGAACCAATCCTTCTTTTCTCGCTTAAGAATAAAAACAACAGAACCGCTGCATAAGTTGCAGTACCCATCAAAGAGCAAAAGCAATTTGTTATTAAACACATCACTAGTCATACACATTCATAATTCCTGAGTATCCGGAAAATTATTCCTCCTTACCATACTTAATATATACTTCCAGTAATTTAACATCAGGATGAGGTATAAATTTAAGATGATCCATACTTGCCGGTATAAGGACAGTTTCCCCTTTCGAAAGCTCCATTCTGTCTTCCTCATCATATTCTATCTCAACCTTACCTTCAAGACACATGTATATAATAAAGGAATCCAGAGTCAGAAAATCCTTCTCCAACATCTCATCAAGGTCAAGGATATTTGTAGTAAAATAATCGCATTGAACCAGGTTGGATGAACGGTTTTTTTCCTTTGTATAACGGGTTCTGTAATTATCATAATACGTATAATCAATGGCATCCACAGCGAGGTCATTATGCAATTCCCGGGGTTTGCCATCCTGCCCCATCCGGTTCCAGTCGAAAATCCGGTATGTCACGTCCGATGTTTGTTGAATTTCAGCCAGCAGTATACCTGCCCCGATAGCATGAATGCGTCCTGCGGGAAGGTAAAACACATCACCTGGTTTTACTTTTTCGTTATTCAGGATATCGGGTAAGGTATTGTTTTCAAGATGTTTTAAATATTCATCTTTGTCCATTTTCCTGTTGAAACCAGAGATAAGCTCTGCCCCCTCTTCTGCTTCTATCACATACCACATTTCTGTTTTACCATATGCATTATGCCTTTTTTTTGCCAGCTTATCACCGGGGTGTACCTGGATGGAAAGCACGTCATCGGCATCTATGAATTTAATAAGCAATGGGAATTCAATTCCGTATTGCTTGTATATCTTCTCTCCCACCAAATCAGCCATATAAACCTCTATGAGCTCCTGGAGGGTATTACCGGCCAGGTATCCATTGGATACCACAGATACATTCTCCTGAACAGCAGAAATTTCCCAGCTTTCCCCTATATTTTTATCTTCGGGTATGTTCTTATCCAAAACCTTTTTTAATCTTTGATCGCCCCAAATTTTTTCTTTAAAAATGGGGTTAAACTTTAAAGGATATAGTTCATGCATTGGTTTCTGTTTTTAGGTGTTTTTTGACTAATTTAAGAAAAAAAACGAATTACCGGCTTTCGATATAACCCTCAATTTTCTCATTATACTTTACCATCAGAAACTCTAAAAGTTCATGTTTAACCGGTAAAATTAAATCCACGACTTGTTTGACGGGCAATATCCTGGGTGATGTTCCTGTAATAAAGACAGCCTCGAATTCCTTAAACTCGTCTTTATGAATTTTTCTGAATTCAATTTCTATTTGATGTTCATTGCATAATTCAATAACTTTCTTCCTGGCAATTCCCTGCAGAACTGAATCATCAGGAGGAGTTATCAAACGACAGCCTTTTATTGCAAAAATGTTAGAACGGCTTCCTTCTGTCACCGAACCATCTCTTTCTACCAGAAAGGCTTCATAAACATCTGAATCCTGAATGTGCTGGTCAGCAGTTTTCCTCGCTTCTGTGCCCAATACCTTGGCATTGGGATCTTTCCTTACCGCAGAACAAAAGATAGCTTTTACTCCGTTCTTATACTGATTGGAATCCGGAAAAGAATATTCAGTAAAAAACATCAGGAAATTATACCGGTCCCTTTCGGGATAATCAAAGAAGTTAATGATCAACTTAATCTTCCCGGTTGATACATCATTATTATCAATTAAATCCTTTAAGCGCTGTCTGATTATTAACGGGTCTTCTTTTATTGACAGATTCTCCAGCTTTATGGAATGAAAAAGCCTTGCCAGGTGATCTTCAAGAAAAATAGCGATACCTCGCTCAAACCTTATTATTTCATAGACTGAAAAACCGCTTAAAAAACAATAGGCTCCGAATTCTTCAGTTGAAAGCAACTGATCATTCAGTATAAAAGTATTCCCCAGACATTTCTCCATAATTCAGCCAAAATTATAACATTTGAACAGAATTATAGAATAGCAATCAAACAATAACAAAATAATTTCGTTTAAAATAGTAAATAACTAAATCTCTAGTACCCTTCTGTCAAGTAATCTGGTATTTACTAGAATTTGTTAAGCCTGGATAGAATACAAAAAATCTTATATTAATTATTATATTCGCTCTTTAACCGTATAAACAATAAATACAATATTTAAAAGAACAACCATTATGAACTGTAAGTCTTATTTCTTGATCGTTATATCATCTTTTATATTCATCTTCAGCTCCTGTCAGGAAAATACAGGTCCATATTTAGGTGGAGGTGGTGGCGGTGGTTCCGACCAATGGGAGGATTACACCAAAGCCAATGGACTTGTAAATAATAATGTTCGGGCTCTTGGAGTAGACCCGGGGGATACTCTTTGGGTAGGCACTTCCGGCGGACTATCCAAATTCGATGGTTCCGGATGGACCAATTACACAGAAGAGGATGGTTTGATAAGCGATACGGTAAGAGCAATTGTAGTGGATAAAACCGGAAATATCTGGATTGGAACAAACAGGGGGCTTTCAAAATTCAATCACAACAACTGGAAGAATTATACAAAAGAAAACGGCCTACCAAGCAATAATATACATACCCTGGCATTAGACCAAAACAATAATCTCTGGATTGGAACAGACAGCAACAGCATTTCAAGATTCAATGGCTCTACTTTTAAAAATTATGTGGTTATAGAAAAATTTGGTACCATCAATACCCTTTGTTTTGACAACCAGGACAACCTTTGGGTTGGCAGTGAGTTTTCCGGTCTATCAAAACTGGATTTGACAACAATGGACTGGCGGCATTATGTTAATGATTTGAATATGTCAGTTAGCGGTTCCCTGTGTACCCCTACCGAACTATGGTTTGCTGTTTATGGCGAAGGTGTTTACCGCTTTTCTGATAACCTATGGGAGCCTTTCGATGAAGAGGATGGTTTGATTTCAAAATACATCAATGTTATTGAAGAAGACCATTCTAATAGCATATGGTTTGGAACCAGCGAAGGGCTTTCACGTTATGACGGGACCACCTGGACAAATCACTCAGTGGCCACAGGGCTTGTCGGAAATACTGTGTTCGACCTGGCGGTGGATTCAGAAAATAATTTATGGGTGGCAACAGGTAAAGGATTATCAAAATCAAAAAATTAATTACCCGATTATTTTATTTTTACTACTCCCCTCATCCCAGGTATTTTCCCAGGTTAAGTATATTGAGGTGAACATCAATCAGCCTGGTTTATCTGAATGCCTGAGCACATCAGTTGGAAATCCACAAGAAATGAATGCTGATGTAAAAATTTATCCCAACCCGAATAAAAACATCTTTCCTGTAATTTTTTCCTCTTTTTTTCATCCTACTACAAAATGATTTGCATAAAACGGTAAAATGTTTCTCCGTTCAATTTCGTACAGGTATTGTAACATTCCCGTACGATAAAAAAGACATACAAATCATTTATTACACTGATAAACAGAACATAATCTTTTTGGCACATATATTGAGAATGTTTTCATCAAATAAAAAAATTTATGATAAGACTTGATTCGCTCCATAAATCTTATATTACAGGAAGAAATAAACTTCATGTACTGAAGGGTATAGATTTGCATATTGAAGAAGGTGAGATGGTGTCAATTATGGGCTCTTCCGGTTCCGGAAAATCAACACTGCTTAATGTGCTGGGTATACTTGATGGGTACGATGAAGGAGAATACAGGCTTAACAATCATCTTATCACAGAACTTTCGGAAAAGAAAGCCGCACAATACAGAAATAGCATGATTGGCTTTGTCTTTCAGTCATTCAACCTCATATCTTTTAAAAATGCCATGGAAAATGTGGCTTTACCTTTATACTATCAAAAAGTAGGGCGCCGAAAAAGAAATAGAATAGCCATGGAGTACCTTGATATGATGGGACTTAAAGACTGGGCGGAGCACATGCCCAATGAGCTCTCAGGGGGTCAGAAACAGCGTGTAGCCATAGCCCGTGCACTCATAAACAAGCCCAAAGTGATTCTTGCTGATGAACCTACCGGCGCCCTGGATACAGGAACTTCTTATGAAATGATGAAAGTGCTGAAAAATGTGAATGAATCAGGCATTACTGTCATAATCGTGACTCATGAAAAAGATATCTCAGAAATGACCAATCGCATTATTCGACTTAAAGATGGCATCATCGAAGGTAATAACCAGGAAGAAAAGATGAAAGCTTATGTTTGACAGGGATAAATGGGAAGAAATCCTGCATACGATCAAGCAGAATAAACTCCGCACCTTTCTGACTGGTTTCAGCGTTGCATGGGGCATTTTTATGCTTATCATTTTACTGGGATCGGGAAATGGATTACAAAATGGCATCGAGTACCAATTCAGAGATGATGCTACAAACAGCATCTTTGTTTACCGGGGTCGTACCAGTGAAATCTACAAAGGCCTCAATAAAGGAAGGTTAATACAGCTTGACATGGAAGATTATCAATGGATAAAAAAAAACCTGCCCAATGTCCGGAATGCTTCGGCCCGCTACAATATTTACGGTGACAATAAAATTTCTTATAAAAATGAATACGGAGACTTTGACATTCGCACAGTGCATCCGGATTACAGTAAAATTGAAAAAACTATACCCATAGAAGGCCGCTTCATTAACGACAATGATATACGGGAAAACAGGAAAGTTGCCTGCATAGGGAAAGAAGTAAAAGAAGTGCTTTTTAAAAGTGAAAATCCTATAGGAAAGCACATCAAAATAAATAATATCTCTTTCAAAGTGGTTGGGGTTTTTGATGATGAAGGCGGAGGCAGGGAGCTCAGACGTCTGTACCTGCCTGTCACAACGGCACAGCAAATTTTCAGCAGGGATAACAAAGTTCACGCGCTTGTCTTTACTACAGATTTGTTAGATGGCGAAGAAAGCAAAAAGATGGTCAGGGCCCTTAGAGGCAAACTTGCCCAAAAACACCACTTCAGTGAAAATGATGAAAGCGCCCTTTACATCAATAATAACGTGGAACGATACACTCAGTTCAGAAGCGTGTTTGCAGCCATAGACCTGTTTATCTGGATTATTGGAATCGGTACCATTATAGCAGGTATTGTGGGTGTAAGTAATATTATGATTATCCTGGTTAAGGAACGAACGCAGGAAATTGGCATTCGAAAAGCCATTGGCGCAACTCCCGGCTCAATAATAGGGCTTATTTTGATGGAATCGGTATTGATCACAACTTTTGCCGGATACATTGGACTGGTATTGGGGGTGGGCATTTTAAGCCTGATTTCAAACACCATAACTGCCAATGACTTTTTTATGAATCCACAGGTTGATATTACAATTGCTTTGAGTGCCACACTGCTTCTCGTAATTTCGGGTATGATTGCAGGTCTGTTCCCGGCAAGAAAAGCAGCCCAAATCAAGCCCATTGTGGCATTGCGTGATGAATAAAACAAAAACGAGATGTTTGACTTAGACAGATGGCAACAAATATACAGTGTACTCAAAAAGAATAAGCTAAGGACTTTCTTAACAGCCTTCGGTGTATTCTGGGGTATTTTTATGCTGGTTATTATGCTTGGTTCAGGCAACGGCCTGATAAACGGTATTACACAGGGCATTGGCGACTTTGCTACCAATAGTTTCTTTATGTGGTCGCAACAAACCACCGTGGATTACCAAGGATATCCGAAGGGAAGAAGAATCAACTTTAAAAACAAGGATATTGAAACCCTGAGAATGAATGTTGAAGGGATTGAGCACATAGCTCCGAAGATGCAGATGGGAAGCTACAATGGCAATGGAACGGACAACGTTGTCAGGGGACTGAAATCGGGTTCATTTACCATTAGCGGCGACTATCCTGAATTTAATGAAATTGATCCGGCTGTTATGATTAATGGGAGGTTCATTAACAAAACAGATATAGAGGAGAAAAGAAAGGTAGCAGTGCTTGGCAGAAGGGTTTACGAGGAGCTGTTTGACCCAAATGAAAAAGCAATCGGGGAATACATCAGGATACAAGGAGTATATTTCCAGGTGATTGGCATTTTCAAACCTTTAAATCCAAACATAAATTTCGGAGGAGATAAAGAACGTTCCATAATCCTTCCTTTTACAACATTTCAGCAGGTCTACAACTTTGGAGACAACATTGGATTTATGGCCATAACAGCAAAAAAAGGATATGAGGCGAAGGACCTGGAAGAAAAAGCCATCCGTATTATGAAAAAGGTTCACACCATTGCGCCCGAAGACGATCAAGCCATTGGACATATTAACATTGAAAAAGAATACAAAAAGATGGTCGGGCTATTCACAGGAATTGGAGTTTTAATCTGGATTGTAGGTACAGGAACACTTCTGGCAGGCATAATCGGGGTGAGCAATATTATGCTTGTGGTTGTAAAAGAACGCACCGTTGAAATAGGTATACAACGGGCAATCGGAGCAACTCCAGGCAATATAATCAGCCAGATAATCAGTGAAGCATTGGTATTAACAGTTTTTGCCGGTTATATGGGACTTGTTACGGGTGTGGGTATCCTGGAGTTACTCAACTTTGCCCTGGTTAATTCCGGAGCTAATACAGAGATGTTCAAAAATCCGCAAATCAATTTTAATATAGCGATTGCATCGCTCGCCATTTTGGCATTTTTCGGTATTATAGCCGGATTGTTGCCAGCCCGGAGAGCTGTTAAAATAAGACCAATCGAAGCAATTAGAAACAATTAAAATGTAAATGAAAAAATGAAAAAAGTTCTGAGAATTATTTTGATCACAGCGATTGTTGCAGTTTTTGGAGGAACCATTTTCTATCTGTTCAATAAGTCGAAGGAAAAGCCTGTGATTTATCAAACAAAACAGCCTTTCTATACTGATATAGTTAAGAAAACAGTGGCCACAGGGGAAGTGGTTCCGCGAAAGGAAATTGAAATAAAACCCCAGGTTTCAGGAATCGTTCATGAAGTGTATGTTGAACCCGGAGACAAAGTGGAAGAAGGCGACTTAATGGCCAAGATAAAGATTATTCCGAACATGGTCAGTCTGAATAATGCCAGGACCCGCGTAAATAAGGCAAAAATCAATTTTGAAGATGCAAAGCTGGCTTATGAAAGACAGGCAAAGGTATTCGAGAAAGGTGTGATTCCTGAAGCCGAATACCAGAAATACAAGGTCGAATTTGAAAACGCTAAAGAAGAACTGGAAGCGGCAAAAAATAACCTTCAGCTTATAAAAGAGGGCGCAATAGATAAAGCCGGAGAAAATTCCAACACGATGATTCGCTCCACCGTTGCGGGCATGGTGCTTGACGTACCAGTGGAAAAAGGAAATTCTGTAATTGAAGCCAACAATTTTAATGACGGAACGACCATTGCCAGTGTTGCCGATATGAACGATATGATTTTCAAAGGAAAAGTGGATGAAACCGAGGTAGGTCGGTTAGAACAAGGAATGGAACTTGAATTACAAATAGGAGCCATCAACGATGAGAGATTCATTGCAATTCTTGAATATATAGCGCCAAAAGGTGTGGAAGAAAACGGCGCTGTACAATTCGAAATCAAAGCCAACGTTAAACTGAAAGAAGAACAATTTATCCGTGCAGGCTACAGCGCTAATGCCAACATTATCATAGAAAAGAAAGACAGTGTCCTGGCCATTTCCGAAAGCCTGCTGCAGTTTAAAAACGATACAACTTACATTGAAGTGGAAACCGAACCCCAGATGTTTGAAAAACGTTACCCTGAATTTGGAATTTCCGACGGTGTAAATATTGAAATCAAGTCTGGTCTGACTGAAGAGGCCAAAATAAAAGATCCTGTTAAACGTGAAAAAGATACAGAATCATGATAGCCATTTTTATTGCATTTATTTCATTTCTGATTGTATTGATAAAAGGCCTGTTCTAACCCGAATAATTCATGAATTATTCGTATCTCCGATAGGTTTCGGTCAATTTATCAGGAAAGTTTAAAACTTAATCTCTATAACCGCTTCATAGATGGTTTGATCCGGAATTCCTCCGGTTTCGTAGGTATAATAATCCATATCAATAATAAACTCCCGTATTTACCCGGATATTTTGAGTTAACCTGCTTTCTGTATTCCTGGTTGATTTGACCACCAAAAAGACCACCCATGGTAAAACCAAAATCGGCTGAATTGAAAAGACCAATTCGTTCCAGGAACATTGTTCCCTGTATGCGGCAGGGATTTATTTTTTGTTCAAAATCAAGCCAGGGGCGGTGCACCAAACCTCCTTCCAGATAAGGTTCAGAAATAAAAAGCTTTATTTTCTGTGATAATTGTTGTGTCAGCGGTGTTCTCTGCTAATGAGAGACTACTAAAGAAAATAGAATTACATACAATGAAAACAAACCAAATCTTTATTCTTAAAACTTTCATCTTTTTCAGACAAAGAAAACAAAATTTTACAATAATTTAATCAAAAAGTCCCTGCCCAATGGAAATAGGCAGGGCTTTTTTTAACTTCGAAACTCAGAATGTATATCTTATGGAAATTGCTGCACCGTATGCCCAAAATCCTGGGAATCCTGTAAGATTAAAACTGGGCTTGTAATCAGCACTAATTGTGAAAGGTATTTCCCCAATATTATACTCCAGTCCGAGTATTCCGTCCAGACCCAGTACAATATGGTTTCCTTCATTCAGAGAAACTCCGGGAAAATCGTCGTTCCATTGGGCAATATGAGCTCCGGCACCGTAATACCAGTAAAGTCTTTCTACTTCAAAAGCAGGGGCATGTAGTTCATATAAACCTGTAATACCTCCTCCCCAGGTACCTGCAGAAAGAA
Organism: uncultured Bacteroidales bacterium; assembly: GCA_964585385.1. Classification (GTDB taxonomy): domain Bacteria; phylum Bacteroidota; class Bacteroidia; order Bacteroidales; family UBA12077; genus JAGXLC01. The sequence goes on from CAZPDP010000012.1 coordinate 26,066, forward strand.
TACCCTCGACAGCAGCATTTTCGTCCACAAAATGCTTCACTGTAATTCCAGATGCGAATGCACCGCGAATACCTGCACTGGTCTGGTAGCCCTGAGAAAAACCAATTTTACATATAAACATTATAATTATAACCAACCATAAATTCTTTTTCATTGTTTGATCTTTTTTGTGAATAAAATTGCATTTATGCTAAATTCATGCCAAATTTAATCAATTGTGTTTAACTGATATCTATCAAAATATTTTTCTGTTAAACTTTCATATATTTGAACCCAATAGAAATAAAGGCTATGAAAATACGGATTCTTAAATCGCTCTCTTTATTGATTTTGGTAATCTTTTTTGCATGCAACCATAAAAAAGAAAACAAAGCGAGCGACACGGTTAAGATTGCAACACTTCGCGGTCCTTCAGCAATCAGCATGGTAAAAATGCTCGAGGATTTGAAAAATATTGGGGATGACTCCATTGCATTTCAGGTAAAAAATGAACCCCTGCAAATAAGACCACTATTACTACAGGAGAAGGTAGATTTTGCTGTTGTACCGACCAATATGGCTTCAATTCTTTACAATAAAGATGTTCCTTATAAAGTAGCCGCTATTCCTGTGTGGGGAACACTTTACCTTTTTGGGCAGGACACATCCATCACCAGTTGGAATGATCTCAAAGGGAAAACCATACACCTTATGGCTAAAGGAATGACACCCGATGTAATGTTTCGTTATTTACTCACTAAGAATGGATTGAATCCCGTTAAAGATGTTAATCTCAATTACTCTTTTCCAACCCACATTGAACTGGCCAATGCAGTAGCTTCGGGTAAAGCAAAACTGGGTGTTATTTCAGAACCTCTCGTAAGCATGGTCATTCAAAAGAATTCTGCTGTACAATCCATTTTCAGCATAAATGAAGAATGGAAACAAACTACGGGACTTGAAGTACCACAAACCTCATTGCTTGTAAACAAATCCTTTGCGTCAGAGAACAGGAAATTTACCAACGATTTTTTAACTGAATATAAAAAGTCAGTGGAATGGGTGAAAAACAACAAAGAACAGGCATCCATGCTGATAGTGAAACACAAAATTCTGAATGACAAACATGTTGCATACAACTCTATTCCCCGGTGCAACCTGAATTTTAAGACCGCTCATGAAACAAAAGCGCTTATAAACAAATATCTGCAGATATTCTATGATATGAACCCTGACATTGTTGGAGGAAAAATTCCGGATGAAGGTTTCTATTACAAAAAATAAAATCATAACCGGGTTGTCGGTTCTTTTTCTCATTGCTTTATGGAAAGTGGGGGCAATTCTTGTTGATTCTTCCCTGATATTACCAACGCCGGGCCAGACTATCATTACAGTATCACAGTTATTTACTGAACCCGAATTTACAAGAATAATAGGAGCAACTGTTCTCAGGGGTATTATAGGATTTGGAATCTCTTTTGTTCTTGCAATGATTCTTGGTGTTATGGCCGGTATCCATGATGGCTTTTACGCTTTTCTCAAGCCGATACTGGTTACAATACGCTCCACTCCGGTAATTTCATTAATTTTACTGGCACTTATTTGGTTTGATGTAAACCAGGTACCCGTTTTTATTGCACTGCTCACTATGTTTCCTTTTATATGCACCAACATCATCGATGGGATCCGAAATGTAGACAAAGATTTAATTGAAATGGCCCATGTTTATAATGTGAACCATGGCGGCATAATAAAAGACATATATCTCCCTGCCATAGCGCCTTTCATTTTTAGTGGTGCCTCAAGCGCAATGGGTTTTGGATGGCGCGCCATAATTATTGGTGAAGTGTTAAGTCAACCTCAATACGGAATTGGGACATTCATGCAAAATGCACAAACGTATCTACTTGTTGATAAAGTAATTGCATGGACCATAGTTGCAATTGTTCTAAGTTACATTTTTGAAAACCTTATTCGTTTCATTCAAAATAAGATAGTTGTCTGGAGATAATCAATCATGAGTATAATTCTTCAAAATCTGACAAAAAATTTTGATTCATTAAATCTCTATAATAATTTTTCCATTGAATTCAGGGAAAATCAAATAAGTTGTATACTAGGCCCTTCAGGCTGTGGCAAAACCACCTTACTGAATATGATAGGCGGTATAAGTTCCCCGGATAAAGGGAAAATCCTTACTGGCAATAACCGGGTGTTTTCTTACATTTTCCAGGATCCCAGATTATTACCCTGGAAAACAGTCAAAGAAAACATCAGTTTTGTCCTAAAAAATACAGAGTTAGAAAACAGCCGGGAATATATTAGCAAAAACCTTAAAATGGTTGGCTTACAAGAATTTGAGAACTATTATCCCAGTCAGCTTAGTGGAGGTATGAAGCAACGGGTATCCATAGCGAGAGCTTATATTTACCCTTCTGATATCATATTGATGGACGAGCCCTTAAAAACACTGGACCCCAAGCTGAAATGGAATCTAATGAAAACATTTCTAAAGCTTTGGCAAAGAGACAACAGGACTGTGATATTTGTTACCCATGATGTTGACGAAGCATTAATCCTTGGGCAGGATATTTTTGTTTTCAGCAAACCACCGGTAAAGATAAAAGAGGTATTTTCAAACAATTTAAAACCCAATGAAAAAACAATGGATAACACCCTGTTTTTTAACCGGAAAAAAGAAATTCTGGATATTCTTGACTAATCTATGTTTGAAATACATTTAATTGTTCAGTTCATTGAAAATTTTCTCCAACCATTCAAGAAATTTTCTGTCCAGAATGATTTGATGATCAAAGTCTCTTTCGTAAAGTTCTTTTTGTTTTTCAGTTAGGTGTCGTTTCTTCAGGTTATAACTCCAATCATTTCTGACCCAAATATAATACCCCCCTAAAATATTGCGGGCTGGCTGAAAAAAAGAGTTGTTATTGTTCATACAGACACCTCCTTTTATCTTTTAACACCTTGCCGTTTGCCAAATAAAAAAACCGGACAGCAAACAGCTTGCTATCATTCCATTATACGAATTACGTGTAAAAATGTTTATATACAAAATAAAAAAGCCCCTTGCAAAACACAAGAGGCTGTATTACAAAATAATATACTATTCTATTCTTCTTTTGCTTTCTTTACTTCCAATAACTCAACTTCAAAAATCAGAGTTTCATTGGGTTCAATTTCACCTGCCGGTGGAACTCGTTCACCATAAGCCAGGTCAGAAGGTATGAAAAATTTATACTTAGCACCTTCTTTCATTAACTGAAGACCTTCCTGCCAACCTTGAATCACTCTGTTTAAGGGGAATCGGGTGGGTTCGCCCCGCTTGACTGAACTGTCAAATTCCTCTCCATTAAGATGGGTTCCGACATAATGTACTTTTACAGTATCAATCAAATCAGGAGAAATGCCGCTTCCTTCTTTTAAAACTTTATACTGAAGTCCGCTTTCAGTAACTTTTACCCCTTCTTTCTTTTTATTCTTCTCAAGAAAAGCCTGGCCTTCTTCCAGATTTTCCTGCTTGCCTTTATTCTTTGCTTCTGTAAGAAACTTCTGAATCAAAGGACCTGCAGCACTTTCTTCAATTAATTGCTCCTTGTCATTAAAGACATCATACAATCCATCCATAAAAGCTTCATAGTTTAACTCTTCCACTCCATTCCGGCTCTTTAAATGATTTCCCACATCTTGACCAAGAGCATAACTGGCTGAATCAAGTTGATTTTCCAGCTTAACATCTTTACCTACATTGGATTTCTGAGCACATGATACAGCAAACAGCCCAATAAAGGCGATTAAAAACAAATTCTTTAAGTTCATAAGCTATTCTTTTAATTATTGTTGGTTTCAATTTGAGATATAATGAAGCTAAGATAAAACTTTTAATCATTTTATTGATAAACATCATGCATTTTTTGATGGAGATATAACTTATTCCTTCAATGCCCTTATCATCTCTCTTTTACCAGGTGGACCCTGCAAATTCTCCACCCTGAACCCTGTTGACTTTAGGCTGCGTTTTACAGAACCTTTTGCTGAATAAGTAACCATAACTCCTGGGATAGTAAGCATATCGTATACTTTACGAAAAACTTTTTTGCTCCACAACTCAGGTTGTTTATCAGGCGCAAAAGCATCAAAATAGATTATATCAAATTTTTCCGTGATTTCACATTGAATAAAATCACCCTTAATTTTCTTCAGCCTAAAACTTTCATAGAGTTCGAAATACCTTCCCCAAGGAATTCTATGAATCTCTTCAAAAAGCTCCCTGGAGTTCCTTCCAAGTAGGTCGTAATAGTTCAACTGCTTAACCATAGTTTTATCCAGTGGATATTTTTCGATAGTCGCATATTCTAATTTTACATTCTTCTCAATGGAATAAAGAGAGGAAAGCAAAGCATTCAGGCCAGTCCCGAACCCCACTTCAAAAATTCTTGGTTGTTCATTTTGCAGGTATTCCAGTCCGTTTCGGATAAAAACATGTTCAGATTCCTGTATAGCCCCGTGAACAGAATGGTAATGTTCGTCCAGTTCTGCCTGGTACAAGGTATGAGAGCCATCGCGTGTAAGTATCAGTTGTCTTTTCATCCGCTGTAAAAATACTAAATTAAAAAAAGCTGCACCACATAAAGATGTAGTGCAGCTAATGTAAACCGGAGTTTTTCTCCTCTTTTTGGTTAAACCATTTATTACAACGTTTCTGAACCTTAAATATTATTCATAAAACCTTGTTGTTGTAAAACCTTAAGATATTGCTTGGTAAAATGCAGGTTGTCTTCTTTCTTGTATCGATTATCAGTAAATACCTGTGCAAGGGTTTCTTTTTGGTTTTCCTTCAATAGTTCTTTTGTTTCTTCCAGGGCTTCTTTTTCAGCATAAATCCTGTCAATATCCTCCGGTTTGTAATCTTTGTAAGTTTCATGATGCACAACTCCTTCAAGTGGCAGTCTGTTTGTCAGACCTGGATTTTCATCAGGATACCCCACAACAATCGCTGCTACAGGGACAACACCCTGAGGGAGTTCAAGAATTTTCATGATTTGGTCAGCATTATAGGTTACAGTTCCCAGGTAACAGATACCCATTCCCTTTTCTTCAGCAGCAAGGCATACGTTTTGAGAAACCAGTAATGCATCTATAGCAGCATTGAAAAACCATAGAAAATTGTCATAACCAGGTTCAGCATTTCTCTGCTCACACCATTTGTGGAACCTGTTAATATCTGCACAAAAAGTCAAATGAACCGGTGCCTGGGTAACCATGGGCTGGTTAAAATGCGTCGGTGCCAGTTCTTTCTTTTTATTTTCATCCTGGGTAACAATAATAGAATATAATTGCATATTGCCTGTAGTAGAGGCTCGCGTACCCGCTTCTAAAATTTCATTAAGATCCGCTTCGCTTACAGGGGTATCCTTATAATTTCTGATAGAACGGTGATTCATTATTGTTTCAAGCATGGCTTTGTATTTTAAATTTCTGGCAATATTACGAAACTTGAGATGAGTACCCTAATATTTTTATAAGATATTTAACATAAAAGAACAATTCAGAAAGCAATCTTTTGATTTTTTAAACTATTATCTCGAAATTAGGTCTTACATACAGATTTTCTAATTCTAAATCATAAACTATGCATTACACTAACCCTAAATTAATCAAAAGTATCGGTAAGATGTTTTTTACAGCCATTCTTACTGTCTCGTTGATGCTACCCTCAACGGGCATGATGGCTAAAAAAAACAATGAGGACAAAAAGGAGAAAGATCCGGTAAATTCCGGTATTATCAGCGGAATGAAATTCCGGAGTATCGGCCCGGCTTACGCTTCAGGCCGTATTTCTGACTTTGCCGTTAATCCCGACAACCACAAAGAGTTTTTTGTAGCTGTTTCCAGTGGAAATGTCTGGAAGACGACCAACAACGGCATTACTTTTAAACCTGTATTTGAAAATTATGGAACGTATTCCACAGGTTGTATCACAATGGACCCGAACAACCATAATGTCTTATGGCTCGGAACCGGTGAAAATAATCACCAGCGGGCCCTGGGTTATGGTGATGGTGTCTATAAAACCACAGATGGCGGAAAGACCTGGGAAAATATGGGTTTGAAAGAATCCCGTCAAATAGGAAACATCGTGGTTCACCCTGATAATTCTGATATTGTCTATGTAGCGGCAGAAGGTTCAGTCTGGGGATCCGGAGGTGACAGAGGTCTTTACAAAACAACAGATGGTGGAAAGACATGGAACAAGATTTTACACATTAGTGAAAACACAGGTGTAAACAATTTTCTGATGGATCCCCGCGATCCTGACTTACTCTATGCAAGCTCAGAGCAAAGAAGAAGGCACGTTCACACAAAAATAGGTGGCGGACCGGAAACTGCTATTTATAAATCTACAGACGGCGGGGCAAACTGGAAAGAATTAAAACAAGGACTTCCAAGCAGCCACATGGGCGGTATTGGAATGGCTATCTCACCGGTCAATCCTGATGTTGTTTATGCTATTATTGAAGCAACTGAAAACAACGGAGGATTCTTCCGTTCTACAGACAGAGGTGAATCATGGCAGAAAATGAGCGATCATCACTCCAGCGGTCAGTATTATAATGAAATCATTGCTGATCCTGAAGATGTCGATAAGGTGTATTCCATGGAAACCGTAGGTAAAGTTACCAAAGACGGTGGCAAAACGTGGGAAAGAGTCGGATTGAATAAAAAGCATGTCGACGACCATGCCATGTGGATTGATCCCAACGACCCCAACCATTACATGATTGGTAGTGATGGTGGTATTTACATCACTTACGATGATGCAGAAAATTATTATCACGTCTCCAATCTTCCTGTAACCCAATATTATCGTGTAACTGTTGATAATGAAAAACCCTTCTACAATGTTTACGGTGGTACTCAGGACAACAACAGCACGGGAGGCCCAAGCCAGACGCTCAACAGAGACGGTATTCCCAACTCAGAATGGTTTGTAACACTTGGTGGTGATGGATTCTGGCAGGCTATTGACCCTGAAAATCCCGATATCGTATACTCCGAATTACAGTACGGAAACGTTGTACGGTATGACAAGAAAAGTGGTGAATCAGTAAGTATCAAGCCTGTTCCACCAGAAGATTCCCTTACATATAAATGGAACTGGAACACTCCACTAATACTGAGCCCCCATAATCACCAAAGGCTATACATGGCAGCCAATAAAGTTTTCAGGAGCGATAACCGGGGTAACTCATGGGATATTATCAGCCCGGACCTTACAGCTCAGATTGACCGAAACAGATGGCCTGTTATGGGTAAATACTGGAGTGTAGATGCCGTAGCTAAGGATGTTTCCACCTCACTTTACGGAACTATCGTATCACTTGATGAATCTCCTGTACAGGAAAATCTGTTATATGCAGGAACAGACGACGGCCTTATACAGGTAACCGAAGATGCCAAAAACTGGAAAGAAGTAAGCGAGTTTCCTGGAGTGCCTGAACATACCTACGTAAGTGATATTTACGCTTCCCGTCATGAAGCCAATGTGGTATACGCTTCTTTTGACAATCGTAAGAGGGACGATTTTAAGCCATATCTTCTAAAAAGCACTGACAAAGGCAAAAACTGGACATCAATAACTAATGGACTACCTGAAAACGGAACGGTTCACGCCATTGAACAAGATCCGAAAGATCCCAATTTACTTTTTGCAGGTACAGAGTTTGGAATATTCTTCTCAAACAATGGTGGTGAGAAATGGATTCAGCTCAAATCCGGTATTCCAACTATTTCTGTAAGAGATATTGATCTCCAGGAAGAAGAAGAAGACCTCGTCCTTGCAACATTTGGCCGTGGATTCTACATTCTTGACGATTATTCACCCTTAAGAAAAATTGATAAGGATTTCGTTAAGCAAGAAGCACACATTTTTGATATACCCAAAGCCAAAATGTATATACAAAAACGAGGCAAATATGGTCAGGGCTCAACCTATTATACTGGAGAAAATCCTGAATATGGAGCGCTCTTCACCTATTATTTAGAGGAAACTCCCAAAACCCGTGAACAACTCCGACATAAAAGAGAAAAGGAATTATTTAAAGAAGGTAAACGTATACCTCAACTGACATGGAAAGAGCAGCGGGAAGAGGAAAGAGAAGTTTCCCCTTATCTCATCTTCACTATTTATGATGATGAAGGAAACGTTATCAGAAAACTTACAAAGAAACCTGGTAAAGGCGTTCACCGTATTGCGTGGGACTTCCGTTACGAGAACCCATATCCTGTTGAATTAGAGGGTAAAGAGGATTTCAATCCATTTAAAGAAAGAGGAAGCGGAATCCTGGCTATGCCTGGAACATACAAAGTTTCGATGTCACTTTATCATCACGGAGAAATAAAAGAACTTGTTCCTCCAAAAGAGTTCACGGCAGAACAACTGGAAATCAGAACACTGCCAGCAGAAGACAGAGAATCATTGCTTGAATTCCAGGATAAAGTAGCAGACATGACAAGAGCCATTCAGGGTGCTGATAAATTAGTAGCCGATATGATGAGACAAATAAAAAGCATCAAACAGGCTATTCTCAATACTCAGGCTGAAACCAAAGAGCTGATGGAAGAAGCTGAAAGAATTGAAGACGAAATAGATGAGGTGGTATTTGCGTTCCATGGAGTTACCCCGAAAGCAAGTAGCGAAGAAATTCCTCCTCATAAAATGAAGATAATGGAACGGCTCAGAGCAATTACATGGGCACATTACAGGTCCACGTCAGCTGTTACAGAAACTGAAAGAAGGAATTACGAGATTCTGAAGAAAGATTTTCCACCTTTATTGGAAAAAATCAAAAAGTTAAGAAATGAAGATCTCGATCAGCTTAAGGAAAAACTGGAAGAACTTAATGCTCCCTGGACACCTGGAAGAATGCCAAAATTTGATTAATTCTCAGGAAACTGGATTATTAATTTTTATTTAAAATGAAAGCCGTCTCAACAGGGGCGGCTTTTATTTTATCAAAAAATTTGATTAGTTGATGTAAATCACCTTATTATAAATAACATATTTGAAATTATGTCGTATCTTTGATACAGTTGTCATTATCATTAACATTAAATATTTTATAATGAAGAAAATTAAGGTACTCACCATAATTGCGTTTTTTTTGACAAGTTTACTGTTAACTTCTTGTCATATTATGGAACCACCTTGTCCGGCATATGCTGATGCTAATCAAATCGAAGAACAAAATGTATAGGGCGGGTTTTAATTTTTAATTATTTTTCCTATTTTTGAAATATTATTAAAACAAACATATACTGTTATGAAAAAACGTATCGTTGTCGCTCTGTTATTTGTGATGTTTGCAATCGCTCTTTTCACTTCTTGTAAAGGACAAGATTGTCCGGCTTATGATGATTATAAAGGACAATCAGCATCAATTGCCCTACGTCAATAATTAAAAAAATATACTGCAAATAAAAACTTTCATATCTGAAAGTTAATTAGTATTTAATCTTAAACCGGTGGAGTGTCATCAACCGGTTATTTTTTGATTGTTCACAAAGCACAAATACCTCATTATCAACTTATTTATTTTATGCAGCCTCCTGGTTGACTGCCAGATGAAAGA
>CAZPDP010000012.1:35791-58114 GCA_964585385.1 uncultured Bacteroidales bacterium
ATACATGCCACATACTTGTTTTCCTTAAATCCAACTCACGTTATCCTGTGTATTTTCTTCTGCCTGTTTTTAAAAGTTAATCCAGATATTCAGGAGCATAAAAAGATAATGCGCAAATGTACCAGCAGCAATACCTCCTATGGTATGGGCGATTAAGGCCTTGGATGTTAATCTGCGAAATTTCAGGGTATCCAGCATGGCGGTATGGGTGCTTAAATAACCACTCCAGCACATTCCCATAGCCGTAAAAACGGCTATTTCATTACCCGAAATGATACCTTCAGCAATAAAAGCTTTCACCAGGGATAATGCCGCTCCAACAGCTCCTAGTGAGGTAACCGGGAAGGCAATTAATTCAGGATTTTGAAAGCCAAAGAGTGCATAAAAAAGCCAGTTAAACCATTGTCCGATTTTTGGCAGAATAGGAACCCCTTCATAAGCCAGACCCTGATAACCAACTGAAGGATCTTCAGGTCCAAAGGTGACTATCATTATGATTGTACTAATAATCAAAACACCCGGTATAATCTGAAGACCCAAATCAACCCCTGACTTACCACCATCAAGCAGTGAATTGAGAAAACGTTGAAATACACCCCCTTCTGATTTAAAAGAAATATCTTTCGAATCAGTTATCAGATCTTTGCTTTCTTCTTCTTCACTTATTTTCCCTCTTATCATAAACTGCATCAATCTCGTAGAGATAACAGCGCCAAAAACAGCTCCAAAAAAACCAACAAGTGCCGGTCCAAAATATTCAAAACGAGCCATAAAAGTTAGGACAACTAATCCCATTCCAAAGGCTGTTCCAAAATTGGTGAGTGAAATCAATTCGTATTTTCTAAAATACCGGCTGAAATATTTGTCATTCGACAAGCTTATTATTGCAGGATTATCGGAGAAAAAAGTCATCAACCCAGCCAATGAGGCTACTCCCGGCAAATTAAACAATGGGCGCATCAGGGGAGCAAGGATAATCTCCAGCAAACGTACTACACCAAACTCAATCATCAGTTTACCAAGCGCACCTGTTAATACCGTAATACCCATAATGAAGAAAACAGTATTCATCAGCAAATCCCAGGCAGTATTCATAATAGTATTCAGCAAATTAGCAATCCCCATAACATAACCCAGGTAGCCAAAAAAACCACCAAACAGAATAATAAACACAAAAGCTTCATATCTTCTGTTTCTGAGAAAATCCGTATTTCTTATATAACGAATTGTATCCTTACTTTTCTTGATCATTGAATGATAATTTTTTACCCTGTTATTTAACCTGTATTATTCATAAATTTTTTAAATATGAATAAAATGTAGAGCCTGTAACGCAAGGCGGTATTAAGAGTTCAAAATTAGATTGAAATGAAATAACCAAAATTGAGAATTGTCATAAATATTTATGGATTTAATCATCTCACTGGCAAGGCCAATCCAAATATTTATAAATCAGCAAATTGATTTAAGTGTTGTTAATAATTCCAAAAGATGATTATGATCAGGGTTTGGGAAATATATAGAAAAAGTAGAAGATGCCTTATTTTTTTAATCGAAAGAGCAAGTTGTTAATTTTTTCAGCCAGTTCAATTCTATCTAATGGTTTGGCAATATAATCCTCACATCCAACTTCCCAGGCTCTTCTCTTGTCCTCCAGCATTGCATTAGCAGTTTGAGCGATAACAGGAAGATTGGGTCTAATCTTTTTTATTTGTCTTGTGGCCTCATAACCATCAAGGAAGGGCAATTGAATATCCATCAGTACAATATCAATTGACTCGTCATTACTACATCTCTCAACTGCCTTATAACCATCCACCTCAAGGGTAAACTCAGCCCCCGTGCCTCTCAGAAGCTTAGTAATCAATTCATAGGCCATGTTTGAATCTTCAACAACCAGAATCTTCTTACCTTCCCAATTGTACATCTCCTCAAGTTCATTCCCGACTGCTCCTGTTTTTTCAGCTTTATTCCGGGCTGAAGGAATAAGAGGAATCTGGAACTTAAATATTGAACCTCTATCCTGGTTTGATTCAGCCCAAATTTCACCATTAAGGTTTTCTACAATTCCTTTGGCGAGTGTCAATCCCAAACCTGCACCTCCGTACTTTTTAGTAGTTCCTTCCTCCCCCTGTCTGAAGCTTTCAAAGATGTAATCATATCCGTAATTACTCAGGCCAATTCCTGTATCTTCCACATAAAAAAGAATAAAACCGCCATTAATTCTGTATCCAATATTTATTCCCCCTGAATAAGTGAACTTTATGGCATTATGAATTAAATTCATCAAAACCTGTCTTAGCCGTGAGTCATCTGACCGTATAAAAAAGGAACTCTTCCTGGCACCTTTATCCATCCTAATTTCAATACTGGATTTATCTGCTTTATCTCTTTCTTCCATTGCATATTCATACATACTGTCCATCAACTCATGGAGATCAAAATCCTGGTAATTCAGGTTAAGCTGGTTGGTTTCAATCTTGGATAAATCAATAATATCATTGATTATATATAAAAGGAGATTACTGTTGATCTTTAGAAGCTTATGGTATTTTTCGTAGTTTTCCTGTGATATACTTTTTTGATCAGTAATAAGGCTGGAAAAACCTATAATAGCATTCAGAGGAGTTCTGATTTCATGGGAAATATTAGCCAGAAAGGCAGTTTTTAGTCTATTGGCCTGATGGGCTTTTTCTTTAGCTATTTCAATATCTCTGTTTATTTTTTCGATCTTTTTAAGGTATTCCTCCTGGTCCCTGAACCTCAACCTGCGTATTCTATTGTATCGCAATAAAATGATAATGATGATCAATAATAAAACAATAAAAACAAACAAAGAGATAAAAAGGGTTTTGTTTTCCCTGAGAAGGTTGTATGGACTGGTCAGGATAAAAGAATAGTGTATATTTCTTAGTTCATTTTCATCGTATTGTTTAGCATCCAGGAGGTATTCAGTATAAAGGTTAACATTGTTTTCTTTAAAATCTTCCTCAAACTTATTTTCAATACCTCCAATCACATTATCACTCCAGGAGAGGGTTTTACGGTAAGAATTTAAAATGAGAATATCAGAGGTATGAGAATATGTTTGAAGACTTATAAACAATAAGAAAACCAGGAAAGAAAAGTATCGTATAAATTGGTGCTTTTCCATAAAAGACTATTAACAGTCTAACATTAAGTTAAACTAATCAAATTTATAAAAAATTCATAAACTCAACAGGGTGAGAACAGGAATTGAATAAAAAAATCCGGTAGCATGAATGTTACCGGATTTCTTTCCATATTATATCTCAAACACTAAACTAGACCTGCAAAACCCATGAATGCAAGGGATAACAAACCTGCCACAACAAAAGCAATGGGTACACCCTTCATTGGTTTGGGAACATCCATCAAGTCGAGATGCTCACGCAGACCTGCAAACACAATTAGCGCCAAACCAAAACCTATGGCATTAGCCAGACCAAAAACTACGCTTTCCAGCAGGTTAAAGTTGTTCTGTACAGCAAGAATGGCTACACCTAATATTGCACAGTTCGTTGTCATTAGGGGTAAAAATATACCTAAGGCCTGGTATAAAGGAGGACTTGCTTTTTTAAGAATAATCTCCACAAGCTGTACGAGGGATGCTATTACCAGGATAAAGGTAATCGTTTGCATAAAGATGATTCCAAAAGGTTCCAGAACAAAATTCTGCAGCAGATACGTAATTATTGTGGCAATAGTCATAACAAAAGCAACTGCACCGGTCATCCCGATGGCGGTCTCAACTTTACTGGAAACACCTATAAAAGGGCAAAGTCCCAGGAATTTACTAAGGACAATATTATTTACGAATATCGCACCTATTATAATTACTAAATATTCCATAGCTTAGTACATTTTCTTTTTTAATTTATCAGCAAGCATTATTAAATATCCAAGGGCAATGAACGCACCAGGTGCCAGAACAAATACCAACATTCCATCACCTTTATAAATAGAAAATTCAATAATATCAGGGATTAAGGTAAAAGAACCACTACCCAGAATTTCTCTGACACCGCCCAGAACGGTTAATGCAAAAGCAAAGCCAAGGCCCATTCCTAAACCATCAATCACAGAGGAAAAGACGCCGTTCTTTGAGGCAAAAGCTTCAGAACGTCCAAGTACAAAGCAGTTTACCACAATCAATGGAATAAAAATACCAAGTTGTTCGTATAAGTCAGGGACAAAGGCTTCAGTAAGCATCTCAACCATTGTAACAAAAGAGGCAATAACCACGATGAAGGTAGGTATCCTTACTTTGGGAGGAATCAGGTCTTTAATAGAAGATACCACAAGATTGGACATCGCCACCACAAATGTAGTAGCCAATCCCATCCCCAGTCCGTTATAAGCAGATGTAGTTACAGCCAGTGTTGGACACAATCCAAGGAATAATGCGAATACCGGATTGTCTTTAATAAATCCTTTTGTAAAATTTTGCCATTGATTCATTTTTTACCTCCTTTCTTGAATGCTTTATAAGCACGATCAACTGCATCACAGTATGCACGGGAAGAAATGGTGGCAGCAGTAATCGCATCAACATCTCCTCCGTCCTGTTTCACATCCAGTTGAAAATTCTCCGGATCTTTCTGGTTAAACTGGTTACTCCATTCTGATTTGCTTTTTTCCATCTTATCACCCAGACCAGGTGTTTCAGCATGATTGAGAACGGAAATATTATTAATGGTTCCATCGGGACTAAATCCAACCATAAGGGATATTTCACCGCTAAAACCTTTATTAGTATACGTAGAAACAGCAACTCCGATAAGCTCTCCATCCTTCTTTGCGGGATAAAGGGTTAAACTATCCCCATCAACCTCCACTTGGTATGCTTCTTCATTGGGTTGGTTGGTATACTGAGGTACCACTTGTTGAATGGCCACATTTTTTTTGTGCAACTTAGCTTTGGCAATGGGTTCCTTTGTTAATTCATAAATAAAACCAAGGGAAGCTGATGCCAGTAAGGTCACAACAAAAAGTGTCAACACCATATTTTTAAAAGTAGATTGTTTAGCCATGGGTCACCTCCTCTCCAAATCGCTTAGGTTTGATATAACGGTTTAAAATAGGTACAAATGCATTCATAATCAGAATAGCAAAAGAAACACCTTCGGGGTATGATCCAAAAATCCTGATAAGGATTGTAAGGACACCTATTCCAATACCATAAATCCACATTGCTTTTGTTGTCATTGGTGAGGTGACATAATCAGTGGCCATAAAAATAGCTCCAAGCAGCAATCCACCAGAGAGAATATGGAATAACGGATCTGCAAATTGTGTTGGATCAACCAACCAGAAAATTCCAGAGAACACACCTGCAGAAAGGATTACAGACACCGGTATATGCCATGTAATCACCCGCATGTAAAGCATAATTATCAGCCCGAGAAGCATAGCGAAACCAGCCATTTCCCCGAGAGAGCCACCCATCTGACCTATAAACATGTCAGCATGACCCGGCATTTGCTCCATAAGCTGCGAAACAGGCTCTTCTCCTCCCTCCTGCAAAATACCAAGAGGTGTAGCACCGGTCTGGGCATCTACATAGCTTGTATTAAAACCTTTAGGCACAGGCCAGCTGGTCATTTGCACAGGAAAAGAAATTAAAAGAAAAACCCTTCCAACAAGTGCAGGGTTAAACGGATTAGTTCCCAGTCCGCCAAAGGACATTTTAGCAACGCCAATTGAAACAAGTGCACCAATTATAATAATTCCGATGGGCAAATTAGATGGCACGTTAAAAGCAAGCAACAATCCTGTTACCAATGCTGAGCCATCAGTAATAGTAGGTTGTTGTTTCAATAAATATTTCTGAATCAGAAATTCGAATGCGATACAAGAGATGACAGATACTCCAGTAACAATTAGCGCCCCTATTCCAAAACTATACACAGACCAGAAAAGAGCTGGTAAAAGGGCAATAATTACACCATACATCAACTTTTTTACTGAAGTACCTTCATAAACATGCGGAGATGGTGAAACTTTTAATGTGTTGCTCATTGCTTTTATTTTCTGTTTCTTATGATTTGGTTAACATTAAATTTCCCATATCGGATATAATCGAGTAGAGGGATATTCGAGGGACATGTAAAACTGCAGGAGCCACATTCCATACAATCCATTAAGGCATTATCTTCTGCTTCTTCAAAATGCTCCATTTGAGCGAGTTTTTTAATCAGATAGGGTTCCAGTTTCATTGGACACACAGAAACACATTTAGCACATCTGATGCAGTTGAGTTCGGGTTTGCGATAAGCCTCTTTTTCCCTAATTACTAAAATTCCAGAAGTACCCTTAACTACGGGTACATCGAGAGAGTTGAGTGCTTTACCCATCATAGGACCACCGCTCACAACCTTTCCTGTATCTTCAGGCAGACCGCCTGCGGCTTCTATCAAATCTTTGACCGGGGTGCCAATACGAACTATGAAATTTGAAGGTTTTTCAACAGATTTACCGGTAACCGTAACCACCCTTTCTACCAGGGGTTTGTTTTTCTGGACTGCTTCATACACCGCCAGGGCTGTACCAACATTATGCACAACAATACCGACATCCAGCGGCAATCCACCTGGTGGTACTTCTCTGTTTAAAAGGGCTTTAATAAGCTGTTTTTCTCCCCCTTGCGGATACTTAACCTTCAATGGATACACATCTATTCCACCTTCGTTCTGAACCAGCTTACTTATGTGATCTATAGCATCGGGTTTATTGCTTTCTATACCAATCATTGCTCTCTCAACGTTAAGAGTTCTCATAAGCAATTTTATTCCAACAATCATCTCTTCAGCACGCTCCAGCATTACACGGTGATCGGATGTCAGGTAAGGTTCGCATTCCACACCATTGATTATGAGTGTATCTATCTTTTTACCTTCGGGAACAGATAATTTTACATGAGAGGGGAAAGTAGCGCCTCCCAGACCAACAATACCTGCCTCCATAACCTTATCTACTATTTCTTTACCTGAAAGGTTAAAGTCTTTTTTTATATCCGGGCTTGTATCGATATTTTCATTCCAGTCATCCCCTTCCACATTAACAATTACGGAAGGTTTACGGTAACCTGTGGTATCGATCACATTGTCGATTTTGAATACAGTTCCGGATACTGAAGAATGAATATTAGCGGATACAAAACCATCGCTTTTAGCTATCACATCGCCTACTTTAACCTGGTCTTTCTTTTTTACGACAGGTTTAGAAGGAGCGCCTATGTGCTGTGCAATGGGTATCGATACTTGTTTTGGAAGCCCCAGTTTCTCAATGGGTTTATCTTCGGCTAATTTATTCTCAGCCGGATGAACACCACCTTTTGGAAATGTTTTTAACACTTTTGCCTCCTATATTTTAGGTTAGTTAAATAGAACTACTACGCTTCTTTATTATCTGGTTCAGAATTGGTCTTACTTTCAGCTTCCTGAGACGCCTCTTTTTCCTTCTCCTTATTTTCGGTCTTTTTCTTTTTAGGTGGAAAACCTACTTCAATTATAGCTCCGGTTGGACATTCATCCACACATTTTCTGCATAACTTACATTTATCCGAATGAATATAAGCAAGGTTATTTTCCATAGTAATAGCCTCGAAAGGACATACCTTAACGCACTTTCCGCATCCTATACAGGCCACCTTGCAAACTTTTCTGGCCAGACCTCCTTTATCCCGATTTACACAGGAAACATATATTTTACGGTCCTTTTTGTTTTTCTTCCTCAATTCGATGATATCATTCGGGCAGGCTTCAACGCATGCATTACAAGCTGTGCAATTATCATCAATGACATAGGGCAGTCCCGTTTGTTCGTTCATGAATATAGCATCAAATTTGCAAACTTCTACACAGTCTCCCATTCCCAGGCAGCCATAATGACATCCGGTTTCACCGCCATAAAGAGAAGCTGAGATAGCACAAGATTGTGCACCGTCATATTCATTTGTTTTCGGATTGTTCTCAGGAGTCCCGTTACATCTAACCACTGCTACTAACGGTTCCTGCTCTCCCGCTTCTTTGCCCAGAATTTCTGCTACTTTCTTCATGGTTTCATTTCCTCCTACCGGGCAATTAAAATCAGAGATATCATCAGCTTTCACCAGTGCTTCTGCAAATCCTCTGCAACCCGGATAACCACATCCACCACAGTTGGCAGCAGGTAATGCTTCTTCAACTTTATCTATTCTGGGATCCTCATATACTTTGAATTTTTGTGCAACGATATACAAAACTATTGCAGCTATTGCACCCAAAGCGCTAAGAGAAATAATTGTATATAAAACTTCCGGACTCATAACAAATATAGATTTATGTCAATTTTTCGATTGTAAATGTAAACACTTTAGCGAACCTGTCTTTAACCTGATGTAAAACAAGATAATAGGGTACCAAAATACCCAGAGAAGCAATTCCTACGACTGCTTCATTGTTGGTTAATGCAGAAAATCCAAAAAGAGCCACTAAAACAATACAAAAAGGAAGCACATAACCATAAAAAAGTGCTTTAAAGCCAAGTGACTGCTGAAGAGCAACTTTTACTTCTTCTCCAACAGTATACTTTTGCAGATCGTCAGTCACTTCTACTATTTTGTCCTGCATATCCGAGGCTGTGCAAACACCCTTAGCATGACAACTGGCACAAGCTGAAATGTTCATAAAACGAACACTTATTCTGCTTCCCTCAATGTCTTCAATTCTTCCTTTGTGCTCAATTATTTTCCTGGCCATTCTATTTCTGCAATTTCCTGATCGGCTACAAAGATATATATGTTTAAAAAATAACAGATGCTATAAATCATCTTTAAATGGGAAGGAAGCTATTTAGAAGGAATATAAATTAATCAACCCGGAAATCTATAAATGAAATTACCCCGCATTTTTGTACGGGGTAATTTTAGCTTCTGTCCTTTTTACTATCCAGAGCGTTTGCTCAAAAACAGTGGTAGATTATAACCTGAGGAGCAGAAACTATGACAGCACGGCAAAATAAATTTAGGTTAAACCTATTTAAACCCAAATTGAGCGATTCCCTCTCACTGCCTGGTTTTTCACCTTCCCGACACTCCGTGTACGGGACAGGCTGCTCAAACCGCTCAACTTAGGTAAAAAAAAGCGTAATCGTATTACAAAATATATACAATAACAACAGGTAAAAAGTTTACGGAATTTTTATCTAAACTCAATAAAAATAAAAAAATCAGGAAATTTATATTTTTGTAACAAAAATCATCATTATGCATCTTAAAAAGCCAACATTACTTTTAGACCCTTCTAAATGCCGGGATAATATTTTATTCATGAATGAAAAAGTAAAAAAGAAAAACCTCATATTTCGACCACACTTTAAAACACATCAATCAAAAGCAATTGGTAAATGGTTTGCTGAGGAAGGTGTGGATAAAATTACTGTATCCTCTGTCGAAATGGCCCAATACTTTGCCAATGATGGATGGAACAACATTCTAATCGCATTTCCTTTTAATATTAAAGAAATAGATGAGATAAATGCTTTGGCAGGAAAAATAAAACTTCTGTTAACGGTGGAAAATCTGGAAGGGGTTAAATTTCTTAAAGAAAATCTGAAACATCCAGTTGGATTGTATTTAAAAATTGATGCAGGTTATAAAAGAACAGGTATTAAATGGAATAATACAGAAAAAATAAAGTCTCTCCTGGAAGAAACCGAAAGTTCTGAACATCTAATAACCGAAGGAATGCTCATCCATTCAGGTCATACTTACAAAGCCGATTCAACGCAAAAAATCCTTCAAATACATCATGAATCGATTGAAAGATTAAAATATATTAAATCCCAGTTGGACGGGAAATGGAGCCATCTGAAACTTTCCATCGGTGATACTCCCGGCGTAACACTTGCTGAAAACTTCGAAGGAGTAGATGAAATTCGTCCCGGAAATTTCATTTTCTATGACCTTCAACAATACAAATCGGGAGTTTGCTCTACAGAAAACATTGCTGTATGTATGGCCTGCCCGATAGTTTCAAAACATGAGGATAGAGGTGAAATAATTATTTATGGCGGAGCAGTCCATTTCTCAAAAGAATATATTACGGAAGGAGAACAGCCGGTTTACGGATATGGTGTAAGAATTAGCGATGAAGGCTGGATACCCCGGACTTCCGGAATGTTATTAACGAAGCTTTCCCAGGAACACGGAACAGTTTCTGCCACACCAGACGTATTCAGTGAGTATGAAATAGGTGACTTCATAGGATTTCTACCGGTGCATTCCTGTTTGACAGCCAATCTTATGAAGAAGTACTCCGATTTTAACAACAATATCTACGATCACTTATCGGGAAATCTTTAGATAAAAAAAGAGGCTGTTTTTTAAAAACAACCTCTCTTCTTTATTCAATTGTATAGTATAATTTACTTAACTTCCCATGTGTTGCCACTGTTTAGTAAGTCGTCCACACATTTGTAAGGAGATTGTGATTTTATCTCCTCTATTTGTTTCTCCATAAGATCTTCATAAGTATTCCCTTCAACAGCCCTGATAACACCAACAGCCAGGGGATACTCAGGATATCTCATATTGGCAAGCATCAGGTGTATACCCGGATTGGGTTCTTTGGCATCGTGAACCAGAATATCCTCTTCAGTATATCCGTCTTTTCCAATTTCAACAACCTTAAGATGCAACCCATCCAGCACAATACCCTTATTGCGTTCTTTACCGAATATCATCTTCTCTCCATGACGCAGCACCAATTGACGGTCATCCTTATGCTTTTTATCGGCTATAGCGGCATGTGCTTTATCATTGTAAATAACACAGTTCTGCAGAACTTCAACAACGGATGTACCCTGGTGTTTTTCAGCCTCTAAAAATATCTCCTGGTTTAGTTTCATGTTGACATCAACCGAGCGGGCGAAAAATTTACCTTGCGCACCGATTACAAGTTCACCCGGATGAAACGGATTTTCAATAGTTCCATAAGGTGATGTTTTTGTTTTTGCTCCGAATTTTGAGGTCGGAGAATATTGCCCCTTGGTCAGTCCGTAGATTTCATTGTTAAAAATTACGATATTGATATCTACGTTTCTTCTGACAGTGTGTATAAAATGGTTTCCTCCAATTGCCATAGAATCTCCGTCACCAGTCATTTGCCAGACGCTTAAATTGGGATTGGCTGTTTTGGTTCCTGAAGATATGGCTGCCGCTCTTCCGTGAATACTGTGAAAACCGTAAGCATTCATATAATAAGGGAATCTGGAAGAACAACCGATACCTGAAATGAAGGCAAAATTCTCTTTGGCAATGCCCATTTCAGGTAAAGCTCTCTGAATAGCATTCATTATGGCATGATCACCACAACCAGGACACCATCTAACTTCCTGGTCACTTTTAAAATCTTTTGCTGTATATTTTTTTTCAGCTGTTTCTGTTTTTTCAGACATAAGATCAGCCCTCCAATAATTTTTGGACATGTTCTTTGATTTCTATTGTTGTAAAGGGTTGCCCCTGAACTTTATTATACTTGAGATAATTGAATTCCGGATGATTCAGTCTGAGATAATCTGCAAACTGGCCTCTGTTGAGTTCGCATACCAATATACGCTTAAAACGACTAAACACCTTTTTTGTATTCTTAGGTAAGGGTTTGATATAATTAAAATGAGCAAGACCAAGTTTATAACCGTCAGCTCTTAATTCATCCAAAGCTGTTTTAAGGTGTCCATAAGTACCACCCCATCCGACAAGGAGAATATCACCTTCCTGTTCGCCATCGATTTCCTGCTCCGGAATGACATTTACGACTCTGTTTACTTTCTCTTCTCGCAGGTAAACCATCTTTTCGTGGTTTTTAGGATCGTGAGACACCGAACCCTTCAATTCATCTTTTTCCAGTCCGCCTATTCGATGCTCATACCCTGGTGTACCTGGTACAGCCCATGTTCTTGAAAGCTTTTCAGGATCTCTGGCGTAAGGCATCCACTCTTTTTCACCTTTGGGTACTATCGGTGCCTTAATATCAGGATAATCTGCCATCTTTGGAATTTTCCAGGGTTCAGAACCATTGGCAAGAAAACCGTCAGTAAGCAGAATTACCGGGACCATATGTTCAACAGCTGTTTTTGCAGCCATAAACGCATAATGGAAACAATTGGAAGGAGTACTTGCTGCGAAAACAACTACAGGGCTTTCGCCGTTTCTCCCATACAATGCCTGCATTAAATCAGACTGCTCAGGTTTTGTAGGTAAGCCGGTAGAAGGCCCACCTCTTTGAACATCCACAATAACCAGCGGGAGCTCTGTCATTACAGCAAGTCCGACCGCTTCAGATTTCAAAGCAAGTCCCGGCCCCGATGTGGTAGTAACAGCGAGCGAACCGGCAAAACTAGCGCCAAGCGCTGTACAAATACCAGCAATTTCATCTTCCGCCTGGAATGTTTTCACACCAAAGTCTTTTCTGTTTGAAAGTTCATGTAAAATTTCCGAGGCAGGTGTAATCGGATAAGAACCACAGAAAAGATCCAATCCTGATTTTTCTGCTGCGGCAATAAATCCCCAGGCAGTAGCAGTATTTCCGTCTATATTTCTGTAAGTTCCTTTGTCTATCTCAGCAGGGCTTATTTTATAGGTCTGGCTTAATAATTCAACAGTTTCAGCATAATGATAACCCGCTTCAAGAACTTTTTTGTTGGCTTCTATGACTTTGGGTTTTTTCTTGAATTTTCTTTCAAAAAATTGTTCTGTGTACTTCAACGGACGGTCAAAAAGCCAATAAACAATTCCAAGGGCAAACATATTTTTGCTTCTCAGGATGCTTTTCGGGTCAAGTCCTACATCTTTCAATGTTTCCTTGGTAAGGGTAGTAATAGGAGCCTTGATAATGTTGTAGCCATCCAGTTTATCTTCCTGAACAGGATCGTCGGTTTCATAACCCGCCTTTTTGAGCCCCTTGTCAGTAAAGCTGTCATCATCGACAATAATGGTTCCACCTTTTTTCACCCACTTGGCGTTGGCTTTTAATGCCGCGGGGTTCATCGCAACAAGGACGTCTGCATAATCACCTGGAGTATTTACGCGCTTATGACCAAAATGGACCTGAAAGCCCGAAACACCTCCTATTGTACCTTGTGGCGCACGAATCTCGGACGGGTAATCGGGGAAGGTTGATAAATCATTTCCGATAAATGCTGAAGTATCCGAAAATAAGGTTCCTGTTAACTGCATGCCATCGCCCGAGTCGCCGGCAAATCGTACAACGACTTCTTCGCGTTCGATGACATCTGTTTTTTTACTCATAGGTAATTCAATTTAGTAAAAGTTTAATGTTTTGGTTTTAAGGAACTTGCATAAATTTTAAATGCACATAAAACAGGCTGGCTGTTTTATATGCATCTGAACTGTTATCATGCGTTTTTCGCATTGATTCTGTTTGCAAAGTTAAGTAATGTTAATTAATTAATAAGTAAATTTCCAAGATTATTTCGAACCGAAATATGATTTTTCTCATGCCTTTATCCCCACTCACACAACCAACTAACTAACATCTATTTAAAAATTTGACAAACATTGCATCCCTGTATTTTTTGTATTTTTACCCAATTTCTTGCTAATTTTAATCTATCTTTACTATTAGTGAGTATTTTAAATTCGTTGTCGCATCTTTATCCAATAAATAACTATGGAAACCGGAGGACGATATAATTTATTATCTGATATAAAAGGCCTCTTTCAATTTACCGGAAAATTTTTCTCTGAGTTTTTTAATCCCCCTTATGAAAACAAAGAGTTGTTAAAGCAATTCTATATTCTGGGATATAATAGTCTTCCTCTGATAGCGATCACCGCGTTCATTTTAGGACTTGTTATGACTTTGCAATCAAGACCGGTTTTGGAAGATTTCGGAGCTGAGAGCTTGCTGCCAGGCATGATTTCTGTATCTATCATAAGGGAGATTGGGCCTGTTATAACAGCTCTAATTTGCGCAGGCAAAATGGCCTCTGGAATAGGTGCTGAACTCGGATCTATGAAAGTAACCGAGCAAATTGATGCAATGGATGTATCAGGAACGAATCCCATGAAATTTCTTGTTGCTACAAGGGTTATCGCCACCACGCTGATGCTGCCAATTCTCACTTTTTTTGCCGATGCTGTTTCATTTCTGGGCTCCTATACAGCTGTTAATATTCACGGAGAAATAAGCCCTGTCCTGTTTTTATCTGATGCTTTTGCTACCATCCATTATTTTGATGTAATACCATCAACAATAAAAACTTTTTTCTTTGGTTTTGCAATTGGGATCATCGGATGTTATAAAGGATACACTGCCGCTTCAGGCACCGAGAGTGTAGGACGGGCAGCTAATGCTGCTGTGGTGATGTCATCCGTTGCAATATTTCTGATTGATTTGATCGTTGTTCAGGTACAAACACTGGAATTAATTAATATTTAATTTTTTATGGTTAATCATTTTGAATACGACACAAACCAAATTATAAAGATTAAAAATCTCAAGAAATCTTTTGGGGATTTGGAAGTGCTTAAAGATATTAACCTTACCATGAGCAAAGGTGAAAACATTGCAATCATCGGGCAGTCAGGCATTGGTAAATCTGTCCTTATAAAATGTCTCGTTCGGCTTTTAAAACCCGATAGTGGATATATTGAAATATTCGGAAAGGATGTACGTAAACTGAATGCTGAAAAACTTAATGCTGTCAGGAGAAACATTGGGTTTCTTTTTCAGGGAAACGCACTCTATGATAGCATGACTGTGAGAGAAAACCTTGAGTTTCCAATCCTAAGAAACGAGATAACAAAGGATAAAGATGAACTCAACGCACTCATTTATGAAGCTCTTGACAATGTTAACTTAAGAAACGCTGTGAACAAGATGCCATCTGAATTGTCTGGTGGTATGAAGAAAAGGATCGGACTGGCAAGAACTATCATTATGAAACCTGAAATCATACTTTATGATGAACCCACTACTGGTTTAGATCCCATAACCTCAAAAGAAATAAGCAACCTCATTCTAAGTATACGAAAAAAATACAAAACCACATCGTTAATAATCACACATGATATAAACTGTGTAAAATTAACTGCTAATAAAATTTATGTACTTAAAAACGGTATCTTTTATGCATCGGGAAGTTATAATGAATTGTCTGAAAGTGAGGATTCCTGGATTCATAAATTCTTTAATTAAAACTAAAAAAAATGAAACTTACTTTAGTTAAAACAATCCGCCTGACATTATTTATTGTAATCGGAATAGGAATATTTGGGTATGCCATTTATACAATTGGTAAGCAAAGCAACCTTTTTGGAAACACCTTCACCATAAGCGGCATCTTTAAAGAGGTTAGCGGTCTGAAAATCGGAAACAATGCGAGGTTTTCGGGTATTAATGTGGGTACTGTGTCTGATATTACAATTCTGAACGACACCCTGGTGAAAGTAGAAATAACTGTAGAATCCAAAGTGCAGGAATTCATACGGAAAGACTCCAAATTAGAGATTCGTACGGAAGGCTTAATGGGAAACAAAGTCGTCAATATTCTCCCCGGTACAAGCACTGCCCCGAACATCGAAGAAGGAGATGAGCTAAAAACGATTGAAGCTATTGAGATAGATCAGATAATGGAGGAACTGAAAAAATCCAGTGAGAACACTACGGTTGTAACTAAAAACCTTGCAGAAATAACTGATAAAATCAATAAAGGAGAAGGAATCTTCGGCAAGCTTTTTACAGATACCACTTTCACAAAAAATCTGGAAGAAATTAGCAACAATACAGCTAAAATGACAAACACATTAAGTGAAATTACAAGTAAGATTGACAAAGAAGAAGGGGTAGTAGGAAAGTTGCTTTCGGATACCAGTCTTGCAAAAGAATTTGATGAGGCAGGCCAGAACCTCCTGAAATCCACCAAGAACCTTGAAAATTTTACCAGCAAAATCAACCAGGGAGAAGGTCTTTTCGGAAAAATGTATACCGATACAGGCTTTATTCAGAATGCTGATAAAATCTCTTCCAACCTGGATTATACAAGCAGGAAAACAAAAGATCTGGTTGACAAGCTATTAACAATTACGGGACAGATTGAAGGAGGTAAAGGATTGGTTAATAAATTATTGACAGACAGCGTTTTTGCCGACAGTGTCCAAAAAACATTGAATAATATTGACAAATCAGTGAAAGAACTGGAAGAAGCTTCCGAAACAGTAAGAAAAAATTGGTTTATCAGAACGTTTTCAAGCAAAAAGAAAGACGAGGAGAAAAAGCAACAAGAAGAACAAGAAAGTGAAGACCAATAATTGTTAAAAACTCTTTAAAAAATTAGAGAAAGGATAGCTTCTCTGTTATTTCTGAAAAAACTAGTAATAATTGCATCATAAATCTTTTTCCTTCCTCGTTTTAGATTTAAATATCCATTCAATTTTCCTATTTTTACAAAATTAAAACCGAATATATGGGCGAGGAAAAAGAATATCAAAGAATAATAAGTCACGGAGAGATTACTATCTACGAGAATCACAAATATTACCTGGTTAGAGACAAAACCAAGCAGTCTGATGATATCTACCCTAAAAAAGACTGGACACTGAAAGAAGTAATGCAGGATACGGGGACCAGTATGCCAGAAAAGTTTTAATAAGCTCTTAAAATTTACCTTCCAATATTTATTAGAATCTCACCCCCATCTTTCAATGAAGGCTAAAGGAAGATATTCTGCTGCTCTTTCCGGTTTTCAAAACTCTGAATAAAGACTCGAAATAAATTGACAACCAATCCTCATTTTTTTATATTGTAATTCTCGTTGAACCAATAAACCTAAAATACCATGAGAACACTCAATGAAAATGAGAATGCAGTTGTCCAGTTTGACGACAGTACAAAAACACTCGAATTAATCTGAAAAAAGCCGCCCTTGTAAATAATTCACAAAGAGCGGCTTATTTTTTTGTGACCCCGGGAGGACTCGAACCCCCAACACCCAGATCCGAAGTCTGGTGTTCTATCCATTAAACTACGGAGCCAGCGATTTGCAAATTTACAAAAATATTCCCGCGGTAAAAACATTCTGCCAGTTTATTAGTTCTGTCAAAAAAATGCTTTATTTTGAAATTCTAAAATGAATTCATGCAAAAAAAAGAATATCCTATAGAAACTTCAGATGGTAAAATACTATATATACGGTACTGGCATCCTGTAAATGAACCAAAAGCTATAATGTTAATGCTGCATGGATTCAGTGAACATTCGGGTCGTTATATTCATTGGGCAGAAAAATTTGTCAACCACAACATCATTGTCTATGCTATAGATTGCAGGGGACATGGCAAGGCAGAAGGTATAAGAGGCCACACTCCATCCTACAATCGGCTTCTTGATGATATAGATGCAGGATTATCTCATATTGTAAACGATAATGATCTGCCTTTAATCTTGTATGGTCAGAGCCTGGGCGGTAATCTGGCTCTCGGTTATGGACTTTTCAGAAATAATGAATTGTCCGGTATTATTTCCACCTCTCCCTGGCTTAAGCTGGTTACCCGTCCTAAAACTTTTACTATCATACTGGGCCGATTATTAAGAAAAATTGCCCCGGCCCCAATAAGGGATTCAAAACTTAATATTAATCTGCTTTCCCACGATCCCCAGGTAGCCATTGATTACGAAAATGATCCGTTAACGCACAGCAGCATAACACCCCAACTATTTTTTGGCACAGAAAAAGCAGCACGAAGTATTTTAAAGAACATTCAGAAAATAAAAATTCCACTACTTCTGATGCATGGAACTGGCGACCTGGTAACTTCCTGCAAAACAAGTGAAAAATTTGCTTCAAGAGCCAAAAACTTAAATAAAGATATAGTTTTTATAAAATGGAAAGATTATTTCCATGAACTTCACAATGAAATTGGTAATCAGAAAGTTTTCAATAGTACAATGGAATGGATAAATTCAAAAATACTAAAAGCAGAATAATATGCAATTTCGTACATCCCTCATAATCAAAGAATCAGATTTTAAATTAAACTATAATAAAAAATCCATTCTTCTGGGTTCCTGCTTTACAGATAATGTAGGAAATAATCTTAAATATTACAAATTCCCGGTAATCGTCAATCCATTTGGTGTACTTTACAACCCTATCTCTGTTAAGAATGCCCTTGAAATATTAATGGGATCCAAAGCCATTTCTCCCGGGGATTTACATAAATACAACAATTACTGGCTTAGCTTTTATCATGGCACCGGTTTCTCCGATACAGATAAAGAAAAGGTTTACAACAATATTAAGGCAAGTGTGAGTAAAGCTTCAGAATGGCTTATGAATGCGGACTTTTTAACAATTACCTTTGGTACTTCACGGGCCTATAAACTGAAAACAGACGGAATGATTGTAGCCAATTGCCATAAGTTACCATCAAAAAACTTTGAAAGAATATTCCTGCGATCGGAAACTATAGTTGACAACTATACGGAACTTATTAAAGAGATTTACCAGTTCAATCCAAAAATCAAAATACTTTTTACGGTGAGTCCTGTCAGGCATCTTAAGGACGGGCTTATAGAAAACCAAAAAAGTAAATCCAACCTGATAATCAGCATACATAAGCTCCTCGATCGATTTCCTGAAACAGAATATTTTCCTTCTTACGAGATTATGATGGATGAGTTGAGAGATTACCGCTTCTATGCTGAAGATATGACTCACATTGGAAAAACAGGTATAAACTACATCTGGGAAAAATTTTCAGAAACCTATATTAAGAAATCCAGTTTCAAAATCATGGAAAAGGTGGAAAAAATACAAAAAGCTAAAGATCACAAACCCTTCAAGCCGGAATCCCTGGAATATCATAACTTCCTTAAAAAGCAAATAGAGAAGGTAAAGCAACTTCAGGAAAAATACCCTTCACTTGATTTGAACGATGAGATGCAATATTTTAAAAAATCACTTGAAAACAACCCCTTGTTTAATAGATAAACCTGCGCAAATATGACTTCAAGAACACTTGCGCAGGTCTATATTTCTAAATAATTCAGAAATGCATCATTTTGTTAACCAACATTTTATTATTTTTCACCCCAATTATTATCTACAAACTTTAAAGCCTCAAGAAAATATTGGTAAGCTGACATTTTCTTCTGTTCAGGCAAGTCTCCTTCAGCACTCCAAATATCAGCGACACTTTTTCTATCTCCCATTGCCTTGGCAGCTTCTTTGCCCATAAATTTAACAGCATTTCCGAAAGCTCCTTTATCCTCATCCGCTTCCTTTTCAAAATCTTTCTCTGCTTTTTTTGAATACTGCTCAGGAGACAATAATTTGTTTCCCTTCCATTCAGCTTTTATGTTACCCTTTGTATCTCCTTTTTTCCATGTCACTCCATTCATAGTATACATAACAAGTACTGTAGCCTTACCTTTTGTAAGTTCCTGAAGACCAATTTCATTACCATCTTCATCTTTTACTTTAAGATCCGGTACTGGCCATTCCATCAAGCCTTCCCCATCCTTATCAATATCGCTGCCTTTTCTTTCTTCTAATTCTCCAACAGGAGCCTCTTTCAGGTATTCTCGCTTTCTTTCCTTCATAACTTTTTCTTCTTTGCCCTTGCGCGCTCTTCTTATGGCTCTGTTCACATCACTTCGGATACTATTGTATTCATCCATTTTATCCGGGTTAATTCCTGTTGGAGGAGACTGATAAGCGATTGTTCCATTTTTGTCAATTACATAAACGACACCCCCTTCATATGGGAATCCATAATATTTTTTATACTCGCCCCGGTAATTGGCACAAAATCCCATCTTTTCAGGAACTTCGCCATACCATCCCATTAAATATTCTGGATTTCCCATCATTTTCTGGTCCTCAGTATAACCTATTACCTTGCCGTCAGCAGTATAGAAATCAAAGTTTTGGAATTCAGACTTATTCAACACCTCATTGTAAGAAGCTTCGCCAAAATGCACAGCAATATACTGAACGGTTAGATCATCTCCGGCTGATACTTTCAGAGTAAAAACCATTAAAAGTAAAGCCAATCCTGTAATTTTCTTAAATGTTTTCATAATGTATAGATTTAGTTGGTTAAATAATGATTTAATTAATTTTGAATGTGTATAGCTCCCGCCAAAAGCGGGAACCATACAACTCCATCTATTGTTTTATTAATTTTTTGGTTATCACTGTATTTTTTCGGTAAATTTTGAGAAAATAAATACCCGCAGGCATTTCACCGAGGTTAACATCTATTTTTCTCTTTCCAACTTCTTTTTCACTAAGTTCCATCACTCTTGCGCCTTCTATTGTTACTACCTCAATGCGTTGGAGCTGGTTATAATCATCCATCTCCACATTAAACCAGCCGCTGGATGGGTTAGGGTATACATCGACAGAGTTCTTAGCCAGCTTCGCTGTTAATGTAGCTGTCTCCTCTGTCTCTCCAATTTTTACACTATCGATATATACATTCCAGTTATTTGCATTGCTATAAGCCTGCCATCCGAAATAATAGTCACCAGTAGCCGATACATTTATGATCTTCTCAGATTTCATATAATCTTCATTGGTTATCTCGCCCAAATCATCAATGATTTCTGTCATTGCTGAAGGCGCCTGTGCGTCGCCCATGGCAAACTTTAGCTTTTCAGGCATAGTTTCAGCCTCAACAGCATACTGGAATTCAACTTTATAGCTTACGCCTTCTTCAAGAGTAAAGCATCGGGAAATTAACCAGTCATCGGCGTTGTTTACTTCGCTGTAACTATATCTTGCGCAGTAGGTGTCATCAATTCCACTTCCGGAAACCACCTCCCAGTGCTTGCCATCGTTGTTGACATCGAAATAAAGCCAATTAGAAAGATCATCAGTCGTTTCAAAATTCATGATGAAGTCTGAACCGGCAAAATTCCAGTCGCATGAACTTGCTTCGGAAACAGTTATATAATCTGTTTTCGTTTGCGTATCAGTTCCACTACCATCGCCCACTGTAAGTGACACTGAATAGGTCCCTGCTTCAGTATATTCATAGGATGGGTTCTGTGTTGTGGCATCTTCATTACCGTCTCCATTAAAGTCCCAGCTCCATGTTGAAACGTTTCCTGAAGACTCATCAGTAAAGTCAACGGTCAGAGGAGCTTGTCCGGAAGTAACGCTGGCACTGAAATCAGCCGCCAGGGCTTCAGTTTCCACCTCGCTGATTTTTATGGAATCAATGTACAGATTCCACATATCCGCATCGCTGTATGCATTCCATACGAAATAATAGGTTCCTGCGGTAGAGATGCTTATTGTACTGCTGGATTTTTCATAAGAAGTATTGGATATTTCTCCCAAATCCACTACTTGTTGAGTCAGTGCAGAAGTTTCAGCAGCATCACCATAATAGACCTTTAACTTTTCGGGAAATCCCGAATCTTCTACTTTATAGTAAAAGTTTACTTCATACTCTTTACCTGCTTCCAGGTTGAAGCATCGGGATACAAGCCAATCGTTTGCGGCATTTGTTGAGCTATAGCTGTATCCTGCACATCCGGATCCATCAACACCACCCGCAGTGGCAATCACCCATGTATTGTCGTCACTGTTGGCATCAATAATCGTCCATGCAGACAGATCATCGGTATCTTCAAAGTTCATTTCATAGTTTGAACTTGCAAAATCCCAGTCGCAATCGGAAGTTTCCGTTACTGTAATATAATCGGTTTTTGTTTTGGTATCTGTGCTTGTTCCGTCACCAACAGTTAAAGCTACAGTATAATTACCAGCCTGGGTATACTCATAGGAAGGATTTTGAGTGGTGGCATCCACGTTTCCATCGTTATCAAAATCCCATTCCCAGGTGGATATGTTTCCTGTTGAGTTATCTGTAAAATTCACTGTCAAAGGTGCATCTCCAGAGGTCGCATCTGCAGTGAAATCAGCAACCACAGGCTCGTTCACAATAATGTAGTCAGTTTTGGTCTCTGTAACCGTACTGGTTCCATCTCCTACTGTCAGACTCACCGAATAAGTACCGGCCTCGGTGTATTCATAAGATGGATTCTGAGTAGTAGCATCGATAGTTCCATCGTTATTAAAATCCCATTCCCAGGTGGATATGCTTCCAGTTGAATTGTCTGTAAAATTCACTGTCAAAGGTGCATTTCCAGAGGTCGCATCTGCAGTGAAATCAGCAACCACAGGTTCGTTCACAATAATGTAGTCAGTTTTGGTCTCTGTATCCGTATTGGTTCCATCTCCTACTGTCAGACTCACCGAATAAGTACCGGCCTCGGTGTATTC
>CAZPDP010000012.1:58214-80381 GCA_964585385.1 uncultured Bacteroidales bacterium
TGGTTCCATCTCCTACTGTCAGACTCACCGAATAAGTACCGGCCTCGGTGTATTCATAAGATGGATTCTGAGTAGTAGCATCGATAGTTCCATCGTTATTAAAATCCCATTCCCAGGTGGATATGCTTCCAGTTGAATTGTCTGTAAAATTAACGGTTAACGGAGCATAACCAGTGGTTGCATCAGCACTGAAATCGGCAGCAACAGATTCACTTACAACAATATAATCACTTCTTGTTTTGGTATCAGTACCTGAACCGTCACCCACTGTTAAGCTCACTGTATAGGTTCCAGCCGTTGAATATTCATACGATGGATTTTGTGATGTGGCATCCTCATTTCCATCGCCGTCAAAATCCCAGCTCCAGACGGTTACATCACCGGTGGATTGATCTGTAAAATTCACAGTTAACGGAGCAATGCCTGAAGTTTTATCTGCTGTAAAATCGGCAGCAACAGATTCACTTACAACAATATAATCACTTCTTGTTTTGGTATCAGTACCTGAACCGTCACCCACTGTTAAGCTCACTGTATAGGTTCCAGCCGTTGAATATTCATACGATGGATTTTGTGATGTGGCATCTTCATTTCCATCGCCATCAAAATCCCAGCTCCAGGAGGTTACATCACCGGTGGATTGATCTGTAAAATTCACAGTTAACGGAGCATTGCCTGAAGTTTGATCTGCTGTAAAATCAGCAGCCAGGGATGCTTCATAACCAAAATCGTATTTCATTATAACGCCATCATATCCCGAAATAATGGCCGATCCATTGACCAAATCAATGTCTCTTAAACCTTCCCGTGTAATATTTTCAGCATAATTCCATGTTGTTCCGCCATCGGTGGTAGTGAACACTAATCCGAGATCACCGGCAACTAAACCACTGGATTCGTCAAACATGGCAATTTCTGAGAAATCATCCAGAGAAAACCCGGAAGGTATTGTCACATTCTGTTGTACCCATGTTTTGCCCGAATCAACAGATTTTAAGATAACAGCATCGGCACCACAGATAAACCCCACAGAGTCATTAACAAATTCTACTGAATTCAACTGTTTCTCAACTGGTGAAGCTATTTCTGACCACTGATTTCCGCCGTCAGATGTCATAAAAATCTGGGCTTCATTGGAACTGCCACCTACAACGAAACCTAATTTTTCATTAATGAATGAAACGTCATAAATCTTAAACTCAGTCATGCCCAGAGGTGTCATTTCCGTCCAGGAATCACCAGCATCAGTTGTTTTCATAACAAGCGTATCAGTTCCCACAGCATAAAATACATTATCAGTTGCCTTATCAATAGCGTAAAGATCATCATATGTGTCGATTCCATTGTTCGTCCAGCTTTCTCCCCCATTGGTGGTTTTGAATGCTTTCCCATTGTTACCTACCGCAATTGCAGTATTGGCATCAATTGCTAAAATATCCCTCATGTATTCATCCAGTTGAACTGTTTCCCAGGTATTACCTCCATCTGTCGTTTTTAATGAAGAATCACCATAAGCAACTGCATAACCAACCGTAGAAGAGATAAAGTCAATTCCTTGAATATTCTCGTAAATCTTTGAAAAAGGGAAGGTCCAGTTATCACCTGCATCGGTTGTTTTCATAATGAAAGCAGGATCACCCATGGTTAGATATGCAGAAGTTCCCGTTTTTACAATAATATTGTGATCTTTCTTGTAATCATAAAAACTTTGTGTCCAGTTGCTCCCCCCATCTGTTGTTTTATAAATATAATCCTCTCCTACAGCCAGTCCCGTGTTAGCATCTTCAAAATAGACATCATCCAAATCTTTATATTCTGAGATACCAGTAGCAGATGCTGTCCAACCACTTCCCCCATCTGTGGTTTTATACAATGTACCGTCATCACCCACGACAAATCCTGTATTGGAATCAACAAAAAATATCTTCTTTAAGGATTCTGTCCCATAAGTATTTTCAGTCCAGGTCTTACCACTATCTATGGTAGAAAGGATAGCTCCCGAAGTACCAACGGCAAAACCTTTGGCACTGCTTAAAAACAGTACATCATACAATGAACTGGATGAACCTGTTGATAAAGCTTCCCAGGTCTCCCCTTTGTCTACTGTTCTTAATATAGTGCCATAATTAACCACAGCAATTCCGGTAGTGTCATCAATAAAGGTAATGTCATTTATGGGGTCTACCTCGCTTTCTTCCACGTAATTCCAGGTTGTTCCGCCGTCCACCGTTCTTTTAATAAAACCATAGCCACTAACGAAGCCTGTATCTTCAGACAGAAAATGAATAGCATAAAGGGGAGCAAGCGTATCAGTGTTCATAACAGACCAGCTTGTTCCTCCATCAGATGTTTTCATAACCGTTCCAGCTGCACCGCATACAAATCCCAGTGATTCACTCAGAAAATGACTTCCATAAATATTATTACCCTGGGGTTTGGGGTGCAGCCAGGTAAACAGCCCGGATTCTGAAGATGAATTGCTACCGGATTTATTGATGGCATATACCTTTATAGCCGGGTCATATTCCTTATCCGTTATGTCACTGCCAAGAGCAGTCCAGCTTGTTCCATCAGAACTTACCCATGCTTTTCCACTAGACTCTATAGGAGAACTGCAGTAACCAGCATACTGCATTTCCATAGGCACAGGATAGTCTGTGGATGTATTATACATTAGTTTAACATAAAAATCGTTTCCACTTGTTATATCAATTGACGAATTAAGGTCAAACGTATGATAACCTGCGTATTCACAATTCTGGTTAAGTAATTCCCCTAATTTGTTGCTAAGAGCAGAACCATCAAAATCATCATAAATCTCAATACTTAAAATAGAATTCGAAGCCACCGCATAAGATCCAATCTTTTCAAGTGTCTGGTCTTCAGATGCAGTAAACTTCACAACTGCCGCATCTTCCCCATCACCGTATCCATAGCTGGTAACCCAGCCACATTCATCGTATCCATATATTTCTACTTCAGACGAATAATCTACTCTATTAGGAAATACACCAACCGAAGAAAACGCTATATTGTCATAATAAGAGATATAGAAATAACCCGATTCTCCCCACGAATCGCCCCAACTGTTTTTTACTATCCAGGCTCCTGGCTGACTTGCATCCGTTACCTTATTATCATCCCATCCAACAAGAGTAATACCATGTCCTCCCCCACCATCACTTCCATCACCGCTACCAGTATAGTAATACGTATTGTTTGAAGAATTAAAGGCATCATTATACCAATACATTGAAACATATAAAGCGCCATAATCGGTGAGTGCTTGCTTAATAGAGGTGCGACTGGTATCGACCCACCAAATATCAGGCACATAGGCTACCGGTGTCAATCCTGAAGGGCATGTATTATCATCCGAACCTGAATAAGGATCGTCAGTTTCGCTTTGCGGACCTTTACCGGAAGAAAGCATACTTGCCGAAATATTCAGATTTCCACCCTCACAAGGCTCCCAATCAAATGGGTGACAGTTATTCAGGTTGTCTTCAGACAAATCATACTCTCCCAGTCCCTGAAGCAGCCAATGCGACTCAATAGATCCCATAGTGGAAAATGTCCAGCAGGAACCACAATTGCCCTGGTCCTTTACTGAACTCACTCCACCCTGATCACGAAGATCATAGCTTTCATCAAATGATTTATTCTGCAAACTTTTTACAGGTTTCAAAACAGGACTAACAGGAGAAGGAATAATACCAAGCGCATATCCTTCTGCTGTAAATTTAACCTGTTTATCAGAGGTCTTAAGTTCAATATAATCAACGAAATCCGGGTTTAACGGTGACTGCCCGGGTTCTTTCTGCGCACCGACAGTGTAGCTTATCAGTGACAGGACAAAAAAGGTAAAAAGCTTTCTCATAGTATATATAATTTAATGTTATTTCCAGTTATTCAAAACATCCAGCAAAGCTGGAGCTCTTTCTGAGTCGACGTGAATTGTTTCTCCGTTTTCCATTTTGATTTCTCTGTCATTTTCAACACAATATTCTGCCATATAATCCACATTCACGAGGTAATCATCATTTACACGGATAAAACTGAATGACATAAGATCCTTTTCAATGTCATCCATTTCAGCATTCACAGCAAGTTCCTCTCCTTCTTTCAAAACAAAAAGAATTTGATTGGCTTCTGTGTGTTGTTTTATATACATGGTCTCGGATACTATTACTTTCTGAATACCTGAGGGAGTTTTCAGTATTGCTTTATGCTGCATCTTATATAAATGGTTCAGGTCTTTTAGTATTTGGTCTATGCGTTTGCTGAACTCTTCCTCCTCCAGCAGCAATAGAATATTCTCCTGGTGCTGACTAAGAAATTTTTCCAGTTCCTCTTTACAATGATCGTCATCAATTATCAGCAATTTATGCATCCGGATTAAATAAATATTCTGAATAAAAGTACGCAGGATTAAAACTGATTGTTAGGACAAATGAGGATATGAGGGGATTAAATAAATATTCGTCACAATGTAATTATTATTTGCTATAACTCTCTTATAACCTTTATTCAAAAAGATAAAAAAGGTACATCACCCGAAAATATAAGGAAAGAATAATTGAATAAACGCAGTAATTACATTGGTAATACTCTAATAAATCTTTGATAACCTACATACAATTATTTCCTCCTTTGTGGATCTTAGAGTCTTAGAGCCTTTGTGGCATTCTACTTTTTGCCACGAAGGCACAAAGATGCGAAGTAATCACAAAGAAGCATATAGCAAATTATCAACTATGTTTTAGAGTCTAACGATTACATTTGATTGAAGATCTGAATCAGTTGTTCCTTTTTTCGATGCGAAACGGGTACAGAGGTTTGATCCTTAAGCACGATTTTTTCATTTTCCTTTTTAAAGTGATCCAGATAATTCAGGTTTACAAGATGAGATTGATGAACTCTGAAAAAACCGTAAGGTGTAAGCATGGTATCAAATTCCTTAAGGGTTTTGGATACAACTAGTTTTTTCCCGCCATAAAGGTAAAAATAAGTGTAATTGCAATCGGCCTGGCAGCGGATAATATCCTGTACGTTTACGAGATGGATGCTATCCGAGGTTTTAAGTACAATTTTCTTAACTTCTTTGGAAATATTTTCTATATTGGAAAGAAAAGCATTTAGCTTCAATTGAGTGTCTTCCTTAGCCATTGCTTCCTTTGCCCGGCTGACAGCCTTTTCTACCTCATCCGGATCGAAGGGTTTAAGCAAGTAATCAATGGCGGAGAATTTAAATGCTTTTACTGCATATTCCTCATAGGCAGTAATAAAAATCAACTTAAAGTCATAATCATCTAGCTTATCAAGTAAATCAAAACCACTCCCGTCAGGCAACTGGATATCCAATAGTACAATATCCGGCTTATAGGTATTGATTATATTCAACCCGTTTTTCACGTCTCCTGCTTCTCCGATGATCTCAACGCCCTCGCATTCCTGGTCTATCATTTTACGAATAGTCTGACGAGCATTGATTTCATCATCAATAATTAC
This sequence comes from uncultured Bacteroidales bacterium, assembly GCA_964585385.1. Classification (GTDB taxonomy): domain Bacteria; phylum Bacteroidota; class Bacteroidia; order Bacteroidales; family UBA12077; genus JAGXLC01. Next base: position 63,726 of record CAZPDP010000012.1, read on the forward strand.
GGTTTTCATAAATCTTGATTTGGTGAAAGTTGTTGGTAAAAATATAAAATAAAGCTATCGAATTTATTCTCCATGAAATCTAAACTTTAAGCTCGCCGGTATTATAAAGAAACGGCACTTTTAATATGACACGCGTTCCCTGTTTTTCTTTATCAATATTGCTCAAATCATAAATATCAATTTTGATTTTCTGCTTACTAAAACGGTTCATATTCAGGATACGTTCTTCAGTAATTTTTGTTGCAAGGGATTTATAAGACCCTATTTTTTTCTTTTTTAACCTTTTAGCTGTATCAATACCTATACCGTTATCTTCTACTATTATCTCCAATTCTTTATCTATTAATCTGAATCTAACATTCAATATGCCTTTATAGTCTATCGGTTGAAATCCGTGCTCAATGGCATTTTCTATAAACGGCTGAGTAAGCATAGGCGGTATGGCAATATATTGCTCTTCAATAGCCTCATCCACATCAAGATAATATTCAAATTTATCTCCGTACCGGATCTTCTGCAATAATAAATAATGCTCTATGGTTTGAATCTCCTGGTTTAGTGTAATATAATTATTTCTTGAATTATCCAGGATCAACCTTAACAGTTTCGAGAATTTTGCCAGGTAACGGTTGGCCTTACTCGTTTCTTTTTCAAGAACATAATTTTGAATTGATGTGAGTGAATTAAAAATAAAATGTGGGTTCATTTGCGATCGCAGAAGTTTCTGCTCCAGTTCCACGTTATTTTTCTCTTTTTTCAGGCTCAGAATTCTCAACCGGACATAGATAAAAATAATTGCGGCAAACAAAAGGAATACGGTTAAATAAAACCAGGCCGTTCTGTAAAAAGGAGGTTCAAGAATAATTCTCAGCTCTACGGGCTCATTACTCCAAATATGGTCATTATTGGTTCCCATCACTTTAAAAACATATTCGCCCGGATCAATATCCGTATAACTCGCTTTATTCAATTGTTCAACTTCCACCCAGTTTTTATTGATTCCTTCCAGTTTATATTTATATCGGTTCTTTTCGGGTGCTGTATAATCCATTGATGAGAAATGAATGGTGAAAAAGTTTTCATTATGAGACAGGACCACTGTCTTTTTCCTGGTAAAGTCGGTTTTAATAACCTTATCGAATTTTTCAAAGGCTGTAATCTGAAGCGCTGGTGATCTTGTATTGCTCTTTAGTTTTTGCGGATCAAAAATGTTAATCCCCTTTTCTCCTCCAAAGGCCAATCTTCCATCCTGTAATTTACAGTGCGCTTTGGTAAAACGGTTGCTCTGCAAACCATCCGATTTAAAGTAATTTATCATTGTTTCATTTTTCGGATTGAATTTCACCAGGCCATTATGGGTTGATATCCAAAGATTTAGCTGGTCATCCTCAAGAATAGCCATGATGTTGTTATCGGGAAAACCGTCTTCTTCTGAAAAATGCGAAAAATCCATTGTAGATTCTCTAAAGAGATTCAACCCATTTGTGGTTCCAATCCAGATTCTGCCTTTTGAATCTTCGTATATGCTGTTTACTTCGTTGCTGCTTAATGAACTTGTATCATAACTGGCATGGGTAAAATGATCAATATGATTCTTACCGGGTGATATTCGATTCAATCCTTTATCCGAAGTTCCGACCCAGATATATCCTCTTGAATCTTCATACATGTCAGTTGTAAGTCTTGAAGTAAGAGAATATTTATCTGGTTTGTTATAATTTACAAATTTATTCTGTTCCTTTTTATACATACACAATCCCCCTAAAGTTCCAATCCACATATCTCCGTCGGGACCCTGTTCAACAGAGAGCACATGATTATTGATCAAGGTATTAGGCTTATCTTTATCGGCTCTGTATATTCGCACTGTGCTATCGGAAGGGTGATAGCAATTTAATCCATGGAGAGTGCCAATCCAGATGGTACCCGCTGAATCTTCATAAAGGGCTGTAATCAGTTCTCCACTTATTGAAAACTTGCTGTTTTTCCTTTTTTTGAATGTTGTTAATTGCTTTGCCCGGATGTTATATTGATAAAGGCCCTCTTCAGTTCCAATCCATAATTCAGAAAACTGGCTGAACAAAAGGTCTGTCACCCTGTATTGAGCCAGCTTAATATCCAGCTTTTGTGTTTGATTGGTATTGAAATTGTATATATATAAATTACTGGTTGTCGCATAAAACAATTTGTTATCTGAATAGTCAAATGCCCTGATATTCAAATCTGTAGATGCCAAAGGTTGTTTAACGAACTCCTTGCTTTCTATTAAGAACCTGTAAATGCCCTTAGTTGTACTTAAAAGGATAACAGAATCTTTCATGTATTTAACCGCGCCCTTTATAACTCCAGCTTCAGCAGGTAAATTGTAACAGAAAAACCTCTTTTGCTGATTGTTAAATAAGCTTAACCCTTCACTTTTGGCAATAATCATTGAACCATCGGGAAGCGGCAGTATATTGATAGCCCCTCCTTTACAATCTCTGTCTGTCCATTTTTTCTTAATATAGTGAAATTTCCCTGTAGTAAAATCATACCGGTAAATTGTGCTAACCTGCCTTGAGCCAATCCATAAATATCGTTCACCATCATAGGTCAAGGCACTAATGCGCCTGCTAATAGGATTATTCTTTATAGGATTGAAGGTACTGTCTACGAACTTGCCTGTTTCCCTGTCAAATAGCTGCATACCGGAAGCCCCCCAGATACCTGTCCAGAAATTGCCCTGGCTGTCCTCCAGGAAATCATTGTACCAGTCACTCTTTAAAGAATTGGGATTTAATGCATATAACGTAAATTCACCGTTTTTTCGGTTGTATTTGTTGAATCCAATACCTCTCCACAATCCCACCCATATATCTCCATTCCTGTCCTGATAGAGATCGGATATGTTGTTTGAAGATAGTGTGCCGCTTATTTCTTTATTTTCCTGGTAGTGCTGTATGGTATGATTGTCCAAATCCATCCTGCTAAGTCCTGAACTGTTGGTACCGATCCACAAATACCCTTCACTATCCTGCATTAATGCAGAAACCTGATTGGAGATAATGGTTTTATTGTTACCCGGAATATGATAAATGTGATCAAACTTATATTTTCCCGGGCTGTACTTATTCAGGCCCTCATCGGTACCAAACCAGATATTACCACTTCTGTCCTCATAGACACAGTTTATGTTATCACTGCCCAGAGAATGAGGATTATTCTGGTCCGGAAAAAAATGAACCAGGTTTTTATTCCTGTAATTGTATTGAAGAACCCCATTTCCAGTAGCAAACCATATCTTACCATTTTGATCTTCGAGAATATCGTAAGTAGAAGTCCCGTAGAATTTTGAGAACCGGCCTGTTGGCTTGTAAAACCTATAAATTCCATCAATTCCGGAAATCCAAAAGACGCCACGACTATCTTCCAGAAATGCACCTACGTCGTTATCCCTTTTCTTATCCGGATCATTTGGATCAGCGCGGTATAGATAAAACTTGCCCTCTTCTTTATCAAACCGGTAAGGTCCCATTGTACGTCCGCCAATCCATAAATCTCCATCCTTATCCTGATAAATATCGTGATATTCGTAATAGGGTTGTTCTATTTTATCATGGATAAAGTGATTAAAGCTATCCTGTTTGATATCATATTTATTCAGAACCCCGTCAACTGTTTCTATCCAAAGATTCCCGGAAGTATCAGCATACAATGTTCTCACATAATTATTGCTTAAACTGTTTTCTTTGAACTCCTCGTGAGTGTAAGTCACAAAAATTTCTTTTTCCCTGTTGAAAAGGTTGAGACCATCTAAAGTTCCAATCCACAAATTTCCATAGATATCTTCAGTAATTGAAGTTATGTGACTATTGGAGAGCGAGGTGGAATCTTTGTCATGGGCGAAAAAAGTCTGAAAGGAATAACCATCGAAACGATTCAGTCCATCTTCAGTTCCAATCCACATATACCCATACTGATCCTGGTACACATCCAGAACCCTTCTGTTACTGAGTCCTTCATCAGCTGAATACTGGTCAAATTTAGTAAGATAATCTCTTTGGTAATTATATTCAACCTCGTACTGAGAGAAAACACCATTAGAAATAATGACTAATAGAGTTAATATGAGGAGCTTTCTAAAACACATTGTTAACAATTAAAACATCTCCCAACATATCATTTTTTTATGAATTTTACAAGAAAAACTCGAAAAGTCAGTCAAGTTTAAGCACTGCAAGGAAGGCTGATTGGGGTACCTCCACGTTTCCCACCTGTCGCATTCTTTTTTTGCCCTTTTTCTGTTTCTCCAGCAACTTTCTTTTCCGGGTAATATCCCCCCCGTAACATTTTGCAGTTACGTCCTTTCGCAGGGCTTTCACAGTTTCCCGTGCAATAATTTTGGATCCAATAGCCGCCTGTATGGCAATATCGAATTGCTGCCGTGGGATGAGTTCACTCAATTTCTCACAAATTCTTCTCCCAAATGAATAGGCATGGTCCCTGTGGATAAGTGTTGAAAGGGCATCCACCATATTTCCGTTGATAAGAATATCCAGTCTGACAAGATTCGCTTCTTTATATCCTGTCTGGTAATAATCAAAAGAAGCATACCCTTTAGAGATACTTTTTAGCTTATCGTAAAAATCAAACACAATCTCCGCAAGTGGCATTTCGAAAGTAACCTCGACCCTGTTGTTGGGTTGAAAGACCTGGTTTTTAAGCGTCCCACGTTTATCCAGGCACAGTGTCATGATAGGACCTATAAAGTCGGCTTTGGAAATGATTTGAGCATGTATAAAAGGCTCTTCGATATGGTCAATACTTTTCTCCTCCGGTAAACCACTGGGATTATGGACCTCAACCATTTGCCCCTCGTTTGTGTAAACATTGTAGGAAACATTGGGCACTGTAGTGATCACGTCCATATCAAATTCCCTGTCCAGTCTTTCCTGCACGATTTCCATGTGGAGCAGTCCAAGAAATCCACACCTAAAACCAAATCCCAGAGCCGCCGAAGATTCCGGTTCAAAGGTAAGCGAAGCATCGTTCAATTGCAGCTTTTCCAATGAATTCCTTAACTCCTCATAATCGTCAGCATCTACAGGATAGATTCCTGCAAAAACCATAGGCTTCACATCTTCAAACCCAGAGACAGCCTTATCGCATGGATTATCAAACTGTGTGACGGTATCTCCAACTTTCACTTCCTTCGATGTTTTGATACCTGATATTATGTATCCCACATCACCTGCTGCCAGATTTTTACGCGGTTCCTTCTCAAGTCTCAAAACCCCTATCTCATCAGCATAATAATCCTTGCCGATATTCACGAATTTTACGTGATCGCCTTTATTAATTTTCCCGTTAAAAATTCTGAAATACGCGATTATACCTCTGTATGAGTTAAATACTGAATCAAAAATCATAGCCTGGAGAGGTGCGTTCGGATCGCCCACAGGGGAAGGAATTACCTCAATAATTCTTTCAAGTATAGTATCCACTCCCTCCCCGGTTTTACCACTTGCTTCAATTATATCAGATCTGTCGCAACCCAGCAGTTCCACAATTTGATCTTTCACTTCTTCCGGCTTAGCGGCTTCCAGATCAATCTTATTCAGAACAGGTATTATTTCAAGATCGTGGTCAATGGCCAGGTAAACATTGCTAATGGTTTGTGCCTGAATACCCTGAACAGCATCAACCACAAGCAAGGCTCCTTCGCAGGCTGCAATTGACCGGGAAACTTCATAGGAAAAATCTACATGACCCGGCGTATCTATAAGATTAAGATAATATTTTTGATTATCCAGATAATAATCCATCAAAATTGCATGACTCTTAATGGTAATTCCACGCTCCCTTTCCAGCTCCATGTCATCCAGCATCTGGTCCTTGTAATCTCTCTCAGAAACTGACTTCGTCAATTGTAACAACCTGTCAGCCAAAGTACTTTTACCATGATCAATATGTGCCAGTATGCAAAAATTTCGGATGTTGTTCATTGTATATCCTCTTTTTCCCAAAATGCAAAATCAAATCGCAAAGATACTTAATTATTCATGAAAAGTAAGATTGTATTAGTTTTTCAATTGAACTTTTTGGTTAAAAAACGGTTCATTAGACATTCTGCATTTTTTTTCTAATTTTGGTCTTTCCGACAACAATCTGAAAGCTAAATACAGTAAAATGTTTAATTTTCACTCAGACAAACCCAGTTACTTTCAATATCAGTATCTATCAACGAGAAACTATATTATCCCTTTTCTTGAAAAACATTTTGAGTTACAACCAGAACAAAAAATTCTGGAAATAGGGAGTGCAGAAGCAGGGGTTTTAAAAGCATTCACAGAGCGAGGTCATGAATGTACGGGAATAGAACTGCAAAGCTCGCGGGTTGATCTTGCAAAAAAATTTATGCAGGAAGAAGTAGAAAATAAGCAAATACATTTTATTGAGAGCAATATATTCGATATTGACCCGATCAATGATTTACCCTATCGCTACGATCTGATTATCCTTAAAGATGTAATAGAACACATCCCCAATCAGGAGGTTTTTGCAGATAAACTGAAAGAATTCTTAAATGACAACGGCAGGGTCTTTTTTGCTTTTCCTCCCTGGCAAATGCCTTTTGGTGGCCATCAGCAAATGTGTAAAAGTAAAATTCTTTCCGTAATGCCTTATTATCATCTTTTACCCATGTCCCTTTATTCATTTATTTTAAAACTTTTTAAGGAACCCTCAAAAAAAATTACTAATCTGATGGAAATTAAAGGAACAGGCATTTCAATTGAACGGTTTGAGAGAATCATGCGGAAAAACCATTATTATATTGAAGGGAGGCAGCATTACCTTTTTAACCCGATTTACAAATACAAGTACAAACTAAATCCTGTCAAACAGTCGCCAATAATCAGCGGAATACCTTATTTCAGGAATTTTCTGACTACAGGCGCTTATTACCTTGCCAGGAAGAATTAGCCCGGATAATTCAAGAATTATGCAGGTTAGATGCCTTTTAATATTTGTGCTACCAGATAACCCAGGTAATTTCCAATGGCATAACCCAGGATTCCAACGGTTAAACCAGAAATGATTACCTGTCGGTTTTTTATAGCCCCGGCGATTACCGGCACAAAGGGAGGAGAACAAATCAAAGCAGTAGAAGTCACCATCACCGTATCCGAATCCACTTTAAAAAAAGAAGAAATTACTACATGGAGAATCAAGCCACCAAAAACAACAAAGGTTATATAACTAAAAAGATTCGGAGCGGACCCCCCAAATTGACTGACATCAGCCATTGAAGCTACTACCAGACTGAATATCAATATAAAATACATCCCAAGCTCGAATGTCTTTTCAATTTGATTCACTGCCGGGATAAGGGAAGCCAATATTCCCAGGGTAGTAATAGTAAGAATAACCACAACCATTTCAGCACTTTTGGGAAAAAGGAAACTTAAACCTCCACCTATTCCAAATATTAGGGCAGAAACACCCAAACCTTTTAACAACTGTAAAACAGACTTTTTCTTAAGAATTCCAGCATAGGGATCCTGCCCGTCCAGCTGAGACATGGTAAGTGAATTCTTATGGTTCAGAAAAGGGAACGGCTTCAATAAAAGTGAAAAAGCTTTCCTGCCGATGGTTATAAGAAAAAGGAGGTATATACTGGAAAGCACCATGTCATAAGTATGGGTGATAATATAAGTATCCGGATTTACATCAAGCATCATCTTTAAAGAAGCCAGATTGGGTGTTCCCCCGGTATATACACCCACAAGCATCCCTGAAATTTTCCACATTTCGGGCATTTCCTCGCTTTTAAAAAGAACATATCCGATGGAAACCACAACAATAACACCTATCAAAGCTGCAACAAAGGATAAAAGTGTTTTTCCCGCAATTTTAAACCAGGCCCCGATGTTTGCGGAGAATAACAACAACGGAATCGCAAGGGGTATAGTTATAGTGGTTAGAGAATTTTGTATTTTTTCAGCACTTTCAGGCAATATTCCAACATTACCCAGTATGAGGCCGAACAAATAGGCTATTACTACGGACCCCAGCTTATTGACCATGGGAAATCTCCTGCAAAGGTATAAAATAACCATCGGGAAGAAAACATAGAAGATAATCAACAAAACATTTACAAACATAAATTTCAGAATATTTCCTGATTATATTCCGCTAATATATTAAATAAAATAAGGAGGTAACATCTGTACCTCCTAAAATTTGCTTTTAAACCTCTTTCAATTTTTTATTCAGCAGACAAAATTACTGATCCTGTTTAATTCTGTGCCGTACTCCTTCTTCATCCTGACAATCGCATATATCCTCCAGGTTCTTATTGTATACAGCCATTGCCCTGTGACTCATACCCATACTTGAAAATCCACCGTCGTGGTATAAATTCTGCATAGTCACTTTCCTGGTAAGGTCAGAGAATAGGGCTATACAATAATTGGCACATTCTTCTGCAGTTGCATTCCCGAGGGGCGACATCCTCTCTGAAAAATCCATCAAACCTTCAAAGCCCATCACTCCGGAACCGGCTGTTGTTGGGGTTGGGGATTGCGATATGGTATTGATACGAATTTTCTTCTCTCTGCCATAAATGTAACCAAAACTCCTTGCTATCGATTCCAGTAATGCTTTTGCATCCGCCATATCGTTATATCCATAAAGGGTTCGCTGAGCTGCTACATAAGATAAGGCTACCACTGACCCCCATTCTTTGATAGCATCTAATTTCCGGGCAGATTGAAGAATTTTATGAAAGGATAAAGCAGAGATATCCAGTGTTTTGTGAAAATACTCATAATTTGTGTCGTCGTATGTATTTTCTTTCCTCACATTGGGAGACATCCCAATGGAATGGAGTATAAAATCAACCTTCTCTCCAAAATATTCCATCGTTTCATTCAGAAGGTTTTCGATATCTTCGATATTTGTAGCATCGGCAGCGATCACCCTGGTATTTAGCTTTTCAGCCAACTGTTTAATATTACCCATTCTTAACGCTACAGGTGCATTTGTCAGAACCACTTCTGCTCCCTCTTCATGCGCTCTCTCGGCTATCTGCCACGCAATGGATTTCTCATTAAGCGCACCAAATATAATCCCTTTTTTTCCTTTCAATAAATTACAAGCCATAATGCAGTTTTTTTTGATAACGTATTATGTACAATTCAATTCCAATAATGTTTTTTCCTAAGATGATTTTTTTACTGAAGTGCTTAAAAATTCCCTTGCATTCTGGATAGCTGTTTCCGTCAACTGTTCTCCGCTCAGCATCTTCGCAATTTCCTGTATTCGTTCTTCCTTGTTTAGCTTTCGGATATTGGTGTAGGTGTGTTTGGGATCATCTTCTTTATAAACAAGAAACTGATAATCTCCTTTACTGGCAATCTGGGGTAAATGTGTTATATTGATGACCTGCATATTTTCAGACATCATCTTCATTATGCTTCCCATCTTGTCAGCAATATCGCCTGAAGTACCTGAATCTATTTCATCGAAAATGATGGTGGGTAGCGCCTTGGTCTCGGCTATAAGTGATTTAAGACTCAGCATTAACCTTGAAAGTTCGCCGCCGGAGGCCACTTTGGAGATTTCTTCCGGGGAAATATTTTTATTTGCGCTAAACAGAAATCGAATGCCATCTTTTCCACTATCCGTAAAATCCTCCAGTGTGTTTTTCTCAATCTTAAATTTCGCGTTAGGAATGCCCAGTTCCACCAGCATTCCCGTAATTTTTCTTTCTATTGGAACAATTGCCTTACCCCTGCTTTCGGAAAGCTGAGAAGCCAGTTTTTCAAGATGGTTTCTCTTTTGAGTAAGTGATTTTTCCATCTCCTCCAGCCTGTAATCAGCAGAATCAATTTGTTCAATTTTCTGCTCCAGTTCATTTTTAATTGAAATCAAATCTTGCACCGTATCGACGTTGTGTTTATGCTGAAGGGAATATATCTCATCGAGCCTCTCGCGTATATATTCAATTCTTTCCGGGTCATATTCAATATCCGAATTCAGGATATCTAATTCTCCTGAAATATCCTGCAGTTCAATGTAGGCGCTATCCGTTCTTTCACTAATCTCTTTCACTTTTGGAAAATACTCAATAATCTTTTTGAGATAATCACCAGCTTCTTTTAGCTGATTCAGAATCGAGTATTCTTCATTGGTGAGCAGATGGTAAGCGCCTGAAAGACTATGTTTTATTTCTTCTGCATGATTCAGTGTTTCCAGTTCAGATTCAAGTTCCTGCTGTTCATCCTCCTGGAGTTTAGCTTTCTCCAACTGATCATACTGAAACTGATAATAATCCAGGTCAGCCTTGGATTGTTCTGCTTCGTGCTTTAGTTTTTTATACTGATTTTCAAGCTTGCGATAGTCTTTATAATGCTCTTTATACTCATGCAGCAGTTCATAGTGTGCTGCGAATGAGTCTACCACGTCTAAATGAAAAGAATTGTCCTTCAGGATAAGGTTCTGATGCTGGGAATGCACATCTACGAGTTGGTCTCCCAGTTCTTTGAGTACTTTGATATTGACCGGTGTATCATTTATAAACGCACGCGATTTCCCATTGTCACGTATCTCTCTTCGCAATATTGTCTCCGGCTCAAAATCCAGATCATACCGTTCAAAAAGCCACTTCAAATTATACTGATCGATTCTGAATGAAGCCTCAATCACACATTTATTGTTTTCATCCCTGAGAACATTGGTATCAGCCCGGTTCCCCAAAACCAGGGACAGCGCTCCAATAAGAATGGATTTTCCTGCTCCTGTTTCTCCGGTAATAGTGAGAAATCCGGGATTAAAATCTATGTCAATATTATCAATGAGTGCGTAATTCTTTATCTTTAAAGATTGAATCATAATACAAACAATTAACCGATCCTCTTCATGGAAAATTTTTCATAAAATTAAAGATAAAAATAATAAGAGAATAAAAACCCAAAATTATTTCTGGGTAATTTTCTTATAGCGGTCGCTTTTTGATGGATCGATTTCTGATAAAATCTCATAGACCCTTTCGCTTTGACTAATATCACCCTTTGAGAAAACATTAACAAATTCGGTGGACTTAGTTTCAAGGATTAGCTGCATGAAGAACATGTAGGGATCCGGTTTTTCCCTGTGTACATCCTGAAGTAATTCCAGCGATTCCTCTATGGCCGATCTTGCCAGGGGCTGTTCATCAAACATCCTATCCAGTCCTTCCCTGTGATACTTGTAAATAAATTCACGAACACCGGAATATTCATCATCCATGATATTCTCAATCAGCCAATACCTGTTTTTACGGTTTTCATACGCCTTCCATCCACTGTATTTTGAACTTTGAGCCTGACTTACAACCTTCCGGGCATTCTGGAAGTAAGGTGTTCCACCCATGAGAGAAAATGAATCATAATCCAGACCGATAATCAGGTAGGCATAATAAGCCAGGATGGAAGTAAGGTTAGACTTGTATGAATTAATGTCGAATTCAAGGGGTTCCCCTTCAATGTATCGAAAAGTCAAATATTCATCTTTGGTTTGAAAAAGTGTCGTGCTGTAAGAGGAGTTGAAAACCGGTCTTCTTGAGCTAACCTGCATGGTCCCTTTGAACTCATCACCGCTATGATCCGTGATGTTTAACAGAATTTTACATTCGATTCGTTCTTCGGCTTCATATTTATCTTCTGTCCATATCCGGTTGTTCATAAATTCGTATATCACTTCCTGGAGAGTTCGGAAAACCTCTTTGTTTGTCCCCTGAACCTGTGAAGAAATAACCTGTACATTACAACGCAGTTCCTGGGCACTAAGATTGGCAGAAACCATAACCAAAAGGAATGCAAAGAGTATCTTTCTGATTATCATAGATTCATTTCTAATATTTTACCGACAATATCATCGGCTACTTTCGTCTTAGATTTTAACTCAAATTCCTGAATTTTATTTTTCCGGTCAATGATTTTTATTTTATTGGTATCCACCTGGAAGCCTGCACCCTCATCATTGAGTGAATTCAAAACTATAAAGTCGAAATTTTTCTTTTGGATTTTCTTTTTGGCGTTCTCTATTTCGTTTTCTGTTTCCAGTGCAAAACCAATAAGCAGTTGACTCTCTTTTTTCTCCCGTCCCAGTCTTTCTGCTATATCCCGGGTAGGTTGCAGTTGCAGGGTGAGGCCCTCTTTTCCCCTTTTCATTTTCTCTTTGCGTGAATCCACCGGTTTAAAGTCACTAACGGCTGCAGACAGAATGGCTCCATCTGTTGAAGGGAACGTCTTTACAGCCTCTTCATACATTTCATCAGCAGTATGAACTTTAATGAGGGTTATGTTTGAATTTTCAATCACAAGGCTGGTAGGGCCGGACACCAGAACTACCTCTGCCCCGTTGTCGGATAGTGACTGGGCTATAGCATAACCCATTTTACCTGAAGAATAATTACCTATAAACCTGACAGGATCAATATTTTCAAAGGTTGGGCCTGCAGTAACAAGAAACCTTTTATTTTTTAGTTTTTTTTTTGAGTTGAAATGCTCGATAACCTTTTCAACTATATACTGGGGTTCTTCCATACGGCCCTTTCCTGATAGGCCGCTCGCCAATTCGCCTGTGGCAGCCTCAATAATAATGTTGCCGTAGGATTTTAAGGTTTCAATATTGTTTAAATTGGAAGGATGCTGATACATATCGAGGTCCATTGCAGGAGCTACCATCACATCACATTTGGCAGATAGGTAAGTTGTTAAAAGAAGATTATCAGCAATACCGTTCGCCATTTTACCCATTGTGTTGGCAGTAGCGGGTGCAATAAGATACAAATCTGCCCATTCACCCAGGTCAACATGACTATTCCACTGGCCGTTTTCAGGGTCGAAGAAATCCACAAGTATGGGATTTTTAGATAAGGTTGCCATGGTTAAAGGGGTGATAAATTCTTTTGCATATTCCGTCATTACCACCTGGACCGAGGCTCCTTCTTTGACCAGCAATCTAATAAGCATAGCAGCCTTATAAGCTGCTATACTTCCTGTTATCCCTAAAAGAATATTTTTTCCTTTTAACAACATGGGTTGTATTATTCTTCTTCTTTACCAGACTGGGTATTCTCATGCCCGGTCTTGGGATTTCTGTAATAAATTTTCCCTTCCAAAAATTCCTGAAGCGCTATTAACGTCGGTTTGGGAAGTCTTTCGTAAAACTTTGAGATTTCAATTTGCTCTTTGTTTTCAAAAATTTCTTCAAGATTATCTGTATAAGAAGCAAACTCCTCCAGCTTTTGATTCAACTCTTCCTTCAGTTCAGCAGCAATCTGGTTTGCTCTTTTTGAGATAATAACTGCGGCTTCATAGACGTTGTCCACACCCGTCTCAAGCTGCTTAATATTTCGGGTTTTCGTTGTCAGTGAAGCATTTGTTTTCTTGTAATCCATATCCACTCCTCTTAATTATTCAAATTTCTTTGTGTTTTTTGGTATATCTTTTCTACTTCCTTGTTATAGTTACTTTCCGGAAACTGATTGGTAAATGTATAATACTCATCCAGTGTCGTCTGAAATCTTTCCTGCTCTTTTTCTTTGATGCTGTTGGATGCCAAAAGAAAATTCGATTTCAGGATAAGAAAACGGATTTCTTCCCGGTGTTTTGTATCAGGATAACGCTTTAAACAATTGTTTAGTGCTATAATAGCTGCTTTATAATCTTCCATTTCAAAATAAAGCTTAGCCGCTTTGTAAGCTTTGACAGCCAACTTATTCTTCATCTCAATAATTAAATCATTGCATTTCTTGACCTTGGGGCTGTTGGGGTGTCTTCGAATAAAAATCTGGAAGCCATTTATTGCCTTGTAGGTATATTCCTGCTCCAGACTGGGCCTGGGAGACATTTTGTAATCACAGTATGCACTGAGAAATTCAGCCTCTTCCGCCCATTCATGATTTCCGAAAGTTTGATAGAAATCTGTAAAATAATGCTTGGCCAGTATATAATCTCCTTTTTTGTAGTATGACTGAGCCATATAATAATGTACTGTATCGGCCCTGTCTGTGGCTTTCAAGGCTGGATTGATTTGCTCAAACAGTCCGATAGCCCTGGCATAGTCTCCTTCATGATAGAACTCCAGCGCTTTGTTGTACTTCATTTTATAATTTGAACTTTTTAATAATTTCTCGTACTTGCAGGATGTAAGAACCGCTGCAAAGAGTGCTGTTAATAAGAGTATTTTAGCTATCTTCTGAAACATTTTGCAAAAATATATTATATCTTTTAAATATTAAAATTAAAAGCCTTTAAAACGATGCGATATTATAAAATATTTTTTGCAATTTGAAAATTACCAAAAAAAACATACTTTTGTCAACCTATTTAACCCGAATAATTCAAGAATTATTCCTGTCTCCGGCAGCGACTATGATTTACTAAAATTTTTTTCAAAAATATAAGTTCATCTAAGTCGGGGTTAATCAGCATTTTATTCATATTTATAATAATTTATGAATAATGCGGTTAATAAGGAAAGATAGTCGAATTCTAAAACGAACAGCAAAGTGGATCTATTTGAAAAAATACAGAAAGACATGGGACCCTTAGGCCAGTATATGGAAGAGGCCCATGGTTATTTTGCATTTCCCAAGCTGGAAGGAGATATAGCACCCAGAATGAAGTTCAGGGGGAAAGAAGTTCTAACCTGGAGTTTAAACAATTACATAGGTCTTGCTAATCATCCCGAAGTGAGAAAGGCAGATGCCCAGGCTGCTAAAGATTACGGTATGGGTTACCCGATGGGGGCAAGAATGATGTCCGGGCAAACAAGCAAGCATGAAGAACTGGAGAATCAATTGGCTGAATTTGTAGGCAAAAAAGATGCGTTCCTTCTTAATTACGGCTACCAGGGCATGGTTTCCATCATTGATTCACTGGTTACAAGAAACGATGTAATTGTATATGATTCAGAATCCCATGCTTGTATCCTTGACGGCCTTCGACTTCATATGGGCAAAAGATATGTTTTCCCGCACAATGAAATTGAAAACCTTGAAAAACAACTCCAGAGAGCTACCAAACTTTCTGAAAAGAATGGCGGAGGTATTTTAGTAATTACGGAAGGTGTTTTTGGCATGGCCGGGGACCTTGGTAAACTGGATGAAATCATCAAGCTCAAGGAAAAATACAATTTCAGACTTCTGGTAGACGATGCCCACGGCTTTGGAACAATGGGAAAGACAGGCGCAGGAACCGGTGAGCATTTTGATGTACAGGATGAAATTGATGTTTACTTTGCCACATTTGCCAAATCAATGGCGGGTATCGGAGCTTTCGTTGCTTCTGATGAAGTTGTTGTAAATTACCTAAGATACAATATGCGCTCCCAGACTTTTGCGAAATCATTGCCCATGCCCATGGTAATTGGGGCATTGAAAAGGCTTGAGCTTCTAAAAAACAAACCTGAACTAAGGGAAAAGCTCTGGCAAATAGTAAACCGACTGCAAAGTGGACTGAAAGAAGCAGGCTTTAACCTGGGTCATACTGAATCCCCGGTAACCCCGGTTTACCTCTCAGGAAGTGTACCTGAAGGTGCGGGCATAACAATGGATCTCAGAGAAAATTATAACATCTTCTGTTCATTGGTAACTTATCCGGTAATTCCAAAAGGTGAGCTGCTGATAAGACTAATACCCACTACAATGCATAGTCTGGAAGATGTGGATTATACAATTAAGGCATTCAAAGAAGTTCATAAAAAGCTGGAAGCAGGAAAATACCATTCTGAACATATTTCAAAAGTTAGTTAAAGACAAACCCTTTTTACATAAAAATAAAAAAGGTGCCGTTTAAATCAGCGGCACCTTTTTTTATTTTCAGCATCTATATTCTTTAAAAGCTAACCATAAAACCCAATGTAAACGGATGAACCTGTGGTCCTTTATCTTTTTCAAAAAGCGGAGTTTCATAATAATTAGCAAACAATCTCACAGCACCATAACCAATTCTTGCGGTATACCCATAACGGAAAGAAGATAAGAAGAAATCGTCGCGGTTTTTATCCTTCTCCTTTTCACCATTATCATCGCGGGTTACTACTTTTGTATGAGAGCCAATTCTAAGACCTCCAATCACACCGGCAGTGATAAAAAATCCATCTTCATCGCCTTCAGGAAACTGCAATTCAAAAAGTAAAGGCATTGTCAGGTGTGTCATGGTAAGCTTGGCTTTATCAACATTCACTAAATCCCCAAAATGGGTTGAATCGACAACCACCTGTCCGCCCTCCTTTTTTATCGGCATTTTGCTTTCAAAACGGTAATCGTTAAATTCAAGACCTAGTCCGGTTCCTAAACCAAAATTACCACCAATAAGGTTTACATCAAACTCCACCAGATTGAGATTTATATTCCAGGATTTTCCTGTATGCAATTCAAGATATTCGTACTCTTCAGGCAGATCCAGACTGTACTCCTGTGATAGAAAATTATTGAGTCCTATTTCAAATCCAGCCCAGTGCACGTCAAAATTATCATCGTCAATTATTTGCTTTCCAAATCGGCCCTCACCTTCGAATTCGTCCCCGTCAATAACAGGTTGTGCTGTGATAGTATGCAAACTAAAAAGAAAGATTGCTAATGTTATAAATCTCCTCATAATTTCATCATTTAAACTGTTTTTA
>CAZPDP010000012.1:80481-81806 GCA_964585385.1 uncultured Bacteroidales bacterium
ATCTTTTGAGACAGCCTCTTCTGTATTGAAATTTCAGAATGCTTTTTTAAGATTTTTCCTCTTCCACAGGTGAAGCATCGAATTCTTTGGCTGAAAGATATCTTTCAGCATCCAGCGCTGCCTTACACCCTGATCCGGCAGCAGTGACTGCCTGTCTGTAAATTTTATCCTGAACATCACCACATGCAAAGACTCCATCAAGATTGGTTTTGGAACTTCCAGCTTCTGTTTGTATATAACCTGTTTCATCCATTTCAAGGTAATCTTTGAATATATCGGAGTTAGGCTTATGACCTATAGCCAGAAAGAATCCGGCAACCTCTATGTCATACTCTTCATTGGAGGCATTATTAAGAAGTCGAACCCCTGTCACTCCATCCTCGTCACCAAGCACTTCTTTAGTTTCCGAATTCCAGAGAACTTCAATATTATCTGTATTAAATACCCTTTTTTGCATAATGTTGGAAGCTCTCAATTCATCTCTCCTGTGAATCATATATACTTTTTTACAAATACCTGACAGGTAGAGCGCTTCTTCAGCAGCAGTGTCGCCTCCTCCTACAACGGCAACATCCTGTCCTTTGTAGAAGAAACCATCACAGGTTGCACAGGCTGAAACGCCCATTCCTTTGAATTTTTCTTCAGATTCGATGCCAAGGTACTTTGCGGAAGCGCCTGTTGCAATGATAACCGCTTCAGCCTGAATTCTCTTTTTATCATCTATGGTAATGATATAAGGCTGTTTCGAAAGATCCGAAGCCGTTGCGATCCCAAAACGAACATCCGTACCAAATCGTTCTGCCTGCTTTTTGAAGTCTTCCATCATCTCTGGTCCCTTAATCCCTTCCGGATAACCGGGGTAATTTTCTACATCTGTTGTAGTTGTCAACTGTCCTCCCGGTTCAATTCCCTCGTAAAGTACCGGGTTCAGATTGGCCCTGGCCGCATAGATTGCTGCAGTATAACCTGCCGGACCTGAACCGATGATGAGCACTTTCACTTTTTCCACTTCACCGTTTAATTCTTCCTGGTTGTTGTCGTCAATTCGATCACTGTCCATTTGTTTGAATAACGCCATAATGTTAAAATTTTAATTTATTTTTTTATAACTAATTATCTATATAACTCCATTCGAACAATCGTAAAATTACAATAAATATACCATTTTTAAATCAGATGCTAAATTTACAGTCACGAAAGAAGAAACTATTTCTGACAGAAAACTCTTTATTGGGCAATAAATTCCTATCTCCTGTTTTTTAAACATTTCCGTTAAATTCTAAAACATGGTTGATATTTGGCTATAACTCTCTTTGTGGTTGCTT
>CAZPDP010000013.1:0-77452 GCA_964585385.1 uncultured Bacteroidales bacterium
CTTGTGGGGGTCTAAAAAAGATTTGAAGGTATAGTTTTATATAAAGTTTTTCCCTATATTTACCGGGTTGAAAAATCATACCAAGATGAAAGCTTACAACGATTCCTGAGTTTATTTTATCTCCTGATTTCTTATCCGGTAGGAATATTTTTCCTGGCTGGTACATTCTATCATATTATTAAATTCTTAATTCTTACAAGATGTTGCTGATTATTGATAACCAGAGTGCGTTTATCAAACAATTCATGAGGAATTTCCTTTATGAATACGATATACCATATGTTATGTTTGATCACAATGAACCGCTTGTTCTTCCCAAAAGAAGAAAAATCAGCGGAATTATTCTTTCAGGTGGAAAGGGCAATCCTTATGAGCCTTTAAATTTGACCACCAATTATGTTACCATGATGAATTTTCATTTGCCAACCATGGGAATTTGTCTGGGGCATGAGATTCTTGCCGTGTTATTTATGGGACGGATAAAGAAGCTTTCTGAATACCAGAATAAGCGTGAGAAAATTATCATCTCAGAGCCTGAAGATCCCATTTTTGAAGGAATCAATACAACGGAAGTGTACTTAAGGGAAAAGCACAATTTTTATGTTTCACAAATTCCGCCGGATTTTATGAATTTAGCCTGTTCGGAAAATTGTCCTCATGAAATAATCCGGCACAAAAAAAAACCTATTTACGGGTTTCAGTCTCATCCTGAAGTTTCCAAACCTTTTGGTCTTCAGATGATGCATAACTTTATAAAAATTTGTAAAATAAAAGAAAATACGGAATATGAAGGTAGCGATCATATTTAACAGGGATATGACGGGGGTCATCAACACATTTGGACTGCAGAACAAAGAAAAATACGACCCTTCTGTTGTAAAAAGGGTGGCTGATGCCCTTGAATCCAATGGTCACAATGTGGAGATTATTGATGGTAATATGCATTTGGTGGAAAACCTTCAGAATTTTATGCCCAAAGTGCTTAAGGGTGAGAAGCTGGGAATGGTTTTTAATATGGCTTATGGAATTCAGGGAGAAAGCAGATATACGCACATTCCCGCTATGTTGGAAATGCTCGGTATTCCCTATGTGGGTTCATCTCCATCAGGGCATGCTCTTGCACTTGATAAAGTGATAACTAAAATCTTAATGCAGCAAAAAGGGATTCCCACGCCAAAATACTGGGTGTTTTCATCTGAAGAGGATGATGTAACCAGTGTAAATTTCCCTGTAATTGTAAAACCCAAAATGGAAAGTGTATCTTTTGGTCTTAAAGTAGTGCACAATCAGAAAGACTTAAAGGAAGCAGTGGTATTTATTAACCAGGAATTTAAACAGCAGGCTTTGGTTGAACAATTTATCAGGGGAAGAGAATTTGCTGTGGGTTTAATAGGAAATGTACCCATAGAATCATTTCCTATTGTGGAATTTGAACTGGAGACTCCTGATGCTATACAAAGTGTCGAAGACAAGCAATTGAATCCCAAAAAGAAAATCTGCCCGGCTGAAATACCTTCTGAACTGGCTGCAGAAATGAGGCGGTTAAGTATCGAGGCATTTAATGCTTTGCAATTGAGGGATTTTGCGAGGGTTGACATAAGGCTGGACGAAAACAACAATATTTACCTGCTGGAAATAAATTCGATGGCAAGTCTTGGATTGAGGGGCAGTTATGTATTTGCTGCCTCCAAATCAGGATATGATTACAGTGCCCTGGTAAATAAAATTCTTGAGGTAGCATCCAGCCGGTACTTTAAGGATTTGGTTGAGGAGAATTCAAAAATTTCTGCAGACGAAAATAAACCACTGCAAGTGAGGATAAGAAGCATCATAGGGAACAGGCTAGAGTCTGCTGAACAAATTTTGAAACAACTTGTGGATACTAACAGCCATGTCCGGAACGTGGAAGGTGTAAATAATCTTGCAAATAAATTGATAAAGCAATTCACAAGCCTGGGATTTCACCATCAAATTATTCCCCATGTGGAAATTGGTAATTCTATTTTTTTATCTAATTCGGATAAAGGAGAGTATGATATTCTTTTCCTGAGTAATCTTGATAATGATACTCCGATTCACAAGCATCGATATTTCTCGAAATTGGGGCAGAAGTATTTCGGCACCGGTATATGGGAACATAAAGGCGGGCTGATTGTTCTCTTGATGGCTTTGCAGGCACTTCGCTATACTCGTGTGTTGCGCAAGGTAAAAGTAGGAATTTTGCTGACCAGCGATGATACCCTGCGGGGTAAATTTGAAAGAAATCTGGTTAAAGAAAAATCATTTAATGCAAGTTATATAATCGGATTAAAAGGTGGAACCCTGAACGGTGGAGTAGTGACATCCAGATCCGGAGCGGCAGTTTATCATTGTACTATGAATCTCAAGAAGACAGATGATCCCGGATTGGTTCCTTTTGCTGCCAATATATTTTCGCGCCTTATAAGTCAGTGGTCAAGCATGTCTGATCCGGAAAATGGTCTTTTGGTTGCCCCGGGGGACATGAAATTACAAACCAATATTTCAGAAGCTTTTGCTCACGGAGAGGTGAGTCTGAGTGTTCGGTTTGATAATACAGACCAAATGGAGGTTGTTCAGGAAAAAATAAGGAGAACCATCCTGAAGAAATACAAATCTGACCTGCTATTTCAGATAGAGGGAGGACCAAGAAGGAATGCAATGATTTATAACGAGAATGTTGAATTTTTATGGAAAATTATTAAACAAATTGGTGAAAGGTTAGATGTTCGGCTTGTAAATGAGCACAGGTGGAGTTCTTCTGATATTGGTTTCGTGAGTGAAGACAAGTTCAGAATTGACGGGATGGGGGCTATAGGTGTGCGACAGGCAAATGGAGAAGAATATGTATTAAAACATAGTATTAAAGAAAGAGCAGCTTTGCTGGCTATTGCGGTTGCTGAGGTAAGTCAGATTCTGACCAAAGTACAACCAAAACTGGTGTTATCGTAACCTTATTTTAGAATCTTCATTTAATCAATTTTCTAAATATATTTCAGCGTTACCTCCTTCAGAAACTTATCTTCAAGGATTTTGGCTATTCTTTTTACCACTGTGCGCCTGATTTCCAGTTCAACAGGCAGGCTGGGGTCCTGGTGAGCCTCGTTGATACGTGTTCCGATGACAAAATGAATCTCGTCGCTTTCCTTTAGTTCTTTTACAATTTTGTCAGCCGGTCCTTTTTTAAGTACAGAATAACTGGTATAGGATTTCAATATTTCAGCCACTTTGCTGAGAGTTAGTATTCCCTCTGTAACCAGATCAATCCCTGTCATGTAAGAGATGGGAGGGAGGTCTGGGTCATCAAACTCGAAACTGTCCTCAATTTCAAGATTTAGTTCTCTGGCTATGATGTCACCCGTTGTGGCGCCTGAAATAATTTTACGGCCGTCAAATTCATTTACCATTTGGGCCAGTTCTTTGTCTTTTTCCATGTCGTATGGAGGACCGGTGCAAATTAGCAGCCTCCTGGGCTCTCTAAAATAGACCGCACCGCAACTGGTATCGTCTTTGGCATAATAGCGGTCATTCTGGTAGGCCATATTGATAACCTTATGAGCCAGCCGGGAGGCAGATATATCGGGATTGTTTGTTACCAGCCGTTTTACAAATTCAATATAGTTCTCCTGTCCCCATCCAAAGGGGTATTTGTCCGTTCCCAGTCCGGACTGGACTACACCGTCGGAGCAAAAAACAATGCGGTCCTCTTTCTGAGGAGTAATGTGACAGCTTTTTAATTTTTTTCCCTGGTGTTTTTCACTTTTTAGTTCAATACTTTTCCATTCGGGCCGGAAAACTTTATTTCCCCGTAAAATGATAGTTTGTGGATTGTCGTATTCCAGTATGGTTGTTTCTCCTTCTGAATCGATATCAATTATCGTAAAAGTGGCATAGCTGATTTTTCTCTTTTTGTCTACCGGGAGTGTGTTCATAATGATCTCCGCTATGGTCTGAACATCCTTGTGTTCCTTAGTGAAATTCATCGCCATAGTGGAAGTCAGGGTGGCAAGGACATTGGCTCTCACTCCATGACCCAGCCCGTCTGACAGTACCAGGATAAGCCTGTTTTCTTCCCTGAACTTTTCTGAAATGAAGACATCTCCGCAAATACGTTCTCCTTCATGGCTTTTTTGCTGAATATCAACTTCTATGTGAAAATGGTCATTCATTACTTTTCGTCTTTCTTATCGGATTTATAGAATTCGATAATGGAATTGAGCATCTGTTCTGTCTCTGAAGCGCCTTCACCAAGCAGGTATCCGATTTTTTGAACCATTTCAAGGTTTTTGTCAATTACTTCGGTTACTCTTTTAATGACTTGCTCCTTTCGTATCTCAGGCGAATACATGTCTCTGAAGACTGCACCCACGATTTTTCCTTTCTTTATAGTAAAAATGGAAAGGTTCAGCAGCTTTTCCTCCAGGTGGATATCCCTGTTGACAATATTCTGATGGTTGTTTAGTACATGTGAAAACAAATTGTAAATGTTATGGGGAAGAAGAGTTTTTAAATCTGCACCCACAAGACCGGGAATCACTTCATTGATCGATTTGGCCTCATCACCCATGTATTCGATGAATGTTTCATTAGACTGGATGATTTTCATGTTATTGTCAATGATAACCACTGCCGAAGGCAATTTCTGGAGCATAGCATTTATCGTTTCTGAAGCTTCTGTAGCAGCCTGCTTCTCCTTTCTGGCTTTCTGTTCTGATTCTTTCAGCGCTTTTTGGGTTTGAGCGAGTTTTTCGTTGGTAGTCCTGAGCGCTTTAATGTATTCATGGCGGTTACGAAGGGTGTAACTCAAACACATTTCCGTCTTGGCCAGTCCTTTGGATACAGCTATGGCAAAATCCCTGCAGGAAGGGTAGCCGCATGCACTGCAACCTGTGTCTGTATCAGTTCCTTCTTTTCCAATGGCTTTTAATACTTCCTGGATCTTTTCTTCTGAAGGAGTATCAATACGTTGGTCGTTTGCTTTAAATTCTCGTGAAAAATCCATATCCCGGTATTTATCAACCTCCTTCTCCCAGGCTTCATAATCGAAATCTTTGAGTCTTTTATTGGCATAATCAATTACCCTGGAACGTCTTATGAATTTTTTGCCTCCCGGAGATGTCCCGGGTCCCATCAGGCATCCTTCACAATAAAAAAGATTGAAGTGTCTTTTTATTTGATCTATATCCTGCTCAAACTGTGAGGTGGCATTCAGCATGTTAAATTTGCCTTCTGCTGTAATAACCGTGCCGGTGAGCAAATTTTCGCTGATGTCAGCTGCCTGTAATAATCCATTGCTGATAGGAAACAGAGAACCTTTGTACCCGATGGGGGGATCGAAATCGGAATATTCCAGTTTGCTTTCCTGTATATTGAATTCTTTAAAAAGTTCTCTGAGTTCGGCAAATGTAAGCACAGAATCAACTTTCCTGTTGCCCTTGTAAAGTTCTGCTTCTTTTTTCGAATCTATGCAGGGTCCCATATAGACAACATGAATATCGCTGCCGTATTGTTTCCTGGCGACCATGGCTGATGCTATCATGGGGGAAACCAGCGGTGCCAGATTGTTCACCAGGTCAGGCTGAAACTTTTCTATATGATTGACTATAACAGGGCAGTTTGAGGTGATATAATATTTGCCTTTGAAATCCTTAAACAGCTCTTTGTATTTCATCGCAACCAGGTCCGCTCCGAAAGAGACCTCGTTCACATGATCGAATCCCAGTTGCTTGATCATCCGGACAAATTTCCGGTAATCGGTTATGTCGTCAAATTCCCCTGAAATGCTGGGGGCAACAATCGCCACTTTTTTCTTGTCTGATTTAAGCAATTCTTTTGTTTCGGCCCTGGAATCCGTGTAATCAATAGCATCCTGCGGACATGCGCGTACACAACTGCCACAGCCGATGCATCTTTCAGGAATAACGCGGGCGTAATCCTTGTTTACTTTTACCTCTATAGCATTTACCGGACACTCCCTTACGCAGGAATAGCTTAAATCGCACTTATCTTTTATTATATGAACTATTGACATATTCCGGGGTATTAGCTATTATTAAAAATACTTGTGAAAAATTTCATCAAGAACGGGTATTAACCGTTCAGAGTTAACCTGGGTATAAACCGTATCCTCAAACTTAAGAATCGGGCCTTTTTCACATAAGTTCATGCAGTGATTGCCGTGAAAATGCACCTTATCCTCAAGCTGATGCTCCTTAATGTAATCTTTGATAATTTGTACGAAATTTTTATTGCCCCGGGAAAAACAAGCGCTTCCAAGGCAAATAACAAGTTCTTTCCGGTCGCTTTTCTTTTGACTACTCATAATCCATTAAAAGTATCAATAATTTGTAATGTTGAATACAGCCTGTGTTATTTATACTGAATTCAAATAATCAGCATGGAATCATGATTTGTTTGATCTGTCTGTTATAATTTTATAAATACTTTTTTATTGAGAACAATAAATTTTTATGTTTATTGTTATAAAATTAACAATGTTCGCAAAATAACAATAATTTTTATATTTTTGTATAGTTCCTTCGGTTTAATTTACGAAAACATTTCAAATGGAAAAAATTGCGAAAATAATAGAGAAATATCCTTTTGTACGCAGGGAAAATTTGATACCTATTTTACAAGATATTCAGGATGAATTTGGGTATTTAACCGAAGAGGCTCTCAGGGAACTGGGAGATTGTCTGGACCTTCCGACAAGCAAAATATATAGCCTGGCTACTTTTTACAGCAAGTTCAGGTTTCACCCGAAAGGCAAATTTCATCTGAAGCTTTGCAGAGGTACTTCATGTCATCTTAAAGGAAGTACTCATTTGATGAATGTAATTGCCGACAGGTTAAGTCTCAGCGAGGGTGAAACTTCAAAAGACGGGAATTTTAGCCTGGAGGTAGTCTCTTGTATGGGAGCCTGTGAATTTGGTCCCGTTCTGGCAGTCAATGACAAATATTATACTTCCGTAGATGAAGAGAAATTGAATGAAGTAATTGATTATTATACCGATCTTGAAGTCTGATAACTATGGAAACAGTAGGTCCCCAAAAATATAAAGATGTCCTTTTACAGGAAATTCTTGGTCAGCCCCAGGAAAAAATCCGGGAGCATCAGAATATCCTGAATAAAATACTCCGGTATAAAATAGAAATTCCCGCTATCTCCCTGTCTTATACCTCATCAAGTATTATTGCAGGAGCAGGGGAAACATATTCTGCCATACAGAATTACCTTGAAGAGAGAGATATAGAAGCGGATTTTATTAAAGTCGGTTCATTGGGGTTTTTCTCCGAAGAACCGCTTATGGATGTACAGCTTCCGGGCAAAGCCAAAATTACTTACAGGGGAGTTACTTCGGATAAAGTCAACAGTATACTGGACGCGATTTTTAACAGTTATCTTTCTGAAGAGTATATACTCGGGCAGCATCTGAGCGATTTGCATGAACCCTGGGAAAATGTACCTTCTGTAGAGGATCTTCCTTTTTTTGCCGGCCAGAATCGCCGGATTCTTGCTAATTGCGGAACGATTGATCCCTGTTCCATCAACGAATATATTGCAGGTGGAGGCTATCAGAATTTTCTGAAATCTATCAGGAACTACACTCCGGAAGAGATTTGCGATATTATTGAAAAAGCGGAACTGAGAGGCAGGGGAGGGGAAGGCTATCCCACGGGTAAGAAATGGAAAAATACTCTGAACTCACCAGCCGAGCAGCGTTATCTTATATGCAACGCAGGTGAAAGCGATCCGGGGGCTTCTATGGAACGGATTATTATGGAAAGCGATCCTCATCGTTTAATTGAATCGGTTGCTATTTCATCCTATGCCATTGGTGCTCAAAAGGCTTATATTTACCTGGAATCTGAGTACGCCCTCGCTTATGAACGCCTGGATTATGCCATCGATCAGGCTAAATCTTATGGCTTGCTGGGCCATGACATTTTCGACAGCGGTTTCAATCTGAATGTGTACCTTTTTAAAGGGGCAGGCGCTTATGTGTGTGGTGAAGAGACTGCATTGATTGCCAGTATGGAAGGGAAGAGGGGAATGCCCCGGCCAAAGCCGCCATATCCTTCTAAAAGAGGCTTTGCAGGTCAGCCTACTACCGTCAATAATGCAGAGACTTTACTAAATGTTCCGGTTATAATTGATAAGGGGCCGGATTGGTACAGGGAAACCGGAACGGATACAAGTCATGGTACTAAAATATTTTCTCTTTCAGGAAATATTGTAAGGAACGGAATCGTGGAAATCGCTATGGGCAGTCCATTAAGAGATATCATCTATAAAATAGGGGGAGGGCTTCCCGATAACAAAGAACTCAAAGGAGTACTTATAGGTGGTCCAGCGGGTGGAATTCTGAAGTATGAACACCTCGACACCAGGATAGATTATGAATCCATCAGAGAAGCCGGTGGTACGCTGGGTTCAGGTGGACTGGTCATTATGGATGAAGATAAATGCATTATCGATACCGTAAAATATTACATGGACTTTCTGAAACACGAAAGTTGCGGCAAATGCATCCCCTGCAGAGAAGGTACTTCCAGGATGTATGAAATCCTGGAGAATATTTCAAAAAAACCAACCGATAACGCTGACCATACTACTTTACAGCGTTTTAAAGGGGTTATGCATCTTGAAAAGCTGGCCGGGGTCATACGGGATACTTCTCTTTGTGGACTGGGTCAGAGGGCTGCTAATCCCGTACTATCAACTCTCCGGTGGTTCAGGGAAGAGTACGAGGAACACATTTTCGACCGTAAATGCAGAGCTGGGGTTTGTCAGGATTTAAGAACCTTTTACATTGATGTGGATAATTGCACGGGTTGTACGATTTGTGCCAAAAAGTGCCCTACGGGAGCTATCTACGGTACGCCCAAAAATCCACACTTTATTGTGCAGGAAAAATGCATCGGTTGCGGTATTTGTTATGAATCTTGCAAATTTAATGCTGTAATCAGCGAATAAAAGGAAAGTAAAATGTACATCGATATAGAAGTAAATGATAAGACATTAAGCGCCAGGAAGGGAGAGACCATTCTGGAGGCATTGCGCGAACATGGTATACAGATTCCCACCTTGTGTAATCTCAGTGAGTTTACACCTACCGGCGCCTGCAGACTTTGTGTCGTGGAAGTCGAGGGAGAGGATAACCTGGTAACGGCTTGTTCTTATCCTGTCGAAGAATGGATGACGATTAAGACTCATTCTCAGCGTGTTATTGAAGCACGTCAAACGATTGTGGAACTTTTGCTTTCAAACCATCCTGACGATTGTCTTTACTGTGAAAGAAATAACAAATGCGAACTGCAAAGGCTGGCACAGGAGCTTAACCTTAGAGAGAGACGGATTACAGGCAAAAAGAATAAAGCCAGGCTCGATTTATCAAGTCCGGGTTTGGTCCATGATCCTGCAAAGTGTGTGCTTTGTGGCAGATGCGTCAGGGTGTGTGAAGAAAATGAACTTGTATCCACCCTCGAATTTGTAAGCAAGGGCGATCATACGAATATAGCCACAACGATGGGGAAGGATATTAATTTCTCCAATTGTATCCAATGCGGGCAGTGCATCATGGTATGTCCGACCGGTGCCCTGGCCGAAAAGTCCTACATGGATACCATCCTGGAAGTCATTGGTAAAAAAGACGTTGAGGTAGTGGCACAATATAGTCCCTCTGTAGCGGTTTCCCTGGCTGATGAATTTAACATACGCTCGGGAAAAGATATGGCTGCCCTGATAAATAGCGCTCTCAGGAAAATTGGCTTTGACAAGGTATACGACAACAGCTTTGGTAGCGATATCTACATTATGGAAGAAGCATCTGAATTGGCTGACCGAATCGATAAAGAGGAGAATTTACCCATGTTTAGCAGTTCATGCCCGGCATGGATAAAATATATGGAACAGGCACATGCTGATTTGTTACCTTATATCTCTACCGTCAAGTCACCTGAACAGATTTCCGGAAGCCTCATAAAAAGGTATTGCCTGGAAAGTACCGACAGGAATGAGAACGATATTTTCACAGTTGCTATCGCTCCATGCCCTGCCAAAAAATTTGAAGCGCAGCGTGAAGAGATGACGCATAAAGGCATTGCAGAAATAGATGCTGTAATGACTACCCGTGAGCTAGCCAGGCTTATAAAGCTTTTTGGAATCGATATTGAGAACATAGAACCGGAAGATTGTGATGAACCTTTCAAAATAAGCAGTTCATCCGGAAAGTTGCCGGCTTCCATAGGAGGAACTTCTGAAGCTGTTATCCGTACACTGAAGAGCCGGATAGAGGGTAACGATTTGACCCAACCGAAAATTTCAAAGTTAAGGGGGACAAAGGACAAAAAACAGGCAAAAGTGAAAATCGGCGACAGGCAGTATAACTTTTTATCGATTAGTCCGCTGGCAAATATAGAACAGGTGATAGAGGAGTTTCGGAAAGGAAAAAATAAATATGATTACATTGAAGTAATGGCCTGTCCGGGTGGCTGCGTGAATGGAGGAGGCCAGCCTCTGAATAATGAAGAACGAATAATCAGGAACCGGATAAAAACGATTCAGAATATGGATGACAAAAGCGCTCAGAAATTCGCACATAAAAATACGCAGGCTCTGGATTTTTATACTGAGAAATTGGAAAAACCAATGAGCGAACAAGCATTGAAACATTTGCATACAAGATACACAAAACGTGATGTTTTATTATAAATGACCATGAAGAACGAGCCAACAAATACCATGCGCGATATTGTTCACACCATAAAGAACAGGTGTAGAGTATGTTATACCTGTGTGAGAGAATGTCCGGCCAAAGCAATCAAAATTATTAACGGACAGGCAGAGGTGCTGAATGAGCGGTGCATAGGTTGTGGAAACTGTATAAAAGTATGCAGTCAGGGAGCGAAAGTTTTTCTTGATACGACAGAGAATCTTGACGGAATCTTAAAAAATCACCAAAAGAATATTGCCATTGTGGCTCCAAGCTTTCCGGCTGAATTTTCTGAAATATCCGATTACAAAGAATTGGTTTCGATGATTCGGGGGCTGGGCTTTGATGTTGTTTCTGAAGTAGCTTTTGGTGCAGATCTGGTTGCCCGTCAATACAATAAGCTCATCCAAAATAATGGGGACAAAAGGTATATCTCATCCGATTGTCCGGCTATTGTGAAATATGTTGAACGGTACCATCCTGAACTTGTGGAAAACATGGCTCCTATTGCTTCCCCGATGGTCGCCATGGCGAGGGTCATGAGAAAAAAATACGGCAACAACACGAACATTGTTTTCCTGGGACCCTGTATTGCCAAAAAAGCAGAGAGCAATGAGATAGATGAAATGCTTACGTTTACAGAGTTAAGACAGGTTTTTGAGGAAAAAGGAATTGAGCCGGGAAACAGGAAATCCACCGATTTTGATCCGCCGAAAAGCGGAAGAGGTGCAATATTTCCGGTCAGCAGAGGTTTATTACAGACCGCCGGAATCAAAGACGATGTTTTCGATGGCAATATTATTGTCGCTGAAGGAAGAAATGAATTCCAGGAAGCCATCAAGGAGTTTGAAAAAGGCCATATAAAATCCCGGCACCTCGAATTGCTTTGTTGTGAAGGATGCATCATGGGACCCGGGACATCCAGGGAGGGTCAGCAATATGGCAGAAGAATACTGGTGCACAATTATGTCCAGGAAAAAAGCGAAACTTTTGATAAGGAAGAATGGAAGGCCCATGTATCTGAATTTGAAGAGCTGGATCTTTCGGCGGAGTTTGCGCCTAATGATAAACGCATCAGTGCACCCACAAACGGGGAAATTGAGAAAGTGCTCCGGTCCATGGGTAAAACAGAGCCTAAAGATCATCTCAATTGCGGAGCTTGCGGGTACGATACGTGTGAAGAACATGCTATAGCTATTGTCAAAGGGTTGGCTGAGAATGAAATGTGTCTTCCTTATACCATTGAAAAACTCCACAATTCAGTAAACGAGCTTGCTGTTTCCAATGAAAAACTGGTATCCATGCAACAGGCACTCAGGCAATCGGAAAAAATGGCCAGCATGGGTCAGTTGTCTGCAGGAATAGCCCATGAACTTAATAATCCATTGGGCGTTGTTATCATGTATGCCAACATATTACTTGAAGAAGTTCCAAAAGATTCAGAAATTCATGATGACCTGAAACTTATTGTCGAGCAAACCAACCGCTGTAAGAAGATTGTAGGCGGCCTCCTGAATTTTGCCCGGAAGAACCAGGTTTCCAGGTCCGAAATTGATGTGGTGAAACTCATCGGGCAAAGTTTCGATGCTGTCATTGTGCCCGATAATGTGAAAGTGAATATTATAAAGGATAATCTTTCTACGGAAAAAGCCTACCTGGACCAGGAACAAATGACACAGATATTTACCAATCTCATTAAAAATGCTATAGATGCTATGCCTGGAGGTGGTGAACTGACCATAGAGGTAGATGACGATGACAATTATACCATCTTTAAGGTGGGAGATACCGGAAAAGGAATTAAACAGGAGGATAAGGATAAAATTTTCGAACCTTTCTATACTACAAAAGGCATTGGTGAAGGAACTGGCCTGGGGCTGGCAACAGCCTATGGTATAGTGAAAATGCACAAAGGGAAAATAACGGTAGATTCCAATGCAGACCCGGAAAAAGGGCCCACAGGAACTACCTTTATTATAAAATTACCAAAATATCATGAGCACAGCTATGACGGATAAAAAAACAATCCTTATCGTAGACGACGATATTGATTACTTGTTTCAGATGGAATTAACCCTCAAAAACCTGGGATATAAAGTAATAAAGGCAGAGAGTATGAAGGAGGGAGAGAAGGTTCTTGAATCCTCCAAACCCGATCTGGCTATTTTTGACCTTATGATGGAGACTGAAGACAGTGGATTCATTCTCAGTTATAAAGCCAAAAGAAAATACCCGGATCTGCCTATAATTATTGCTACAGCAGTAGCCTCTGAAACAGGTATGTCATTTAGATTAAACTCTGATGATGAGAAAAAGTGGATAAAAGCCGATCTTTATCTTGAAAAAGGAATTAGAAAAGAACAACTGAAAACTGAGATTGAAAAATTACTGAATAAATAAGAATGAAGAAGATAAGGGTTTTAGTAGTTGATGATGAACCCGGTATTTGCTCCGGGGTAAAAAGAATTCTGAAAAATTTTACCGTAAGCTATCCGTTTATGGATGAAGACCGGGGATTTGAAGTGTATGAATCCTACACAGGAGAAGATGCGATTGAGTTCATCAAGAAGGATCCCCCGGATATTCTCTTGCTGGATAATAAATTACCCGGAATACAGGGAACCGAGGTGCTTGAATATATCAATAAAAACAACCGGGATATCCTTGTCATGATCATTACTTCTTATGCCTCCCTTGAGCTAGCCGTAAAAGCTACCAGCCAGGGTGCCCATGACTTTATCCCTAAACCTTTTACGCCCCAGGAGCTTAAATCTGCCATGGAAAATGTTACCAAAAACCTTTTCCTGAGGTCTATGACTCAAAAGCTCAACAAAGAAGGGAAAGAAGTCAGGTTCCAGTTTTTATCCGTATTGTCCCATGAACTCAAATCACCGCTGAATGCCCTGGAAGGCTATCTGACTATCATGAAGGAAAGACAGGCCGGCACAGACATTTCCGATTATGACCAGGTGATTGATCGATCCATGGAACGCATTAAGGGAATGAGAACCCTTATCATGGACTTGCTCGATTTAACAAAGATTCAGTTTGAGAGAAAAGAAGACAAACTGGAAACTATTAATCTGGCCACACTTGCTCAAAACGCTATTGAATCAATTAATCCCTATGCCATTCAAAAGGATGTGCAAATTGAACTGCATTCGGATGAGGATACCAGCTATGATGCAGACCCCGGGGATATTGAAATAGTACTGAACAACTTAATATCCAATGCAGTTAAGTATAATAAAGACAACGGAAGAGTGGATGTATGGCTGAACAAGAATAATGATGTGGTGGAAATTAAAGTGAGCGATACAGGTATTGGGATGACAAGAGAGGAAACACAAAAACTCTTCAAGGAGTTTTACAGGGCTAAAAATGAACGAACCAAAAAAATTACAGGAAGTGGCCTGGGTTTATCCATTTCAAAAAAAGTAGTAGATTTATATGATGGTTCAATCGATGTTGAATC
Source organism: uncultured Bacteroidales bacterium (assembly GCA_964585385.1). Classification (GTDB taxonomy): domain Bacteria; phylum Bacteroidota; class Bacteroidia; order Bacteroidales; family UBA12077; genus JAGXLC01. Next base: position 14,212 of record CAZPDP010000013.1, read on the forward strand.
GGAACCTGACAAGGGAACCACTTTTACAGTAAAATTACCGCTTAAATCAAACTAAAAATAGGACCAATGAAAAGTTTACCAGAAAAAACCATTGAACGACTGAGCGTGTACCGGAGAACGCTCCTTAATACTTATGCGGAAGGAAAGAAATACATTTATTCTCACGAGCTGGCCAGTTTGCACAACATTACCGCTGTGCAGGTTAGGAGAGACCTCATGCTAATAGGTTATTCCACTACCTTAAAAAAAGGATATGATGTTCAGGCGCTTATCGATCTTATTGGTGAAATACTGGATTCCCCGGAAGGGCTCAAAGTAGCAGTTATAGGAATCGGTAACCTCGGACGGGCCATTACTGCGTATTTCAGGGGTAAACGCTCAAAATTGCAAATTGTGGCCTCTTTTGATACGGACCCGGAAAAAATCAACAGCGTGATTTCTGGCGTTAAGTGTTATTCAATGAATGAATTGAAAAATATTATAGAGAAAGAAGATATTTCTATTGGTATTCTTACCGTACCACCGGAATATGCTGCTCAGGTGGCGGAATCTTTAGTTCAGAGTGGTATAAAAGGAATATTGAATTACACCTCCGTACCTGTCAACGTTTCGGCTGATATAGTCCTCGAAAATTACGATATGACAACCTCATTGGAAAAAGTTGCCTATTATGTAAAACAAAAAGATTCGGAAAGCAGTATATAAGACTGAATCAAATGCGTGAATGGGTAAAAGAATTAAGCGAAAATGAGGATACACAGAGGTTTTGATACACTTAAAGAAATAAAAAATCCGGTTGTTACGACGGGTTCATTTGATGGAGTTCACATAGGACATAAATCTATTCTTAACCGGCTGAGGAAGTTAGCTGATGAGATAGGCGGAGAGACGGTTCTTATAACTTTTTATCCTCATCCCAGAAAAGTGCTTTACCCGGAATCTGCAGGAAAAGGACTCAAACTTATAAATACCCAGCGGGAAAAGGCAAACCTGCTCAAAACAACCGGACTGGATCACCTCGTTATTCTCAATTTTACCGTTGAATTTTCTAAGACAACCTCACACCAGTTTGTGGAGGACATTTTAGTAAGTAAATTGAACGCCAAACGGATTATCATTGGTTTTAACCACCATTTCGGACACAACAGACAAGGTGACTTTGAATATCTCTACAAGCTTGCTCAAACACATGATTTTGAAGTAGAAGAAATTTCTGCCCGGGAAGTTAAGAATGAAACGGTCAGTTCTACTGTTATTCGAAAAGCTCTGGCTGAAGGTAGAATACAAAGGGCCAATGCATACCTTGATCATTACTACATTATGATGGGTAAACTAAAAGACGGACATCCCCTTTGCAGAGAAGTGGGTTTCCCAACCTATGAACTGGAAAAAGAAGAAGACGAAAAATTAATTCCACCCCCGGGTGTCTATGCTATTAGTTGTATATATTGCAACCAGCGTTTTAAAGGTATGCTGAATGTAAAACAATACAGCGACAGGAAAGATATAACCGTGGAAAGCCACCTTTTTGGGATGGATCATGAATTTGATTTAAGGGGCAAAATGGTCACCATTCAGTTCCATAAACGGATACGTGATGAACTCAATTTTGAAAACACCAAAGCTTTCCATCACCAGTTAAATTCCGACAGGCAAGAAATTGAACAACTCATCTATTGATAGTACAAAGCCCTGATAGTTCTATTTTTGTGAATTCATTTGAAGTAAAAAAATATCATTCTTTTGGATTTTTCATTTTTTTATTATAAACATTGCAATAAAGTAGCCATTAGCCTTGAAGAGATATTCTGATCTAGAAATAATACAGGGAATTCGCAAACAAAACGAAGTTGTTCTAAAATACCTGTATGACAGATATTTCAACCAGGTCAGGGCCATGGTCGAGCAGAATAATGGAATGTATAAGGATGCACAGGAAGTATTCCAGGATTCTATTATAATTATTTATCGAAAGATTAAAAATGAAAACTTTGAGTTAACCTCGTCCTTCGCTACATACCTATATTCTGTTTGCTGGAAAATCTGGATGAAAGAGTTAAGAGACAGAAACCGGGAGAATGAGGTAAGGGAAGAATATCAATATTTGCAGGAGAACCCGGAAGATGTTGCAGTTCAATATGAACTTCACAGGCGATATAAATTATACCAGGAATATTTCAAAAAACTGAATAAAGAATGCAAAAAAATTCTTAAATTGTATTTGAAAGACACCCCGGAAAAGAAAATGGCCAAAAAACTCGGGATAGAAAATGTGGAAAACCTAAAACGGCGAAAACAATACTGTAAAAAGAAATTGATTGAGTTAATAAAAAAAGATCAGCGGTATAATGACAGATATGAAGAATTATAAGGATTTAATTGACAAATATCTGGATGGGGAGCTGGAAGGCGACAAGTTGCAGATTTTTGAAAAAATGATGGAAGAAGATTCTGAATTCCGCAGAGAAGTTGATTTTCAGAAGGAGGTTAGAGAAGCTATTGCGGAAGAGGATGTTCTTGAATTGAGAGAAAAATTGCAACGTATTGCTGAATCAGACCAGGAGAAATGCAGAACAATACCCGGGAAGAAAATTGTTTATACTATGGCCGCTGCGGTTATTGGAATCGTTTTAATGGCAGGCACCTGGTTGTTATTAAAACAATTCAATCCTGACCCCTCTGAACTATATGCACAATATTATTCTCCTTATGAAAATGTCTATTCAATTCGTTCGGCTGTCACTCAAAATACCATGGAAGAGCCTGCCACAAAAGCTTTTAGAAATTATAACAAGAATGACTGGACGGAGGCTGAAAAATATTTTGCATCGGCCATAAATAATAATCCTGGCAATATCAGTTATCTATTCTATGCAGGTATTGTAAAACTGGAACTGAATAAAACAGAGGAAGCCTTACATCATTTTAAGAAGGTTATCCAGGAAGAAGAAGGTTTGTTTACCCAACAAGCCTATTGGTATATCTCATTGGCTTACCTGAAATCCGGGAATACTGATAAGGCTGAAAGTTACCTGAATTTTATTGTGGACCATGAGATGATAAGAAAAGAAGAAGCTGAATCGCTGCTTGATAAAATATTATCCGATTAATACGATTATAAGGGGTTTATAAATAAAAAATAAAAAGTGTCAGTTTATCCTTTTTGTCTTATATTTCTTCTTCTTATATAATATCCACCGAGGATCAGTAAAATCATCAGGATAATGACTCCTGCAACATAATAATACGCCATGCGATCCTTGTAAATAGCCGTTTTATCTCCAATAAGGATATATCCCGACCAGAAATAGGGATGGGCATGTAATGGGTCGGCATTGTTTAAATATTGGAGTTTGGCTTCTCTTAATGCTTTATCTTTTGACATTCCTTTCTTTAAAGCCTTGTAAAAATGTTCCATTAGCGTTATACTGGAATTGTCTTCAACCGGCCACATAGTCATTACAATGGAAGGACAGCCTGCATATTTGAAACCTCTTGCAAGGCTCATGATTCCTTCTCCGCGCCTTAGTTTGCCAGTTCCTGTATTGCATGAGCTCAGAACTGTCATACGACTGTTCAGTTTCAGGTTATAAATTTCATACGTGTTCAGAAAACCATCCTCTTCCTCATTTTCTGATTGAGTGAATGCCATCTTCGAAAACATGGGATCTTTGTCGTTTATGATGGTATGCATGGCAAGATGCAGGATGTCATAGTTTTGTGAATTACGTTTAAATATTTCTTCTGTGGCTTCCTTATCAATAAAAACATCTCCCGGAATAATATTTTGTATCTTTTTAACCTCTTCCACAATTCCTTTAAGGGGATAAAGTTTTTCCCTGTAACGCTGACGGGTTGCCAATTCAAGTGTTTCAAGCTGCTCTATATTTTCATAGGTAGGGGCAAAGGCTGCCAGCTTTTTTCTTGAACGCTTTTTATTGGCCAGATTATTATACAGAACTTTACCGGAGTATGCATAGCCGATTTTATAATCTTTCAGGAGATAATCCGGACTGGTATAATCAATTTTATGGTAGCCGGGATTGTTGCTTGTCAATATTTCAAAAGGAATATATGAAATCTGTTCATCGGGAATAATGGTTAATTTTCTATTCTCAGGCAGATTGAGAGGTTCTATTAATTTGGAATATAGATAATAAGATGTGTCTGTAAAATTATTAAAGTCATGTAATTTATGGGTTGAGAAGTTTCGGGCCGATAATGCCCTCTTTATATTTTTTATGCCTGCAATGAAATCTTTTCCTGCTTGTATTTGATGCACGGAATAGTCTTCCGGGGTGATTTTAAACGTGGTGATATGGTCCTTGTGAAACACATATTCAATCAGTATCTCATTTTCTCCCAATTTTTCTTGAATATCTTCAATATCAACCGGTTCCTGGTTGTGCTTCAGTTGATAAAACCTGGGGTATTGAGTCTCAAATTTCTGTATAAGAGCTTCATACGCTTTTTTTGCCTGGAATAACTGGCCACTCCAGTGCTGTAATTTCCGGGGATCCGGGTTTTGTGACTGTTTCTCCTCAAATATCAGTTCTTCAAGATAGTAGGTTCTTTTCTTAAGCTGATTTTCTTTCTCTTTCAGACTATCCGGAATGTTTCCAATCATCAGAGCCTGGTTTGACTGAATAGATTCATACAGCACAGCAGCCTTACTTCCTTCTGCATAGGAAAAAGCTTTCTTTAAATAGGCATCTTTACCGCTGGTTTTGTACAACTGAAGGGCTGCATCCATTGCTTTCATGTAAGTATCTCTTTCTTCGGAAGTCAATAACAATTTACTGTCTTCGCTTATGTATCCCCTTCGGATTGCCTTTGTAACCCGGATCGCTAAATCATAAGTTTTTAAAGATTCTTCCAGGTAGCGGGATTCATTCTTACCGAGAATGGCAAATTTACCTGCCTTTCTTTTGAGAATTTCAAGCAGCCTGTTTTTGAGGAATACTTCTGAAATTTTGGGATTGCTGAAAAAAGAGGTGTCGGTAAAGTTTTCAGACAGAGCGACCAGGGCTTTTTGATAATAGTGCAGCGAACTTTTAATATCACCCGTTTGATAATGCAAATCACCCAGATTAAGCCATGCTTTTGAGGTTTTGGGGTGATTTTCCCCCTGGTAATTCTGGTAAAGTTTCAATGATTCCCGGAAAAGGTTTTCGGCTTCCTGGTACTGGTTAAGTTGCATTTTAAGTATACCGTAATTCATATAATTGATGGCAAGGTGATAACTATTGGGACCATAATTTCCAATGATATTTTCTATAGCCTTTTTTAAATACTTTTCTGAAACTTCAAACTGATGAATGCTTTGATAGGCGTTTGCCAGGTTACCATAAGTTACATAAAGTCTTGCAGACGTTTTTTTCTTAATGGACAGGCTTTTCTCATAATTATCAATGGATTTTTCGGGCTCATGAAATTGGTTATATAATATGCCCAGGTTATTGTAGATGCTTGAAATGAGATCCCTGTTTTTTAATGAATCCTGCTGGTAAAGATCAATGGCCTTTTGATAATATATTTCTGCTTTTGCTTTGTCTTTTTGGAGCGTAAATATATTGGCCATGTTGGAATAGGTATTGCCCAATTTACGCTGGATGGGGTGTTCCTGTTTTTCATAGATGTGCACTGCTTTTTCGTAATAGTCGAGAGATTTGTCGTAATAACCCTGTTTTTTATATACCACTCCGATATTGACCAGGGTATTGGCTATTTCATGATGCTTTGCAGGATAGATATCTCTTTTTATAGCCAGAATTCTTCTGAATATACTGGATGATTCCCTGTAATTTCCCTCACCTGCTAATCGGATCGCCTGGTTTTTTAAAATCAGGAGGCTGTCTGTGGGCTTTTTTTCCTTCTCATAATAAGGAATTGTTGCATTTGATAAGGCTGTGATGCTTACGAATATAAGGATTGCAAGTATAAGGGTAATTTTTCTCTCCATCTCTTCAAATTTCAATCAGATTTTATGCAAAAATAAAAAAAAGAAGCAAAAAATTGAAAAATTTTTTGATTGATAATCAATATCTTACAGAGGTTTAAAAAAATTTTTTAAAAAATTTGTGTTACCTAAGGGGTGTTTTTGGAATAAACTAATGAAGGCCTTCATTAAAATTAGTTTAACCAAAAACAATGAGTCATGAAAACACTAAACTTTTTCAACCAGGACACAGCTAACAAAACAAGCGTATTGAATTCTTTCCAAAACGAAGTATTAACCCTAAATGAGATGTTCACTATTCGTGGTGGCAATGGAGATGAAGAGGATGATGATGATAGTAATGGTTCCACAGAAGACACTCAGGAAGACAATTTTAACTAGTTAATTCTTGTACAATTTGTTCACTGTAATTATTAACCTTTAAACAGAAACTGCATTATGAATTTCTATGAAAACATAGAAAATTACATTGACAATGAACTCAGAGGACAGGATTTGGCACAGATGGAAGCTGCTATAGAAGAAGATGAAGATTTAAAGCAAGAATATCGTTTTCGAAAAGAAGTCAATGAAGCTCTTAAAGAAGAGGATGTAATGAATCTGAGAGCTAAACTTCAGAATATTAGCGGCGTTGAATCTCAAACCCGTCCTGCTGTTATGGAATGGGTAAAGAGAAGTAAGGTAGCTGTTGCTGCTGCTTCTTTGGCTTTCCTTGTGGGGCTGGGTGGTATTGGTTATCATTATCTCAATGCACCGGAGACCACCGGAGAAATCTTCCATAAGTATTATGAGCCCTATGAGACGACTATAACGTTCCGGTCTGCAGACACAGAACTGAATTTGCTGCTTACCGAAGCTTATGAAATGTATCAGAAGGAAAACTATACCCAGGCTCTTGAACTCTTCAGGCAGGTCATGGATAAACGAGAAGACATGGCGGCCAGACTCTATTCAGGTATTTCCTATATGGAGATTGAAAAATATCAAAAGGCCAGTAAATCGTTCAGGTCTGTTATTGAGGATGAAAACAACCTCTTTCTTGAACAAGCCAAATGGTATATGTCAATGTGCCATCTGAAAATAGGAGATGTTTCCAAAGCCCGGAATCTTCTTGCTGAGTTATCTCAGGAAAGTCGATTCTATGATGAACGGGCAAAGGAAGTCCTGAAAAAACTCAAAAGAGTAAAGATAGAATGACTGTTTAATTGTAACCCGGGCAATCTGATTGTGATTAACCGGAAGGCCCGGGTTATTTTAAAAGATGTGTTATGTTAAAAATTCAGAAAAATATTATGAGGGACCAAACTAAGTCTCAAACAGAAAAAGTTTTTCTTTCCCACCTATCACACAGAATCAGGACTCCTCTGAATTCTGTCATAGGATTTTCAAAACTTCTTCTTAATAAAGATGTCGATAACCGTAAAACAAAAGAATTTGCCGGTAGAATCCTGGAGAGTGGTTATGAAATTCTTCATTATTTTCAGAATATGATGGATATATCAGAGATTGAAACGGGTATGATTAGCCCTCATCCTGAGTATTTCGAGTTGAACCATAGTCTGGAGGAACTTATCAGTGAATTCAAAATAAGGTTTCAAAATGAAAGAAACATCCGGCTGGATTATTATTACGCCCGGGAAAAAAAAGAGTGTTTTATAAATACGGATAATTCGATCCTTAGAAGAATAGTGGGCAATTTGATTGAAATATCACAGCATCTTCTTGCAGAAGGTAAGATACAGGTAGATTTTGAGGAGCACGGGGATTACAGGATTAATATTTATATCCGGGGAATTTCAGACAGAAACATCAAGGAAACGAACCGTCTCCTGGAACCTTCGGAATCTTATAATATAATGGACCCTGATAGTTTGGAATACCTTACCTGCAAGGCGACGGAAAAGTTATCTTTTCTTATAAACGGGAATTTTGAGCTTGAAAAGAGAACCGATAAAGAAATTCGGTTTAAAGTAGAAATTCCTAACCTACATTATTCGGGCTAAAACATTTCGTCAGTAAAATAAAATTTGCGAATACTTAAAATGAAATTTATGAATGCACATAGAATGGATAAAAAAGATTCTTTTACAATAGCTACAAATAGCAGAAGAAAAAATATCATAAAAAATGATGTGGTTTCATGCAAAGGCTACTCTTTTGGAACCAGGATTTCTGTTTTCAAAAACAAACATTACTTGATGAATGAAAACCTTAATGAACTGCAAAATATATTAGATACCGGGTACTTCTGCATGATGAACAGCTATACGATTATTAACATTCTTTACATAGATGCAATATTCAATAGTAAAGTGGTTTTAAAAAATGGAGAGGAGTATGATATTTCATATCGCGAAAAAGAGAAATTAATAGAGGGTATCAAAGAGGTTTACGCAATTTGATGGAATTTAAAAATGATTTCTAAAAACATGAATGGAACTATGAGAAGATATTTTACTTACGAATTCGATAAGAAGACAAAAATACTTTATAAATATTACTTTGGAGATATAGATATTGAGGATATAAAATCTTCGTGGGAGTATGCCTTTCAAAAAGGATTAATACCTGACCATGTGGAAGGGTTTATTCTTGATTACAGGGAGGCAAGTATCAAATATAAACTGAATGGGGAAGAAGAAATTTCTGAATTTTATAAATACCATATTGAAATTTTTGGAACGAACAAAATTGCAGTAATCATTGAAAAACCTGAAGATATGCTAATACCTGTATTGGTAGAAGCAGGAAGTGATGGATACTTTCTAAGGCCTTTTACTTCAATGGAAGGGGCAAGGGCTTGGATTTCAGGGCATTGATTTTTTAGCACTTTTTCATAACATCTCTATATTTATTTTTTCGGTTTTTTGACAGGTTTGTCCGGTTTTAGTTAACCGGGCAAACTTTTTATTCTCCGGATGCTTTTTAATATAAAAAATTCATCCCGATGTATAACCCACTGATACCGTCACGCTTGTCTAATGTCCTTCCATAATCAATTGCTACAATAAAATTTCTGTTCATGGCAAAACGCAGACCTGCGCCGGCACTTGAATGAAAACTGTCGTACTGCTGGTCAAAGAAATTAGATTTGTCAAATGCATTGGGTACCTTTTCCCTGTTTAAATCTATATGATCGGTCACTCTGCCCGTATCAAAAAATGTACTGAAGGCAAGATAGAGATTTTGGTTAAATATTTTTGTGTATAAGAATTTCCAGCGCAATTCAAAATTTCCATAGAGGATATCGTCTCCCATGATCCTGTTTCTCTGTATTCCTCTGAGCGATTTGGCGCCTCCAAGCCCTTCGACATTTACAGACTGAGTGAATGAAGATAGCAAATAAGTCTGCATATAGAAGGGAGCCTCTCCGAGAATCGTCCCCTGGTAACCCAGTCTTACAGCCAGGTTTAGATTTTCGGGAATGAGGGTGAAATAATGCCTGTGGATAAGTGACATCTTGAGGTATGAATTTTCTTTGTTGCCGAAAAATGAGGGCGCTCCCGCAAAGAGAACCTCGCTCCACATTCCTTTCATAGGGTTGGCTTTTTGATCTCTTGTATCATAAATCAGACCGGTTTTGATATAATTCACTACACCGCCATCTTCATCTTCTTCAGGAATAAAACTCCAGTCTGTATATAAGTCGTATAAAGTTAATGTGTCTTTCAGCTTGTTTTCTTCGTCCAGTCCTTCATTAAAGTTGGTAAAGTCAAAAGGAGCCAGTTTATGGTTAAAATGCTCCAGTCCGACCAACCATTTAAACGGGGTATTTTTTATTTCATCCTGGACATTGATTAGAAAGTGAAAAAGCTTTCTTTCATACCTGTAAAACATCCGGCTGATATAATCCCCGCTTTCTTCATCTGCAAAATCTCTGTGGAAAGTAGAGCCATACCCGTTGAAACCGTAAAAATCATTGGAATTTTCAGTGAAATAGCTTAAATCAATAGTTACATGCACCGGGATTTTTTTGGTAAATCTCTCTGTGTCAAACAGAAGCTGATTGATTCCACTCCCCTTGGTTGTTCTGGATACCTCAAGGTAAATGGACTGCAAATATTCAGGATAAGTGCTTCCATCACCATAATTATAGAAATTAACCAAACCTCCATATTTCAGCCCTCTGTCTGTGTCATAGGCCACCACCGGTAAAGCGCCAAAGGTCCAGCCTGTTTTGATCTCTTCTTGTGTAGTGTCTGATTCACTTTGAGCATAGCCCTTAATAGGCATAATGAATAACAGGATTGCTAAGAGTTTGATTGATGTTTTCATGGGTTTGCTAATAAAGATTAACTGTCATTTTGAACAGTAAAATAAACATTAAATAACCTGAGTTCGATTTAAAGACGAACGCTCAATATAGCTGGTATTCAGATAGCCCCCGCCTTTAGGTGGGGGTCGTCTATAATAAAGAGCCAGTGATTTTTGATAATTTTGTAAATTAAATTACAAAATTATCAAAAATCTTTACACTGAGCCTTTTACAACCCCGGCTTAAAAGCCGGGGCTATCTGAATACCAGCTATATACAAATTTATCTTATATCGAGTTCACATTAAATATGATAAAAGTATGAATTTTGTATTTTCGCAGCAAATCCAAAAGTGAAATTAAAAACATAGGTAAAACTCAAAATATGGTTGATAATTTAATTACAATTATATTCAGCTTTGTGTATCTTAGAGTTTTAGAGTCTTAGTGGCATTTTTTTTCGCTATAAACACAGCCGGACAGGGCACTAATCGATAAACACTAAGGATGTTGAAAAATACAGATCTTATTTTTGAATTAAATAACGTTTTATATTATTCTAAACCCCTGGAATCATGAAGTTATTAATAAAGAATATTAAGAATTTAATCAATACAGGTGATAACCTTACTCATTGGGTGGCCGGTGAAGACATGCAAAAATTAAGTACCATAGAAAATGCCTACCTCCTGATGGAGGATGATAAAATACGCGACTATGGAGAGATGAAAAGCATGAATATTGATGAGTCTGATGCTGAGGTGGTTGATGCATCCGGTAAGATGGTTTTCCCGTCTTTTTGCGATTCTCATACTCACCTTGTATTTGCAGGCAGCCGGGAATTAGAGTATAGTGATAAAATCAAAGGGCTTTCTTATGAACAAATTGCCAAAAGGGGAGGAGGTATTCTGAATTCTGCCAAACTTTTGCATAAAACTTCTGAGGATGAATTATATGAACAGTCCCTCAATCGGATAAATGAAATCATAGCCTTTGGGACAGGGGCTGTGGAGATAAAAAGCGGTTACGGTCTTACCGTTGAAGATGAAATGAAAATGTTACGGGTTATCAGAAGGTTAAAAGATAATACACCGGTTACAATTAAATCAACTTTCCTTGGGGCCCATTCCATTCCTGCCGAATACAAAAGCAATCCGGATAAATACGTAGACATTGTGGTCGATGAAATGCTCCCGGAAGTAGGGAAGAACAAGCTCGCTGATTTTGTGGATGTATTTTGCGACCGTGGTTTCTTTAGTGTGAAGCAAACCGAAAGAATCGTAACGGCAGCTTCTGATTATGATCTTATTCCCAAGTTGCATGCAAATGAACTGGATTTTTCAGGTGGCATACAAACAGGCGTCAAACATAAGGCGCTTTCTGTCGATCATCTTGAATATACCGGGGAAAAAGAAATTCAGGCTCTTCTCGATTCCAAAACCATGCCGACTCTGCTTCCCGGAGCTTCATTATTCCTTGGTCTCATAAATCCTCCGGCAAGAGAAATGATTGAGTCCGGTTTGCCTGTTGCCCTGGCATCTGATTACAATCCGGGTTCCTCACCCTCCGGAAACATGAAATTAATTATGTCATTGGGAACAATTAAACTAAAAATGTTACCCGAAGAGGTGATACACGGAACTACAATTAACGGAGCTTATGCAATGGGGCTTAATCAGACGCATGGAAGTATAACCCGTGGCAAAAAAGCCAATGTATTTATTACAAAGGAAATCCCGACCTATGCTTTTATGCCTTATGCTTATGGAAGTTACCTGATTGATAAGGTAATTCTGAATGGGAAAATACAAAACTATACCATATAATATATAGGCAAATTTTTTTTCACTATAAAACTTAAAACAGATAATTATGAATGACAATAGACTTTTAGAATGCGTGCCCAATTTTAGCGAAGGGAACGACATGGAAGTTATTAACCAGATAACCAATGAAATTGAAGCTGTTGAAGGCGTAAGTCTTTTGGATGTGGATCCTGGTAAAGCAACCAATCGCACGGTAGTTACATTTGTTGGTGCTCCGGATGCTGTTCTGGATGCCGCTTTTAATGCCGTAAAAAAGGCTTCGGAATTGATTGATATGAGCAAGCATAAAGGAGCTCATCCACGTTTTGGCGCTACCGATGTCTGTCCACTCGTCCCCGTTGACGGCATTACCATGGAAGAAACAGTGGAATATGCCCGGAAACTGGCCAAAAGAATTGGGGAAGAGCTTGAAATACCCATCTATTGTTATGAATACGCCGCTTTTGAAGAAAAGCGTCAAAACCTGGCCCACTGCCGTTCAGGTGAATATGAAGGATTGGCTGATAAACTGAAAGATCCGCAGTGGAAACCCGATTTCGGACCTGCTGAATTTAACGCCAAAGCAGGAGCAACTGCTGTAGGTGCACGGGATTTTCTTGTGGCTTATAACATCAACCTGAATACAACCTCTGTAAGAAGGGCCAATTCAGTGGCCTTCGATATCCGGGAGAAGGGACGAGTGAAAAGAGAAGGCGGCAAAGTAAACGGTAAACCTATACTGGATGAGAACGGCAATAAAGTCTGGGAACCCGGAGCGCTGAAAAAAGTAAAAGGCATAGGATGGTATATTGAAGAATATGGCATTGCCCAGGTCTCTGTAAACCTCACAAATATTAGTGTTACTCCTGTTCATATTGCTTTTGATGAAGCATGTAAAAGCGCTCAGAGAAGAGGACTTCGTGTAACAGGTTCAGAACTCGTTGGTCTTATTCCATTGAAAGGAATGTTGGAAGCAGGAAAATATTTCCTTAAAAAACAAAGAAGATCGGCAGGAGTTTCTGAAAACGAACTTATCAAAATCGCAGTAAAGTCTCTTGGTCTGGATGATCTGTATGAATTCAAACCCGAAGAGAAGATCATCGAATACAAATTGCGTGATAAGTCGAAGAAGAAACTGGCTGATATGAGTGTCAGAGACTTTTCAGATGAGACTGCATCAGAATCACCTGCTCCCGGAGGAGGGTCTGTTTCAGCATACATGGGCTCTCTGGGTGCCGCACTCGGCACTATGGTTGCCAATTTATCCTCACACAAGCGCCAGTGGGATGATCGCTGGGAAGAATTTTCTGTGTGGGCTGAAAAAGGCATTGCTCTCCAGGATCAACTAACAAAACTGGTGGATGAGGATACCGATGCATTCAACAAAATTATGGATGCCTTTAAGTTGCCCAAACAGACAGACGAGGAAAAAGATGCCAGAAACAAAGCCATTCAGGAAGCTACAAAGAATGCTATACTTGTACCATTTAGAATCATGGAAACTGCCTACCAGTCTCTTGAGGTTATTCAAGTTATGGTAGAAATTGGCAATCCAAACTCTGTCACGGATGCAGGCGTAGGAGCTTTAGCCGTTCGGTCCGCAGTAAAAGGAGCCTTTATGAACGTTCGCATCAACGCAAAAGACCTGGATGACAAGAAATTTGTTGAGGAAATCATTAAGAAGGGAGAGAAAATAGAAAAAGAAACCGAAGAGAAAGAGAAGGATATCATAAAATTGGTAGAAGATAAAATGTAGGAGCATAAATCGCTCAATTTAGGATTATTCAACATAATTCTCATTGATGCGTTTAAAGAAATGATGCTTTTCTTCTACAAATTAGGCACAATAAGTCCCGGTTGTTATTTATACGGATTCTAAATAATTTTTTCATAACGAATCGCTCATGCGTAATCGTTTGATGCACAATAATTTATAGCATGTTGTGAAATCATGAAAATCTCTGACATTTCTCATAAATGTTGCTTGAGCTTATTTTTAAGACAAATATTTTATTTTTCGAAAAAAATGTCATAGATTAGACCTGATTTTATTGAAGAAATCACTTAACCCTAAAACCTGAATCTATGAGAAAACTATTTCTTTCATTTCCTCTATTACTATTTAATTTTCAGAGTATTTCCAACAATTTTCGATGAATATTTGACAGATTTGCTTCAGTTTGTTTTCAACATTAAAATGAATTTTTATATTTGAAGTGCTACTTCAAGGTTATGTTGAGTAAGACAAAGAGTAAATATCAAGTCAAATTATCATTTACATCAAATGATACAATTATGTATGGGAAATACATTATTTAAGCAATTTTTAATTTTTTTTTATATTAGCTGATGAAAAAGCTGTTTTAATTAACCCTAAAATTTATGTCTATGAGAAAGCTAACCATTTTATTGTCATTTATGCTGTTTGTTGCTTTTCAGGCAGCAGCACAAATGCAAGTTTCGGGAACGGTTACCAATGCCGAATCCGGTGAACCGATCCCAGGAGTATCTATTGTAGTCAAAGGACAAACTACGATAGGTACTACTACAGATATGGATGGTAATTATACCCTTTCCGGTATACCATCCGATGCTGAAGCTCTTGTTTACAGTTTCGTGGGAATGGAAACTAAAGAAGTTGCCATTAACGGAAGATCAACAATTGACGTTGCTCTCGAACCTGCGGTAACTGAGATGGAAGAGGTTATTGTTTCTGGTGTTGCATCCGCCACACCTAAAAGTAAGATGACAGTTTCTGTTGACCAGGTATCTTCTGATGAACTTCAGCAAGCTCCTGCTTCCGACGCTGTTTCTTCACTTCAGGGTAAAATGGCTGGTGTTACTGTCACTAAAGCTTCAGGCCAGCCTGGTTCCGGCGCAACTGTTCAGTTACGTGGTGCTACTACAATGGTAGGTAGCCAGGAGCCATTGATTATGGTTGACGGAGCTATCTTCCAGGGTAACCTGGGTGATATTGGTGTGGATAACATCGCCAGTATTGAAGTCGTTAAAGGTGCTTCTGCTTCTGCTTTGTATGGTTCTAAAGCCGGTAACGGTGTCATTGTTATCCATACAAAAAGAGGTCAGAATCAGGATGTAGGTGAAACAACTGTTGAAATTCGTAACGAATTTGGTATCAGTACTATTGAAAATTATATAGATCTGGCCACACATCACCCACACGTACTGAAAGATCCCAACAATCCGGGTGATACCTATACGGATTATGCAGGTGTAACTTATCCTGACGACTATGAGTATGGTTCAAGTCCTGGTATTGCCGGTACAAGGATTCTTGATCCTGACCACTATGTGGACAATCCTTTTGCTTTCACCAATGATCTGCAAAAGCAGTTCTTCAAAGAGGGTAACAACTACACAAATTACATAGGTGTTGGCCGAAGAGAAGCAAATGCCAATTTCCACCTGTCTTTCGAGAACAACAACCAGGGTGGTGTTGTTACGGAAACACAAGGTTATGAGCGTCAGTCATTAAGAGCAAACGTTGACATCAACCTGACAGATAATTTCAAGGTTTCCGCTTCCAATATGTTTGCGAAAGCATTCTCCCAGGATCCGGGTGGTGTTAACCTGTACAACGGGGGTGCATTCTTTGACGTACTCTTTATGTTACCGGATGTTGATCTGATGTGGGAAAACGAAGAGAACGGCGATCCTTATGACTTAGACGCCAGTCACTGGAATGACCAGGAAACAAACCCAATTTACCAGGTGGCAAACATTGATGAAAGAACAGACAAAAATATTATTCTCGGTACCTACAGGGCAGAATACAATCCCTGGGACTTCCTGAAACTGGAAGCCAAGTATGCTTATGACCGAAGAACTTTTAACAACCGTGAAGTTCAGCCTTACGATTTCCTCGTAAAAGGTTCTACCAAAGGTATATTGAACAAATCTCAGGGTACATTATCCAGAAGTAATTCATTTAACATGAACCAGACGTTGCAGTACACAGCACACTTCAATAAAATGTTTGGAGACTGGACAACAAAAGGTAAAGTGAGTTACCTGTATGAAGACTATCACAATGAATCTTTCTCAGTTTCTGGTAACCAGTTTGCAGTAAGTGGTACACCAAACTTAGAGGTTCTTGAAGGTGAAAAACAAACCTATAGCCAGAAAGAGATCGAAAGAGCAGAAAACATTTTCGGTATTGCTCAGATCGACTATAAAGGCAAATACCTGGCTGACCTGATGTATCGTTACGACGGTTCCTCACTCTTTGGTGAAGAAGAAAGATGGCAGCCTTATTTCCGTGTATCCGGTGGATGGAGAATCTCCGAAGACTTTGATATCCCTGGAATCCAGGAATTAAAAATTCGTGGTGCTTACGGTACCTCAGGACAGCGTCCAGGGTATGCTGCCCAGTATGAAACGTACTCAGTATCATCCGGTGGTGCATACAGCAAGTCTACTTTAGGTAACAACCAGTTGAAACCTTCAGAAACTGCTGAAACCGAGGTTGCCATGAATGTAAGTTTCCTTAACCGTTTTAGTTTTGAAGCCGTTTACGCAATGTCTGAAACAGACGACGTATTCCTGACAAAAGACCTTGCAGCTTATAAAGGATGGCCACAGCAATGGGTAAACGCCGCTGCTATGGAATCCAATTCGTTTGAGGCTACTTTAAGAGCCAATGTAGTTAAGAGTGAAAACTTCTCATGGAGAGCCAATGTAACTTTTGACCGTGTTCGTTCAAAGATTACAAGACTGGATATACCTCCTAAATTAACCGGACCTGCTTCTCAGGGCTCAGATGCTTTTTACCTGAGAGCTGATGAAACGTTCGGTATTATTTACGGAAACCATTTCTTAACCAGTCTTGACCAGCTTCCCGAAGATATGAATGCAGAAGATTATACAATCAATGCAGATGGATATGTTATTGAAAAGGGAACTGAAGGAACTATTTATGAACAACCTCTGCTTGAAAGAGACGAAGAGGGAAATGCCAAGAAGGTGAAGATTGGTGACACCAATCCCGATTTCCGTTTAGGTTTTGCTAATACAATTACTTTTAAAGGATTAACTTTCTACGCTTTACTCGACTGGAAACAAGGCGGAGATGTTTATAACAGAACCAGACAATGGTTATACAGAGACCTTCGTCATGGTGATGTAGATATGGCAGGAAAACCGGGTAATGAGAAGAAGACTTTTGATTATTACCAATCCCTTTATAATGTAAATAACATTTCATCATCATTTGTTGAAGATGCATCGTATGTGAAAATCAGAGAACTTTCTCTATATTATGACTTCGGTAAAGAGCTTCTTAACAACATTGCCGGTGGATTTGTTAAAGGAATTAAAGCTGGTTTGATAGCCAGAAATGTTTATACTTTCACTGGTTATTCCGGTTATGACCCGGAAGTTGCTATGCAGGATTATGTTGGTTCCGGAGTTCCAGGTGCTAGTTATTATGCTTGGGATGCTTATACTTATCCTAACCATACAACATTATCTGGTTCCTTAACCATTAAGTTTTAATTTAATCTAATACTGAAAAACAATTGACTATGAAAAATAAAATATTGATAATATTCCTTGCATTCTTCACCCTTATGGTGGGATGCCAGGATCTGGAAGTAGAAAATCCGAACAATCCCAGTAGTGAGGATGTTCTGTCAGACGGCGCCAACTTGAGAAGTTTAGGCGGTAGTGTTATACAAAACTGGTATTTAGCCAATGTTGGTTACTACGATCAACCCTCATTCATGATGGGTGTTACAGCAGATGCTGCTACAGCTTCATGGGGTAACTTTGGAATGAAGGATATGGGAACAGAACCTCGTATACCCTGGAATAACGACCCTGCTTACAGTTATGCTGGTTATACCGAATCATGGTATAAAAATATGTATGCCCTCCTTTCGCAATCCAACGATGTACTGAAAGGTATGAAAGCAGAAGGTGTAGAAATAGGTGAAGACGACCAGGATCGCGAAATGGTAAAAGCTATTACCAAATTAGGACAGGGTGTTGCCCTTGGTTATATAGGCCTTGTTTTTGATCAGGGTTTTATTGTTAAGGAAGATGCTGACTTGACACAGGAATTTGAATTGCAGCCTTATGATCAGGTTGTCGAAGCAGCACTTGCATCCATTGATGAAGCCATTCAGATTGCCAATAACAATGAATTTGTTGTTCCCGATACATGGCTTAACAGTCCTGTTTCCCTGGATAATGTGAAGTTTGCTGAGTTAGCTAACTTTATGGCAGCCAAAATTCTCATGTCTTCAGCGCGTACAGGAACTGAAAATGAAAACAATGATTGGAGCCGAATATTAGGCTATGCTCAGAAAGGCTTGAGCTATGATTTCGTAATCAATGCTGACTATAACTACGGACAATGGTCTTCAATGTATGTTTATTATGCTTCAAACCCGGGTTGGGGCCGTGTTGATATGAGACTTGTTTCTATGATGGATACAGAGAATGATATTCCTCCGGTTTGGAAAACTGAATGGGCAGGCGACTATACACAGATTCCTAATGAGGGACTGGCAGAAGGTCCGGATAACAGGTTAACCACTGACTTTACCTATAATACCTCAGTACCTTTCAGACCTGAGCGTGGATTTTATTTCTTCTCAACTTACCGTTACACCCGATTCGACCATATCAGAGACAACGGATGGCCTGGTCAGGGTGACTGGAGCTGGTATCGTAAAGCTGAAAACGATTACATGATTGCTGAAGCTATGATTCGCGCCAACAATAATACTAGCGGAGCTATCAGCGTATTGAACAACAGCGCTCGTGTGAATCGAGGTGGAACTGCCATGGCGGTACCAACCGGTGCTAACGCACAGGAAGTACTGGATATAATCTTCTACGAACGTCACATTGAATTATTCAGCAACAACCTGGGTATTCAGTATTTTGACATGAGAAGATTTGATGAGTTGCAAAAAGGTACCCTACTTCACTGGCCACTGCCTGGCGCTGAGCTTGAAACATTGCAGATGCCTATCTATTCATTTGGTGGTGCGGATAATGCCGGACAAGAAGGTACTGCTGATGCTGGTTGGAAAGAAGCATGGGAAAGTGGTAAATAATTTATTTTTATAGAATCCTAAAAACTTTTAGAATTATGAAAAAGATGCGAAATATATTGTTCCTTTCCTTACTGGTAATGGCAGGCATGTCGATTCTGTTTACAGCCTGTGAGGAGGAAGACGATTATAACTACGACAATATCATTCCAAAACTGGAAGAGATCAACGGTCCCAGTGATGCTATTGCTTCTGGGGTTACTGCCTATGATTATAGCGTGGTCCACAGGGGTGGTTCATCCTATGAATGGACAGTAGCAAACAACGATGCTGCCATCGAAAAGGATCCCGATTATCCTAATATGGCAAGCATTACGTATGCTCAGTCACCGGATAGTGTAAAAGCCGAAATAACAGTAACAGAGACTACTATGGGTGGAAAAAGCGCATCAGTTACCGAAACAATACAACTGCTGCCTTACTGCCCAATGGATCTTGGTTCATGGGAAGGGGCTTACACTGAGAATACTGATGACGGTACTGTTCCTACCACTGACGATGTAACTATTACAACTGATCCGGGAGACGAACTCTTTGGTCTTATCATTGTGGATTTTGGTTTCCAAAGTTCATGGTGGGGTGGATTCAGCGGTGCTGAACTCCATATTAAGATGAACGGTTGTACCAATGAAGTAACTGTTCCCGAACAAACCATTGATGAAATTGAAGATTTCTTTGGTTACGGACAGATTACCATGGTTCCATCTGGTAAAGGTTCATTCACCGACAATCCAAAACACATTGAATTTACCGCAGCTGTTACTGTATCTGCTGGTTCATTCGGTGAAGTATTCTACACTTATGACAAGCAATAATTAAAATTATATTGTCAAATACTGGGAGGCTGTATTTTTATAGCCTCCCTTTTATTTTTTTAATATTAAGAACCGAGCCATGACAAAAATATTGACAAACACCGGCATGGTTATTATGGAGCTGCAAATATAGTATGTCTGCAATTATGTATCATGGCGAGGGCCATCTGACCCATAAAAAATAAAAAATACACAGATGAAAGCGATTAATATTTTGGCCTGTTTTGTTTTATTTTCTTTTTTTGTTTTTTTCATCTCATGTAAAAGTGAAAAACACAGCCCGGTTGTTAAACCCCAAAAAAGTAAGGAGTTAAGGAAACAAGCCCTGGGTTTTACCTTTCAAAAGAAATACGACTCTGCATTAATGTATTTTGATTCCTCTATCTATTACAATCCGGAGTATGCTGAAGCATATGCCGGTAAATCTTTAGTATTGCTTGGGAAAGAAAAGAAGAAAGAGGCCCTTACGAATATTAATAAAGCCATTGAGATTGCTCCCGAAAATCCAGACTGGTTATTTAACAAGGCTAATATTTATTATGAAATGGAAGAGTATAAAGAGGCCATTAAATATTTTTTCCTGGCTTTTAAAGAGTCTGACAAAAAATGGATAAAAAAACAAAGCCCCTACAAAATTGGATTAATCTATCTCCATCATAGAAAAGATACCTCCCAGGCGCTTCGCAGTTTAAATATTTCGAGGGGGCATGGATATGCTAAAGCAGACAGCCTTTATCGGAAACTGGATAAAGAATATAAAAAAGGACAATAAATTTTTCAATCTATTGCCCTTTCCTTTGATTTAAATGAAATACCTTTTTTTACAGGTTCGCATTACAATATTTGATAAATTGTACCAGTTCTTCCTCATTTCTTAAGTTAATATTCTTTTCCTTAATGTAATCCATGAGTTTTTTCCTGTTCTTCGGAAAGTGCACTTTTAAAAATTTTCTTTTCCGAAACGTATCAATATAGTCGGCTGATGATCTGTTGGGTGTCTTCAGATAGTATTTTTCCGGTTTATGAACAAACCGGGCCGGTTCGGGCTGATAATACCCCATTGTCTCTTCTGCTTCCTTAAAAATAGTGTATTCGCGTTTGTAAAGTGAATATTTGCCTTTTTCGAGAACAATAAGGTAACCTTTGGTGAAATCTTTCCCGTCGCTGGTTATTTTTTCAACATATTCAAAGGTTTTCCCATCGAATTCAACTTTATCCAGGACTTTGTGGTTGGATATGGCAAACCGCTGGTCTGATTTTCCCAGGTATTCAAAACGCTCTTCAAATTTATTGTAGTTGATTTTGAGGTTTTTGATTACCTCTCCATTGGTGAGATAAATGGTTCCTTTTTTGAAATCTTCGCCAAAATACGGATTACCCTCAATAGCGGAATAATCATCGGTAACTTTGAGTCTTCTTCCTACTTCCCTGATGGATTGGTCCAGGCTCTGTGAAAATGCCTGTGTGGTTAGAAATGCTAATAGCAGAAATAGTAATTTTTTCATTATTATGCTTTTTTAATGTATAGTAATTGTTGTAATCTATTTTCAAGATAAATTTAATAAAATCTAAGAATTTCACTAAAGATATATCAAATTTAACCGGGATTGATTTAATTATATGTCCTCAATTGTTGAATATGCTGAGTTCGATAAAAAATGAAGACCCAAAATATTAGTGTTTAGATAGCTCCAGTGTTTAAGCCGGGATTAGGGAAGAGTTCGGGTAAACGATTTTTGAAAATTGTGTAATTTAATATTTAACTAAAGTTTTGTAATGATTTTTAATACATTCCATAGTAGCCTGTGATACACATGAGAATAACACCCTGCTTTTAGAGACTGTGTAAAAATGTAAGCAATAATTGTTGACTTACCACGCCATTCATGGCGTGGATTAGGTACAACAAGACTCCTAATTAGGCTTTAGCCGGGAAACTTCGAAAAGCCATATCTTCGCATAAATTCATTGTATTCTTCCTGGAAGGATTTTTTCTTGTGATGTTCCTCCTGTTTTTTGATGTAACCTCTGACTACATCCAATTTTGATTCACTAACCGATACAGCAAAATACTCATCTTGCCATTCAAGCTTTTTTCCTTTCCTCAGGTTACGGTTAAACCAAAATGCTGCTTCGCCTTTTATCAATTGAATTGTTTTTGCAATAGTCTGATCTGCATTTAAACTTATCAGGCAATGAATGTGCTCCAAATGACCACCAATAAAATCAAGGTAAATATTTTTTGATTTTGCATTATCTCTAATATGAGCAAATAGTAGTTTTCTGATGGGTTTTGTTAATATACGTTCCCTGTTTTTGGTAGTCCATACAACATGAACCCATATTTTAACGTAAGCCATAAAATTTATTTGGTAATTTTGATTCAAAGCTAATCATATTTTCTAAGGGATCCATAAAAATTCCCGGCTAAAGCCTTCCAGGAAAGGAGAAACGTATGCATCCACGCCATGAATGGCATGGTAACTCAGTCAGGCTTCACCATTATATTTTTCCTTCACAAAATTTTCTCTGGAATAAAGAAAATTTAGGTAGAAAGCAATCGCTAAGGTATAAGTACACGGAATAATTTTTAAAACCTTATTTCAGTGGCTTTAGGTTAAGAACATCCAGTATTAATGGATAAGAAAAACTATACCGATGACTTGCCACGCCATTCATGGCGTGGATTAGAAATAAGCTTAGCTATACATTAGGCTTTAGCCTTGAAACTTCGAGAATCCCTAGTTTCGGATAGATTGGTAATTCAGTTTCAAAACTAAATGATATTTGCTAAAGGGTATATTAAAAATTCCCGGCTAAAGCCTTCCAGGAAAGGAGAAACGTATGCATCCACGCCATGAATGGCATGGTAACTCAGTCAGGCTTCACCATTATATTTTTCCTTCACAAAATTTTCTCTGGAATAAAGAAAATTTAGGTAGAAAGCAATCGCTAAGGTATAAGTACACGGAATAATTTTTAAAACCTTATTTCAGTGGCTTTAGGTTAAGAACATCCAGTATTAATGGATAAGAAAAACTATACCGATGACTTGCCACGCCATTCATGGCGTGGATTAGAAATAAGCTTAGCTATACATTAGGCTTTAGCCTTGAAACTTCGAGAATCCCTAGTTTCGGATAGATTGGTAATTCAGTTTCAAAACTAAATGATATTTGCTAAAGGGTATATTAAAAATTCCCGGCTAAAGCCTTCCAGGAAAGGAGAAACGTATAAATCCACGCCATGAATGGCATGGTAACTCAGTTAGTTTTATTGCATTTTCATATAGGCTGCTAAAAACTAACATGTGTGAATGTCAGCTATGTGCAGGTTTCTTGTGTCGGGTTCACGTAATTTATGTTTTAAGACAGATTTTTTTATATGAATGATAATAAAGGAGCAAAAAAGAACAAAAAGCATTAAATTTGTTATCATAAAACCCACAATTTGAAAGGGTTCTCTATTCTAATTCTTTTTGAAATATATGTGGGTTATTTATAGTTCACGTTGTCAAATTCATATTTTTCAACCAGATAAATGTTAACCTAAAAAACGCCTATTATGAAAAAACTTTACCTTTTACTGGCAGTATTGTTTGTTTTTGTCAATTGCTTTGCACAGCCTGTAAAGAAAGACTATGCAAAGGAAGTGGCAGAAAATTTTATGCAAAACATACTACCTGCAAAACAACATGAAATTAAGGTTTCCTCTTCCTTTACAGAGAAGTACAATTCTGAGGAAACGTTTCATGTATTTAATTTTAAAGAAGGCGGATTTGCAATTATTGCAGCAGATGAGCGTATAAACCCCCTGTTGGCTTATTCTGAGAATTCCTATTTCCCAGAAGATTACCAATCCATGTCCAATTTGAGGATTTGGCTGGAATCTGTCAATAAAGAGATTCTTCGCATTAAGGAAAAAGATTTGCCAGCTCTGAAAGAAGAATGGGCAGCGCTGGAAACGAAATCATTCAGTGCACCCAAAGCTGAAGTAGACCCTTTGATAACCACAACCTGGGGGCAGGGATCAGGATATAACAATTATGCCCCCGAAAATGTGCCCGTCGGTTGTGTGGCTACGGCTATGGCCCAGATAATGAATTACCATGAATACCCTGCAAAAGGGGTTTCCTGGCATCAGTATAATCACCCGGAGTATGGGATACAAAAAGCTTATTTTGATACTGTAACTTATGATTATAGCTCCATGCCCGATGACCAGGGGAATGATGAGGTTTCAGAGCTCATGTACCATTGTGCTGTTTCAGTGGATATGAATTTTGCCGATGAAGGAAGCGGCGCTTCTGACAGGGATATTCCCATAGCCCTGGCTAATTATTTTAAGTATAATCAATCCATGGATTTTGTCTCTAAATCGGAATATTCTGACCAGGAATGGATGGATTTGCTGAAAGCTGAGCTGGACAATGCCCGGCCGATTCTTTACAGTGGAACGAATGATAACAGTGGTCACGAATTTATATGCGATGGGTACAATTCCAGTGATATGTTCCACTTTAACTGGGGCTGGAATGGAAGCAGCGATGGGTATTATGAAATAGGAAGTTTAAATCCTGGCTCCACCACTTATAACCAGAATAATGCTGCTGTCATTGGTATTGAGCCTGCGGGAGGGAAAAGCGATTTTTATTTTGTACCGCAATATACTGATTTTCCAGAGAAATCCACTTATCCTGGGTACATAGACGGTGTTTCGGATAAGGTTGCCTGGGCCACAGGAAGGGACGGCAGCGGTGATGGAGCGGATTTTACCGTTTTTACGCGCACTACAGATGGCGGAGGTACATGGAATGGAGCCGAAATCACCTGCGATGCTACTGCTTTCTCAATGATATCAGGTCTTAATAAAGATACAGCCTTTATAGCCGCCTATGGTAGTGGTTCTTCAAACCAGATTTTGAAAACAACCGACGGAGGAGAAAATTGGGATGAAGTGCTTGCGGGCGCAGGCAGTTCGAGTTTCTTTAATGTGGTTCATTTCTTCGATGATAATAACGGATTTGTTCAGGGTGACCCTGAATCAGATGAGTTTGAGCTCTATATAACAAGCGATTGCGGTGAAAACTGGACCAGGGTTGATGGTGCTAATATTCCGGATCCCAACTCTGGCAGTGAATATGGTATCGTTGGTCATTATACAGCAGTTGAAGACACAATCTGGTTTACAACCAATGAAGGCAGAATATATAAATCGGAAGATAAAGGTGCTACCTGGGAAGTGTACGATATTTACACAGGTTCAAACGGAACCTATATTGATGTGGCGTTTGATGATGGAGGACAAAACGGACTTGCCCATGTACAGTTAACCGATGGCGGTAGTGTAGTTGGTAATGAATTATACCAAACTACTGATGGGGGAGAAACCTGGACTGAAAATACTAGCTATACAGGATACTTCTATTACAGTGGAATTTCATCAATTCCGGGAGAACCAAATACTTTTGTAAGTGTGGGCGCTGATTATGAAACCCCGCGCATGGGTGTTTCTTATACTACTGACGGGGGAAAAACCTGGAAGGATTATGCAGCATACTATCAAAATAAACAATTTATCTCAGTTGATTTTGTTTCATCTTCCAGGGGATATGCAGGCGCCTTCCAGGGCGACTTCAACTCGGGTATGTTTGTTTTCGGACAGCCTTATGCCCAATTGAAAGCGAACTTTTCGTGTGAAGACGATGAAGGTGTGGATACCACATTTTGTGTAAATACGCCGATTACGTTCAGTAATCAGTCCAATGGGTATATCGAGTCATATACCTGGAATTTTGGCAATGGCGCTAATCCTGCTATAGCTGCAGGCATGGGGCCACATAATGTTACGTATGAGACAGGAGGCGAAAAGAACGTCAAACTCACTGTAGAAGACAGCATACAGGAAAAATCCTTCTCTGATGTAATTATGATTGATTCCATTGTACCCGGTGAAATTGATACCGTACAAGGGCCAAGGGAAATTGATTTGACTGATGAAAGTTCTGTAGATGAAATTTACTCAGCCACTTCGTTTGATAATGTAAAATATCAATGGACAGTTCCCAACTCATCATATTGGCAGGGAGAAAGCGATAGCAGCTCGATCGAGGTTACTTTTTCAGGCGGCACTTTGTCCGGTATGTTTTATGTAACCGCATATAATGGATGTGGAATTAGTAATACATACGCATTTGAGGTTGAAACAACAAAAGAGACAGAAACAGCCATCTTTGATCGGAATGAAGATGAACTGAAGCTTTATCCCATACCTGCTTTTAATGTTTTGTATATTGAAAATGCACAAAATACAACAATATACATTTACGATGTAATGGGAAGCCTTGTGAAATCAATGGATGTAAATAAGACAGTGAAAGAGTTGAATGTTCAGGAATACAAAGAAGGCATGTATATTTTAAAAGTTGAACAGGAAGGCAAAATAATGAGCAAGCCCTTTATGATATCGAGATAATAAGCTTTACAATTTTTTCCTGGAATTTGTTCTGGAAGCCAAATCAAATATGTTCATGCAAAGGACGTTAAAGTAGGCCAAAGCACGGAAAGATAAGGTTCTGTTGTAAATAAATAGTGGAAATTTTTTATTGATTAATGAAATTTTACCGAAGGATAAGAAGGTCCAATAAAAAACCACAGAGTGCGCAGAGTAACCGCTGAGGGCCACAGAGTTGGCTTCTCTGTGGCCCTCAGCGGAATTCTTTGTTACCTCTGTGGTTACAAAATATTTTCCAACCATTTTCAGATAAACACAGTTTATTACCACAGCGCCAAAGAGTATGACCTACCCGTTAATCTTCCCATACCTTCAAGTAAATTTTTACAGGCCTTTGCTTGGAATATATTCAAGACTTTGTCAGGCAGTTTTTTATGATTATAAATTCTGCATATCCAGGTTTTTTATAGCGAAATCAATAATTTCATCGTGGTCAAACGCTAGTTTGGGTAGGTTAGACAGGGGAAACCACTTAGCCTCCCTGGCATCGGAGCCTGCTTTGGCTACCGTATTCCAATCCGGTACAAAGCCATAATACACTACAGAAATAGTTCTTCCCCTGGGGTCTCTGTCTACTTTACCAAAGGTGTGTAATTGCCTGAGCTCAATGCCCTCCAGATTGGTCTCTTCCTTGAGTTCCCTGTGAGCTGCTTTTTCCAGGTTTTCATCAATTTCTACAAAACCACCCGGGAAAGCCCATTTCCCTTCAAAAGGTGGTTTGTCTCTCTGAATAAGTAACACATGAATAGCATTGTTTTGTCTGGCAAACAAGAGGCAGTCAATAGTAACGGCAGGACGGGGATATTCATAGGTATAACTCATAAATAATTTTTTTGGATTCGAAATTTATCTTTGAGCGAAAATCGTTCAATTTGGGTGTTATTCTGTCATACTCTTTATAACCCTGAGTTTATGGGTGTATCGTTTCTCTTGTTCATCATAAATGCCCTGGTGATCAATTTTATCTATTCTTACCCTTCCGGAAGCATGTATTATTTTACTTTTATCCATTATGATTCCGACGTGTGTTATTTTGCCCTCCTCATTATCAAAAAAAGCAAGATCTCCTTTATTTGATTCTGCAAGAAAACTGACTGTTTTCCCCTGCTCAACCTGTTCCGAACTATCTCGGTTAAGATATATACCTGCCATCTTGAAAATGATTTGGGTAAAGCCGGAACAATCTATACCAAAAACACTTTTTCCACCCCATAAATAGGGCGCGCCAAAGTATTTCCCGGCATACTTTATTATAGCCTCTCTTTGATTTGTTTCATGCGAAATCTCCGATTCGATGGAAAACAAATCGTTCCCATTTTGAAAAGTTTGTTCATTTTCATCCCAGTAGGAAAGCACACTTCCTCCCGGGATATGTAGTGGAGAATTTTTACTTTTATTAAAAACCCGGGAATAAGGTTTGTTTACTATTACCTTGTTGCTTTTCAGTCCATCATGGAATTCAGTTTCTGCAAGAGAAACAAAATAGTTGTTGTTGTTTATCCATCCTGAGTAACTATCTGTTTCAGATTTAATATAACTCCAGTCTTTTTTCTTTTCCATTATTCGGAAATAATCTCCAAAAAGAAGCTGGTCGGTCATTTCGCTTTTTTCCGAAGGCGCCATTCTTACCGGAATAATTGGATTTCTTGCGATAGCAAACTTCATAGGCATAATTCTTTCTACCAAAAATAATAAAATACAAGTAAAGATGGCTCGTTCTAATAGATCTTAATCCGAATTATACACTTGTATTATTTATAAATTCTTATAATTCATGAACTGAAGTTTCGTATCAATATATAAAACGCTCATTTTCAGTCATTAATAGTTATGAGAATGGCATTCAGTTTTTAGCTGGTTGTTTACAGTAAATCCCCAGCCACTTCGTGGGCCCACTTCATTGGGCTTACCGGAAACAGGAAGCCGGCTCAATGCCGGCTAGTAAAAGATTTGATGAATGATTGTTTGCAGTTTATCAATAAATAGTTTATTGTATGAACATTTTTTGATGTGAGTAGTCATAAATCCTGACCGATGTTTTGATTTAAATGATTTTCAATTATTAAAAATTATACATTTGCAGAATACAAAAATTAAATAGACAAATGAGATTTTTATCTTTTATCAGAACGAAATATAAAAACATTTTCAATGCGTTACTATTTATCTTTACGATAGTAATCATTGTCCTGCTTCTTCCCCGGGAGGGAAAATTCAAATATGAATTTCAGAAGGGTAAACCATGGCGGCATGAAACGCTTATGGCGCCTTATGATTTTCCTGTTTATAAAAGTCAGAAACAAATAAAGGAGGAGCGCGACAGTATTCTGGAGAATTCACCCCCTTATTTCAGGTGGGATACTACAGTTTACGAGGCTCAGCTAAGCAACTTTAAAACAAAATATGATAAGCAGTATGGTGATTTTGTGAATGGCCTTAGTGAAGTGGATCATATTCCTAAATGGCAACTGAGGCGGATGAAAGATGTTTCACAGAAGTACAGGGAGTATGGAGTCAGCTTGTTAAAAGAAATATACAGTCAAGGCATTATCGGATCTTCAGAAGTAAATGCTTCTTTAAAAGATGATTCGAGGATAGTGTTACTAAAGGATAATGTTGCAGAAGAAATAACCCTTGAAGAAGTTTATTTCCAGAAAGAAGCTTATAAATATCTGTTGAATAAAACCCAGGATTACCTGGATACCCTCGAGAAGAAGAACCAAATCCGTAACGAAAATTTGTTTGGCTATCTTAATGACTATAGCTTGTATGAATTTGTAAAGCCCAATTTACATTACGATAAAGAAACAACAGAAAAAGTAAGGGAAAGCCGACTGGAGAATATCTCACTGTCAAAAGGAATGGTTCAGGCCGGGGAAAGAATTATCTCCAAAGGTGAAGTGGTTGATTCGCAGACCTACCAGATAATAGAGTCGCTTAAAAAAGAGTATGAACAAAAACTCGGAAGCGCACAGCAGTCTTCTATGATTTTGCTTGGCCAGATTATTTTTGTTTTTGCTGCCATTTTTGTACTTTATCTTTTCTTTTATCATTTTCGGATTGAAATTCTTCAGGATAGTCTTAAGTCTACCTTTATTCTTCTTCTGGTAATTCTTATGTTCCTGGTTTCCAGTATTACTATACGGTTGCAGCCGGAAGGGGTTTATCTCATACCTTTTGGTATTCTGGCTATCATGATACGTTCATTCTATGATGCAAGACTGGCTTTATTTATTCACATCATCACGGTGTTGCTCGTAGGATTTTTTGCCCCTAACAGTTTTGAATTCGTGTTTCTCAATTTCATAGCAGGTATTGTGGCAATTTTTAGCCTGACAAGCCTGAACAGGCGGGGGAAGTTGTTCCTTTCTGCCGCAATGGTTGTAGTTAGTTATTGTTTTGTGTATTTCGGACTTGCCATTACGCAGGAAGGAAACATAAGAAATATTGAGTGGATGAATTTCGCCTATTTTGGAATCAATGGCGCTATGGTGCTGGCTTCCTATCCTTTAATTTACATATTTGAAAAAGTTTTTGGGTTTTTATCTGATGTTACTCTTATGGAGCTTTCCGATACCAATCAACCTCTTTTACGTCAATTATCGGAAAAGGCTCCCGGAACATTCCAGCACTCCCTTCAGGTGGCTAATCTTGCAGAAACCGCTGTATACCAGATTGGAGGGAATTCACTGTTGGTAAGAACCGGTGCGTTGTATCATGATATTGGGAAAATGGAAAGTCCTGTCTATTTTATTGAGAACCAAAGCCCCGATTATAATCCCCATGAGCAGATCGATTCCGAGGAAAGCGCCAAAATCATTATTGGCCATGTAAAAAAAGGAGTGGAAATAGCTTCTAAATACAAATTGCCTGCCCCGATTGTGGACTTCATCAGAACCCACCACGGTACAAGCAAGGTTCAGTATTTCTATAAAAAATACCTGCAGAATTCGGAAGATGAGGAGATTGACGATTCCCAGTTTACTTATCCCGGCCCAAAACCATTCTCCAAGGAGATGGCAGTGCTGATGATGGCCGATTCAGTTGAGGCGGCTTCAAGAAGTTATTCGAACGTGAATGAAAAAGTTATCAACAACCTTGTGGATACCATTATAGACGCACAACTAAAGGATGGTCAATTTGAAAACGTTGACGTTACATTCAGGGACATTACGATTATTAAGGGAATATTTAAGAAGAAGCTGCAGAACTTTTACCATGCAAGGATAAAATATCCGAAATAACCCTTAAAACCTCATATCGATAATCTCGGCATCAGGATGTTTTGATTTGTCAAAGACAAACACTGAATCACCGACCTGTTGGTCATACAGAATTTTATCTACTTTAAGGGTTATCCTTGAACCGTCTTTGCCAAAAACTTTAGCTGAGTAGATTTTATAAGTTTCCTGGTCTACTTTGAGTTTTATGCGGCTATAATCTTTTTCCAGGTCCTTCGGATACAGGTCTATCTCAATGATCTCCTTGTTGTTCAGTTTTTCTGTTCGCAGGAATTTATATTTAAAGTCTTTTTTGTATATCGTAAAGATTTGGTTGGGATGATTTAAAATATCCTGCTCCTCCGGCTTGGTAACAGGTTCGGAAATATTGACCTCATTCACATTAGTCAGGTGGTTCCACATCGTTTTACCGTCGTAATAAACTACTGAATTTCGGATATCCAGTTTATACTTGTCATCTTTCATGATGATTTTGCCCCTGGAAGTGGTAGAATTGCTTTCAGACTGCAGGTTTTTGTATTCCAGTGTGAATTCTGCCATTGTCGCTTTTCCTGATTGGTTCTTTTCAGCTATTTTGTCAAGAACTTTTTCAGCTTTTTTATCCTGTTGACCTGCTGCTATCGATGAGATAAGCAAACATATCGCTATCAGTTTAATTTTCATTAGAAATGGAATTTATTTGTTAAAGTCTCTCAAAAATTGTTCCAGAGCGTACTCATCGGGGAAAAGTACTTGCCGTGCCTTACTTCCTTCATGAGGTCCCACAATATTGGCAGCTTCCAGCTGGTCCATAATTCGACCTGCTCTGTTATAGCCAATGGCTAATTTACGCTGAATAAGGGATGTGGAGCCCTGCTGGTTTCGGACAACCATCCGGGCTGCTTCTTCAAACAGAGAATCCCATTTATCGATAGATTGTCCATTCATGCCCTCTCCCTGGCTTTCATCTTCGTATTCAGGAAGTGTATAGGGTTCTGAAAATCCTTGTTGATTGGAAATAAAGTCTGTTAGTTTTTCCAGCTCATCGGTGTCGATAAAAGCACATTGCAACCTGGTAAGGTCACTGCCTGTGGAAATGAGCATATCACCCTGTCCGATTAGCTGGTTGGCACCTGTGCTATCCAGTATTGTTCTTGAGTCAACCATAGCCGTTACCCTGAAGGCAATACGTGCTGGGAAATTAGCCTTGATTACCCCTGTAATAATATTGGTGGTGGGACGTTGGGTGGCAATTATCAGGTGAATACCGATCGCTCTTGCAAGTTGTGCAAGCCTGGCTATGGGTCCTTCCACTTCTTTGCCCGCTGTCATAATGAGGTCAGCAAACTCATCGATAATCAGGATGATATAAGGCAGATACCGGTGCCCTTTGTTTGGATTCAATCTTTTCTTGATGAATTTTTTGTTGTACTCCTTAATGTTCCTTACATGTGCTGATTTTAAAAGATTATACCGGTTATCCATCTCCACACACAAGGAATTCAGAGTTCTGATGATGTCCTGGTTCTCTGTAACAATTGGATCTTCAATATCCGGCATTTTGGCCAGGTAATGGCTCTTTATTTTGGAATAAAGGGTAAGTTCGACCTTTTTTGGGTCTACCATTACAAATTTAAGCTGTGCCGGATGTTTTTTGTAAATCAAGGAGGTAATAATGGCGTTAAGGCCTACAGACTTACCTTGTCCGGTTGCACCGGCAACCAGCAGGTGAGGCATTTTTGCAAGGTCCAGAATGTACGAATCATTCGAGATTGTTTTTCCCAGCCCTAATGGAAGTTCATCTTTTGAGTTGATAAAGTTTTTTGAAGACAGAATAGACCGCATGCTAACGATTTCTTTGTTCTCGTTGGGCACTTCAATACCAATGGTGCCTTTACCGGGAATAGGGGCAATAATCCTGATTCCCAGGGCAGCCAGACTTAAGGCTATATCATCCTCGAGGTTTTTAATTTTTGAGATTCTGATGCCCGGAGCAGGAACAATCTCATAAAGTGTAATTGTAGGCCCGACAGTGGCTTTTATCTGGTCTATCTGTATTTTATAGTTGCCAAGCGTTTCAACAATTTTGTTTTTGTTTCTTATAATCTCCTCTTTGTTAATCCGGGTTTCTCCGTCACTATCGCCATAATCCTCGAGAATTTCAATAGGAGGCATTTCAAAATGACTTAATTCAAGTGTAGGATCATAGTCTTCCAGTCTTTTGTCATCTTTAAAAATCTCCTCTTCTTCTTTTTTCCGCTGCTCAATGGTAAGTTTTATATCCTCAGACTCTTCATCCTCTTCAACAGGTTGCTCCTGGCTTTCAGGTTCCTGCTGTAAGCTGAAAGTGCCTGATGCTGATTCTTCCTTTTCCGGAGTTTCTTTCTCTGTTTCCTGGTCGGTTATACCCGGACCAGTATGCATTTTTTCAGTTTCTGTTTTCTCGGCTGAAGCTGTATCATATTCTTTTTCGGGCGTGTATGTGTCATCCTTTGTTTTCCCCGTTTCAAATTCATCTTTGTGGAATCCCGGGTTTTTGAGGGTGCTGAATTTTAGATACCGGAAGGAGAATACCCTGATTATATCGTCTTTTAGTTCTTTCAGAGGTTTTTGAAGTATAGAAATTACAAACCCTGTAACCAGCAAAACGATAAGGAATGCTGTTCCGGTTTTTCCAATAAAAGCATTAAGCCAATTGGACATAACAAGTCCATGTCCGCCACCCAATCCATTTACCAGGTATCCATTCAGATCTTCCAGGATAAATCCAAGGAGAAGAGAAAGAATTACGGTTCCCACGATGGAATACTGGATGGTTTTTTTGACCGGTAAAAGCCTGACGTTTAAAAGCTTCGCTCCAATAATAATAAACAGGAACGGTAGAGAAAAGCTTGCCACACCAAACCATTTTGCAATGAAAAGATTGGCAAATCGAGCGCCTACTTTACCTGCCCAGTTTTCAACAGTTATATTGGCATTGGAAACAACCTCACCCCATTCGAAACTTTGGTCTGCTTTCCAGGTAAAGAAAAAGGATGTAAAGGCAATGGTAAGATAAATGGCAAAAAACAAAATAAAAATACCTGTCAGGAATTTAATTCTTTCGTCTTTAATTCTTTTGTTCTGATTTGTGTCCCTGGTTTGTTTACCCATTGTGAAAATTATTATAGCCTTTTGTAAACAACTACAAAATTAACGAAATATTATCATGAAAAATAAGGATATGTTGGTAAAAGGACAATTTTACTTTATCAAATCAATTATTTCTTGCATTGTCTTTTTATTAATCCTTTTATACCCATTGGGTGTTTCAAACTTTTTGGATGAGATGTTGTATTGTTTGACTTCAGTTGCAGTAAATTTCATGGGGACGTCATAAAAATCCAGTTGAAATTCCATCAATACCCCATTTACTGATTGAAAAGGGGTATGGTCATTGAAACCTTTGATATTGATTTTATCTGTATAGTAAATATCAAACTTTTGCTTTCCCTCTTCTCCGCTGGGCATGGTTACTTTTATTTTCTTGCAGGGATAACCTGCTATGGTTTTCGTTTCTTCCGTATATTCAACTTTAAGGTCTGGCCTTTCTTTAAAAAAGATGGAGGGTTCATTCAGCTTTTCAATGTACTTATATTTTTTATCCAGAATTGTAATCAGGGCTATGTTCGTTTCATCACTGTAATTTTTGATGTGTGTTAGATCGAGGAGCCCGGACATGCTTTGTACCTGGTTCCTTGTGCAGTTATCCTTAAAGAGGATTTTCATTTGTTTGGGGAGAAAGTTTTGTAAGAAACGGTCCAGGGAATCCCCCATATATTCAATATCGTATATGATATGACCTTCATCTATTAATCCCTCTTTGTCTTTTTTCTTGCAAGATGAAATAACCAGAACAAAGGCAAATAAAATTAAGGCCGGTCGTAATACTGGACGGCTGAGTTTACATCTCATGTATTTATTTTTCAGATTATTTGTATTGTAAAAATAGAAAATTAAATTGAAATCACCACCCTGTTTAAGGGTAAAATAATTAAGAAGTGTAATATCAAAAAATACATCTAAACGACAGGTCTGATTTTCAGTAAGGCTTTGTCTGAAAAAATAAATAAGTTAACAATGTATTTATTTCCTTGTTATTTGGAAATTTTTTATAGATTTGTAGTTTTTAATTTATAATAGTAAAAAATTGGTTATGAGAAAGTTAGCAGTAATAGCCCTTGGCGGAAATGCCTTGATCAGAGGGAATCAGAAAGGTACAATAGAGGAACAGGAGCAAAATGTAACAGATACACTTGAAAATTTACTTTTCCTATTGGAAGAAGATTACGATATCGTAATCAGTCATGGAAACGGACCGCAAGTAGGGAACCTTCTTATGAAGAACGATGCGGGTGAGCATGTTTACAACTTACCCCAGATGCCGCTGGATGTATGTGTAGCCGATACACAGGGGGAGATTGGATATATGATAGAACGAATGATGCTGAACTTGCTGCGCAAATATAAGATTAAAAAAGATGTCGTTACTCTCGTCACACAGGTTGAAGTAGACAAGAACGATCCTGCATTCCATGATCCTCAGAAGAGAGTAGGAAAAATTTATGACAAAGAGCAGGCAGACAAACTACACAAGGAAAAAGGCTGGGTATTTAAAGAAGAAGTTAAAGCTGAAGGAGGATGGAGAAGAGTTGTCCCATCACCGCTTCCAATAAGTATCATGAATGAAAATGTTGTTGAAAACCTCGCAAGACAGGGAAATATTGTCATTGCGTCCGGCGGAGGAGGAATTCCCGTATATATCGACGGAAAAGGCCAGGTAAGGCCATCCGAAGCAGTTATTGATAAGGATATGGCTTCTTCACTTCTTGCAGCCAGGATTAAAGCTGATGAATTCTACGTCCTGACAGATGTTGATTACGTTTATATCAATTATAAAAAACCTAACCAGAAAAAGCTTGATCCACTGGATATTGCAGATGCGAAAAAATATCTTGAGCAGGACATGTTCTCCAAAGGAAGTATGGAGCCCAAAATTAAGGCTGCAGTTCAGTTTGTTGAAAAAGGTGGAGACAAGAGTGTTATCACCGAGGCAAAACTCCTGAAAGATAAGACATACGGAACTAAAATTATAAAAAAATACGAAGAATAATTACAAATTTTAAAAATAAGAATTATGGCATTTAATATCAGAAACAGAAACTTTTTAAAACTGTTAGATTTTACCCCAAAGGAGATTCAATTTCTTCTTGATTTATCAGTGGACCTGAAAGCTGCAAAA
Organism: uncultured Bacteroidales bacterium; assembly: GCA_964585385.1. Lineage (GTDB taxonomy): Bacteria > Bacteroidota > Bacteroidia > Bacteroidales > UBA12077 > JAGXLC01. Next base: position 50,141 of record CAZPDP010000013.1, read on the forward strand.
TATGCAGGAACTGAGCAAAAGAAACTAAAAGGAAAAAATATTGCCCTCATTTTTGAAAAATCTTCTACAAGAACCCGTTGTGCTTTCGAAGTAGCAGCTAAAGATCAGGGCGCTCACGTAACTTATCTTGGGCCTACAGGTTCTCAGATAGGACAAAAAGAGTCCATGAAAGATACTGCAAGAGTGCTTGGTAGAATGTACGACGGAATTGAATACAGGGGTTTTGGACAGGAAGTAGTGGAAGAGCTTGGAAAACATGCAGGTGTACCCGTATGGAACGGACTGACTAATGAATTCCACCCAACCCAGATTCTGGCTGACTTCCTCACTATGAAAGAACACACTGATAAGCCCATGAACAAGATTAAATTCGCTTACCTGGGTGATGCCAGAAACAACATGGGTAACTCACTTTTAATTGGTGCAGCTAAAATGGGAATGGACTTCCGTTCTGTTGCTCCTAAAGAAGTACAGCCTTCTGAAGAGCTTGTTAAGCAAGCAAAAGAAATAGCAAAAGAAACCGGAGCTAAAATCCTGGTTACCGACAATGTTGAAGAGGGCGTGAAAGATTGTGATTTTCTTTACACAGATGTTTGGGTTTCCATGGGCGAAGCTGAAGAGGTTTGGAAACAAAGGATTGAATTGCTGAAACCTTACCAGGTGAACAAGGAACTTCTTGAAAAAACAGGAAATCAAAAAGTGAAATTCCTGCACTGCTTACCAGCTTTCCATAACAGGGAAACTAAAATTGGTGAAGATATTTACCAGAAGTTTGGAATCGAATCCATGGAAGTAACTGAAGAAGTGTTTGAATCAGAAGCTTCTATTGTATTTGATGAAGCTGAGAACAGGATGCATACCATTAAAGCCGTAATGGTTGCTACTTTGGGTCAGTAAAAATCATCATAAAATATCAGAAAATCAGGAGGCAGTTATGAATTTAGCTGCCTTCTTTTTTTACCATGAAGGCACGGAGATACAACTACAAAGAAAGTTATAACCCAATATCAACCATGTTTTAAAATTTAACGAACAACTATTTGCATCAGAATTGCTTCGATTAGATTATAACGGTCATCAGCTCTAATTAATCCATTCTTTAAAGAAATAATAAGCCATGATGAGTGAGGTGATTAATTTTAATCCGGTGCCGAGTAAAAATCCTAAAAAAGAACCAAAACCAGCCCTCAAAGAGGCATTGAAATCGGATCCTTTTATTGTTTCGCCTACAATAGCTCCAACGAAAGGGAGCAGTATAATTCCAATGGGTGGAAAAAAGAATAGACCCAGAACAACCCCGATTGTGGCACCCCAGCTTCCGTATTTTGTGCCTCCGAACCGCCTTGTGCCCCAAATAGGAACAAAATAATCAAGTAATGTTACAACGATTGCCAGTACCGCAAAAAATACCAGGAAGTTAGTGGTGTATTCTGCAAACTTGGTGAAATGGATTAACAACAAACCTCCAAAACTAAGAGGAGGCCCGGGGATAATCGGAAGAATACATCCCAGAACACCTACAACAAGAAGAATAATGGCCAGAACCAGTAAAACATAATCCATTTCCAGGTATATTTTAGTTTCTGTAAATATATAAAAATAATAATAGTCCCACTCTAGAAAATGGGACTATTGCTTTTAAAATCAAACGGGGAGATTAGTACCTGTAAATTGCACATAGTTTGCAATTGTTGCCGGGCATATCTTCCTTTTTGAGAAAGTTTATTGAACCATTGGTGAAATAGGCGTGTTATGGGGTTCTTTGCAATACCTGTGAGGTGAATGGTAAGGCAGGGGAAAAAGTTATAAACTGGAAAGTTAGGCTTTCTGGGCCTTCTTAATTTTGTTCAGGATGTCGTTAGAAGGGCATGTTTTACAGGTACAGATTCTTCCTTTTGAAGAGGATTTGAAGAAAAAATAGATGCTTCGTACCGTGTAAATAACGGCCAGAAAAACAATGAATAATGCGATGAATTCCTGTATCATATCTTAGGTTATTAGGTGTCCAATCTGGTTAGCTAAATATGTAACGAACCAGGCGAGTGTAGTAGTATACACTATAGCAAATGTGGCCCATTTCCAGCTTCCTGTTTCCTTTTTTATCGCCACAACTGCTGCAACACAAGGGAAATACAATAAGATAAAAAGCAGGAAACTTATAGCCGTCATCTTGTCAAATACTTTCTGCCCTTTTCTTTCGCCGGATTCATATTCTGCTTCTTTTAATTTTTCAACCAGTTTTTCAGTATTTTGTTCAATATCAGAATCGGCCTGATACAAAACTCCCATAGTGCTTACTACAATTTCCTTGGCCGCAATACCTGAAAGCAGGCTAACACTCATTTTCCAGTCAAATCCGAGGGGCCTCATTACCGGTTCGATCAAATGCCCCAGCTTTCCTATGTATGAATTTTCCTGAAGCCTGAGTTTTTTTTCTTTTTCCAGCTCTTTAACCTTTTCATTGAGAGACTGCCCGTTGGTGTTTAATAAAGCTTGTTTCTGTTGAGGCCTTTCACTCTTTGCGGCAGATTTGTCTTTCAGGTTTTCAATTTTTTGATTATAATCTTCCCGTATATCAGTGTTTTTTGGGTAATAGCCAAGTGCCCAGATTATTATGGATGCAACAAGAATAACACCACCCATTTTCTTAAGATATTGAGAGGCCTTGCTCCACATGTGTTTGAGTGTGTTATACAGGGTAGGTGTTCGGTAAGGCGGGAGTTCCATTACAAAAGGAATCTCATCGGTTTTAAAAAGTGTTTTTTTAAAAAAAATAGCAACCAGGGCAGCCATCAGGACTCCGAATAAATAAACTGAGAAAAGGACAGTCCCGGGATGCTTAGGGAAAAAAGCAGAAATGATGAGGACGTAGACAGGCAGTCGGGCACTGCAAGACATAAAGGGGTTTATCAAAATGGTCAGCAGCCGGTTGTTTTTATTTTTGATGGTACGTGTAGCCATAATTGCGGGTACATTGCATCCAAAGCCCATAAGGAGAGGAATAAATGATTGACCATGCAAACCCACCTTGTGCATAACTTTATCCATAATGAAAGCTGCCCGGGCCATGTAACCCGTATCCTCCATCAGAGAAATAAAAAGGAACAGGATAAGAATATTTGGCAGAAATATGATAACGCCTCCGACGCCATCAACAATTCCATTTATTAACAAATCTTTAAGCACACCCTCATTCATAACGTAGTGGATATACTGGCCTGTAAGTCCTACCAACTGGTCAATCCATTCCATCGGATATTGTCCAAGCTTAAAGGTAGCCTGGAACATAATCCACATAAAAGCTATGAAGATGGGAAATCCCAGGTATTTGTCGGTTAAAATACGGTCTATCTGGTCTGTTTTTCTTCTGAATTGGGTTTTACGATTCCCTTTATAGGTTTCTTTTAAAGCACCTGCTATGAAGGCATATTTCGCATCTGTTATAATAGCTTCGCTGTCTTCGGAAAAATAAGATTCGAGTTTAATTATTTCTTTGTTGGCAATTTCTTTGATTTTTACATAATTCTCCCATTTAGAGAGAGTCCATTCCGCCGCCTTGTCCTTTTCAAGCATTTTGATGGCATAGAATCTTGATGATACCAGGTCTGTCAGGCGTTTGTTTTTCCATATCTCATCCTGGATATTTCTTATGGATTTTTCCACATCCTGGCCGTAATTTATATGGATATGCCTCAGGGTAGGATCTTTGTCTTCAAATACTTCAATAGCCTTATCAAAAAGTTCTCTGATGCCTGTACCTTTTGAAGAAACAGTGGGTATAACAGGGATTCCTATCATCTTGCCCAGGGACTCATAATCAAAGTAATCTCCCTTCTTTTGGAGTTCATCATACATATTAAGCGCTATGATTACTTTGATGTCCATATCAATGAGCTGGGTGGTAAGGTAAAGGTTTCGCTCAAGATTAGAGGCATCCACAACATTTATAACTATATCGGGTAATTCACCGAGTATATGTTTTCTTACAAATAATTCTTCCGGGGTATAAGCTGAAAGGGAATAGGTACCTGGTAAGTCTGTAATGTTAAAGCTATAGCCTTTTTGCCTGTATCTTGCTTTTTTTGATTCTACCGTAACTCCCCCGTAATTACCTACACGCTCTTTTGATCGTGAAGCGAAATTAAAAAGGGTTGTTTTTCCGCAATTGGGGTTGCCTACAAGGGCTATATTTATTGTTTTTTGTTTTTCTCTGGCCGTTTTTTTGAGTTCATTTTCGGTTATGACTCCATTGGAATGTTCCGGATTTTCCCTTTGGGCTTCATCCCTGGTAACTACTTCAATGAGAGAAGCTTCGCTTTTCCTCAGGGAAACCTCGTACCCCATGATGTTATACTGCACAGGATCTTTGAGTGGAGCATTTTTAACTACTGTTACTTTCTTGCCTTTTACAAAGCCCATCTCCATGATGCGACGACGGAATGCACCTCTTCCTCTCACTTTTGTGATAATTCCCGACTGTTTGGTTTTTAATTCCGAAAGCTTCATTTTTGTTTAGACTTAATAAAAAGAAGAAGGTTGACAAAAATAGGTATATTTTTTTTTACCTCAATAATTAAATCATGGTAGTCCTGAAAAATCAACAATTGCATCACTGTGAACTTGATACCATTACTTTAAAATCAATTGCCGGATTAGATAAGTGTTAGGGTAGGGAGTTATAAAAAAAGCCGGTTTTACCGGCTTTTTACTTTTTTATTCTTTGTTTTCTTCTAAATCTTCGAATTCTACATCCGAGGTATAGCTGACATTTTCATTTGTGTTTAATTCCTCCTTTTCAGGTGCACTTTGTCTTTCCTGATTCATTTCATGACCCTTCTCAGCTTTGATAAAATTGATTACTTCCTCCAGATTTTCTGTGAATTTGTCAAAATCTTCTTTGTATAAAAAGACTTTGTGTTTTTCAAAAAATCTTTTACCGTTTTTTTTGAAACGCTTTTTACTCTCTGTAATTGTCAGGTAATAATCGTCATTTCTAGTTGCTTTTACATCCAGAAAGTAAGTCCTCTTTCCAGCTCTGATAACTTTCGAGAAAATAATGTCTCTTCCGTTTTTCCCTTGTCCTTCTTTGTTTTCAAATCCTTCTTTGTTTTCGTATCCGTCCATCATTAATTACTTTTAAAAGTTTTACTTTCAATTACCAAAAGTATAAAATTCTTAATGGTTTACTTCACAAAAATATTTTTTTTATTAAAAAATTAAATATTTTTTTTGTTAAAAATTACTCTACTGTTTTTGATATGCGCTGGTTATCTCTTTTTTGAAAATTCATCATTAAATACCGTTTTAATTTTCTATTAGTAAATTTTTTCACTTATTTTGCACTTGTTACAGAATAGTATTAATTACCCTCAAGCGAATGATTACTAGAAGATTATTGAGAATTAAAATTTTACAGACTGTTTTTTCCTACAAATTTTCCGAAGACAAGACTATTGATATTGCAGAAAAAGAATTGTTGCACAGCATCAAACGTTTTTATGATCTATATCATCAGCTGTTATATTTGGTGGTTAAAATCAGGGATATTGGCGAGGAAAAAATACAGATTGCAAAAGAAAAAAAGGCCCCGACTCACGAGGATCTCAATCCAAACAAAAAATTTGTCGATAATCAGGTTATCAGGCAAATAGAAGACAACCAATCGTTAAGAAGCTACATGAGTTCGAATAAAATAGGATGGACTAACCAGCGGGACATCCTGAGGCAATTATACAACGAACTTATTAATAGTCAGCTTTACAAGGATTATATGCAGGATGAGGATTCAAACTATGAATCAGATAAAAAATTTGTGTTGTCTGTCTATAAAAAAATTATATCTGAGTCGGATCCTCTTTATGATCAATTGGAAGATCAGAGTATATATTGGAATGATGAAGTAGACCTTGTGATTAGCTTCATCATTAAAACAATTAAATCTTTTCGGAAAAAAGAAGGTGAGGATGCCGGTTTAATGAAGCTATATAAAAATAGTGATGACCTTGAATTTGCAAAGTCGTTATTGAAGAAATCTATACTTCATTTCAATGACTATGATGATTTGATTGAAATGCATTCTAAAAACTGGGATTTGGAACGAATTGCTTTTATGGATATTCTTATTATGAAGCTTGCTATTACTGAAATTCTTGAATTTCCCTCGATACCAACAAAGGTTACCCTGGATGAATATATCGAAATTGCAAAATTCTATAGTACAGAAAAAAGCAATGTGTTCATTAATGGAATCCTCGATAAAATCATAAATCAACTTCGGGAAGAGAATAAAATCCAAAAACAAGGCAGAGGATTGATCGGAGATAGTTAATCTTATATTCTTTTATTTCACAGATTTATGATAATTTCATTATTTTTGCCTCGCATTATGATAAGACAAATTCTATTTTTATTATTCATCGGAGGAGTTTTTCTTTCGGGATGCAATCAGAAACAGGAGGAAGAATCAAAAAAAGAACAAAATCAAGCGCCTCCTAAAATTGAGTTTGAAAAAATGTATTATGACTTTGGAACCATAAGCATGGGGGAAAAAGTATCTTTTACTTTCAAATTTGAAAACAAAGGGGGAGCAGACCTTATCATCAAGGATGCATATGCTTCATGTGGATGCACAGTAGCAGAATATGACAAAAAACCCATTAAACCAGGGAAAAGCGGAGGAGTGGAGGTAGTTTTTGACAGCAGGGGAAGAAGAGGAGTTCAGCATAAGACTGTTATCCTGGAAACTAATACACCTGTCGGAAAAAAGACTTTGACAATAAAAGCAAATATAGTTAATAACTAAAATTAGTAAATTATGATGAATGAAATGTTTCAAATTTTAATGGGTCAGCCCCAGGGAGATCAAAATCCACTGGTTTCATTATGGCCATTGCTATTGATAATTGTAGTTTTTTACCTGTTTATGATTAGACCTCAGGTTAAAAGACAGAAAGAACTTCGAAAATACAGGGAAAATCTTCAGAAGGGCGATAAAATTGTTACCACAGGGGGTATCTATGGTAAAATTATCGGTGTTTCTGACCAGACCGTTCTAATAGAAGTTGAAGATCAATCCAGAATAAAGATTGATAAAAACGCTATTATTAAGGATGCTAAGGAATTAGAACAAAAGAAATAATTTTTTTACCCGGAAGCAATGTATTTTGTAAATTTACATTGCTTTTGGGATTTTTTAAAAAAACACTGTTTTGAGATCAAATTTTTCCAACTATCTAAAAGTTCTATTACTATACGTAAAAAAAGTCAGGTATAATAAAAACGTTGGAGTATTCCTGATCTTTTTGATCTTATCCACTATTTTTTGGTTACTGAACGAGTTGGAAGATGTATATGTCTCAAACATATCCTATCCAGTAAAATATACCGACCCACCCAAAGAAAAGGTTTTTGTAGGAGACCTCCCCTCACACCTGGATCTGAAAATTGAAGGGACAGGCTTTAATTTATTGGAGTACCGGATAGGAAAACAACTGATGCCAATTGAATTTTCTGTTAATTCTTACGACCTTAATACCATCGGAGAAGGGCAGGAAGAAAAATATTATATACTGACTAACTCTATTCGTTCAAGTCTTGCACAGCAGTTAAGCTCCGATCTCAATATACTGGATATATCACCGGACACCTTGTTTTTTCAGTTTGCTAAAGAAACGCAGAAAAAACTTCCTGTAGTTTCAACTATCGATTATTCATTTGATAAACAACTCATGCTGAAGGGAGACATTAGCATTGAACCTGATAGCGTTACAGTAATTGGACCTACTAAGATACTGGACACAATTAGCGAAATTAAAACTGAGCATAAGAAATTAGAAGGCATTACCCAAACAACTTTTATAACTGTACCTTTGAAAAAACATCATTCACAGCTTCAATATTCGGTAAAAACAGTTAATATTACTATTCCTGTTGAGCAGTTTACTGAAGGAGAAATGAGAAAGGAGCTTGTTGTTAAAAACTTGCCGGACAGTGTTGTATTGAGAACATTTCCCAGAACTATCCGGATAACATACCTGGTGGGGCTCAGTAATTATGAGAACCTAATACCAGAACTATTTAAAGCTACTGTGGATTATAAAGACATCGAAAAAGATTCTGATAAGATTCCGGTAAAGATTGAAAAAACTCCTGATTACCTGAAATCATACTCATACAACCCACATAAAGTCGATTATATAATTGAGAAGAAAGATGATTAAGGTTGGACTAACAGGTGGAATTGGCAGTGGAAAAACAATTACATCGACAGTTTTTGAAAAACTCGGTGTACCGGTTTTTTATGCCGACGAGGAAGCAAAAAAACTGTTGTCTAAGGACAGGGAAGTCATAAGACAGCTCAGAGATCGTTTTGGAGATGATATTTTTGATGAAAATGGAATCAATAAAGCAAGTTTAGCTTCAATAATTTTTAATGACAGAGACGCTTTGGATGATGTCAATAAGATTATTCATCCAAAAGTTAGAAGAGATTTCGCAAGCTGGGCTGAACAGCAAATCTCAGCCTATGTGATAATGGAAGCTGCTATTTTATTTGAAAGCGGAGGACACAAGAACATGGATAAAACCATTCTCGTTTATGCACCGGAACAACTGAGGATACAAAGGGTGATTAAACGTGATGATGTAACCGAAGAAGAAGTGCGTTCAAGAATGCGCAACCAGGAAAAGGATGAAGATAAGATTGAAAAAGCCGACTGGGTTATTTATAATGACGATACCCAAATGGTTTTGCCACAGATTATTGAAATACACAATACGATAAAAGCAAAAAGTTAGTTATGGGAAAATTTACTAAATGGATAGCCGGAGGTCTTGGATGGGCGTTTTTAGGACCCATCGGGGGAATTTTGGGATTTGTTTTAGGTTCCATGTATGACGGAATGGAAGGACAACGAAGTTCTTCCGGGTATTCAATGACAACCACGGGCAGCTTTGCTGTTAGTCTGCTGGTACTTGTTGCTGCGGTTATGAAAGCAGACCAGAAATTGATGCGTTCAGAACTCAATTATGTAAAAAAATACTTTATCCAGAATTTTGGGGAGGAAAGTGCCGCTGAAGCCATGAAAATGCTCCGGGATATTCTGAAGCAGAATATACCCCTTGGAGAGGTTTGCCAGCAAATAAAGCAAAACATGGATTACTCTTCAAGATTGCAGCTTCTGCACTTTCTGTTTGGTGTATCCAACGCCGACGGCCAGATTCATGAATCTGAGGTACAAACCATTGAGCGTATTGCTTCTCTTATTGGCATTTCCCAAAAAGATATGGATTCCATCAAGTCGATGTTTATCGAAGACACCCATTATGCCTATAAAATTCTGGAGGTGGATCCCTCTGTTTCCGATGAGGAAGTAAAGAAAGCTTACAGAAAGATGGCCAACAAATATCATCCTGATAAGGTAAGTCACCTGGGAGAAGACTTTCAAAAGGTTGCCAACCAGAAATTTCAAAAAGTGAACGAGGCTTACGAGAAGATTAAAAAAGAAAGAAATATGAATTAGCACAATTCTTTTGCTATTCATATCTGACAAAATTCTATATTTGCAGTTCTTAAAAAAATAATGAGCTATGTTAAAAGATATTCTTTCTATTTCAGGACACAGCGGTTTGTTTAAGTACTTAAAAAAGAGTAGAAACGGCATTATAGTTGAGAACCTTGAGACCCAAAAGCGCATGAATGCGGATGCCACTGCACAGGTTAATGCCCTGGAAGATATAAGCATTTATACGGATACAGAAGATCTTCCGCTGGACAAAGTATTCAAAGCCATCTATGAACATGAAGAAGGTAAAGCTGCAATGAATCCGAAGAAAGCCTCAGGAAAAGAGCTCAGGGAATATTTTGAAAAGATTATACCCGACCATGATCAGGACAGGGTTTATAGTTCGGATATAAAAAAGATACTGACCTGGTATAATGTTCTTCATAAGCTTGATATGCTGAATTTTACCGAGGAAGAAGAAAAGAATGAAGAGAAGCAATCAGAAGAATCTCAATCCACTGATAAGGAAGCAAAGAAAGAAGATAATAAAGACGAAGAAGAGAAGAACGAAGAATAAGCATTTACTGTAATAAGGAGTAAAACCTACAAGTGTCACTGCAACTGCACTGCCACTAACAACTCCCGTCAATCTTTCTTCTTAGCCTCTTCCCAGATTTCATTCATTTCGTCCAGGGTCATATCTTTTAGCTTCAGGCCTTTGTTGAGCGTGTTTTCCTCAAGGAATTTGAATCTGTTGATGAATTTATGGTTGGTTTTCTCAAGAGCATTCTCCGGGTCAATATCATACAACCTGGCGGCATTTATCACTGAGAACAGTAAATCTCCGAACTCAGACTCAATTTTCTCTTTGTCAGAGTTCTTAACCTCTTCCTGCAATTCATCCAGTTCTTCTTTTACTTTATCCCAGATTTGTTCTTTTTCATCCCAATCAAATCCTACGCCACGGACCTTTTGCTGGATGCGGTTGGACTTTATAAGGGCCGGGAGTGAATCCGGAACTCCTGAAAGAATAGACTTTTTGCCTTCTTTCATCTTGATTTGTTCCCAGTTTTCTTCTACTTCTTTATGATCTTTGACTGCTGTATCTCCAAAAACATGGGGGTGTCGTGAGATAAGTTTATCACAAAGCGAATTGATTACATCGGTAATATCAAATTCGGATTTTTCGTCTGCAATCTTTGCATAAAACACCACATGAAGTAACAAATCCCCGAGTTCCTTCCTAATTTCAGGCATATCTTCTTTTATAATGGAATCGGCCAGTTCATAGGTTTCCTCTATAGTCAGATTTCTGAGGCTTTCCATTGTCTGTTTCCGGTCCCATGGACACTTCACCCGGAGTTCGTTTAGAATATTCAGCAATCGGTCAAATGCTTCCAGTTCTTTTTTCATAGTTCAGGTTTTTTAACGAAAACTTACCCGCACAGTTGAGTCTTTGGTTAAAGAAAGAATTTGTGCAGCGTTTCCTCCATTCATTGCGATTTCCAGAAGATTTAGTGAGTTGAACAGGGCCAGCAGTTCACCTTCCGGAGAATCCTGATAGGTTTTACTTATACGGTTTATTTTATTCGTATTGCTTTGAACAAATATTTGAAAGGATCTGTTGTTTGCCACCCGGTAGAACAGCTCTTTTGTAATATTGGTAATGGCATTGGAAAAGGAATCAATATAGATCACCCTTCCGATAATAACGTTTTCATCAATTGTCGGACGCAAGGGAATTCTCTTGTAAATTTCACCAGTCTCCCTGCCAATGCTTTCAGGACTTTCACCCATGGCTATTTTGGCAGCTGCTTCAGCAAAAACCGACAGACTTGGAAAAGTGGGTAAAGCCATGGATTTTTCCAGGGTGTATATCTTATCCGGCTGGTCTCTGAAAAGTAGGCCGAATATGCCGTTATCTGTTCCGATAAAATAATGGTTATCTTTCTCTACCAACACATGTTCCCTGATTTTCTCAGGTTCAGATTTTACAGCTATGATGTGAATGCTACCTTTGGGAAAATGATGGTAAGTATTTCTTAAAATGAAAGCAGCTTCAGTAATGTTAAAAGGTTTTATCTGGTGGGTAATATCAATAATCTTAGCATCTTCATAAAGGCCCAGGATTTTGCCTTTTAAAGCGCCTGAATAAAAATCATCGTATCTCCAATCTGTTGTTAATGTTATTACCGGCATAGATGCTTATTATCTCTTCAATCAACCTAAAATCAATTGATAAACTCTTACGTTAAATACTAAATAAATTATTAGATTTGCTTTAGGAAAAAATCTAGTAAAAGTCAAAAGTACACAATATTTATCTAAATTCTATGATTGAAAAGGTGATATATTTAGAGGGGATAGAGCCGGTAAACCTTTATGGCGTCAAAAATACCAGGCTTGAGAAACTGAAGGAATATTATCCTAAATTGAAAATCATCGCCCGGGGTAATGAGATTAAAGTTCGTGGCGAAGAGCAGAAAATTAATGAATTTGAAGAAAAAATTGATTTGATTATAGAATATTTGCAAAAATTTAAGCATCTGAAGGATAGTGAGTTCGATGCCCTTATAAGAGATGAGGGAGAAGGCGAGGAAATGATGAAGGCCAAAGAAACTACTGAAGATGCTTTGGTTTACGGAATTAATGCTCAGCCAGTAAAGGCAAGAACGGTAAACCAGCGAAAACTGGTAACGGATCATTATGAAAACGATTTGGTTTTTGCAATTGGTCCTGCCGGAACAGGGAAGACATATACGGCTATTGCATTGGCTGTTAAAGCATTTAAAGAAAAAGAAGTGAAAAGGATTATCCTGACCCGGCCTGCTGTCGAAGCAGGAGAGAACCTGGGGTTTTTGCCCGGTGATATGAAGGAAAAACTGGATCCCTATTTGCAACCCTTATACGATGCACTGAGGGATATGATACATCCCCGAAAGCTTACCGATTTTATAGAGGAAGGTATTATTGAGATAGCGCCTTTGGCTTATATGAGAGGAAGAACATTGGATAACGCTTTTGTAATCCTCGATGAGGCACAGAATACCACGGTTAACCAGTTGAAAATGTTCCTGACCCGGATGGGAAAGAATGCAAAATTTATTGTCACGGGAGACATCACACAAATTGACCTTCCGCGAAAGCAACGTTCAGGACTTATTGAAGGAATGGAAATTCTTAAGAACATTTCTGGTATTTCCATTGTTCATTTTGATGAAAGGGATATTATACGCCATAAACTCGTTAAAGACATAGTTGCAGCGTATAATAAACGAATGGAAGATAATACTAAATAAAACGATATTCCAGAGTATATCATCAATAATAAATAAATAACAACTGATTATGCAAAAGCCAATCGTCAAAACCCAGTTCAGTTTACCGGGTCAGAAAGATTTTTATAAAGGGAAGGTCCGGGATGTATACAATATTAACGATGAGTATCTTGTCATGATTGTGACAGACCGGATATCAGCGTTTGATGTGGTTCTTCCCAAAGGAATTCCCTACAAGGGGCAAGTATTAAATCAAATAGCAGACCGTTTTCTGGATGCTGCTTCTGAAATTGTCCCAACATGGAAAATAGAAACACCGGACCCCAACGTAATGATTGGTCACAAGGCCGAAGCATTTCCCGTTGAAATGGTAGTCCGTGGATACCTGACAGGCCATGCATGGCGTGAATACAAGGCAGGTAAAAGGGAGATATGTGGAGAACCACTTCCTGAAGGAATGAAGGAGCATCAGAAATTTGAAAAACCAATTTTAACACCCACAACAAAGGCACATGAGGGACATGATGAGGATATTTCCAAAGACGAAATCATTAAGCAGGGGTTGGTTAGCAAGGAAGACTATGAGTTGCTGGAAAAATATTCGCTCGATTTATTTGACCAGGGTACAAAAATTGCCGCTGAAAAAGGTTTAATACTGGTGGATACTAAATACGAGTTTGGTGTAAAGGATGGAAAAATATACCTGATAGATGAAATTCATACACCCGATTCATCACGCTATTTTTATTCAGATGAATACCAGGAGCGTTTTGACAAGGGATTACCCCAGAAACAGCTTTCCAAGGAATTTGTGAGAGAATGGCTTATTGAACAAGGTTTCCAGGGTCAGGAAGGGCAGGAAGTACCCAATATGGGTGAAGATTTTATTAAGAAGGTATCCGAACGGTACATTGAGCTTTTTGAAAAGATTACCGGTGAAAAATTTATATACACAGAATCACCTAACGTCGAAAAAAGAATAGAAGATAATATTAAAAAAAGCCTGTCTGCATTATAGATAAATTGATTTTGTTTTATTGAGAGAGGCTGTCTTCTAAAGTTTTTTAATGTATTTCACGCAAAGTTCTGCAAAGATTTTCGCAAAGGTATGCAAAGCCTAATTTAAAGAACCATAATACCTTACCGTCTTCTTTACCGTTTTTTGCGTGAACACATTTTTTTACTTTTGAGACAGACTCATTTTTTATTTTGTATAGAAAAGATTTAACGATTTTATTACCTGTTAATTGATTTTCTTGTTAATATAAAATTAAGAATTCTAAATAGTTAATATAATATCATTTATTTTGATATTTTGTCCTTTTATGTTTAAGTTTGCATAGAAGTTATTTTTATAAAGTCTGGTATTATTTCTTACTTTATATTCATAATGAGCAATACAGAAGGGGGAGCTGATGATATTATTTAAATTCTGTTTTAGATTATTTTACAGACTTCATGGGAGTGCATGGAGTCGCTAACCACACTCTGTTTCAATAAATAACAGTTTAATCCTGATTATTTTAGTTCAAAATGTTTTACAAGAATTATTTTATTCTTTAAAGAAGGATACATTTGTTTTAAACTGACACCGCAAAATGACTATTAAAGAGGCAGCAGGCAAAAAAATACTTGTTCTTGACGGAGCCATGGGAACTATGGTGCAGACGAAGAACTTAAATGACGAAGACTACAAAGGGGAGTTTTTTAAGGATTTTACCATTAGTTTTAAGGGTGTGAATGATTTGCTTTGTATTACTCAACCCTCGATTATAAAAGAGATCCACAAGGAATATCTGCAGGCTGGTGCCGATATTATTACAACAAATAGTTTCAATGCAAATTATTTCAGCTTAATAGACTATGGCCTTCAGGATTATGTTTACCGGATTAATTATGAGTCAGCCCAACTGGCCAGAGAGGTGGCTGCAGAATATTCCACAGATGAATTACCAAGATTTATAGCCGGGACTCTGGGTCCTACAACCAAAACAGCTTCTATTTCTCCAAATATCAATCAACCGGGTTTGCGTGATGTGAGCTTTGATGAATTGGCAAAAGCATACAGAAGCCAGGCAGAGGCTTTGATGGATGGTGGTGTTGATGTTATACTGATTGAAACCGTTTTTGATACTCTGAATGCCAAGGCTGCCTTGTATGCCATTAATGAGCTTAAGGAGCTGAAAGGTATGGATATACCTGTTATGGTTTCTGCAACCATTGACGAGAGTGGCAGGAATCTTTCCGGTCAAACTGTTGAAGCTTTTTTTAATGCGCTGGAACCTTTTAAATTGTTTTCGATTGGATTAAACTGCTCCTTTGGCGCCGATAAGATGCTGCCTTACCTTGAAAGACTGGCTGTAAAATCCACTGTTAACATAAGCGCTCATCCAAATGCTGGTCTGCCTAATGAATTTGGCAATTATGAACAAAGCGCCATTGAAATGGCCCGGCAACTGGAGCTATACCTTTCTAATGGCCTGGTTAACATAGTGGGAGGTTGCTGTGGAACAACTCCACAACACGTGGTAGCTGTTAAAAGAATAAGCAACAAATATAATCCCAGGGTTATTTTGCCTCATAGCCGTACTACGCGGCTGAGCGGTTTGCAGTCACTCGGAGTAAAAGATGCAACCAGACTTATTAAAGTAGGCGAACGAACCAATGTTACCGGATCAAGACAATTTCTAAAATATATTAAGGAAGAGAAGTATGATGAGGCTTTACAAATAGCCAAAAGCCAGGTGGATGAAGGCGCTGACATCCTTAACATCAGTACTGATGAGAGTATGGTAGACAGTAAAACTGTGCTGCCGCATTTAGTCCGTCTCATGGGCACTGAACCCGATATTGCCTCAGTTCCGTTTATGATAGATTCCTCGCATTTCGATGTTATTGAAGATTCCTTAAAGTGCTTTCAGGGCAAATCCATTGTAAATTCTATCAGTCTGAAGGACGGTGAAGAGCAGTTTAAGGAGCAGGCAATTAAAATACACAGACTTGGAGCTGCTGCCATTGTAATGGCCTTTGATGAGAAGGGGCAGGGTGACAGCTATCAGCGAAAGATTGAAATATGTTCGCGGGCTTATGAAATATGGGCGAATGATCTGAATCTGCCGCCTGAAGACCTTATTTTTGATCCTAACGTACTTTCTGTGGGGACTGGCATCCATGAGCACAACCATTATGCAAAAGATTTTATCATGGCTGTTCAGTGGATCAAGCAAAACCTTCCATATTCCAAGGTTAATGCAGGTATTACCAATATTTCCTTTGCTTTCCGTGGCAACAGCTATTTAAGAAAAGCAATTAATTCGGTTTTTCTACATCATTGCGTGAGTTCAGGCCTTGATTTCGCTATAGTGAATCCTGCCGGGATACTTGATTACGGGGAAATACCCGATAAACTGAAACGATACATCGAAGACCTGGTTTTCAATTTACGGAAAGATGCAGCCGAGAGGTTGCTTGAGGTTGCTGAGAGCTATAAGAAAAAAGAGAAGAGCCAGGCTGGTATAATAAAATGGAGAAAGCAATCTCCTGAAAAACGGGTGAGGTATGCAGTGGAAAACGGCATAAATACCTATCTGAAAGAGGATATCAGGGAGCTCGAGGAGCAGTTTTCCGGTGCACTGGATATTATAGAGGGACCGCTTGTGAAGGGTATGAATAAGGTGGGCGAACTCTTTGGAAAAGGGAAGATGTACCTTCCCCAGGTGATAAAAAGCGCAAGGGTAATGAATGAGGCAGTTGACCTCCTGATGCCGGAACTGGAAAAGGAAAAAAAAGGCCTTTCTCAAAAATATAAGTCAAAGAAAATATTATTGGCTACTGTCGATGGTGATGTACACGATATTGGGAAAAATATTCTTTCCCTGGTGCTGAAGTCTAACAATTATGACGTTACAGACATGGGTGTGATGGTGCCCAACAAAGATATTATACGGAAAATTGAAGAGGAAAAGCCTGATATAGTTGGGTTAAGCGGTTTGATAACTCCCTCACTTGATTACATGGTTGATTTTATCAAACAACTGGAGAAGAGGAATATGACTCTTCCTGTTCTGGTAGGTGGAGCTACCACCTCATCAGTGCATACAGCTATAAGAATGGCACCGCATTATTCTGGTGTTGTGGTACAGGTTTCAGATGCTTCGAGGAGTTTTTCAGTAGTGAACAATCTGCTGGGGGAAAAATCGGGCCAGTTCATAGAAGAAGTGAAAGCTGAACAGGCTGGACTGAGAGAGTCTTATTACAGGAAAAGAAAGGAGAGAAGAAGAGTTTCTTTCCGGGATGCCCGGAGAAAGCGTTATATGTATGATTATAAGAAACAAAGACCTGTTAAACCCCGGTTATTGGGAAGCAAAGTATTTGAAGACATTGAGCTTAACCTGCTCAGAAAATATATCGACTGGACCCCGTTTTTCCATGGCTGGGGACTTAAGGGTGTATTCCCTCAAATACTGGAAAAGGAAAAAGTGGGTAGAGAAGCCAAAAGAGTCTTTGAGGAAGCCCAGGACATGCTAAAAGAGATTATTGAAGAAAAACTCATTCATCCGAAAGGGATTATCGGGCTTTATCCGGCCAATTCAGATGCTGATGATATTCTGATCTTTAGATCTGACAACAGAAAACAGATCCTCAAGAGAATTCCTATGCTAAGACAGCAACATTTAAGGGATAAGCATGGTTATGCCCTTTCCCTGGCAGATTATATTGCACCAGTAGATTCAGGGATCAAGGATTATTTTGGTGGATTTGCTGTTACCACAGGTCTCGGGACCGACGAGCATGTGCAGCGTTTTAAGAATAAAGGCGACAGCTATAACAGCATCATGTTCCGTCTCATTGCGGACCGCCTTGTGGAGGCTTTTGCTGAATTGCTTCATGAATGGGTAAGGAAAAAATACTGGGGTTATGAACCTCACGAAGACCTTTCGAAAGAAGAACTCATCAAGGAAAAATACCAGGGCATACGTCCTGCACCGGGATATCCCGCATGCCCCGATCATTCACTGAAAAGACACTTGTTTGAACTGATGAATGTTGAGGAAAAAGTCGGAATAACCCTTACAGACAGTTATGCCATGCGTCCGGCCAGCTCGGTTTCCGGTTTCTATATGGCACATAATGCATCCAAATATTTTGGAATTGGCAAGATTGGAAAAGACCAGATACAGGATTATGCCCGAAGGGCAAAGATTGATGTGGAAGAAGCTGAAAAATGGCTTCAGTCTGTCATAGATTACGACAAATAAAGTGTTAATCAAAATAAATAAAAGAGAATTTCGAGTATGAAGATTACAGAGATTTTTGAGAAACAAAAGCGAACGTATTCATTTGAATTTTTTCCCCCGAAGGATTACTTAACAGCCGTTAAGTTTGGAATTAATGCGGGCCAACTGATGAAACTGGACCCGTCATTTGTTACGGTAACTTATGGTGCCGGTGGTTCAACGCAGGAAAATACTTTTAGCTTAGTTGATCTGTTTCATAATAATCTGGGCTTTGTCTGTATGGCCCATTATACATGTGTGGGTGCAACCAGGGAAAAAATTGCCTACGATATGAGAACCCTCCAGGATATGGGTATAGAAAATGTTATGCTTTTAAGAGGGGATCCGCCAAAAGGAGAAAAAGAATTTCCCGAAAATCCTGATGGATTCAACTACGGAAGTGATTTGGTACGATTTGTGCGGGAAAACTATGATTTCTGTATTGGCGCTGGCGCTTATCCTGAGAAGCATGTCGAAGCTCAATCCGTGGAGGAAGATTTGATCAGTTTAAGAATGAAAGTAGATGCCGGAGCGGATTTTCTGGTTACCCAGATGTTCTTTGATAATAAATATTACTGGGATTTTATTGACCAGGCTGAAAAGAAAGGTATCAAATGCCGAATCATACCGGGGATTATTCCAATAACCAATTTTAAAAATATCAAGAAGTTTGCTAAAATTACGGGCGCCACTATTCCTGAATCCATAAATAAGAAGATGGAACCCTACCAGGATAAACCGGATGAAATATATAAGATAGGTCTGGACCTGGCTATTGAACAAGCCACAGATCTCCTGGAAAACGGAGCGCCGGGACTTCATTTTTATACATTAAACAAGTCCAGAGCTGCGATTGACTTGTATGACTCTCTTTCAGAAGATTTTAAAGAGGTGAAAAGTAAATTTGAAAAAAGTAAGACACCTCATTTGCCCAATAAGTAAATCGCTCTGAATACCTTGTTAAAAAATTCAGGGTTGGGAGTAGCAAAGTTTTACCAGGTTTGAATGCAATAAAAAAGTAAAAAGACTTAAAAACGATCTATGGAGGCTACACTTTTGAAAGCAAACACTAAACAATACGGCGATACTTCATTATGTTACCAGTGCGCAAAATGCTCTGCCGGATGTCCCATTGGTGAAGAGCTGGATGTTTATCCACACCAGGTAATTCATCTTGCTTCATTAGGATTGGAAGACCGGGTGCTGGATTCGGCTACCATCTGGATCTGTGCAAGCTGTTATGCATGTGCAGTAAAATGTCCGAATGATATCGACATTACTGGTATTATGACGAAGCTTAAAAATTTAGCTGTTCAAAGAGGTGTGGAATCAAAAAGACCAGAAGTTTACCAGTTTCATAAAACCTTTACGGAAGACGTATTCCGAAGAGGTAAAGCCCATGAGCTAAGAATTATGGGAGAATACAACCTGAGAATACGCAAGCCTTTTAAGAACATTCTCCTGGCTCCGAAAATGTTCCTGAAAAACAAATTGAAATTCCTTCCGCCCAAAACAGTGAAAGGCTTTCGTGGGTGGTTCAGAAAAATTCTCAGGAAAAAGAACGATGCCTGAATATTTTTTCCGGTACGAACAAAAAAAGAAATAACCTGAATTGTGTATGTGTAATAAGAAAATTGCCGTTTACCCGGGGTGCAGTCTAGAAACCAGCTCAAGTCATTATTTAAAAAGCATTGAAAAGGTTTTTGAGATACTGGATATCGAATATACAATAATGACCGATTGGAATTGCTGCGGAGCAACTTCTGTCAAAGCCATCGATCAGCATTTGAACCTGATGCTTAATCAGCGAAATCTTGCTCTTGCTGAAGAACAAGGAATTGATGAGCTTGTCGTTCCCTGCGCATCATGCTACCATCGTCTTGCAAGTACCGAATATGAACTGCAGGATAGGAAATTATTAAAGAAATTAAATAAAGAAAGTGGATTAAAATACGAAGGCAAAGTAAAAGTCAGGAACATTCTTGATTTTCTTGCAAATATCATTGGAGTGGAAAGAATTGCTTCAAAAGTTAAACGACCGCTTAATGATTTGGTCGTGGCCTGTTATTACGGGTGTTTGAATACCCGGGTGCCTAAACCACAGGTATTTGACACCATGGAATACCCCACCAGTATGGATCATATTGCTGAAGCCATTGGTGCCAAAGTGATCGACTGGTCTTATAAAACAGAATGTTGTGGTGCAAGCCTTTTTCTCACGATGGATAGTATTTCAGGAAAGCTTGTTGGAAAGATATTGAAAGATGCCAGTTTGCGGGGTGTGGATTGCATCACAGTTTCATGCCCGATGTGCCAGACTAACCTGGATACCAAGCAAAGCAAGATAAGAAATGAATTTTCTATTGACCAGCCAGTTCCTTCCCCTTTTTTTACACAGCTTATGGGATTGGCTTTTGGTTGTACACCAGAGGAGGTTGGTTTGGATAAAAACTTCGAAGCAATGAAACCTTTGTCATAAATCATTGATTTTGAATAAAAAAAAACTGAAATAAATTCAGGATATAGTTTTATGGATAAAACACAAACCGGAGCAGTATTAGTAATAGGTGGAGGAATTGCCGGAATGCAGGCAGCCCTGGATAGCGCTGAACTGGGGCTGAAGGTATATTTGCTGGAAAAAGAACCCTCAATTGGGGGAAACATGGCCCGTCTGGATAAGACCTTCCCGACAAACGACTGTGCCATGTGTATGATATCTCCCAAGCTTGTTGAAACCGGAAGGCACCTGAATATCGAAATTATTTCTTATGCTGACCTGGAAAAAGTGGAGGGAGAAGCGGGTAATTTTACAGTTACAGTTAATAAAAAAGCACGCTATGTTGATGAAGACAAATGTAATGGTTGTGGTGAATGTGAACTGGAATGTCCTGTATTGAGAGAAGACAACTTTAATGGCGAGTTATCCGAAAGAAAAGCCATTTACAGATTATACCCCCAGGCGATACCCAATGTTTTTACTATTGACAAATCAGAATTTCCTCCCCCATGCCGCGGAACATGTCCTGCCGGAGTTAATGTGCAGGGGTACATCGCACTTATAGCCAAAAAAAAATACCAGGAGGCTTTGGATCTGATTAGAGAGAAAATGCCTTTTGCAGGGGTATGTGGAAGAATCTGTCACCATCCCTGTGAAGCTGAATGCAATCGAAAAGAGATCGATGAAGCTGTTTCTGTAAGAAATTTAAAGCGTTTTGTCGCTGATTATGAAAGACAAATGCTGGATGAAGGAAAAATTTTTCACAGAGAAGAGAAGAACTCTAATGGCATCCCCCGGCGCAAAGGAAAAATTGCTGTTATCGGAGGCGGCCCTTCTGGTTTAACCTGCGCCCACGACCTCGTTAAGAAAGGTTTCAGGGTAACCATATTTGAAGCTGGGAAAAAACTGGGAGGGATGATGCGTACAGGTATACCTGATTATCGTCTGCCCAAG
Organism: uncultured Bacteroidales bacterium; assembly: GCA_964585385.1. Taxonomy (GTDB): domain Bacteria; phylum Bacteroidota; class Bacteroidia; order Bacteroidales; family UBA12077; genus JAGXLC01. Next base: position 71,649 of record CAZPDP010000013.1, read on the forward strand.
GATTACCTGGATTATGAAATTGACCTGTTACTGAAGGATGGAATCGAAGTAAAAACCGGTCAGGCACTGGGCAGGGATTTTACTTTTGAGGATCTTACAGAACAAGGATATAATTCGGTATACATGGCTCTTGGAGCACAAAACGCAAAGAAAATACCGCTTGAGGGTCACAAATCTGAAGGTGTCCTCTACGGAATACCGTTTTTAAAAGATGTTAGCCAGGGTAAGAAACCCGGAATAGGCTCAGCAGTTGTTGTCATCGGTGGTGGAAATGTGGCCATAGATGTTGCCCGGACAGTAAAAAGACTTGGCTCAGAAGTAACCATCGTATACAGGAGAACAAAAAATGAGATGCCGGCTCATGAATGGGAGATCGAAGAAGCCATAGAAGAGGGAATAGGTATAAAAAGCTCCTGGAGCCCCTCAAAAATTATCCAGACGGATGGGAGAGTCGGTGGTTTGGAAGTGAACCGGTGCATGACCATCTATGGCAAAGATGGTCATAGATCCCTGGAGGTGGACCCCGATCAGAAACAAACCTTACGCACAGATACAGTTATCCTGGCTACTGGACAGGAATGTGATCTGGACGATATTGACAAATCTATAGCTATTGAAAATGGATTGATTTCGACAGATCTTTTAACACTTGAAACTTCGATAAATGGGGTGTTTGCAGGTGGCGATGTAGTACTCGGACCTTCATCTCTTGTTGAATCGGTAGCACAAGGACACCGTGCTGCTGAATCCATTTCAAGATACCTGAACGGAGAGGAACTTCGTACCAACAGAGAACCCGTAATGTCATTGGATGATTACACCGGAATTCCCGATTCAGTGGAAAAAGAACGCATAGAAAGAACGAAAGCCAGGCTAAGCAGCCCCGGGAAAAGAAATACCAATTTTACAGAAATAGAAAAAACCTTTACAGAAGAAGAAGCTGTTCGGGAGGCACAAAGGTGTCTGCAGTGCGGTAGCTGCTCAGAGTGCATGGAATGTGTGAGGACGTGCAAGGCGGAAGCTATTGATCACTCCATGCAGGATAAAACCAGAGAACTTAAAGTCGGAGCAATTATTGCCACTGGGGGATTCTCTCCTTTTGATGCAAATAAAAAGCCGGAATATGGGTATGGCCGGTATCCTAACGTAGTAACAAGCATCCAGTTTGAACGCATATTAAGTGCTTCAGGACCTTACGAGGGGCATCTGAAACGTCCTTATGATGGAAAAAAACCAGGCAAAATCGCCTGGATACAATGCGTTGGCTCCCGTGATGTGACACTCGGAAACGATTATTGCTCCTCTGTTTGCTGTATGTATGCCATTAAGGAAGCAATGATAGCCAAAGAACATGAACCGGATACCCAAACTACCATATTTTACACCGATATCAGGGCTTTTGGAAAAGGATTTGAAAGTTTTTATGAACAGGCGCGTCATGATTCCGGTGTACGGTTTGTTCGTAGCCAGATATCATCAATAAAAGAAGAGCCTTTATCCCGGAATTTAATTCTTAATTTCATCGAAAATGGAGACTACAGGGAAGAAGAATTTGATATGGTAGTTCTTTCTGTCGGATTGGTCGCCAATCCATCCATTCAGTCAACATCTGAAATCCTCGGCATAGACCTGAATCAGTTTGGCTTTTTCAGGGAAAGTATTTTTGAACCTATTAAATCAAGCAAAGAAGGCATCTTCCTGTGTGGTGCAGGAAGCGGACCAAAGGATATTCCGGAGACTGTAATGCAGGGCAGCGCCGCTGCAGCAATGTGCAGTGAGATGCTGCAGGAAGTAAGAAATACTGAAGTCAAAACAAAGGAATACCCGGTCGAAAAGAAAATGAACGGGGAGGAACCCCGCATTGGAGTTTTTGTCTGTCACTGTGGTATCAATATAGCCTCGGTTGTGGATGTTGATAAAGTTTCAGAATATATAAAAACCATCCCTGGTGTGGTTCACGCAGAGCATACACTATATACCTGCTCTCAGGATACACAGAAAAGAATCAGGGAAGTCATTGATGAAATGAATCTGAACAGGGTGATTGTGGCTTCCTGTACACCCCGAACCCACGAGGGTCTTTTCCAGGAAACGCTCCGTGAGGCCGGAATAAATAAGTATATGTTCGAGATGACCGATATTCGGGAGCAATGTGCATGGGTCCATCAAAAAGAACCGGATCTTGCCACAGAAAAAGCCAAAGCACTTGTCCATGGAAGCGTTGGAAAATCCAGGCATCTCGAACCCCTGACCTTAAAGAAAATTTCTGTCAATAAGGCTGGACTGGTTATAGGTGGAGGTATTTCAGGAATGTCGGCTGCGCTGTCTCTCGGGAACCAGGGGTTTAAAGTCTATCTGATTGAAAAGAGCGATAAGCTGGGAGGAAATCTGGTTTATCTGAATAAAAACCTGGATGGTGAGTACTGGAACGAATACCTTAATAAAAAGGCAGAAGAGGTAAAATCACACGAATTAATTGATGTATATACGAACACGACCATCGAGAACATCAATGGCTCAGTTGGTAATTTTGAGAGCGGGCTGAAAGGCGACTTCTCCGGGAATTTACAGCATGGTGTTATTATCGTAGCCACTGGAGCTGAGGAGTATAAGCCTCATGAATTCCTTTACCAAAAAAATAAAAATGTCATTACACAAAGAGAACTTGAATTTGAAATAGAAAAGCGAAAGCGGTTTAAAACAGTAGTTATGGTTCAGTGTGTGGGAAGCAGGAACAAGGAACATGCTTATTGTTCGCGAATCTGCTGCAGCGAAGCCATCAAGAATGCCATCACTATTAAAGAGAAGGATCCGCATGCAGATGTTTACATTCTCTATCGCGATCTCCGCACTTATACATACAGAGAGGTATTTTACAGGAAAGCCAGGGAGCTGGATGTTAAATTTATACACTTCCCCGATGATGAATATCCAGAGGTAAAAGAAAAGAAGAAGAAGATTGAAGTAAAAGTGAGGGATACGGTGATTGAAGACTATATAGCCCTTGAAGCCGACCTGTTGGTGCTGAGTGCGGGAATTGTTGCTAACAATGAGGTGAACAGGCAGCTTTCGGAACTGATGAAATTGCCTTTGGACGAACATGGAAATTTCATGGAAGCCCACGTGAAACTTCGTCCCGTTGATTTTGCCAATGAGGGGGTTTTTCTCTGTGGACTGGCTCATTCACCCAAAAATACAGAAGAAAATATAACCCAGGCGATAGCAGCTGCAGGAAGAGCCGGTACTATTCTTTCGAAAGATACCCTGGAAGTGGGAGGTGTTGTGTCGGTTATAGAAGAAGAGAAATGTGCTGCATGTTTGACCTGTTTGAGAGAGTGTGTCTTTGATGCACCTTTTGTGAATGAAAACGGTAAAGCAGAAATTGATCCTGCCAAGTGCCAGGGATGCGGAAACTGTGCTTCAGCTTGTCCGGCCAAAGCCATTCAGTTGCTGACATTCACCGATGCACAGGAAAACGCTCTTTTCAAATCTATTTTACAGGAAGAATCAACAGAAGTAACAGAAATAAAATAAATGGGGATGACTAAAGAATATGAACCGAAAATAATTGCTTTTTGCTGCCATTATTGTGCCTTTACTGCCGCAGATCTGGCCGGTACAATGAGACAGCAGTACCCTGCAAATATACACATCGTTCGGTTGCCCTGTACGGGTAAGGTGGATGTAAATATGTTACTGCAGGCTTTTGTAGACGATGCCGATGCTGTAATGGTCGCAGGATGTGAAGTAGGTAGCTGCCATTTTCTGGAAGGAAATGTCCGGGCAAAGAAACGGGTCGAAAATGCCAAAAAGAAACTCGAAGAAGCAGGGATTAACCCGGAGAAACTGGAAATGTTTCATATAGCTGCTTCTGAGGGTCCATTGTTTGCTCAGACATCACGAGAATTTACAGAAAAGATCAAGAGAATAGTAAATGAAGAAACCCTGAATAAAGCGTAAAGTTTGGTTTAAAACGGATAGAAAAATCAGGCAAAAGTCAATAACAGGAGGAAAAACAATGATAGTTGCAGAACAAAAACCTTTTAAAGAAATATCCGATGCAGTAGCTGAATTCGATAATGTGCTTGTGCTCGGGTGCGGAACGTGCGTTACCGTGTGTATGGCAGGAGGGGAAAAGGAGACAGGTGTTCTTGCCAAACAACTGAAACTGGCTGCTAAGAATAACAATGAAAACAAAACCATAGCAGAGCACACCATCACAAGGCAATGCGACAGGGAATTTTTTGACGAGACCACTGCCAGTAAAATCAAAGAGGCAGGTGTGGTACTTTCCCTGGGGTGTGGCGTTGGAGTCCAATACCTCGCGGAGGTTTTCCCGGAAACGATAGTCAGGCCTGGTGTCAATACCCAGTTTTTTGGTGCGAATACTCAGCAGGGAGTCTGGTCAGAGCGCTGCGCAGGTTGCGGAGAGTGTGTCCTGGAGAAATACGAGGGCATCTGTCCGGTTGCCCGTTGCTCAAAAAGCCTTATGAATGGTCCCTGCGGTGGTTCATCGAACGGTATGTGTGAAGTCGATCCTGAAAATATTGAATGCGGTTGGCAATTAATCTATGATAGGATGAAAAGTTTGGATAAGCTCGATAAATTAATGGAGAACCAGCCGGCAAAAGACTGGTCAACCAACAGAGACGGCGGGCCGAGAAGAGTGGTAAGGAAGGATATGTTGTTTGACTAAGAATGTTTCGAGTTGCAGGTTACGGGTTTTAAGAAGGGGATTAATGTAATAGCTAACAAAAAAACAAGTAAAAAAAAGATATGAACGAGAACGAACTAAAGTCAGGCAGCAGATTAGAACGAGTTCTGAAATCCGGTCAGTTTGCTTTTACCGGTGAGCTGGGACCACCTAAAGGATCCGATCGGGGAATTGTCGAGAAAAAGGCGGGTCTGCTAAAAGATTCCGTTGATGCAGCTAATATAACGGATAATCAAACAGCTATCGTTCGAATGTCATCTTTTGCTGCCAGTATCATTGCCAAAGAAAACGGTCTGGAACCGGTCATGCAAATTACCACCAGGGACAGGAACAGGCTGGCCATTCAAAGCGATGTAATTGGAGCCTCCGCTGCCGGAATCCGGAATATTTTATGCCTGTCCGGTGATCATCAGTCGTTTGGAAATCATCCCACCGCAAAGAATGTGCATGATATCGATTCAGTACAGCTCATCAATATGCTCAGGAATATGAGGGATGAGGCTAAATTTGAGTGTGGCGATGAGATTCGGAATTCAAAAAAAGCAGAACTTACACCTCCGAAAATCTTCATTGGTGCAGCGGCCAATCCGTTTGCAGAACCCCTGGATTTCCGTGTTATCCGGCTGGCAAAGAAAATAAACGCAGGCGCGGATTTCATCCAAACCCAGGTGATTTACGATATGGATCGGTTTAAACAGTGGATGAACGAAGTACGGGATATGGGACTGCATAAAAAAGTGTATATTCTTGCCGGGGTTACTCCTTTAAAATCAGCCAGGATGGCGAAATATATGAAAGAGAACGTTTCCGGGATTTCATTTACCGAGGATATAATCAAACGAATGGAAGGCGCAGAAGACCAAAAAGCCGAAGGGGAGAAGATAGCAATTGAGCAAATCCAGGAGCTGAAGGAGATGGAAGGAGTAAGCGGAGTACACTTTATGGCCATCGGGGGCGAAAAGAATGTTCAACGAATCGCTGATAATGCCGGAGTTTTGCCACGGCCGGAAGTAGAAGATGCTGCCATGACATAGTTTGATATAAAGACAGAAGTTACAAGATGAAAGTTATCCATTGTCCTCCTGCCGGA
>CAZPDP010000014.1:0-12323 GCA_964585385.1 uncultured Bacteroidales bacterium
AATTGTTGGAGTTCCTTGCCGTTGTAAAGGTAGTTGTTGTCCTGTTTGTTTACTAACGGTGCCTGGTTGAAGCGCATGCCGAAAGGGTAGTAGTTGTTGGCTTGTAATACCTCCGGGTTGCCTTTGCCGTCGTTTGTGAAGACTACTCTTATGTTGCCCAGGTGGTCTTTCAGGTAGTAGTCGTAGTAAAAGTCATCTCCCACCTCATCGTAGCGGATACGGCCTTCTCCGGTGAAAACCTGGTTCAGTTCACCGTTTTTGTATTCAAAGCTTCCCATGTAATAGGTCGTATCTGTTGTTGCTCCTGATACCATCCGGGCAAGTTTGGTTCCGTTTGCTGAGTAAAGATAGGAAATTTCATCGGAACTGGAATGGAATTGAACACTTTTGGGTAAATTTAAATTGTTATACTGAACATCTATTCCCTTATTGAAATCAGTCACCATATTTCCGTTGTCATCGTATTTGTATTCGACAGCAAGGTTTGCTCCGTCTTTAAATCCTTCTTGCCACAATATAGATGCATCATCAACTTTTTTCAGTTGATTGGTTGAACCATAGTCATAGGCCAGGTTATCGATTTTCTCCCTGTTTAACCCAAATCGTTGCAACTCCAGTATATTGCCGTTGGCATCGTATTGGTTAACATTCATACTGAAAAAATCATTTTGATTCCATTCCTTCTTCTTCTCATGATAAAAGGCATTTTTTAAGCGGTTTGCCCTATCGTAATCAAATGCATAGCCTCGCATTGGGGTTTGCTCTGATCCGGATTCAAATTCTTTACCATTTACCTTCTGTAAAGAATCCTTTGAAACGGCTTCTGAGTTGATGTATAAATTCGCTCCGGGTAATATCGAGCTTTCCGGAGTAATTTTTATGGAATCAATGGCGGAAACAGTCCCGGAAATGGTATCGTTTTTAATAACCACTTTGTTTTCCAAAACAATTTCTGCCTTGTTATTCCACATCATTGCTGAGATATTTCCGTTGTACTGGGGTTCTGCATTCAACCCGATATTTTCATTATACCCCAGGCTCATGGAAAACAAATCTGAATTATATGCTTTATCTTCGGCTTCATTTATATTGGTTAACCAGCCCCGGATATTGTATCGGTAATCAATCTCCTGTAAAAAATTATTCCCTTCGTCTTCCGAGTGAAGTTGTTTTTTTACCAGTTCACCCAACTCGTTATACTCCATGCGGGATACAAGCACACAATCCTTTTCATTTATCTTATGTAAGGTTTCTTCCAGTCTACCGGCATGGTCGTAATGAAAAAATTTACTGATTTCGACAGGATTAGAACCTGCATCCTTATGATGAATCAGTTTTGATCGAACTACATCACCCGGAAAGTTGTATTTGTTCAGAATAACCTCATCACCTGCGGGGTAATATTCCCTGTAGCCGGCCAGTAATCTGTATTTCTTATCATAAACATTTACAGACAACAAAAACCTATCCGTACCCAGAACTCTTGTAAGTTGCCCGGTAATCTGACCTTTTACTTGTTCCTGCATTTTATTCTCTTCATCAAAATCAGTGTAAAGACTATCAAGGTGTTGATTTACAGATACCCCATTTATGCTGTAGATATCAAAATCGTAATCGTCGTAATAAGTAACTGTTAGAATCGTATCATTTTCTGAAATTCTGGGAAAGGACTTATTTGTATAACCGAAATCCTGTCCTGAATAATTTCCATCTTCGCATTCATAAAAATCAATTCCTTCTTGCATTTGGCTATTCATATAATTCTGAATGGAATCCATGTGACTGATATTGGAGGGAGCTTGCCAGATTCCGGTTATAATTTCACGGTTCATTTTATCGTATTTCGTGAATTGCCATTGATTATTGATTCTTAGATTTCCATTCTGGGATAAAACCAATCTGTCACGCTTATCATATATCATATAAACTGGCTCAGAACCGGGAAGTTTTTTCAAAGTCATCCTGCCCCGCTTATCATATTCATAGTAGTAACATAAATCTTTTATTATCTCATGGGACGGAGTATAAACATTTGAACCGCCCAAAAGCTTAACAGCCTTAGGTGACAATACAAACCGTAATTTTTCTTTCCTGTCGTAAACATAATAAGTTCGGAGATTCAGACCTTTTGCATCGGTAACTTTTAAAACTACATTTCCTCTTTTATCCTTATATTCATAGCTCCAAACCCCATTTTCGTCCCGGGATCCATTCTTATATAAAGTTCCTTTATCATAATATCCGGCGTCAACAAGCCGGTTGTTTAGTTCAACCTTAAAAAGTTTAACCTCTTTTTTATCATTGGTTTCATACGTATAATGCACTGCATGATCCGGTTGATTCTTTTTGGGTTGCCAGTCAGTACCGGCAGAACCCTCTTTCAGTATACGGTTCAAAGGAGAAGCTTCGTAATCAATCCGGGTCCAGGGAAAATTATCTGAAACCACCTTGGCAGAGGTGGAAAATCGATCCTGGTAGAAATGCAACTGCTTATTTTTTGCCGAGTCCCTGAAATAACCACCCGCCTTTTCAGAAACATAGGGTAAAAACCTCTGTGATTCGCGACCAGCTTCATCATAGGTTTTAGGATTGATGATATCATGTTTTCCAGGACTGGCGCCTACCTGGATTTTTTGCAGAGGTCGTCCCAGCCCATCGAAATAACTGACTGATGTTGATGTTTTGCCGGAAGCCGGGTCATCTAATCCTTTCACTTCAGAACGGTAGGTTCTTTCAATAATGTAGTTGTGTTTATCCTGACTCAAAACTCCTTTGGTTAGAAACAAAACGAAAATGAAGCCTAAGAAAAATACGATAATTGTAGAGTTGAATAATTTCTTCATACTACTATTTTATTTACTGGAGAATTTCTATTCTAATGGTTTTTACAATTGAATCCCTTTCACCGTCTTTAAAGACTGTTAACTTTATCTCATACTCCCCTTCGCGTAGAGATAGAGATGGATTTTCTTCAGTAGAATCTATTGTTCCGTCGTTATGGAAATCCCATTCAAAAGAAGTGGGAGAGCCAGAAGATTGGTTACTGAAATATACCATGGCTCTTCCCATAGAAGTTTCCATGGTATAGTTGAAATCAGCATTTAATTGAGCTTCCTGTGAAATCTGGTATTGATCTGTAGTGCCTCCTCCTGACACACGAAACGATCCATTTCTTGGTGTGGTACTGGTATTTTCAGATACTATTACTTCCAGCGTCTCATCATCAACTTTTTTTACAGATATCCACTCGTTATTCGGCAATGCAGACCAGTTGAAGCAACCATTGACTCTTACATCAAAATTATATGTAACTCCATCAGATGGGGTGCTATGTGGTGGATTCTCCGGGAATAAGGTTACCGTGGGTGTTTTCATGGTAATGGTTTTTGAAGCACATGATGTGGTATTTGTCTCTCCCGCTGCTTGAACATAGAAAGTGGTGGTCGAGGTAATTTTAGCCTCGATTGGATTACCGGTCTTAAAATAGGTTCCGTTGCATCCTCCTTTATACCACTTCCAGGTTGCACCGGTACCCAATGAACCACCGTCAACTGTTAATTCAGTTGAACAATTTTTACCTACATCAATGAGAGAAGCTGAAATAGAATTAGGCTTCGTTGAATTAATCTTAATAGTTTTAGATACACAATCAGTGGTATTGGCGTCTCCCTCTGCTCTGACATAATAGGTAGTTGCTTCTGAAGGAGAAACGGTAATTGAACTACCTTCTCCTACACTTGTTCCCCCGCAATTGCTGCTATACCATTTCCAGGAAGCGCCCGTACCAAGAGAACCTCCTTCGACTGTAAGCAGTGCTGACCCTCCTGGTTCAATTGAAGTCTTACTGGCTAAAACGGAAGAAGGTTTAACCGAAAGCATCTTGACGGTATGGGTGGCGCATTGTGTTGTGTTAGCATCTCCTTCCGCCCTCAAATAAAAAGTGGTAGCAGATTCAAGGTTTGTAGCAGTAATTTGCTCCCCTGTAGCAAAATGGGTTCCTCCGCATTCATCTTTATACCACTTCCATTCTGCACCAGTTCCTAAATATCCGCCGACTGCTGTCAAATCCACATCACCACCGGGATTAACAGATCCATTCCCTCCAATTTTATCCGCTCTTTCCGATTTTATCTTTATTTCATGAGATACAGTACTTGTGGTATTTGCCAGTCCTTCTGCCCTGACATAATACGTGACTGCTTCATCGAGAGTCTCGGATATGGTTCTTTTACCTGTTGTCTTGTAAGGTTCCCCTTGCAGGCTTCCTTTATACCAGCTCCAGACAGCATCGGTACCTAAAGAACCCCCTTTAACAGACAATTGCACAACTTCTCCTTTTAAAACTGAACCAGGGGCAGTAATCGATTCTGGTTTGACAGATTTTATATTGATTGCTTTGCTTACGCAATCAGTCGAGTTTATATCTCCCTCTGCTTTTACGTAATAGATGGTTTCTTGGGAAGGTGATACTGTTATTGAACTTCCCTGACCTTCATAATTCTCACCACAACTACCACTATACCATTTCCATGAAGCACCTGTGCCAAGAGAACCTCCTTTTACTTTTAACTCGACTGTTTCTCCCGGACCAACCGAATTAACTCCCTCAATCCCACTTGGCTTAACAGAACGTATCTTTACCGTTTTACTCACACAATTTGTAGTGTTAGCATCTCCTTCCGCCCTCAAATAAAAGGTGGTAGCAGATTCAAGGTTTGTAGCAGTAATTTGCTCCCCTGTAGCAAAATGGGTTCCTCCGCATTCATCTTTATACCACTTCCATTCTGCACCAGTTCCTAAATATCCGCCGACTGCTGTCAAATCCACATCACCACCGGGATTAACAGATCCATTCCCTCCAATTTTATCCGCTCTTTCCGATTTTATCTTTATTTCATGAGATACAGTACTTGTGGTATTTGCCAGTCCTTCTGCCCTGACATAATACGTGACTGCTTCATCGAGAGTCTCGGATATGGTTCTTTTACCTGTTGTCTTGTAAGGTTCCCCTTGCAGGCTTCCTTTATACCAGCTCCAGACAGCATCGGTACCTAAAGAACCCCCTTTAACAGACAATTGCACAACTTCTCCTTTTAAAACTGAACCAGGGGCAGTAATCGATTCTGGTTTGACAGATTTTATATGGATTGCTTTGCTTACGCAATCAGTCGAGTTTACATCTCCCTCTGCTCTAACGTAATAGGTAGTTGATTCTGAAGGAGAAACAGTAATTGAACTACCTTCCCCTACACTTGTTCCCCCGCAATTGCTACTATACCATTTCCAGGAAGCGCCCGTACCAAGAGAACCTCCTTCGACTGTAAGCAGTGCTGACCCTCCTGGTTCAATTGAAGTCTTACTGGCTGAAACGGAAGAAGGTTTAACCGAAAGCATCGTGACGGTATGGGTGACGCATTGTGTTGTGTTAGCATCTCCTTCCGCCCTCAAATAATAAGTAGTAGATTTTTCCGGATCCACAGTTAAGGTGTTTCCGCTTCCCACATAAGTGCCTCCACAGCTTCCGCTATACCACTTCCACGTAGCACCGGTCCCCAAAAAGCCGCCATTAACTTCCAGTGTAACATTATGACCTGGGAGTATAGCCTCCAAGCTCGCAGATATCGACTCTGGAGCCATTGAGCGAATAATAATTTTCTGAGAAACACAACTTGTTGTGTTGGCAATACCTTCGGCCCTGACATAATAAGTGGTTGCTTCTGAAGGAGAAACGGTAATTGAACTACCTTCTCCTACACTTGTTCCCCCGCAATTGCTGCTATACCACTTCCAGACGGCATCTGTCCCCAGACTGCCACCATTTACCGAAAGTGTAGTTGAGTCATTTGGATGTACAGACTCTTTGTTTGCTGAAACAGAACTTGGCTTGGTTGATTTTATATTAACAGATTTATTAAAACTTTCTGTAAAACAGCTATTTGATGCCGTCAATGAAACACTGCCATTCTCATTCCCAAATTTTATCTCTATAGTATTAGTCTTCTGCCCAGAAACAATTTCTGCATCGGATGGTACTTCCCATTCGATATCTTTCGCTTCATTTAATTGAATGGAATAGGTATGTATTGAATTTGGATCAACTTTTACCGGTCCTTCAACTGATACATCCCCTGATATTTCAGGAATAAAAGTTAATGCAACTGCATTGGAAGTATCTTTTCCACAATCTCCGGTAACTACACAATCATAATTACCAGCATTTTCATCGCTAACATGATCAATCAAATAAGCAACCTTATCCGCACCTTGAATGTCTTCTCCATTCTTTCGCCATTGATAGTTCAAATTGGTACCTGAAGCTGAAACTCTAAAGGTCGCATTTGACCCCTCACAAACAGACTGACTTTTAGGTTGATCGGTAATATTGGTTTGATTCTTCAGGTTAACCTCCAATTCTTTTGGGTTGCTTTTATCACCACATACATTTTCAGCATATACAGAGATTGCACCAGCAGATTCTTCATAGTGTACCTGAACCTGCTTTGTTCCCTGCCCGGAAACTATTGAAACTCCCTGGGGTACTGACCAGAAAAATGAGGTGTTTTCATCATTTAAATAGCCAGCAGAATAGGTTTGTTCTGAATAGGGACACACAAATGTATTTTCCCTGGATAATTCCAGCTTATCGTCGATAACATCGGGAATCATCCTGTATTGAAGTATTGAAGGTTCTGTGGATACATTGTACTGATTTACCGCTTTTACTGAAATCTTTCCAATCCCCGGATTTATTGAATCATATGCTACCGTAATTGAATTTCCTCCTTTAGCTAAAATATTTGCATTCCCTTTAACAGACCATTCATACTGTTCTGCACCGGGAACTGACTCAATTGAATAAGAATGAATACTTCCCCGGCAGATGGCTTTTTCCCCTATCACTAAGCCCAGGGGTTCCGGAGGGGTGCACACCTTTATTCCTTCACTTAATGGAGATTCAAGGCCATTACGAGTCGAAGTAACTTTATAAAAGAACCTTTTATTGGGTCCTGCATTAAAATCCGTATAATTATTCTCAGAGACATGAGATGCAATCAATCTATATTTATCACTCGTATTTTCTGAACGATAAACATTATACTTTGAATCTTGAACCTGATTCCATTGGATATTTATTTTATCAAACTGAACTTCCTCCGCTTTCAAATCAACAGGAATGGGGAGCATTTTTTTCTGGAAATTGTAATCGTAGGTTTTCAACAGATTACCATCGTTATCCTTTATAGATTTTAATCTCCCAAAGCCATCATATTCATAAAAAGTTGTAACGTTATTCGGATCTGTCTGGGATTTGATACCAAAAAGAACATCGTGTTCATAGGTTGAAATATTGGCATCCTTTAAAAGCGGGTTAATTCTTAACAGATCGACATCGGATTTACTTAAGTTACCATTATCTGTATCTTCAAGCAGGTCATTAACTTTGGACAATTCAGCATTTTCAATTTTAGCAACCGGTTTTGTATAATTATTTCCCCATTTGTAAATAATATTCCGGTCGTTCACTTTTCTAACTTGTTCAATTTGATTTCCCGTCCCATAATGAAACACTACTCTTTTTGAAAATTTACCAGGTATTAATTTTTCAGGATTATGAACAGGAACATCTTCTGTTTCTTTATTCTCATATTGATACACCTCCCGGGGTTTCCCGAATTGATTGTATTTTGTAATTTTTGACTTTATTAATTTATCATCTATCACCTTTTCAGTTTTAATAGGGAGATCCTGCATGTGATTCCCTTTTAATAATTCTATCATTTCTATCTTGGAAGAATAATCTTCGCTATGATAAACACGGCTTTCTATTATTTCGCTCTTACTTCCCTCTGTTATTGTGTTTTTCAGTCTCTTTTCTTCATATTCATATCTTTCTGTTTTGCTTATTGTGTCTGATTCAGTGAATCTGTTTGTGGTCTTTTCTTGCAATAATGAAACATCAGATAAGAGGGTATATTTTGAACTATAAGATGAGAGATTATTAAAAGGAACCGCGACCAATGCCGGAACAAGTTTTGTGTTATTATTCTGTACTGATTGTGTATCATCCAAAACATCATTTAACTCACTATATGTATAGGTTTTAGATTGAATTGCTTTATTGGAGGAATCCATGTGAATCTCCTTGAGTTTTTGACCTCTTTTCCAGTCAAAAGAAATTGGAGAAGGGTAAGGATAGGATTTAAAAGTTATATCTGGATAATCCCAAGCAGTGGAATAGTGAAATATAGATTTACCTTTATTTTTATAGCGAACCTCTACTTCTCTGTAACCAATATGGCTTCCACTCGTTGTGCTCATGGGTTTTTGTGACTGACCAAATATTTCTAACTGCGGAAGGCTGGGTTTTATGTTAGGTCCCATATTCCAGTAAAAAAACTTATCTTGGGGAATATTATATAGTTTTGGATAGTCTATTAAAACCCCGCTGGATACCTCCGAGAATCCGTTATTTAAATTACTTTCTTTTTTGACTGTAAAATCATTTCCATGCATCCTGTAAATAAATTCTTTCTCAATTTCTCCCCCTTTCCCGTCTGACATCTTTATTTTACGAATCCTGTTTCCTCCGGTGGTAACATTGTAAGACCGTCGTTTAAATTTTTTGAATGAAATGAAAATTCCTCCATAATCAGTTTCTATTTTGGGTATGAATTCGGCTATATATTTTCCCGCTTCCAGTTGAATAGTCTCCTGGCCCTTTTGCTCATAGTCATACTGGCAGTTATTTGTGGAGGTGCATTCAAGGAAACCGCAGTATGTGCATCGTGTCCCCTTGCCTTCACACTTATCACAATCGTAATAAATTTTCTCAAATACTATATCCGAGGGATCTTCGCTTTTCCTTATTCTCACTTTTGTATAACCATATAGCGAGGAAGAATAATTTTTTGGATGGGTGGGACTTTCAAATGTATACGAAACGTTGATTTTTTGTTCATCCTCGGGTTCTATGGTAAACCTGGCCATTTTCCTAACGCTTATATTATCATAAGGTTGAAGCCCATTAACATTTACACTGGTATCTTTGTAAAAATCCCGGTATACTTTATATACATTATCGTAATGATTTCTTCTGTAACGGATATGGCATTTCATGCCCAAATCTTCCTGTGTTACAAGGCTTATCTTATATCTTCCAGGTTCCATCCATAAATGAAAGAAGTATTCGGGACGTTCCTCATCTGTGTTAAAACTCCTGTAAAGCTCGTAGTTGTCGCTATTATCATTATATTTTTCTATGATCACATAATTTTCCGATGAAATACTAAACCTGCTTTGATAATCAGCCATTTTCAAAAACAGGTCAACCTCCTGTCCTCCGGGAATTTCAATAAATTCATGGTTGTGAATTTGGGTTTTAAAATTTCTTATCTTTTTGGTTACTTTTATCTTTTCATGAGTAAAATAGCTGAAATCATGAGGTTCATATTCAAAATGAGCTTTACCACCTGTTGGATAAGTTATAGATTTCAAGATTCCCGCCTGCATTTTATCAGCATCAGGTTGCCGATTGGCATTTGAAATGGTCATTTCTCCCTTCTTATATCCATCCAGCGAAGTTTTTGCCTTAACCAATTCATCGAAATTATATCTTTTCTTATCTTCTATTTCGCAATCGGGATAACCCAGACAAGGCAACTCCATTCCTTCGTTAGGGGCTACGTTCTCTTGTGTAATTGTCGGGATAAGCGATTCATTACCAGTTTCACCATTGTAATACCCCCATAAATCCTGGGCAAAAGAACCACGAGGGGGCAGAGCCCGATCATCATATTGAAATTTGTATAAACTTCTTAAATTACCTTTCCTATCTTTCACCTTCACTTCTCCGAGACTGAACTTTTTTTTCGGAACCAAACGCGTATCATTTGTTGTCAAATCGTGTTCATAATAAGATAACAGATAAGTAAGGCGTTTTTCGTTTGAAGCCCAGACTTCAATGGCATCAAGAGCATATAATCTGTATTCATTGCCTACATAAGCAGTATCTTTAAAGAACCTGACCTTACCATTTTTAAAGTTTATCTCTTCAGGATAGATCTTTTCTACAATGAGACTTTGTGAAAGATCTTCAAACTCTTTTATTTTGGGTTTGTAATTGGGATATGCAGCCACATTGTTTTTCAGGTACTGGTATTTAATTTCGCTTTCCTTCTCAGAAGAATATTGATAGTCGATAGTTTCAGAACCATCTGCAGATATAATTTTGGTAATATACCAGGCAGAAGAAAAGTCTTCCTCATCGATTTCATGGTTGGAGTACTCCACTCCATTTTCATCACTGCTTCCAAAAATATATTTCGTACCATCACCGGTAACCAAAGTCCACCGAACAATATTACCTTTCTGATTGATTACCGGCTGTTCTATATATAGATTTTGTTCAGAGAATAATACAATCTCCTGGTTTACATCAAAACAAAACTTTCCGGAATATCCATTAAAACTAAAGGAATAAATATCGGGTTCCCCGTCAATTTCATCCCTGGCTAGCCGGTTTAAGTAACTTTCTGAAGCAGATAAAGAGTCGGACAATGGAATAGACCATTTACCATATTTATTATAATTATCGGTTAAGGGTATAGGTGGATAACCATAACCTAATTTATTACCCATTTTTTCAAATATATTGTCTGAATAATATCCACCACTATGCTCATCAGGTTTGCCTTTTACAGTCCTGTTAACTACCCCGCCGTAATTGAGAGACCAGTTTAAACCAACCCAGGTGGATATCTTATCAACCTTTAGACCTGATGCATGGTACGATAAGTTGACGGGTACAGACAATTCCCGTGTTTTAATCGTATGAAGGGGTATTGAAATATTGGGAATACCCGTGTATTTATTGGTTGGAACATCGACATGTTTGGTCATTTGACTTGCTTCAGGAGAGGGAGGAATGACTGTTGGTAATAGTTTATCCTGAGCATATAAACCCATTGTGCTCGTAACGCATACAATAAAAATAATAAACTTTTTCATAATCTTTAACTTGAAAACAATTATACTTGGTAAAACTTGTTTGAATACATCTTCTTGATACCTGTAACCGGACTGAATTTCAGTATTTAAGCAAACATGAGAACCGATTTATTCATCATGCATTTTAAATATACATTGAAACTCCATACTTAGATTTAGAATAACCCGACAAACAAGACAAATAGACAAATACAAGAACAATTAACCTAACGGTTCAAGTAAACGAAAATATAATTAAAAAATGAAAATCCGAATAAAAAATATATGCTAAAAAACAGTAGTTTCAATCTTGCTTTTTTTATATAATTTATATAAGAAAAGGATCTGTTTTATGATTTAAAAAACATATTAGGTATAGACAGCATTTTTGATGACTTGAAGTGATATTTCAGGAAGAGCATATATGGTAATGGCTCTGAAGGAATCGACTCTTCGGCAGGACTAAATTAACATGGACCTTCCCAGTTATAAAATATCAATCAAGCCCCGGCCTTAAGGGACTTTTTTATTTGCTTTATTTCATAAAAACCAGGCCCGGCTATACCAAAAGCAAAGCTCATCAAGGATTACCCACCCGTATTTTTCAGATTTTCATGAACGGCCATTAAATTTTGTTGGAGTGCCATTAAATTTCAATAGGCGACCATCGGATTTCAATCGGGCTTTATCCAATTTTGATGGACGTTTATCGAATTTCAATCGTGCGTCATCGGATTTTGATGGATTGGATAACTTGTAGCTTAATTAGGGATTAATTATAAAGGCGATTCTCTTAATAAATGAGACAGTATTGTGTTTTGTTTCCAAAACTTTTCATAAATTTGAATATATTGTATTCGGTTCTTTGACATGTTGTTAAGGATAACCACAAAATCTGATTTAAAAATTGGATAAGATATAGGACTAACGGGATTGTTCCCGGAGTTGTATTCGTTGTAGTTTGATTTAAAAATTGGATAAGATATAGGTGATGTAGGGGAAAGACTAAGACCGCTACAGTTGTGGTTTGATTTAAAAATTGGATAAGATATAGGCGCTCTTTAATTTGGAGCTGTGCCTCGGAGTTGTGGTTTGATTTAAAAATTGGATAAGATATAGGGCAAAACATAAAATCACAGGCCCGATATTCGTTGTGGTTTGATTTAAAAATTGGATAAGATATAGGCCCGTCTTATACCTATCCCGAACAAACGGCGTTGTGGTTTGATTTAAAAATTGGATAAGATATAGGTACATCGCACCATATTTGCCGTATAAGGTGGTTGTGGTTTGATTTAAAAATTGGATAAGATATAGGCTTAGAACATTAGAAGAGA
>CAZPDP010000014.1:12423-31062 GCA_964585385.1 uncultured Bacteroidales bacterium
GTTGTGGTTTGATTTAAAAATTGGATAAGATATAGGCTTAGAACATTAGAAGAGAAAGGATTTGACGTTGTGGTTTGATTTAAAAATTGGATAAGATATAGGATTAATTTATACAGACAAAAAGAAGAGAACGTTGTGGTTTGATTTAAAAATTGGATAAGATATAGGCCTACGTTGTACCATATTTCAGGCGGCTCAGTTGTGGTTTGATTTAAAAATTGGATAAGATATAGGTCGGTTTGCATGATGCACCAACCAGGATAGGTTGTGGTTTGATTTAAAAATTGGATAAGATATAGGCCATAATTGATATATATTTAAGGTTAAACGTTGTGGTTTGATTTAAAAATTGGATAAGATATAGGCGATTGAGTTTACAATGTTACCCAATACCGGTTGTGGTTTGATTTAAAAATTGGATAAGATATAGGAAATATAAGAAAGATCGAGAAGCATTAAAAGTTGTGGTTTGATTTAAAAATTGGATAAGATATAGGGAATCTAAAAAGATTGTTAAAATAATAAGAGTTGTGGTTTGATTTAAAAATTGGATAAGATATAGGCCCGGGTAGTCTTGCCTGTTAGGCTTTTTCGTTGTGGTTTGATTTAAAAATTGGATAAGATATAGGCTGGGTGCTTAACAGTTTAATGTACTGCTTGTTGTGGTTTGATTTAAAAATTGGATAAGATATAGGTTCGTTAATTTTATCAATTAATGCATTTGTGTTGTGGTTTGATTTAAAAATTGGATAAGATATAGGAAACACAAAGAAGCGCTGATGATTGTCAGTGTTGTGGTTTGATTTAAAAATTGGATAAGATATAGGTATTAATAAAATGTTAGGATATAACGTATGGTTGTGGTTTGATTTAAAAATTGGATAAGATATAGGACGATAAGCATAATGCTGTTTATGGTTACTGTTGTGGTTTGATTTAAAAATTGGATAAGATATAGGTATTAATAAAATGTTAGGATATAACGTATGGTTGTGGTTTGATTTAAAAATTGGATAAGATATAGGAATGCAACAGAAATGCATGAATATATCCACATTTTAGCCTGTATCTTTATCAAAAAAACGGCCTTCATTGAATGAAAAATTTCTTTGGAGGTCTTTTTTTTATTAAAACAATTCCAGTTGCTTTGGAGCTTCGGGGAGTGGATCGGATTTGCTTCCCCAGAAATTGTCTATCTGGCCATACTGTTTGTCGGTTATGGTTAATATGCTGACCTGCCCTTTGGGTGGCATGAAGCTTTTTACTCTTTTTTTGTGCACTTCTGCGCTTTCCTTGCTGGCGCAATGGCGGATATAAACCGAATACTGCATCATTGTAAACCCGTCTTTTTCCAGGTTTTTCCTGAATTTTGTTGCTGCTTTCCTTTCGGTTTTTTTTACAACGGGTAAATCGAAAAATACAAACAGCCACATAATGTGATAAGCGTTCAGACGGTTATGAGACATATTAATTATCAATTACCGGGTAGTCCAGCTTCCCGGCTTCGCCGTTAAAGCACCTGGCAAGGGAGGCTGTTGTGTTTGACAATCCTATCATCAAAGGTTTGGTATGTTTTTTAAAACAGACATCCATGGTAAGAACATTCAATAATTTTGCTTTGGCTTCTTTATCCAGTTCGTCATACCTGTTGCCACTATTCACCATTTCAGCTACTGTTTTATCCACAAAGGGCCGGTAAGGTTCCATCATATCATCTGCAAGGCAATAGGCATTGTAGCGGTTCCTGTGATGGATCCCGAGTGTGGGAAGCAAACCTGAACCCACGAGTGAACGGGCTACTGCAGCCCTTAAAATGGCATACCCATAATTAAGCAGAGAGTTAGGCGGTATACCATCCCTGTGCCGTTTAAAATCCTCAATGGGAAACAACTGCGACCAGTAATGCCTGGACGCCGCTGCCTCCTGGTTTGTTGCATCATCGCTTCTGACATTTTTCAGGTAAGTTCCAAGATTCCCTGTGTCTCTTTCCAGTTGCTCCAGCAATAGCTTCTGGTTTTTAATTTTGGCCTTAATCGTTTGTTGCCAGAGCTTTTTCTTCAGGGGCAGTTTTGCATCAATTTGGTTGCGAAACAGTTCATTCTGCAAATGATGGGAATCCAGGTGAAGAAGCATGGAAGCGGGCATATGCTTTTCGTTGCAAAAAACCACGGCCACATTGTTTTCAATGAGTTTCGACATCAGGTATTGCGAGAAAGTAACTTGTGGATGCTCCACCACAACGAATCCAATATCCTCAACCGGGATAGTTTGTATCTCTCCGGTTTCCTTGTCGGTTACCAGAAGTTGATTCTGTTTAAAATTCAAATAATAGGAATTGCTGAAAAATAAGGTACGCTTTATCATAAACTATATATTTATTGTACCAAGTATATTTTGTTTTACTTTTTGGGGATTATACCTATACCAACCAGTATTTCCATCTCCAAAACCTTTTATATAAATATAATGATATTTCGCGTCTTTATCTGGTCTTGAATCAAGGTGATGCCTAAAACAAATTTCCATAAAATAATCTGCTCCAGCAATTTTTTGTACTATATATAAATGTTTTGAGATTTCCTCATTATTCAGTTTAGTAATATCTTTTGATTTAAGTCCCAGTAAAAACATATCATTTTCCTGAAAAGTTTCTATGAGTTCCCAGCCTTTTAAAGGTCTCTTTTCAATAACTGGTTTACCAGAAATTATTCTTTGCACAGCTTCCCAAAAAGAAACTACTTTTTTATATAAATTACCATTTTGATCCTCATAGATAGCTATATGATGATTGTTCCTTGGATTCACGTATTGATTGATAGCTTCTTCTTTTTTCAGTTGTTTTGCATTGTTCAATACTTCCCGTATTCTTACTTTTCTGACAGGGACCGGATCGCCGTTCCTGTTTGGAAGGTGAATCCTGGTTCGTTTTTCGCCGGTTTCAGGGTCTTTCTCAAAAAGAGCACCTGTTGGAATGGTGTAGCCGGAAGATATATCGACTCCTTCTTTTCTTACTTGTTCTTCAATTAAGCTTCTTATCCTTTCATCAACGATTTTTTCAACATGTTTCTTTGTGGTTATTTGTTCCAGTGGCTTTCTTATATGAAAATATGTTTTCCCGTTTTCCCGGTGCATTCCATAAACAGAATCCTTATGCAGCTCCCCTCTTGCTGAAATGCCTTTGCTTTTGTATTTTTTCCCGTTCTTTTTAATAGTCTTCTTCACATTCTGCGCAACTTTTCTGTTTGCCGCATGAGAGACAAGGATCTGTTCAATGGAGCCATACGCTTCATTAAAAAAGCTTTCCCAGGGGAGTGGAAACTGTTCTGCCTTGTACCCCTTACTCTTTTTGCTTGCATTGGACAATTCTTTTAAATAAGATGCCCTGCTGCATGCTGTGGCCAGTGCATCAATGGCATGGTGCCTGTGATCCTCCCTCCTTTTGGTTGGGATAAACAATCCATCTCTCACAAAACCATGGACAAGCTCTCCCTTTTTGCTAAGTTTATTAGGTATCTCATTGCGTTTAGAAAAATCCCATTTTATCATTTCTTTTATAGAATTTTCATTGTCCATTACAGCCCAATAGTGCCCGGTCTCTTTTGCATCCGTTTTAACAGGTTTTTGTAATATAGCATTCAAACCCCACAGGTGTCGCAATTCATTTGTAATGGCTCCCTGCGTTACATATACCTTAGGACATACAGACTTCAGATAATCTCTGGCAGCCTTTGAGATATAGCGTGTATCGTTCAGTTGTCTTTCGATAAAATCTTCCAGCTTATAGTCCTTTGTCGAAACAAAACGCTGATATTTCCGATAATTATTGGGCGCTATCAATCGTTTTGCCTGCTCTTTAACCTTTTCCCATTTGGCTGGATTGTCCCTGTAAAACTGCCAGGGTGTTTTATTTCCCTTGAGTTGATTTTCTTTTGCTTCGCAGATGGTCTTATTCATAAAACTATCATCCAGAGAAATGCTGTATGGAATGATGTGCTCAACCTGATATTTGTTGTTATTGAACAACTCCTCCAGGCTCACCTGGCTTCCTGTATAAGGGCATACCTTCTGGGATTCCTCCCATAGTATATATTTCTGGATGTTGTTTCGAGAATGGGATAAACCAAATTCATCTAGTATTTTTCGCACTTCGTCGTTTTTCTCCTCTCTTCTCATATTTTCAAACCGCTGGTTCTCCCTTGCATCTTTACTTTGCTTCAATTCCCGTGCCATTTCCACCCTTATTTCATCCGGTTTGCCGTATTCACCCACAATCGCATTAACCACTCTTTTTGTTTCATTAAGCGCTTTTTGTACTATTGGATTTCTCAACTCCGGTGGAGTATCCAGTTTATCCTGGTGACCTGGTATGGTTTCCACCTGGCTGTGATGGTATAATTTGCTAAGTTGTTTATCCGAAAGCTTGAATTGTTCCTTTAAAAATTCTCTGATTCTTTTTAAAAGCTCACCTTCTTTGTATTTTTCGGAACTAATGGATTCAATGTTATCTTTTATCAGTCTTTTATCTTCATCACTCAATTCTTTCCACCCACTGCCAAAAGAATTCACAGCACCTCCAAGCAGAACAGCTTCATTATACAAATAACCCTCCTTTAAAAAGGGCAGTATATTTCTTATCGCTTTCAGACTAAGCCGGGAATAATCCTGGTCCAGGTGAATTTTTTCAATCTTCCCCGTATCTTTATCCTTCAAGCCAAAGCTTTTTTTTAGTTTTTCAACCAACATCTCATTGTTGTCATAAGAAAAAAAGCAATGCCATATACTGTTTTGATACTCATTCCATACTTTAGCAGAAAATAGCTTTGTCAATTTTGCATGGGTTTTGTTTCCGAAAACTTTGTGGGAGTCCTCATAATTAAAGATTTCATCTTCTAGCTTTAAGGCCTTTTTAATTTTTATAAACTCAAAGCTCTTATCTTTCGAGTTTATAAGTCTCACAACCTTTTCTCTTTGCTCATTATCCAATGCCTGATTTTTACCATATTTAATTGTATTAACAAACTGCCAGGCTCTGAAAAGCTCATACTCCGGATGAGATACTGAACAAACCGGTTTTCCTTTTTCCACCCACCTATTCGTATCCTTGTCAAAAAACATGTAACTTTCAAAAGTGCACTTACCTAAAAGATGCTTTTGAGAACGTAAAGGTCTCTGATAAAACAAAAGGCCATCTTCAGGATCCCCGATTTCCTGTTTTAATTTATCGGTTAGGACATTTGGATAAAAGGTTTTCTGTTTCTCCCAGATTTTTTCGAATTCATCAACATACATCTGTCTTGTGGTATAGCGGTTACGTCTGCGCTCTTCATGCGGATTAAGATTGTATAATAACTCTCCCAGTGTTCTGTATCCCTGGTTTAATTCTTCTTTGGTTTCATTAATGCTTATGGTATCCGTTTTTGAGCTTCCCTTAAATATTGCACTATCTTCCTGTCCGGCTTTTCTGTTGCTTTTAAACCCTCTCCTTTGCGCAATATGATAAAAAATTCTGCCCAACTCATACAATGATATTTTTTCATCCAGCGCTTTTGTCCTCAACTCGTAGGGGTCCATCATTATCCAGTTATTCATCTCGTCTTTATTTCGCGGACACAAATCTTTGGATTTAAGTTTTTTAATTACCAGTTGCTTTCTTAACTGTGTTCTGAAATTTTGTCTGCGTGTTTGACGGGCTTCACGGCGGGCAGCATTTTTAGATATCTCCTTACCCCTTGAATCGCGGTTTACACCTTCTGCGAAAATTCTTACTCCTGTATCAATAATGCTATGGTTATCTAAATCGACAAGGGCCCATCCTATTGAATTGGTGCCTAAGTCCAGTCCTAATGTTTTGCTCATATCTTTAAATTTTATGATTCTCTATTTTAAAATTAACAAAATTTTACTAATTTAGTAGTTAGATTAATACCAATTTTTAATCTTATCACAAAAAGGCTATAAGCCGAAGTGTTGCAAAACACTCGGGTTCCGCTTCCGGCGGAACCTTTTTTATTCCTGGTAGTTTATTATAAGATATGAAAGGTTAAAATTTAAGCTTGCTGCATACCATTTAAAGTGTTCCTTATTGGATTTCAGTTTTAGTAAAGTAGGTCTTTTTTGCAGGAAGTACCGGATTAGAATACTTTATTTTCTGTTTAGCAATAAGCTTCTTATAAGAGCAGTTTTTAAATTTGCCAATGCATCAGCTGTTGCCACCTACAAACTTTTGAGGGCTGGCATTCTATTAAGTCGTTCGTTGATTTGAATAGTTTTCAATTCGTTTGTTTCTTGATTTAATGAAATGAACCACTCTGTTTTTATATTCTAAATATTCGTCAATGTCGGAAAAAGCCGGTTTTGTTCTGAAGTCATCAAACGGCAGGTAAAATTTTATATTTTGGTTTTTATCAACAAGATCATCAAGTAGAAAGAATTTGATATAGCCAATAAAACTTTCAAACAAGTCAAAGAAGTTTTTATATCTCAATAAAGTATCGTAAAGCGGACTTTGTTGTCCCATATAAAACCGTCGAATACACTCTAAGGTTAAGTCAAATCTGTCATCAATTAAACGATTCATTCCACGGGCTTGATTGATTGTATGTTTTCCTCTGATTTTTTTGTTAGGAAAAAGAATATACCCACCTATGGTTGAACCCGTGTCAAAAACTTCTTCTACTTCATTTGGGATTTGTTTGGTAAGCCAATGTTTTCGTTTATGATTCTTGTATGAGTGAGTTATAGCATCACTTCCCAAAAAGAATTCTCCGAGTTCTGAATTATGAAATAAATAAGCTCCATTTTTATTGTCAGACAGTTCAAACAAATTTCCATTAGGCAAAGTTTTGCTCCATAACACCTTATGATATTTACGAAGCGTCGGGCTGGTATTGTCCGGGTCACCACCCTTTGCATCAGAGTAAACATTAAATGCGGTATCAACTATCATTTATCCTGCCGTTTTTTATTGTTTTCTATATAGTTGAATTCTCTTTAATTGGCTTTTTCAGTCGTTTTTTTTGCTTACCATTAAACGACTAGCTATAAGCAAAGTGCGGGATTTACAGAGACGCGTTCTCATCCCCCGTTACAAAATTTTGCTGAAGCCAACCACCATAGACGCTGGAAGATTACCCGCATGGGCGTATACAGCCTGTTCTGGTGTGTTTTTTATTCTTCAGTCTGCTCTATACGTTTGTGTCTAATCCGTTTAAAAAGATCTCCATGTCGATATCTTTCCTCTTCCAAATCATAATCATCCTGTAAACCAAGCCAAAATTTTGGTGTGTTGCCAAAAAAAGCACTCAGTCTTAATGCTGTATCGGCTGTAATTCGACGTTTCCCTTTTATTATCTGAGAAATTCGTGTCTGTGGTATACCAATCTCTTTCGATAATCGATATGCAGTTATCTCCGTTGGATCCAAGAATTCTTCTTTTAAAATCTCACCGGGATGTATATTAGGTAATTTATCCATTTTTTAATCCTCCTATTTATGATAATCTATTATCTCAAGTTCATGCGCATGATCACTTTGCCATTTAAATACTATTCTCCATTGATCATTAATCCGAATACTATAATAATCTTTTGCTTTCCCTTTTAATCTTTCCAATTTATTAGAAGGTGGAATTCTCAAATCGGCGATATTTTGTGAGTTATTCAACATCCTCAATTTTCGTCGTCCAATTTTTTGAATTTCCACCGGAATCTTTTTAACTCGATTCCCTTGCCATATATTTTCTGTATCCTTTGATCCAAAAGAAATAATCATGGTTTCATATTACGTTACTAACGTCAAAGTTAAGTATTTTATTTTAGTTTTACAAATGTTACTTATTGGTCTCCAAAAATACACCAGAAGCGACGGTCAGCTATATGCAAAGTGCGGGATTTACAGAGACGCGTTCTCAACTTGTCCGGCTCCTGAAGGATCCCCCGATACAAAACCTGGCTAAAGCTCCGAAACTTAGATGCCAAGACGAACACCCGCATTTTGTATATAGCATGTTCCCGCTAGGCTATTATTTTTCTATCATTTCTTCAGTTAGCTCAATCAATTTTTCAACTGGATCAAAATAAGGTAGGACTTTTTCTTTATCAAAATCAAACAAATCATCATAATCTCCCTTTTATCTCCAAGTAAATAGTTGAGAAAAAATTTTGCCAAATTCCTTTGGGATCAGTTCTTCTTTAATAAAAAATTCTGAAAATTTTTGTTTAACTCCATTGTGGGTTGTTGGACTCAAATCTTTACTTAATAGCAATGCAGATATCGCATAATACGCAGCGTAATAAAGTCTATTAATTGTAGAGTTCCATTTATCATTTTCTGCTAATATCTGTGCAGCCTCGAATGTCTCTCTGGCTCTGGATAAACGATATTTAATTAAATCCTTTTTTGATCCTTTCATTTTATCTTTATCCCTTCTTTTTTTATTTTCTCAAATAATGGTGTAGAAGAATGTTTTTTATTCCAATCTCTCTTAGAGTAAACTAAAGGAGAAATAATTTCCCCAGTTTCCAATTCCAATTCATAAAATTCATCCATTATTTTTGTTTCTAAATCAAAAGTAACATTCTTTAAATTAAGCAAAACTAATAAATCCCAATCTGAAAGCTCTCTGGCATCACCTCTGGCTCGGGATCCATAAAGATAAATCTCAGAGTCTGGATGCTTTGCTTTTGCCAATTGAAGAATTCTTTCTAATATTCTATCTCGTTTACCCATATTACAAAAATAATGAATTTTATCACTCTAATAAATAATGTTCCTTTCTTTCATAGCTTAGCGGGGAACGGCACACATATGCACCGTGCGGGTTTAACAACGACGTTTCCTAGTCCGCCCGATAAAAATTTTGCTAAAAACGACACCCTAAGATGCCACAAGCCTCCCCGCATGGTGTATATTGCAAGTTAATTATTCAATCTTTCTAATTCTTTCAAATAAAACTCTTCATATTTATTATTGAAATCGATGAGTATGTGATTTCTATAAAATTCTATCAATTGTTTTAATTTTTGTTCATTTTCGGTATTACTATAACGTTGCGCAAGGCTTAGTATAGATGAAGCATAACCAGAAAGGACTGTACCTGAAATTCTTGGTATATCTTGTTTATTTATAGTACGATAATCTTGCAAATTTTTATCTGTAAGTAGATTTTGTATTTTTTTATAATTATGAGAAAATTCTGTTCCTTTTGTTTTAAAAGGTAGTAGCTTAGATGTCAAACCACCGTTTCTAAAAAAACTGTCTAATCCGGCATAAAAAAAAGAATTAGCAAAATTTGAGAAATATATAGGACGGTGTTTATAATTGTCTTCAATAATTTGCAGAAGCATTGCCCGACGTGGTGATAAGTACTGTCTTTTTTTTGTTTTTTCTTGTTTAATTTTACTGTGCATTCTGTTTGACACAAAATCAGGGGTAACAGTCCACTGCATTGCAAAATTGTCATCCAATTCATACTTGTTTTTAACTTTTTGTGATACTGGTATTGAAACTGTGGTAGTATCCCATTTATAGGCATGAATACCCATAATCTGTTTTTTACTAAGATTAATGTTTATTTTTCTTACTCCACCTTCAAGTCCTTTTTTTAAAAACAGAATATACCAAGGTCTATTAATAAAACCTATTGGGATTATTGTAATATCATTTCTATAATTCTCATGCAATTGCAAATATGTACACACATCAAAATCCGCATTCCCCCCAGTAAATAGGATAGCATCTTCAGCACACGATTTCAATAAGTTTCGCCCAAATTCAAGTAACCATTTTGGATAAGCACCTTTTTCATAAGCGCGCCGATAAAAATATTTTAAACTATCAAGTTCGTAATCTTGCATGGAGTTAAATGCATTTGCGCTACATTCTGCTCCATAAAAATACTTTGCGTTTCCGTAATCAGGTTTTAACTCTATTGCTTTTTCCAGATATTGAAAGATTTTTTTCGAATAAGAGAAATCATATCCTGCTAATGGGCGACTGTCATAGGCTCTGTAATGACTAAAAAAACCTAAATAATAATAAATTTCAGCGTCACCAGGATTTTCTTTGGCTGCCCTTTTTAGGATTTCAATTGCTTTATCATAATGTTCTTTCTTAAATTCCGCTAATGCCTGTTCTTTTAAACTCTTTTCCTGGGCTACAGAGGATATAGAGAAAATTAATAGCAAGATTATTAGTTTTGTTTCTTTTTTCATTTTGACCTATCTCTTATTAATTGCTGGTAACATAAGTATAACCACAATTCCGCTTTTTGTACAAAAACGGTCATTCCTTTTATTCTTGTTATAGCGGAACTGTTTTGTCATTGGAACGGTCTGATTTAACGAAGATATAATGAAAATTTTTATATTTTGTTCTCCATTATATCAAATATATTCAAAATATAACCATGTAGTTAGAAAGATTACGGTCAAAATGATATCTTTTTTATTAGAGAGCCCCGTACGCGATTTCCAGATTAAAAAACACCCCCGTTTGGGTATGGATTATATAGCCGGTAATTATAACAGCAGCAGTGAATGACTTTCACAACCGAGGAAGGAGTTATTGAAATCAATCTCCTTTAAAGCCTTTAGCTTTTTCATCCTTTAATGAGAAAAGAAACACCCAGCCTTAGTCTGGGTACTTCGGGGAAATCCCCAACACAGGGTATTTTTTACCTTGTATGGACAGGCAATATTTGTGTGATAATCCATTCTCAAAAAATCATTCTGCTAGTTCAATTCGCAGGCATCCCTTGTTTTCTAGGGTTAGCATCAGCTCAACGGGCATTTCTTCAGTACCGGGGTTGGTCTCCTGCCAGTTTTCTATAATTTGCATACATTCCTTCTGCTTCCCGTCATTCATCTCAACGGGATAAGCCTTTATCCTTTTGGGTACGATGTCCTGCCCGGAGAAATCCCACCTGTAATACTTCCCGAATCTATTTATCGTTTCAGCCTGTTTGCTGGCTTTATCAATCAATTCGGGGGTGCAGCCGGAATAGAAGTAGTACTCCTCAAGTATGGTTTTAAGCTCATACCACTTATCATCAATCTGATCAATAATCTGTTCACAATCGGTTTTTTCCCCGGAGTAATCAATTTTCTTTTTTCCTTTTTTAACGATAATGGGCTGCCTGTTATTAAAATAGTAGGCCTCCCCATTATTTAACTCTATCTCATGAATCCCGCCTTCGCAGTGCTCAAGGTAAATCTTTTTGATAGAGGAAGGGAAATGATACTGGTAGAAATCATCGCTGGTAAGATTGTCGTATGTAAGAGGTGGAAAAAGGATTGCCCTGCCTCTCACAACAATTGGGTCGCCACAGGGCGTAATTTTAAGATCATCAAAATCTTTAAAAATGATATCTCCGGTTTCAACACTGATAACACAAAGCGTATCGTTAATGGAAACGCCGGCAAGTACCGGGGTTCCCCAATCGGAAGCAATGCCAGGCACTTTTTCGTAGCAATTGTAATCATCATTCTGATTAGGATTTACCACGCCCAGCTCTTTTAATCGCTCCTGGCTGGAACACTCCAGGAATCGGTTATTGAAGGATATGGATTTTAATGATTTAAGCTTTTCGATCCAGGGTGGGATTCGAATAAGATACTTGTTGCCAAAACGAATTGTCTCAAGGTTTTTGTAATTCCTTATCGCTTCTGGAAGCTGGTATCCAAAATCTTTGTAATGTTGAGACAAATCAAGATGGTATATATTCTTTGCTGCCTTTTTACTTGTAATAATATCTGTGTAAACAGACTCCCGTTGTGAAAAAGTTACGGAATGAATAAAGGTAACAAGGATTACGATGAGGTTTATTTTTTTCATGTTGATTGACTTTAAATTGTTTTTTTTATAAATCACCTTGCTATGCTGGAAGGATTAATGATTCGATAAGTTCTAAAATTTCAATACCCTACTACTCGTTTAACATTACTTTAAATAGAATATCTTTCTTCCACTCCAAATCTTTTCTATCTCCTGTTTCGTGATACTTTTCTGCATCCATATAACCTCGAATTAATGCCAGTTCATTGACTTTTTTCCTTATGTGCCCTGACTTAGGATTTAAGTACCAGTCTTCAATAAATAAGATGGAATAGAACTGTTCTATGGGGTAGGGTTCAATGAGCACCGTATCTCCGGTTTCATGCATCCAATTGTTAACTGTGTCTACCCTGTTTAGCCTTATAAGCAAATCATCCCGGGAAAGTTCATCAGAAAGAAATATGCGAAAAGCAATGGAATTAACTTTGTCTGAGTAAAGAATACGGCTACGGATAAAATCAAAACCCAATACTTTTTTGTCAAAAATGAATTTTCCCGGATTAAACTCCCATTGATCGAAAAAAAGGAAGCCCTCAAATTGTTCTGTTAAACTGTCTTTAATTAATGTGAGTGTTTTCATAATCAGGGTTTTTAATCAAAACTTATTTCCGGATAGTAATGGCTTGTTAAAAATCTAAAACATGGTTGATCTTTTTGCAAAAAACAGGAAAAAACCGGAGGCTGGTAAAACCTCCGGTTCATCTGCATAAAGCATCATGAAAAAACTAGATGAATTATCGACCTAGTATCCTCCTTCATTTTCCATCTTTTCCATTTCCTTATCAAATGTTTCTTTATACTTTTCGTAATCATAATCCACGCGAAGCCTTTGATCCTTTGAAAGCCTGTCATTCAAAGCATTTTCAAGGGCATCCGTACCCATCTCAACAGCCACGTAGGTTTTGTATTTGCCCTCTTTGGTACGCGTATGCTTTTGACAAATGGTTCTGACATCATTCAGTTGTTGATTAATCACTTCCCGGTTCAGGGACTCAAAGCGCTCTTCCACTTCTTCCACATTGTTGAATTCTCTTGAATTGATGTAGTTGTCCGTAGCCCCTTTGATCACAGTCTGTATCTGACCGGCAAGGGCAGCTTTTGCATTGGACATAGCTTTTTTTCGGGCCACCATCTGGTCTCTGCTTTCACCAATGGCATTGGAACGGAAATTTGCTGCATCGCTCCGGTATTCCGGACCGTCGCAATAAAAGGTTACGAGCTGCTCTTCCTCCTCCGCTATATTGGTAGCCTGTTGACTGGAACCGCAGGCTGAAACGAGAAACATTAACAGCGCTCCGGTAATTGCGAGATAAAAGTTTGATTGTTTGCGTGATTTTTTCATGATCGGTTGTTTTTAATGGTTATAAAAATTCTATTTCTTAATGATTTTCGTATTCACTATGCCTTTTTTCGTATAAATCTGAAGGATATATATGTTAGCCGGGAATTCCGAAAGATTTATCCTTTGCATACCGGATACGGATTTTCTTTCGTAAAGTGTTTCCCCTGTTAAATTAATAATTCTTACCCGCTCAATGTCTGAAAGCTGCTCGAATTCAACATTCAAGTGTTCATCAGCAGGGTTGGGATAAATCCGGATTCCATACTGACTGAGTTCATATACCCCGGTTCCCTGGTCTATTGTTACCCAGGCTTCTTTCGTTATCGCATTTCCACCCTTATCCACAGCAGTAACATAGACGGTTTCCGAACCTATGTCAGATGAGCTAAACACAGATTTGCTCAGATCAATGTCGCAATCCCCGCAATTATCCGATAAATCAGACACAACATTCTCAGGCTTAAGCATTCCGCTGCCTGTTCCATCCAGTTGTAATGTATAATCCCGGGTAGTCAATACCGGTCCGATGGTATCCTTTACATTTACCTGTACCAGTCCGGCTGCTTCATTTCCTGAACCGTCCTTCACAATCACGTTGAAGGCGTTTAGGCCGATGCTGGAACAGTCAAAGGTGGAGCGGGTGAGAACCGTATCTGTAACCCCGCAATTGTCATCCGCAGTTTTTATAAGGTCTGCAGCATTGACAATGCCTAACCCGTTGTTGTCAATATAAACCGTATCATCTTTGGCTATTACTGTCGGCGGTTCGCTTTCGCTCACTGTTATGTTCACACTCTTTACCGTTTGATTTCCATATACATCAGACACGGTCAGTTCGATTGTATTTTCGCCTATATAGGAACAGTCAAAAGTGGACGGATTGACACTCTTCACCCCTAACTGACAGTTATCCGAAGCCTCAAGAATGACATCATCTGCGTTCAGGGTTGTATTATCATCAGCTCCCAGCAGAAGGACAAACTCCTGTGGAGTTACTTCTGGCGGCAGACTGTCGGCTACCAGCACTTTCACTTTACTGGTGGATGTATTCCCCGATTTATCAGTCAGGCTCACGTTGACATTAATAATATCCCCCGCATCGGAACAGGTGAAATCGGTCTGTCCAGTAATAATGGTATCGGTGAGACTGCAATTATCTTTTGCCTGTACGAATTGCTCCAGCTTAAAGGTAGCCACCCCGTCTTTATTAAGCCTGATAAGGCTATCCGTTGCCTCCACCCAGGGTTTCATATTATCCACTATATAGATGGTGGCGCTGTCCTGGTCCGTATTTCCGGCCCCGTCCATTACAGTAACAAGGATTTTCACTTCCCCGGTATCCGAACAACTAAAAGCCGACTGGCTTAATGTTGTATCCACAACACCGTAATTGTCCGTCAAATCACCTATCACGCTCTCCTTTGGAATAATTGCTGTTCCGCTGGAATCCAGGTACACAGTAGCGCTTTGAGTAGTCAGTGAAGGTGGGGTATTATCAGCCACCACAGTGACATTTACTTGCTGTATAGTTGAATTTTCGGAACTGTCTCTCACTGTCAAATCCAGTGTAAAGACCTTTCCGCTGTCTGAAAGCGTATAGCTTGTCTGTCCGCTAAGAGTGGTATCCATAATACAGCAGTTGTCCCACACATCCACAAGCAATTGCTTTATACTCACAGAAGCACTTCCCGTGGAATCAAAAACGATGGTGGTGTCTCTCGTGAGCACTATTGGGGCAATGGTATCTAAAACAGGCAGCTCAACGGCTTTTGTGGTTATATTTCCACTTACGTCTGTAATTGTAGCATAAATTGTTACCGTATCCACATCCCGGCACCCAAATGAATAGTGGCTCAGGGTGGTATCCTGGATTCCACAGCTATCAAAGGCTGTTGTTATTATTTCCTCAGGACTTAACAGGGCTGTACCACTGGAGTCAAGGGCCAGTGTTGTATCTGATACAGCAAATTCCGGTCCTGTTCTGTCGAGAGTAAGAAATGCATGATTGCTGTAATCAATCCCCAGATCATTTGACACCACACAGCGGTATAGATTGCTGTCCACTGCCTGAGAAGCATAAATCAACAGAGAATCAGTTTCTACTCCACTGTAGATTGAGTCATTCTCAAGATTGTTAAATGTGAGACCATTATCTGAACTCATTTGCCACTGATAGTTTTCTGCATTTTCTGCGGAAATAACCAATGGAATGGTGCTTTCCGAGCAAATTATAAATATTTTTTCAGGTTCTTGGGTAATAGTAGCAGAAGGATAATGAAAAATATAAGTAGCCCCTTTACTGGTATCTTTAGTAGAAGTACCCCCAATTATTTGATTACCAGAAATTGCAACAGCATTTCCAAAATTATCCCCATTGGCCTGGTCGGTTGTCAAAAGTTTTGTAGCTTCTCCCCAATTGGACAGCCCACCCAGATCTTTAAAGAACATATAAGCCGAACCGGAATTCGTTGCACTATGGTAATCATATGGAGAACCTATCACAACATAATTCCCTGACAAGTAAACGGAATATCCAAATTGATCGCCTGCAGCCCCATCAGAGGCAGTGAGTTTGGTCAGCTCGCCCCAATTATTGGTTCCTCCTTGGTCTTTCTGGAAAATATAGGCGGAACCAGCATTATTACCATTGCCGTCATCACCGTTAGCTCCTATAGTCGCATTATCCCCCGACAGAGAGACCGAAAATCCAAAATAGTCGCCTGCATTTCCATCGGAAGCATTAAGTTTAATTAGTTGTCCCCAATTGTTGGTCCCTCCCTGATTTTTTTGGAAAATATAGGCCGAACCGGAATTTGACCCATTATCGTCATCATTATTAGCTCCCACAATAGCATAATCTCCTGAGATAGACACAGAATATCCAAATCGGTCATCTGCATCCCCATCGGAGGCTGTGAGTTTGGTCAGCTCGCCCCAGTTATTGGTTCCGCCCTGGTCTTTATGGAAAACATAGGCCGAACCGGAAAGAGACCCGTTGTCGTCATCACCAAAAGCCCCCACGATAGCATAAGCCCCTGACAAGGAAACAGAATATCCAAAATAGTCTCCTGAAGCCCCGTCGGAGGCGGTGAGTTTGGTGAGTTGTCCCCAACTGTTGGTTCCATCCTGGTCTTTATGGAAAATATAGGCAGACCCGTTATTGTCATCGTTGTAAGCTCCCACAATGGCATAATCCCCTGACAGGGAAACAGAAGACCCAAAATAGTCGGATGCAGCTCCATCGGAGGCGGTGAGTTTGGTCAGCTCGCCCCAATTATTGGTTCCCCCCTGGTCTTTATAGAGAATATAGGCCGAGCCGGAAGAAGACCCGTTGTCGTCGTCTTGATAAGCACCCACAATGGCATAATCCCCTGAGAGGGAAACAGACCATCCAAAATAGTCTCCTGCAGCTCCATCGGAGGCCAGGATCTCTCGTATCTCATAAAGGAGATCTTTTAGGATGAAGGTTGCGGCCTGGGAAGTGTCTCTACCGAACAAACTGGAACCAATACACCGGTACTGGCTGTTATGCAAGGAATCATGAGCCGTAAAAACAAGCGATTCATTATTGATGCCGTCAAATACGAGCGTATCCGAAAGATTTCTAAAGGTATTTTCTCCATCTCTTTTAATTTGCCATTGAAAATCGGTGATGCCGTTATCAGATACCGTAAAAAGGACTTCTCCATCCTGGTATTGATTTTGGTCTTCAGGATGATTTATTATTCTGGGCTCCCCGAAAATATAGGCCGAACCGGAATTTGACCCATTGTCGTCATCATGGTAAGCTCCCACAATGGCATAATCCCCTGACAGGGAAACAGAAGACCCAAAATAGTCGGATGCAGCTCCATCGGAGGCGGTGAGTTTGGTCAGTTCTCCCCAATTATTACTACCCCCCTGCTCTTTATAAAAAACATAGGCAGAACCGGAGTAAGACCCGTTGTCGTCATCACCATAAGCTCCCACGATGGCATAATCCCCTAAGATAGACACCGAATATCCAAAATAGTCGTATTCATCCCCATCAGAGGCAAGGAGCTTGGTCAGCTCGCCCCAGTTATTGGTTCCTCCCTGCTCTTTATGGAAAACATAGGCAGAACCGGAAGAAGTCCCGTTGTCGTCATCATATTGAGCCCCCACAATGACATAATCAACTGAGAGAGAAACTGACCTTCCAAAATAGTCGGCGGTATTCCTATCGGATGCGATCAGCTTTGTCATCTCACCCCAGTTGTTGGTTCCCCCCTGGTCTTTATAAAAAACATAGGCCGAACCGGAATTTGTCCCGTTGTCGTCATCATAAGAAGCTCCCACAATGGCATAATCCCCTGACAGGGAAACGGAATATCCAAAATAGTCTCCTGAAGCCCCGTCGGAGGCGGTGAGTTTGGTGAGTTGTCCCCAACTGTTGGTTCCATCCTGGTCTTTATGGAAAATATAGGCAGACCCGTTATTGTCATCGTTGTAAGCTCCCACAATAGCATAATCCCCTGTGATGGAAACGGAATTGCCAAAATAGGCGTAATAGTCTGGATCGGAAGCCGTCAGTTTGATTAGCTCTCCCCAATTATTAATTCCTCCGTGGTCTTTCTGGAAAATGTAGGCTGAACCGGTATTAGAAGTATAATCGTCATCACGGGAAGCTCCCACAATGGCATAATTACCGGAAATACTTACAGAAATGCCAAAAACATCCTCTGCAGCTATGTCTGATGCTACGATCTTCTTCATTTCAACCCATTGTTTATCTTCGTTGCGGTGAAAAATATAGGCTGCCCCTGAATTGGATCCGTAATCTGCATCACCCGGAGAACCTACTATAGCATAATCACCTGAAACATATACAGAAGAGCCAAATTGTGCGTCAGCGGTCCCGTCACCAGCCAGAATTTTCTGCACTTCAGTGAGGCTCTGGCCATTGACAAGGCAAGCCAGGAGTATAAAATAAACGGGTAGTATAATATATTTTTTCATATTCTTAGATTTTTGCATTCTTGTAAAATGTTATTTATTTAGCCGGATTGGTATAGAACGAGATCCGCTCCCCGTAAGCCGTATCGCTGTTGTTTATGGCGTAGGCCCGTATGTAATAGGTTTGCCCGGCATTCAGACTGGTTATTGTGCTGGTAAATTCCCCCTCCATACTTGTGGAACCGAGATCATTGAATCCATCCCTTAAATCGGGCATACCTGTCATGCTCCAGCAATGGCCGTGCTTTGAAATACTTCCGTTTCCAACAGCCAGTATGTTGCCGGTTACAGATGCGGAGCTGTCGGTAATGCTTTCAAAACTCCCGGTCTTCACTTCCGGCATGTAGGGGCTTTCACTGGTGATTAGCTGTTTAATCTGTCCATACTGGACACCCCGTTCATTCACCGCATAGGCCCTGACATTATATGTGCTTTCACTTTTTAATCCATCCACACTGGAAACAAAAAACATATCCGAATCGGGACCAAGG
>CAZPDP010000014.1:31162-48517 GCA_964585385.1 uncultured Bacteroidales bacterium
AGGATATTCCTTATAGATTTATATTGTGTCATTTTCTTCGTATTAATTGGTTTGAATTATGATGTATTAAAAGGCAACACCAATGCCAATGTTGTAGTCGTAATAGTCGAGCTCATAAAAAGTAACTCCTCCTGAGAGCAGGAAAAAACCCATTTTAATCTGCATTCCTGATTCTGCCACAATACCGTAATAGCTTCTTTGATCATTAACAACATAGGAATCACTGACCAGTTCATCTGTAAAGTAGTCATACTGGTCAATATGCCAAATCAACTCGAACTCTCCGTATCCTGCTCCTGCATACCAGAAAAGGTTCCTGCCAAGCTGAAAATTTAAACCGGCTGTGGCAGTAAAAACAGAATGATTTACCTCCTCGTCAAATTTGTAATAACCGGATGTGTTATAATCCTTTACAAAATAGTCATCGGATGTAAACTCAGGGGATAATTTCCTCCCGCTATTATAAGTAGCTCCGAGGTACCAACCCACTCTGCCTATCATACCTGCTTTTATTCCATAGGTTTGGATAAGTGTACTACTCGGATTGACAAAAATGCGCTTTCTTGGCTTTTCTCCGTGCACCTCAGCCCGGACATCGAATACTACCTGTCCTTCCAGCTTATTCATGTCTTTAAAAACATCCCAGGTAAGGTGGTTTTTACCGGGCTTTACATTTTCCCCTACATCGCCTGTAACGGAAGACATTGGGCCCTGAAAGGTCTGTCCTCCATCCTGACTGACATAAAGAGCTACATCAAATTTCTGGTAGAGCTTTGCCCCGGAAATTTTGTAGCGAATTAATACCTTATCCAGGAGGGGTACAGGGTCTACATTTGTAACCCGTTGCGAGAAACCCTTTATTCCCGGAAACAGAAATAATATAATGATTAAATATTTATATCGGTTCATAGTGTTCATATTTTGTGGTAATTAGCATTAAAATTCAAAAAGGATCATGTCCTCATTGCCATGGAATTCTGGAGTCTGAAGACCCGTGATCTTAGTGGAAGTTTCCTCCACGTTTTTGATAACGTATTCTTTCAGTTCTCCCAGTGTCAGTTTCCCGTCGTTATTGCTGTCTGCTTCTCCTTTCATCCCGGCAGCCAGGTAGTAGGTAAACAAACCGGTCTTAGACTGATCAAAACCTAATGACGTTTGATCGCCACTGGATGACATAAAAACATTGAAATTCGGATTTTTTTCCCAGGGTTTTCTTACTTTGGGTTCAATGCGTAACCCTTTCATAGAAACCAGGTTTTCCGTTTTAATTTTTTCAGAAGCCTTTGAAGCGCCGCTAAAACATGCATCCAGAAATACAGTCACACTCTTTGCTTCCAGCTTTTCCAGGTTTTTATAGAACAAATCCAGGTTGTAACCCTGCTCTTCCAGTCTTTCTATTCTCCCATCAGACGGGAAAAGATAAACGTTCTTTCCATCCTTGCTTGGCATACCATGACCGGAATAAAAAACAAAAAGATCTGTTTTACCCTTTATTATTGCTTTTTGTAATTCGCCTATATCCGGGTTGAAGTAATCGTCAAAGAAAAATCCGTAGGCTTCCTTACTGGTTAATGTTACCACATTTTCCATTCCCAGCTTTTGCTTGAAATATTTTTCCACTACTTCAGCATCATTTTCTGCATAAGGCGCAGGGGGTATATGTCTGTAATGCTCAATTCCAATGATCAAAGCTGCAGAATTTGGTCGCTGTGTTTTGGAAGGAGTCACTTCCCTGATGTTGATTACACTTTCGATATTAGCCGAAAACTTATTCGATTTATACTCAAAGCGCGCAATATTTTTCCTGAAACTTTCCAAATTAGCCTCCACATTTAATACTGACTGTTCCGGTGGTTTTGCATTCAGCTTGATTGGCAGCTGGTAGTCCACCAGTTCCCCTTCGTTTTTCTGTTCATTTACAGTAAGGAAAATAGGCAATTCGCCTTTTGTGTGTACCCGTTTGTTTGGACTGATTTTAACCCAGAAGGATTTGACTTCACCAATCCCTATATCGCCAATCTGCCCTTCTGCCTCCTCGAGAAAGATGTTTGGATCATCACCAGAAACGCTGTATGTTGTATTTTTTGCCACATTGTTCCCCACATTTTGAATGTAAATTTTGGCTTTGACCATTTCTCCCGGCTGAAGCTGATTGTCAGCTGAAATAGGAGCTGTCCCTTCACCATAATCAACGATTTCCACACCTGAAAACACCATTTTGGGCTCCTGGTATTCATACGTATTCAATACAAGATAGGCCGGATCCATATCGTAGCCAAAATGCTCCCGGACATTGATCATGATCTTATGTTTCTTTGTTTGAATGTCCTTTCCAGCTTCAATTGGAATGATTAATTCTTCGGTTCTCCCGGGATATAGCATAGGGATTTCCTGTTTATCTCCAATTTTAAAGGCTGGATCGAACTGGTCGGATTGAATCTCAACTTTTAAAGCCTGGGCAGGCCCCTTACCCCTGTTTGTAATTCTCAGTTTTAACTCGCCATTTTCCTGGGCTTCAATAATCCCATTATTATTGGCATCTTTGAAATTCAGATTTACATACAGATTAGGGGGAAGACCCCTTTTAAAACCCGGTTTAAGGTTAAAATACTTGCTTTGGCTTTGGCCTGAAATCGTCTCCTGTGATAATCCCAAAGCGGGTATCAGAAAACACAGAAATGAAATAATTACCAGTTTTTTCATGATTCTTTTGTTTTATAATGTTGAAAACACAGTGATTGATTATTCTATTCATATTGAAATTCTATATTCCTGTGAGCGTGAAAAAAATACACGATAAAACAAAAGAAGCTGTTTTATTTGATATATTCAATACCCAGATCTGGGTATTTTTTGATTTATATTACACTAATTGTTGGTACTCTATTTTTTAGGTAATAGAGAAG
The DNA here is from genome assembly GCA_964585385.1 of uncultured Bacteroidales bacterium. GTDB lineage: Bacteria > Bacteroidota > Bacteroidia > Bacteroidales > UBA12077 > JAGXLC01. Next base: position 34,069 of record CAZPDP010000014.1, read on the forward strand.
GTGAAATTTCCTTAAAGCTCATTAGGATTGAATTACCAGCACCCAAATCTTCTTAGTAAGTATTGGTCATATCTTCCGGGACCACCAGGATGTAATCCGCCTTTTCCTTATGCTTGTCATTCAATGACTCCAGGTTTTCCTGCCTGACGGAATGGATTGTTTTGATATTCAGCCCGGGCTTTTCCTGTTTTATGTACCAGACTATGCCTTCTTTGTTTTTGGAGTGGTATGTTCCGTTAAAATGGATAAACAGCTTGTCTTTCTTAAAATTTTCCAGTATGAAATGAGCCATGGTGGCATCTTTAATGGCCTGTGCCCGGGGAAAATTTTCAGTGGCTTGATCTTTCATACCGGGCATGTGGGCCATTTTTATCATTTCCTTGTAACCGGGCAGATTGGGATTGTATTTAACCGGCAGCGGGGCTATATATTCTTTAGCCCTTTCTGAAAGGGATTCCAGTCCTTCAAATCCTTTCCGGGAGACAATGGCCGCATAACGCCTGGGGATATTGGTAGCAATAAATGGAAGTTCGTTTTCTTTGGCGTACTCAACCAGCGGCCTGTAATCGGTTTCATAATTGCTCCAGAGCTTGGATTCTTCCTTGAAATGCTTCTCTTTAATCGTGCCTCCCAGGTATTCATCCAGGACGATCTGGTCGTCGGCTTCGAACATCTCAGCGCCTATCACCGGCCCCTGGTCGCTCATTTTATGCATATCTTTCAGCAGTCGATATTGCAGCCAATGATTGATGGGATCGTTGTGGAGCTCCCCGAAAAACAGTATATGAGTTTCCATAAGCTGACTGACCATATCTTCATATTCAATTTCCACTCCGTCACCGGTAAATATTTTGTAGGCGTCATTCTGAGCGATGGCGTGGACAGATAAAAACGCAAAAACAAGGATGAATAAAGCCTTCTGAATCATAATTAATTGAATTAAATTTTATAAATTTTTCAAGGTAAGCAATTTACAGATTTTTATAATAGTAACAATAACTGGAAGCTAATATTTATAGCCTTTTCCTTTGTCTTCTTCCAGTTCAACGCCCAGTCCCAGCACCATCCGGTTTACAAAATTGAAGTAAGAGGTTATCATGGCCACATCATGAATGGCGCGGTCTGAAAAACCAAAGTCCTTCATGCGCTGAACTAGCTGGTCAATATCGGGATCAGATGGATCACTGGTTAATTTCTCGGTATAATCGCATATTACGGCATCTTCATCAGATAACCCGATATTACGATAGCCTTCGGCAAAACCGGCAACCTTTTTCTCATCTTTCCAGTATTGCAGCAATGCTTCCGAGTGATGTTCGATACAATACTTGCATTTGTTGGTTACAGAAACCTGTACTCCAATCATTTCCCTCTGTGCCCTGCGAAGCGGTGACTTACCAAACATCAGGGTCATGTACAAATCCATATGCCTGAGCAAACTATCGGGATGTACACTGTGAATTTTATGCACATTCGCCAGTTTCCCGCGTTTATCAGTAACCTGGTCGTATATTTCCCGAAGCTCCTTATCGGCTTCCTCGTAATCTATAATTCTGATGTATGCCATATTCCTTCATTTCATTATACTACAATCTGAAAAGAAATAAGTTTTTAAAAATTAATAAGAAAAAGAATGGAAAAGAGAATGTTGATTTTAAAGGGATTCATTTAAGAAGGATCCACAATTGTTCTAACCTGCATTATTCATGAATTATTCGGGCTAAGGAAAAATAGCACGAGGGGATAAAAGGTTTCTTTGCTTTAATAATATTGTCCGGGTAAGTGTTTAACAATTATCAGTATAACCTTATTTATATTAATTTAAAATAAAGAAATTATTTCTTATATTTGTCTGTTGAGTCTAAAATAATTGTCAGATGGAAATTACAAGAACTTTTGATCTACTGGAGAAAATAAAGGAAAAGTTTCCCCGGGAGGATACGCTTGCAGGCAAGCAAAACGGAAAATGGATAAGATACAGCTCAAAGGAATACATCGATTACGTTAACTATATAAGTTATGGCTTATTGAGCCTGGGATTTAAGAAGGGCGACAAGATTGCCACCATCAGCAACAACCGGCCGGAATGGAATTTCGTGGACATGGGCATGGCCCAGATTGGCGTGGTTCATGTGCCGGTCTACCCTACCATAGGCACTGAAGAGTATGAGCATATTCTCAGGCACAGTGAAGTGAAATCGGTCATTATCAGCAGCAAACTGATTTACAACAAAATAGCCCCGGTTGTCCGAAAAACCTGGAAGATAAAATCCCTTTATTCGTTTGACGAAATTGAAGGAGTAACCGGCTGGCACCAGATTGTGGAGGCCGGAAAGGCGAACCAGGAAAGATACAAGGACGAACTGGAACAAATTAAGCAATCGATCACAAAGGACGACCTGCTCACAATAATATACACCTCAGGCACCACAGGCGCTCCCAAAGGCGTAATGCTTTCACACAATAATATGGTAACAAATTTTATAAGTACATCCAAAGCCCATAAACTGGGGCCAGATCATAAGGCACTTAGTTTCCTTCCTTTGTGTCATGTTTATGAAAGGATGATGACTTATCACTTCCAGTACAAAGGCATCAGCGTGTATTATGCTGAAAACCTCGGAACCATAGCATCCGATATCAAAGAAATCAAGCCCCACATATTCAACACAGTTCCCCGTCTGCTGGAAAAAGTATATGACACTATCCTGGGCAAAGGAAAAAACCTGCCCTACATCAAAAAGGTGATATTCTTCTGGGCCGTGAACTTAGGATTAAAGTTCAGGCTGGACAAGAAATTTCGCCCCTGGTACAATTTCAAACTCAGGATAGCCCGCAAACTGATTTTTAACAAATGGAAAGAAGCGCTGGGCAATAACATCAATGTGATTGTATCCGGCGGAGCAGCCCTGCAAAAGCGAATCGAACATGTTTTCTGGGCAGCCGAAATACCTATTATTGAAGGATACGGACTCACTGAAACCTCGCCGGTTATTGCAGTCAACCATTTTGAGCCCCTCAATGCCAAACTTGGAACAGTAGGACCGGTTCTGGAAAACGTAAAGGTGAAAATAAGTGAGGATGGTGAAATCTTATGCAAAGGCCCAAACATCATGATGGGCTATTACAAAGAACCTGAACTCACAAACGAAATTATAGACGAAGACGGCTGGTTCCACACAGGCGATATTGGAACGCTGGATGAAGACAATTTTCTGACTATCACAGACAGGAAAAAAGAGATGTTTAAAACCTCCGGGGGCAAATATATTGCTCCCCAGGTGGTTGAAAACAAACTCAAAGAGTCCTTCTTCATAGAACAATTGATGGTGATTGGCGAGAACGAGAAGTTTGCCAGCGCCCTCATCTCCCCTAATTTTGAATTCCTGCACGACTGGTGTTCCATACACAAGGTTCAGTTCAGGGATAACGAAGAGCTCATACGCAAACCCGAGGTTATCGCCCGGTATCAGAAAGAAATTAACAAATACAACCAGGCCCTGGGCGAGACAGAAAAAATAAAGCGCTTCCGTCTGGTGTGTAAGGAATGGAGTTCTCAGACCGGGGAATTATCGCCTACACAGAAATTGAGGCGTAACGTCATATACGATAAATACAGCGACCTGATTGATGAAATTTATCAGCATCCCAGGACAAAGTCCGGCTCTTCCTCAATCTTTGACCTGCCGAAAACGGTAACCGGCATAAAGAATGGAATCCGGAGCGGACTGAAAAACCTCAAAAACAACGTGCCGAAGATATAAAGAGATTATACTTCTTTAATAATTACCCGGATATTCGCGGATATCACTTCTCGGGCAGGTTGATTTTCATCTTTCGGATAAACTGCACCGCTTTTTCAATCTCTTTGTACATAACCTTGTCATTATCCACAAATTCCACTTCCTTTCTAAACTCTGACACAATTTTTTCGAGGAAAGAAGACGTCTTCAGCGGTCTTCGGAAATCAATGGCCTGAACCGCATTAAACAGCTCAATGGCCAGAATGCGTTCGAGGTTGTTAACCACCCTGAAGGTTTTCGTTGCAGCATTAGCTCCCATGCTCACGTGATCCTCCTGCCCCTGAGATGACTCAATAGTATCCACGGATGCTGGTGTACAAAGCTGTTTATTTTTGCTCACCAGGGATGCTGCCGTGTATTGCGGTATCATAAAACCCGAATTCAGCCCCGGACTGGCCACCAAATATGAAGGCAAATCCCTTTTACCGGAAAGCAGTTGGTAGGTACGTCTTTCTGAAATACTGCCCAATTCAGACAAAGCAATACTCAGGAAATCCAGTACAAGCGCCAGCGGTTGACCATGAAAATTCCCGGCAGACACAATCAGGTCCTGCTCAGGGATGACTGTGGGATTGTCTGTCACCGCATTGATTTCATTGTTCACCACCTGGGCGGTGTAAACGATCGCATCCTTGGAAGCACCATGAACTTGTGGTATGCACCTGAAAGAATACGGATCCTGTACATGTACTTTCTCTTGCTTAATAAGTTCACTGTCTTTAAGAAGATAACGGAATCTTCGGGCTGTTTTGATCTGGCCCCGCTGTTTGCGTATCTGGTTGACCGAATCATGGAAGGGTTCTATCCGGCCATCAAATGCATCAAGAGAAAGAGCCCCGATGATATCAGCCTGTTGAGACAGACGGTAGGCTTTGATGATGGAATAAGTAGCAAAAGCGCTCATAAACTGGGTACCATTCAGAAGAGCAAGTCCTTCTTTTGAACGCAGTTCAACAGGTTTCCAGTTTAACTGCTCATACACCTCCCTTGTTTCCAGCTTCTCACCCTGGTAATAGACATCACCCATTCCAATGACAGGCAGAGACATGTGTGCAAGAGGCGCCAGATCTCCGGACGCTCCAAGCGAACCAAATTCATACACAACAGGAATAATATCGTGGTTGAAAAGGTCTACCAGTCTTTGTACCGTAGCAATCTGAGTACCTGAATTTCCCTGGGACAAAGCCTGTATTTTCAGCAAAAGCATGAGCTTTACAATCTCCTTTGGAATCTCTTCACCGGTTCCACAGGCATGAGACATAACCAGGTTTTTCTGAAGGGTTCCCAGGTCCTCTTTGGAGATGGTACGGTGGTACAAGGAGCCGAACCCGGTATTAACACCATATATTGGGTCTTCTGTTTTATCAATCTTGGAATCCAGATAATTCCTGCAATAAACGATGCGATCTTTTGCTTCATCGGAAAGTTCCAGCTTGTAATTATGTGTAAGAATCTCATCAATCTTTTCAAAAGTTAAGGTTTCTGATGATATATAATGAATGGTTTCCATTTACATTTGCTTTTACGTGAATAAAATAATTCTATGGTAACTGTGAAATCAAAGCACCATTCATGGGAACCGGATGTCCATCCCGACATTTTTCACAGGTCTGTTTTGATATTTTGCTCTGCTCATCTTTGTTATGGTTAGGCCAATAAAGTATCTGCCAATGATTCCAGTGTCATCTCTCCTTGTTCTCCAGTATTCATATGTTTTACAGTGATGACATTGTTTTTCATTTCATGCTCGCCAATGATAGCTACGTATGGAATATTGAGATTATTGGCGTATGTAAACTGTTTTTTCATTTTGGCTGAATCCGGGTATAGCTCCGAAGTGATACCCTTTTCTCTGAGAGATTGAACCAGGCTGAGCGCTCTTTTGGCCTCTTCTTTTCCAAAATTTACAAACAGCACCTTAGCAGAGGGCAGCATCTGAGCAGGAAATTTATCCAGCTTCTCCATGATATCGTATATCCGCTCAGCACCAAATGAAATACCAACACCTGAAACATCGGTCAGTCCAAAAACACCGGTGAGGTCATCATACCGGCCGCCACCGCATATACTTCCGATTTCAATTTCCTCAGCCTTAACCTCGAAAATGGTTCCCGTGTAATAATCCAATCCCCTTGCCAGTTGGGGATCGAACTCTACTTTGTTCTTCAATTCAAGGCTGCCGAGGTAATCAAAAATTTCATCGGTTTCGGCAATTCCTTTTTCTCCCTCTTTTATGCCTGAAAACATCTCCTGAAGAGCCTTACGGCGTTCGGTATTGTCTCCGCTTAACCGGAGGAAAGGTTCTGTTTTTTCAACAGCATCCGCTTCGAGTCCCCGATCCTTCAATTCCTCCTTCACTTTTTCCAGGCCTATCTTATCCAGTTTATCAATCGCCACAGTGATATCTGTAAATTTATCCGGTTCACTGACATATTCAGCCAGACCCTTCAGAATCTTCCGGTTGTTTATTTTTATGGTAACTCTTAAATTCAGTGCATTGAAGACCTCATCAATAATTTTTATGAGCTCCACTTCGTTGAGCAGTGAATCAGAGCCGATGACATCCACATCACACTGGTAAAATTCACGGTATCTCCCTTTCTGGGGCTTATCAGCCCTCCATACCGGTTGAATCTGATATCGTTTGAAAGGAAAGGTAATTTCATTACGGTGTTGTACCACGAAACGCGCAAAGGGAACCGTTAAATCGTACCGGAGTCCTTTATTGGCAATTTTAGGGGTAATTTTCCGGGACTCTTTTGAAGCCCACTCCTCATCAGATACTTTGGATATATAATCCCCTGAATTCAATATTTTAAATAATAATTTATCGCCTTCTTCCCCGTATTTCCCTGTCAATGTTGAAATATTTTCCATGGAGGGTGTCTCCAGTGGCTGATAAGCGTATTTTCTGAATATTTGCTTGATGGTATCAAAAATATAATCACGCTTTACCATTATTTCGGGGGCAAAATCTCTTGTTCCCTTTGGTATGGAAGGTCTCGCTTTAGCCATAATGATGTTTTACATTTAAAAATTACGCAAATATAGAATTTTCCGACAGGATTATAAAATATAAACCTAATAAAGAAAACGTGCCCTGGGAGTTACATCAAAGGATTCGAATTGCCTCTTAAGGTATTTATAGTATCCGGTAATGGCAATCATGCCGGCATTATCCATGGTATACTGAAATTCAGGTATATAAACATTCCAGTTATGCTCGCGGGCTTTTTCATGTAATACATTTTTCAGTTCCGAATTAGCAGAAACTCCTCCCGCTATGGCTATTTCCCGGATACCTGTCTGTTTACCGGCCTCTATGAGTTTATCCATCAGAATATCAATAATGGTATATTGAAGTGAGGCACAGAGATCCTGAAAATTGTTTTGAATGAAATGTTCATCTTTCTTCACTTGATCCCTGATAAAATAAAGAAAAGCTGTCTTCAGGCCACTAAAGCTATAATCCAGGTTCTTAATGGAAGGCTTTGTAAATTTGAAGGCGTGCGGATTGCCATTCTTCGCCTCTTTGTCAATCCGGGGTCCGGCTGGATAGGGCAACCCAAGAATTTTGCCACACTTATCGAAGGCTTCTCCTGCAGCATCATCAATCGTCTGCCCGATGATCTCCATATCCAGATGATCCTTTACTACAGTCAGCTGCGTATGCCCTCCGCTTATCAGAAGGCATAAGAATGGAAATTCAGGGCTGGGATTGGATTGCTTATTCGGATCCTTTATAAAATGTGCCAGAATGTGGGCCTGAAGGTGATTCACTCCAATCAGGGGAACACTACGTGCCAGGGCGAAGGCTTTGGCAAAAGAAGCCCCAACCATCAGGGAACCAAGCAATCCCGGGCCCTGGGTAAATGCTACAGCATCAATCTCCTCTTTAGTAATTCCCGCTTTTTTCAATGCCTGATCAACCACGGGAATAATATGTTGCTGATGGGCTCTTGAAGCAAGCTCAGGAACAACGCCCCCGTAGTCCTGGTGTACCTTCTGACTGGATATTATATTGGAATAAAGATATTCTTCTTTTAAAATTGCTGCCGAAGTATCATCACAGGATGATTCTATTCCTAAAATTGTAACACTCATTAATCGTTTGGTTTATGTAGTTTCATTAGACTATTTTTTGTTTCTTTGCGTTATAGTTATTTATATCATAATCCCAGCAAAACTATCAAAAAAATATATAAAATATTACTTATTATCTTCCTGGTAATGCTTATATTACCAAGTTCTGCATATTTCCTGGTAAAAAACCAGAAAATTCAGACTTACCTGGTTCAACGTATCACCCATATTTTCTCAAACAAGCTTAATGCTGAATTCACCGTAAAATCAGTAGATTACACTTTATTTAACAAAATCATTCTCAATGATGTTTACATAGCCGATCAGCAAGGAGACAGCCTGCTATATTCCAAAAAAATCTCGGGGCATCTGAACTACCTGGACCTCAATGACAGGGAATTGTATTTCAGAAAACTCGAACTTAACAATGCAAGAATTCGAATGTATAACGACACTTCCCGGAATATTAACATTAAATTCCTTGTAGATGCATTGAGACGAAAAGACACTACGAAGCCAAGGATGCATTTGAAATTTAACAACATAGCCATTACCAATTCCTACCTGGAATATACCTCAAATAAACCGGCAAGGGAAGATTACGGAATGGACTTAAACCGTATGTATCTGAGCAACTTCAACCTCAATATAGACAAGTTGGAGGCAGACAGCGGCAAAGTAAATTTCAGGCTGAAAAACGCTGATTTTACTGACAGAAGCGGCTTTGAACTGAATGAAATGAGCTCCGAGGTATTTATTGGGCAGGAAAAAGCCTGGCTGAAAAATGCCCGGATAAACACTCCTTATTCTTTTATTAATGCGGACTCGATAAAACTAAATCACAACGGTTATCAAAACTTTAAAGATTTTGTTGAAAAAATCGGTTTCTCAGTAGGTATTAAACATTCGAACATCAGTTTTCATGACCTGGCTTTTTTTGCCAGGCCCTTCCGCAAGATTCCCGAAAGCAACATTGTGTTTGAAGGTATGCTTAAAGGCAAAGTCAAAAACCTGAGAGGTAAGAACATTTATGTAGCAATGGGTGAGCAAACCGAATTAATAACGGATTTCAGCATAGATGGACTCCCGGATATAAAAAACACCTTCCTCTATATTAATATTGACAGTTTGAATAGTGGAGTTCAGGACATATCCATTTTAAACAGTTTTACCCCGTCTGAAAAAGACATCAAATTACCAAAAAACCTCGAAAACCTTGGACTTATAAGCTATAGCGGGAATTTTACCGGTTTTATAGAAGATTTTGTAGCCTATGGAACTCTTCAGACTGACCTGGGGGAAATCTCAACAGATATTTCCCTGAAACCCAAGAGAAAGGAAGAACTTAATATCAATGGAAAAGTGCAGACTAAAAATTTTGATGTCAGCGGATTAATGAACAGCAAGCTGTGGGGGAATTTAAGCATGGATATCCAGATTGACGGTACTGTGCAAAAAGCAAAAGGTTTCAGAACATACACCGATGGAACAATTCATAAACTGGAGCTAAACAAGTATAATTATAAAAACATTAAACTAGACGGGCTTTTAACAGACAAGAAATATGATGGTTCACTAACAATCGAGGACCCCAATATAGAATTCGATTTCAGCGGGGGAATCGATTTTTCAAAAGAGATACCGGTTTTTGATTTCGAGGCCAGACTGGACCAGGCAAAGCTTAACAAGTTGAATTTCGTTGAGGAAAAAGACACCACTGCCCGGCTGTCACTGAACCTTATTTCCAATTTTTTAGGTAACAATCTGGATAATGCTCAGGGTACCATAAATTTAAATGAAGGCGAATTAATCCGGAATGGCAAAGACCTGAATTTAAGCAACTTGAAAATCGATGCCAAACACGAAAGAGATACACATAAAATCACACTTCGCTCGGATTACATAGATGCCTCCCTAATTGGGCAGTACAGATGGACAAGTGTTCATCAATCCCTGAAAAATCTGTTTTACTCGTATATGCCGGCTTTTGTTAAAAATTCCAGCGATACAATACGCGTAAAAAAGAAAAACAATTTTTCACTTAACCTCGATCTTAAAAAGACCCAAAAAATTACAGAAATATTCTTTCCCAGTTTTCAAATTGCAGATGATGCTAACATCAGCCTGAATTATAACGGGAACAAGCAAACTTTTGATTTATCAGCCACATGCCAACAATTTGCTTACAAATATTATCATTATAAGGATTTAAACCTGAGAAGCCAGTCACAGGACAGTATATTTTCCGTGATATTTGATTTTAATAACCTGCAGTTTAATCCTGATGAAAAAGCCACTTATCTTAACAATTTCACGCTGAAATCCCTTACAGGAAACAACAAATCGAAAATTCTTATTGACTGGGATGATCCTGACAATAACAGTTCGAAAGGCGAATTTATAGCGCTTATTGACTTTTTGAAACCCAAAGACCATAAAAATGTAGTTTCAAAAATCTTTTTCCTGCCCGGCCTGATAGACATTCAGGGTCAGGAGTGGCATCTGTCAAAAAGCAACATTACGATTGATACCAGCAGCATAAAATTCGACCAGTTCAGGTTTCAGCACCAAAATCAGCATATGATGGTTGACGGCAATATATCCAACCAACCTAAAGATACTTTAAGACTAAATTTTTCTGAAATTAGTCTGAGCAATCTTAACATGCTCTTCCCTCGGGGTAAAATAAAGCTGGAGGGGATAATCAACGGAAATGCCGCTCTTGCTGATTTATACGGAAAACCGACATTTCAGTCGAATCTGAAAATTGATTCGCTGGTGTTTAATGAACAGAAGATGGGCAACGCAGTATTATTCAGCGAATGGAATCCCGCTCTGAAAAATATTTGGGTAGACATTGAAAGTCAAAGGGGCAAATTAAAAACAATCGATTTTGAAGGAGACTACAGTCCAGAAAATCAGTTGATGGATTTTTCAATTACCCTGGACAAATTTCGTCTGGATTTTCTGAATCCCATTATGCAAAAAAGCTTTTCAGATGTAACAGGCCAGGCTAGTGGATTCCTTAATCTCCAGGGTACAACCAAAAATCCAGTGCTTAACGGCAAATTGATTACACAGAAATCAGCTTTTACAATAGATTATCTGCAAACACGCTACAACTTTACAAAAATTCTTAATGTATCGAATAATAAGCTGATTTTTGATAACGTAGTTCTGTATGATAAATTCGGAAACAAATCGCTTGTGGATGGATTTTTGAACTTTAACAAGTTAAGAAGTCTGTCATACGACTTAAAGATGAATGCTAACGATTTCCTTATCTTGAATACGATGGGAGCCAATAACACCATGTATTACGGCGATGGATTTGCATCCGGCCTGGTCAATATTAAGGGCAATGCAAAAACCAAAGAGCTTTTGATTGATGCTTCGGCGAATACTGAAGAAAACACTATCATAAACCTTCCTTTAGGAACATCAAATGAAACAAAAAAATCAAAGTTCATCACTTTCACCAAGGCCAATAAAAAAGTAAAAACCACGACTTTAAAAACCTACTCAACAGATCTTTCGGGCATTGATTTAAATTTTGATTTGGAAGTAACACCAACAGCTGAAATAAGACTCATCTTCGATCCATCCCTGGGTGATATGATTCAAGCCAGCGGCAGAGGCAACATTAACATGGAAGTGGGCCAGGACGGTGAATTCAGTATATACGGCGAATATACCATTGATGAAGGAGACTATATGTTTTCGCTGAAAAATGTAATAAACAAAAAGTTTCAGATAGAACAAGGCAGTCAAATAATCTGGAATGGAAAACCCCAGGATGCTGACATTGATGTAACGGCTATCTATAACCTAAGGACGTCGCTGGATAACCTGCTTATGGACACCACAGAGTTTTACCAGAAACGCATCCCGGTAGAATGTAAAATCAGGCTGACTGAAAAACTCGTCAATCCGGACATCAATTTCGAAATTGCCCTTCCCACGGCTGACGAGAGCACCCGGGCCAGAGTCCAGGGTGCAATAGGCGACGAAGAGGAACTCAACAAGCAATTTCTCTCCCTTCTGGTGCTTAATACTTTCATGCCTGCCCAGCAGTACCTGGCCGATCAGGCAAACCAGTTTGACATGGGTGCCACGAGTATGGCGTTTACCACCAGTGAACTGCTCTCAAACCAACTTAGTCACTGGTTGTCTCAAATCTCCAATAATTGGGACATAGGTATCAACTATCAACCCGGAGACCAGATATCCAAAGATCAGGTTGAGGTAGCCCTTTCAACCCAGTTATTGAATGACAGGCTGATTATTAACGGAAATGTGGGTACCGGAGGGAAATATGCCCAGACAAGTGAAGTGGTAGGCGATTTCAGGGTTGACTGGAAACTCAGTAACAACGGCAAATTACGCCTGAAGTTCTTCAACAGGAACAGCGACAAATTAATCTATGAAGAAACAAGATACATCCAGGGAGCAGGACTTTACTACAGGGAGGAATTCGATGATATTGATGAGCTCATTAATAAAATCGCAAAAAATCTTTCTTCAAAAAATAAAAAAGAAAATACAAGCAACGATTAGTTTACTATTTTTGTCACTTAAAAAAAAGCAGACATGAATTACCCAATGATGTTACAGACAACAGTACAAGACACTTTAAATACTGCCACACAGGGTGAACAAGGTGAAGTAACCCTTTCTTTCTGGGAATTAGCGCTTAAAGGTGGATGGATTATGATTCCCATTGTAATACTATCCATAATGGCTGTTTACATCTTTTTTGAAAGATATTTTGCAATATCCAGTGCATCCAGGACAGACATCAACTTTATGAACAAGATCAAAGATTATATCCACGATGATAAAATTGAATCGGCGCAGGCCCTCTGCCAGTCTATTGACAGCCCGGTGGCCCGCATGATTGACAAGGGAATACAGAGGCTGGGAAGGCCGCTGGAGGATATCAATACGGCCATTGAAAATGTGGGCAAACTTGAAATATCCAAACTGGAAAAAGGACTGCCGGCTCTTGCAACCTCTGCCGGAGCAGCTCCCATGATCGGTTTCCTCGGAACTGTTATTGGAATGATCCAGGCTTTTTATGATATGGCGAATGCAGGTAACAACATTAATATCACACTGCTTTCCAGTGGTATATACACCGCTATGGTAACCACCGTTGCCGGTTTGATTGTTGGAATTATTTCTTACCTGGCATACAATGTATTGGTTGCAAAGGTTGAAAAAGTTGTATACCAACTGGAGGCTAATACAACGGAATTTATGGATTTGCTTAATGAACCTGTTGAATAATTTATTTCAAAACAGCAATACCAATGGACTTAAAGCCAAGAAGCAAAATCAATACGACATTCAGCATGGCAGGAATGACAGACATTATCTTTCTCCTGCTGATATTTTTTATGGTTACTTCCACCCTGATTAACCCGAATGCGCTGAAACTGCTCTTACCCAGAAGTTCAAATCAAACTTCTGCATCCCCGGTGGCCAGTGTCTCTATTACGAATGATCTAAATTATTATGTAGGTTCAACGCCTGTAAAATTTTCTGAACTTGAACCCGTTTTAAAAGAAAGGTTCAGTCAGAAAAATATTGAAGAACCAACCATCTCCCTTAATGCAGACAGAAGAGTTCCTATTGAGGAAGTGGTTAAAGTAATGAATATAGCAAATAAAAATAAATGGAAGTTAATTTTGGCAACAACAGCTGAATAACGCTATGTTTGAAAACCTGAAAAAACATAAAACAGGACTGATAGGCACCATTGTTTTTCATGGTATTCTTATAATCCTCTTCCTGACAATGGGTTTTTCCACTCCTCTTCCATTGCCTCAGGAAAAAGGGATAATGATTAATTTTGGTTCCGTTGAAGAAGCCGGGGGTTCAGCAGAACTTGAAAAGACTCCCGAAAAAGAAGAACAACAAAACATACCCGAACAAACTACTCAGCAACAAACCCAGGAAACTTCCAATCCGGAAGCTGAAAACATTGTTACTCAGAATCAGGAAGAAGCACCTGCGGTAAAAGACAAACAAGAAGAAACTCAGACAGAGCCGAAGGAAACCGAACCTGAACCTCAGCCCGCGGAAACAGATACGAAACCCAAAGAGGAAACCAAGGAAGAACAGAAACCAGAGCGGAAAGTAAACGAAAAAGCTCTCTATCCTGGCAAAAGCACTAAAGAATCAGGAGAAAGTGAGGGTCAAACAGAAGGAGAAGGTAACCAGGGAAATGAATCAGGTTCTCCATTGTCAGACAACTATTCAGACCAGGCAAGCAAAGGCATAGGAGGTATCGATTACAGTCTTTCCGGCAGAAACCCCGAATCTCTGCCTAAGCCCGACTATAAATACCAGGTAGAAGGTAAAGTGATTGTAGAAATTACCGTTGATAAATACGGAAATGTTACAAAAGCTGTTCCCGGTGTTAAAGGTTCAACCACACTGAACGACAACCTGCTCAATGCAGCAAAAAAAGCAGCTTTAAACGCAAAATTCGATCGTAAGCCTAATGCACCTGCTTACCAAAAAGGAACCATCACCTATTATTTTAAACTCCAGTAATT
>CAZPDP010000014.1:48617-76913 GCA_964585385.1 uncultured Bacteroidales bacterium
ATTATTTTAAACTCCAGTAATTTCTTTAAGAACCGTATTCTTCCACATCACTTGTAATGAATTAACCAAAATTTATTTATTTTGTGGAACAAATATTTTAGTTATGCTTAGAAAAAGGAAATACGATATAATATTTATAATGATTGCTGCAGGTATTCTCACCCTTATAATTAAAACCAATCATGCAGAGATATTAGAGAAATTTTCCCTGTTGTTTATTATCATTGCCTATTTTATTGGAAAAGGTATTGGGTCCGGTCTAAAAGAGAGAGAATGGAAAGAAAAAACAGAGGAAAAAGAAGGAAGTAACGAATAAATTCCTAAATCTGCCTTTCCTTAGTTAACGTGAGTTCGACTTAACAAAACCTGTTATATTGCTACTATTCAGATAGGAGGTTAACTAAAACCCCAATTGAGCGATTTTCGCTCACAAGAATTTAAAAAACGCCGGTTTTTCAACCAGCGTCAGTCGAAAAGAAAATTCATAAAAATCCGGTATCAAATTACCGATAAGTCCGAGATAACAATAAGTTAACTTCTGGGTCTGGCTTTATTAACTCTCATCTGCCTTCCTTCCAGCTCTTTACCGTTAAGCGCCTCTACGGCTGCTTCAGCTTCCTGGTCGTCTGGCATTTCAACAAACCCGAATCCTTTAGATCTTCCCGTATTCTTGTCGGTGATAATTTTTACAGAAGCAACTTCACCAAATTCTGCAAAGATCTCTTCTAATTGATTCTCATCAAGTTTGTAGTTAAGATTACCTACATAAATGTTCATAGTAAAAAATTTAAAGTGATAAAAGAATTATGAAATTAAAAATAGGAAATGATAAGGAATTTAGCAAGTTAATTTTTAAAAATTAAACTTTTTTCTTTTCATTATCAGATTCCATAGATTAATAACACGATACAAATGTATAAATAAATTTAATTATTTTAAATGGATTTTAACAAATATCATTCATTGAATATTTAACCAAATAATAAATTAGATCGAACGTATTTCTTTGTTTTTTGTTATTATATATTTACAGTTTGTTCCAGAATAACTGTTAGAGGTATATTCAATGATAAATTCAAAATATTTTATTATATTGTCAGTGGACATTAAAATCGTTACATTATGAAAAGGAAAATTTTCATTCTTTCGCTTTTGATTTTAGGTATTTTATTTTTTCAGTATAGTTATTCAAATTATCCATCCCAACATAAAGAAAAAGATCATATTGCTCAAAATGATGCAAGTCAGCATAATCATCAGAATGAAGAAGGAGAGCAAAATGAGTATAATGATCAAGAGCCAGCAACTGATCATACAGAAGAGCAAGGAGAAGGAGGGCACGGAAACAATATGTCGCCTTTGCTTTTTGTTATAATTGCTCTTCTAATAGGAGCAGCGACCAGGCATTTTCTGAGAAAAAGCCCGCTTCCCTATACTGTTACCCTGCTATTAATTGGTATTATACTTGGGATTTTATACCGTCTTGGTGCGCTTGACACCTGGAGTCTGGGAGTAACAACCTTTGATGTCTCCTTTCTTCAGCAATCCATACACTGGGCCGGCAACATAGATCCACATCTTATTCTTTATGTCTTCCTTCCTACATTGATTTTTGAGGCTGCTTTTGCCATGGATGTGCACACTTTCCGGAAATCATTCACAAATGCCTTTATCATGGCAGTCCCGGGCATTATCTTAGCTTTATTCCTTACTGCAGGCATCGTAATGGGTATCAGCAAATCCGGTATTGGTCTTGAGAACTGGAACTGGTCACTGGCTCTTCTTTTTGGCGTGGTTATAAGCGCTAACGACCCGGTAGCGGTAGTTTCGCTTTTGAAAGAACTAGGGGCAAGCAAAAAAATTGGAACACTAATCGAAGGAGAATCCTTGCTAAATGATGGTACTGCCATTGTAATTTTCATGGTCATTCTAACCGCTTTAACCGGTTCCGGTGAATCAGCCTCGCCTGTAGTCGAATTTATCAGGGTAGCTATTGGTGGCACCCTCGTAGGTATTATTATAGGAGGTATTGCAATCGGCTGGGTTAAGAAAGTTTTTAATGATGCCCTGGTTGAGATTACTGTAATTATTGGTGCCGCATACCTTACCTTTTTTATCTGTGAAAACTTTTTACATGTGTCGGGTGTTTTAGGTCTCGTTGCCCTGGGTCTGCTAATGGGAGGAATTGGCCGTACCCGCATCAGCCCGGAGGTGGAGCACTTCCTGCATGAATTTTGGGAAATGGCAGCATTCCTCGCCAACACCCTCATTTTCCTCA
This sequence comes from uncultured Bacteroidales bacterium, assembly GCA_964585385.1. Classification (GTDB taxonomy): domain Bacteria; phylum Bacteroidota; class Bacteroidia; order Bacteroidales; family UBA12077; genus JAGXLC01. The sequence continues at coordinate 50,896 of CAZPDP010000014.1, forward strand.
TTGTTGGGGTTATCATTGCCAGCCGGATTATTTTTACTGCTGAAGACTTCCTGATTCTGGGTATTATTTATATCGGTATACACGTGGTTAGAGCTATAACTATCGGCACATTCTTTCCAATCATGAAAAATGCCGGGTATGGACTTGATAAGAAAAATGCTTATATCCTCTGGTGGGGAGCTTTAAGAGGAGCAATCGGCCTGGCGCTTGCTCTTATTGTTGCTGGAGAAACAGTTATACCCGAAGAAATCAGACAGCAATTTCTTTTCTATACGGCTGGAATCGTAACTCTTACACTCCTTGTAAACGCTACTACCATTGGATACCTTGTTAAAAAGCTCGGACTTACAAAACTTGCACCCGCCAAAGCATTGATGTTGTATAATGCAAAAAAATATTTGCGGGAAGCAACAGAGAATTCTATGTCAAAGCTCAAAAAAGACCGTTTTCTCAAAAATGCAGAATGGAATGCGGTTAGGGAATATCTTCCCGAAATGCCTGAAGAACAAGAATTGCAGGATCAGGAGCTGGAATCCAAAGTAGCTGAAGCCAGAAGAAGAGTGCTGGAAAAGGAAAAAGCCAGCTACTGGACTCAATTTAAAGAAGGTATTCTGAGTGGAACAGCTGTTCGCCAGCTTTCTGATGCCATCAATGAAATCATTGATATGGGAGGAAGAGTTCCGTTATCGGAAAGAAAAGACCTGGAAAATCTCTGGAAAACACCGAAAATACTGAACAAGCTTCAAAAAGTACCTCTTCTTGGTAAAATTGCCGAAAGAATATTTGTGGACAACCTCGCTGTAAGCTACGACACGGCAAAAGGTTTTATTACCGCACAATACGATGCGCTCAAACTGGTTGAGAGCATGTATATGAAAACAGCTGATGATTCTACTATTGAAGAAGACATCCTGGAGCAAATTGAAGAAGAAATTAATGAGAACAGGATACATGGTATAACATTCTTAAGAAACCTGAGAAATTCTTACCCGGAGATATACAATTCCATTTCTACCAGGGAAGCTATAAGATATACCCTTAATTACGAACAAAAAACAGTTGAGCGTCTGCTAAAAAAAGGACAAATTGACGGAGAAGAAGCTAAAAAGATAAACTCATCCATTGAGCAAAGGATGAAACAACTCATTGATTCTCCACCAAGCGCCAAACCACCGGAGAAAGCCAAGCTGCTTGAAAACATCAAATGGCTCAGGAATCTGGATAAAGAAACCTTCAATAAAGTGGTGAATCTTTTCCAATACAGGGTTTATGCTGTTGGAGAAAAAATTATCAAAGAAAAAACTCAAACAGATGGCATGTTTATCATTGCAAGGGGAAATGTGAAAGTATACCAGGACAAAAAATTGATTGAAGTTTTAGGAAAAGACAGTGTAATAGGTGAAATTGCCACTTTAACCGATGCGCCAAGAACAGCTACGATAGTGGCAGAATCCCCTGTATCTGTTCTCAGGCTTACTTCCGTCAGCATGCAGCAAATAATTCAAGGGGATCAGACACTGGAGGATAAACTCTGGGAAATTGCAGGACCAAGAATGGCTGAGAACATTCTGAAAAACACTGAAAAGTATAAAAAGCTTTCCCATAAAGATTTCAGTAAGTGGTTAAGCAAAGGGAAAGTAATTCATGCCAAAAAAATAAAGAATTACGAATGTCAGGATGAAATAGCCATAGTCCTTAAAGGAAAAGTTATTTGCTCTGACCATTCCGAGTTATCTGAGGAAAGCATTACTGAGGATGATACCCTGACGCTGAGCCGGCAAACCAAAGTTTTCATTTTGCCTAAATAAATTTTGGGCCTTGTTTTCCCGGGCCTGAGAAATGAATAAACTTCCGAATTAACAAGACCCAAATTGAGCGATTTTCGCTCACTGTCTGGCTCCGTACACGAAGTGTCGGTGACAAAAAAATTGTAAGGTTTTAAACTTGCCTGGTGACCAATTTCAGGCCCACCACTGAAATAAGAATCAGCAGTATAAAAAGGAGCCTTAAAACATGAGCTGATTCATTAAATAAAATGATTCCCAGGATAGTGGTGCCTATTATCCCAATACCAGTCCATACAGCATACGCAGTTCCTACAGGGATTGTTTTAATGGCAAGCGATAAGAAATAGACACTCAGAAGCATGGAAATGATAACACCAATTGTTGGCCAAAGACGGCTGAAACCTTCGGTATATTTCATGCCAACCGCCCAGCCGATTTCAAAAATTCCTGCTATGAATAAAAATGTCCACGCCATAGGCAAATTATTAACGATGTAAACTTAAAATAAAACCCAGGGAAAATTCAGGCAAATCAATATAATTATACTTATCATCAAACAGTTCGCTCATTCTGTAGTCAATAAATAAAATAAACGAATCCTTGGCCATTCTTACATTAGCACCATATGAAAAGTTATTCAGCTGGTTTAGTCCTTTGTAAACAACTTCCTTTTCATTAAATATCCCCTCACTGGATGAATTATTAGTCTTATAGGCACTATTAAATAACCATTTTCCATAAAATCCCAAATCAATAAAATTGCCCATATAATTGCCACGGTCGGAATCAAAGTTAATCCGGATAAAATATTCCGGACCCATACCATGAACAATCAACTTCTCCTTATCATTAAACTGGTTATCATTGATAATCCGGGTTTCTTCGTCAAACCTGAAATTTAAATTTTCATAGACCAATGAAACACCTGTTGAAAAGACATCCGTAAGCTTGTATTTATAAAGCAATCCTGCATTAAAACTATTAGTATTCCAGTATTTTATCCCCTCATCTTCTCCCGGGAGGTAAAAACCAAAACCAAAATAAGGATGCAAAAAATGCTTCCGGTTTTCGCCAAATTTGGATTTTTCATACAGATTTTCGGTTTTTTCATGCAATATCACATTCTGAGCAGATAAAGCAGAACTAATTAGAATAAAAAAAAGCACAAGTCTACACTTCATATCAATAAGAATTAGGGTATTTGTAATTCAGCCGTCTGTCCTCCATAATGAAAACGCAATGTCAGTCCTTTGTATCTTTGATTATAGGGTATTTTGTATTCACGTTGGTTCTCCGGCTTAAGTACTGCATATTCTTTCAAAACACCGTTTTCATCTTCTACATGATACAGCAAATAGGGATAATACCGGGATGAATTCTTGTCTGAATTTTCAAATTTAAGGTGCAGATAATCTTTTTCTTTATGAACACTTACATTAAGAAATTCAGGCATTTTTTCCCCTTCTGTAAAATATTTTGACTGGGGCACGCCATAACCATGAGCATAATCATAGTATGGATACAAGTCCCCTGATTTGCACAATTCATTCAGCAACTGGATATTGCCCCATTCCGGATTCATCTGCCAGGCACATGCTGCAAAACCTGTTATCAGGGGGGCAGAGAAAGAAGTTCCCTGTGTATTTGTTAATCCCCATTTTCCTGCAGCCACTACATGCCCAAAAGCTGTTAATTCGGGCTTAAGTCTCCTGTCTGCGGATGGCCCGAAAGAGCTAAAATTTGCATGAATGCCTGTGGATGGATTCAATCCGCCAACAGAAATAACGCTATCGGCATCTGCAGGTGTACTGAGGACCTTCCAACGGCTCATTCCTTCATTTCCCATAGAAATCACAACCAGCATACCTTTCTTAGCAGCAATTCGGGCGGCTTTACTCACCAGACTTGTTTCACCGTCCATTTGCTGTTTGAAGTATCTCTTATAGGTGTAACCAAGAGAACTAGAAACAATATCAGCCCCATTTTTATCAGCCCATTCCAGGGCTTCAAACCAGTTCTCTTCTTCAGAATAAGGCTCCAGGTAAGCATACTCAGTGCGAGCTAAAAGAAATTCAGCTCCCGGGGCAAGCCCGAGCCTACTGCCTCCCAATTCTCCTGCAATACAGGAAAGCACCATGGTTCCATGTACCGAATGCCCATATACATCCTCTTCGTCTTGAATAAAATCGTAAGTAGCTTTAACCTTATTCTTCTTGAAAAGATGTGTGAAATACGGGCTTTCATCAACATTGGTGAACCCTGCATCCAGAACAGCTATACGAATTCCCTCACCATCAATCCCTGATTTTTTGAAGAGGCTGTCTCCAAAACGCTCTACCTGCCTGGTAATATGGCGTCTTTTCTGCCGGCTGGCTGCTGTATCATAAGCCAAATGAAATACTCTCTCCCTTACCTTTGATACAGACTGTACAAATTCCTCTTCTAATAACTTCTCCAGCTCAGATTCCGGGGACTTCACCATAACGGCATTCAACCATCTGCTTTGACTAACAAATTCTACTTTGTAATCAAGGATTTTCTTTACATAAGAACTTTTTACCGGTCTGTCTGTCATCTGATTTAATGCAACCCCCTGTTTCTCTCTCCTTGCTATGGTTTTTTCATCAAAATATTCATAAGGATTGAAGTCCACACCTTCTTTATCTTGGAAAAACACCCAGTATTTCTGCTGGGCGTTAGCATCAAACTTAAAGATAAATAAGACTGAAAAGATATGAATTAATAAAATCAGAATTTTCATGGATAAAAATTTAACTTCAGTAAAGGTAAAATTTATTCCTGATTAAAAGAATCCAAAACCTTTTTAATTGGCTCACCGTCGGAAGCATCTGGCAGTGGAAAATTAAACAGTATGGAGAGTGTAGGGGTTATATCTTTTAAATGTACTTTTTTGGTTGAAACACCCTTTTTAATATCCATCCCATACCAGATGAGGGGTATATGGTTGTCATAGCTAAATGAGGAACCGGTAGATTTAGGATATTCGGAAGTTCCAGGCTCTAAAGCAAGCAAAATATCTCCGGAGCGTTTTGGGTGGTAACTTTTCTGAAGCTTACTGAATAATCCGGAAGAAAAGTAAGAGTTGCTCAGGGTTGAAGCTGTAATAGCATGAAGAACACCCGATTTTTTGACCATAAATCTGGCTATCTGTTCCCGGAACCTTTCAATATCATACCCTCGTTGGTCAATCAAGCCATGGTTGAGATAAAGCTGCCTGTTGGCATAGGCTTTTATCCAGTTTCCTTCTTCATATATGATACTCAAATAACTATTAAGCAAGGTAATTCCCTGCCCCGGGTTGAACTTTTTAGAAGATAGTCCTTTCATTGTTCTGTATTCCTTTGGATCTGAACAACCTCTGTCGGCTGTCAGTAATACCAGCACATTTTCACGGCCCAGTTCTTCATCAATAAATGTCAGTAAATGCTTTAGTTGCTGGTCGAGACGAAGAAACAGGTCCTCCATTTCTATTGAGCGGGGGCCAAAAATTTCATTCACATAAGATGAAGAGGAAAAAGAAAGACTGAGCAAATCAGTGTGATTATCTTTACCCAGATTTTCATTCTTAATAAGAGATAAGGCAAAATCTTTCGTGTAGGTATTTCCAAAGGGAGTATATTTCAAATATTTATAGCTTCTGCTCTTGTTTTTCAAAGTCGAAAGGTTGTAAGGAAATTTCTTCTGATAAAGAAGCAAGAATCCCTCTTCGGCTTCATTCTCGTCAGGAAAACTCATGGTATAATTGCTGTCGGGCATAAGCTTGTGCCAGTATTTATTCATATAGATTTCCTGAAGGCCTTTTTCATTGAACTCCCGGGTCCACACTGGTAAAGAATCCATATAATAGGAACTTGTAATCCAGTTTCCATTTTTATCATGAAACCAGAAAGCACCGTCGGATAATTTCCCATTGCCCAGCACTGAAGAGACTGGATTTAAGCTTACACTATACACTTTAGATTTTTCATTCATCATTTTCAGTTCATCCCCGAAGGTGGTTGAAAACAGTTTTTGGGGGGAATAACCAGTTTCGCCGTTATCAGTTTTGCTTCCAACCGGTTCAAATTCCATATCCTCAACTGAAAAGATGTTCTTATCTGTCAACCTATCATACCAATAATCGGCAATAACACCATGCCCTGAAGGATCTGTACCTGTGGATATTGTAGCAAACCCTGAAGATCGTTCTGTAATAGCATAACCCAGGCTGGCATTTTTGCAACTGATTCCCTGATTCACCATCTTCCTGAACCCCCCGTCCTTTTCAAATTTATTCCAGTACCTGAGCAACATTTCGTAACGCATCTGTTCCACCACCACCCGTACGATGAGCTTTGGTTTTTGAATATCTTGGGTCTGGGATTTTAAGGAGCCGGAAAAAACCAGAATAAAAATCAGGGAAGTCAGGAGTAGCCTCATAGTATGCTCATTAAAATTTTGTTAGTTTGAAAGTATTTTAATCAAACGTTAAATTTAAAGAAAATTATATCTCCGTCCTTAACAATGTATTCTTTGCCTTCCATATTCATTTTCCCTGCCTCTTTACAAGCAGCTTCGGATCCGTAATACACAAAATCCTCGTATTTTATCACTTCAGCCTTAATAAACCCCCTTTCAAAATCGGAGTGAATGGTGCCTCCGGCTTTAGGAGCTGTAGTACCTTTTTTTACTGTCCAGGCTCTGACTTCTTTGGGTCCGGCTGTAAAAAAAGTATCCAGCTTCAGAAGTTCATAAGCATTCCGGATCATTTTATTCAGCCCTGATTCCTCCAGGCCCAGGTCATCTAAAAACATCTGCCGCTCTTCCTCTGTCTCCAGCTCCACTATATCTGCTTCAATCCCTGCGGCAATTTTTATCACCTGGGCTTCTTCTCCCTCGGCTGCTTCCTCCACTTGTGCCATATATTTGTTCCCATTCTTCAAAGACGATTCATCAACGTTACAAACATAAAGTACCGGCTTATCAGTCAGCAATTGCATATCCTTAACCATCTCCTGGTCTTCTTTGTCAAGTCTAACTTCTCTTGCAGCCCTGCCTTCTGATAGGGCATCCTTATAACGGGTCAATACTTTTAAAAGTTTTTGAGCCTCTTTCTCTCCTGTTTTAGCCTGTTTTTCCACCTTCTGCATTCTGTTTTCCACTGTTTCAAGATCTTTCAGTTTAAGTTCAGCATCCACAACCTCCTTGTCTCTTACAGGATCAATGTCCCCGTCTATATGGGTAACATTCTCATCTTCGAAACATCTCAGAATATGAATAATAGCGTCTGTCTCACGTATATTGGCCAGGAACTGATTACCAAGCCCTTCTCCTTTACTGGCGCCCTTTACAAGTCCGGCGATATCCACAAATTCAATTGTGGTAGGGACAACCTTCTCGGGTTTTACCAGTTCTGCAATTTTATCCAGTCTCTTGTCAGGCACCGGTATTATCCCAATATTTGGGTCAATCGTACAAAAAGGATAATTGGCCGATTGAGCTTTAGCATTTGATAAACTATTAAAAAGGGTTGATTTGCCAACATTGGGTAAACCTACAATTCCGCACTTTAAAGCCATTTGGGCAACACATTTTAAATTATTATATAAATCGTGCAAAAATAATCTTTTATCACTACGACCGTTTAGATTATTAACAATAATTTTTGATAAATAAGTTATATTTTTTGTCAATCCGTTTATTCTAATCCAATGAAAATCGTATTTTTACAAGCCAAAAGCCAGAACAAGGTCATTGATTTACAAATAGTTATAAATTAGAATAAAATGAATCGTACGGAAGAATTGAAAAATATTGCGTCTCAGGTAAGAAGAGATATTGTAAGAATGGTACATGCACAAAACTCTGGTCACCCAGGAGGATCATTAGGTTGCACTGATTTTATGACCGCTTTGTATTTTGAAATAATGAAGCATAACCCAAAGGAATTTAAAATGGATGGAAGAGATGAAGATATATTTATTCTTTCCAATGGTCACATATCCCCGGTTTTTTACAGCGTTCTGGCCCGTTCCGGATATTTTGACACAAAAGAGCTGGCTACCTTTCGAATGATCAACTCAAGACTACAGGGACATCCGGCCACGTCTCAAAAACTTCCCGGCGTAAGAGTAGCTACAGGTTCCCTGGGACAAGGCATTTCCGTTGCAATGGGTGCAGCGCTGGCCAAAAAACAAAACAATGATGACAGAACCGTTTTTTGTTTGTGTGGGGATGGAGAAATGCAGGAAGGACAGGTTTGGGAAGCCCTTATGTTCTCAGCGGCTCATGAGCTGGACAATGTAATTCTCACAATCGATTACAATGGAAAACAAATTGACGGACCCGTTGACGAAGTGTTAACCCTTGGCGACCTGAAAGCAAAAATCTCTGCATTTGGTTGGGTAACAATAGAGCTGGACGGCAACAACATGCAGGAAGTGCTGGATACCATTAATGAAGCTAAGAAAAAACTTGGAAAGAAAAAGCCTGTCGCAATAATAATGAAAACAGAAATGGGAATGGGTGTCGATTATATGATGGGTACTCACAAATGGCACGGAGTAGCTCCCAATGATGAACAACTGGAAAAGGCTTTGGATCAGCTTGAAGAGACACTCGGAGATTTCTAAAACCTTTTTGATAGATTATCGTTTGAACCTAATAAATCAGGATTATGAAAAATATAGTAATAATCGCACACGATGCAAAAAAGCCTGAGATGGTCCAGTTTCTCAATGAAAGAAAAGACTGGATTGATGGTGTGAATCTGGTTGCCACAGGACGTACAGCGGAGTATGTCGAATCCAACAACCTTGAAGTAAAACACATGAGCCCTGGAAAATATGGCGGTTATAACGAAATAACCGAAATGATCAAGGAAGGGGAAATAGACATAGTAATTTTCTTCCGTGATCCTAATGTAAAACAACCGCATCATGAAGATATCCAGGAATTGTTGGATCAATGCGATAAGAATTATATTGGGCTTGCCACCAACAAATCAAGTGCAGAACTTCTTATCCTTGGTTTGATTAAAAAAGAAGATTACGAACGGTTCAAAAACGATAATTAATAAGAATTCAAACAAAACACGAACAATAACTAATACTCTATCTGAGAAAAAAAACAATTTATGGAAAAAGTAGTAGCAAAAGAATCAAAAGCAACAAGAGCAGGGTTTGGAGCTGGTCTTTATGAATTAGGCAAAACCAATCAGGATGTAGTAGCTTTAGGTGCTGATTTGAGCGGATCTTTAAAGATGACTGAATTTATCAATGAATTCCCGGAGCGTTTTTATCAATGTGGTATTGCAGAAGCCAATATGATGGGAATGGCTGCAGGACTGACCATTGGAGGGAAAATCCCATTTGCAACATCATTCGCAAACTTTGCAACAGGTAGGGTATACGACCAGATTCGACAATCAATTTGTTATTCCAAGAAAAATGTTAAGATATGTGCTTCGCATGCAGGGTTAACCTTAGGTGAAGACGGCGCATCTCACCAGATAATTGAAGACATTGGGCTAATGAAGATGCTGCCCAACATGACAGTAATAAATCCGGCAGATTATAATCAGACCAAAGCTGCAACCTTAGCGATTGCAGAAATGTATGGACCTACCTATCTCAGGTTCGGAAGACCCAAGGTCCCCAATTTTACTGCTGAAAATCAAAATTTCGAGATAGGAAAAGCTGTCCTCATGAATGAAGGGACCGATGTAACTATTATCGCAACAGGACACCTGCTTTTTACAGCATTAAAAGCTGCCGAACTGCTGTCTGAAAAAGGAATTTCAGCAGAAGTAATCAACATACACACCATTAAGCCTTTAGATGAAGAAGCAATTCTTGAATCCACCAAGAAGACTAGTGCTGTTGTTACAGCAGAAGAGCACATGAGAAATGGAGGCCTTGGAGACAGCGTTGCTCAGCTACTGGGCCGTAAAAATCCATTGCCTGTCGAAATGGTAGCAGTTGATGACACATTCGGAGAAAGTGGAAAACCGCAGGAGCTTCTCAAAAAATACAACCTCGACCTACCCGATATAGTTAACGCTGCTGAAAGGGTAATCGAAAGGAAAGAAAACCAAAACAAAAAGTACATCATTTCATCAGCCTCATAAATTAAGACAGGATAAGAAATATGGCAGAATACTCTGATATAGAGTTGCTCTCGATGTTCAGGAATGAGGAAACAAAAAATTTTGCTTTTAAATTAATTATAAATAAATACCAGGAAAGGCTTTACTGGCATATCCGGAAAATGGTTATCAATCATGAAGATGCCGATGACATACTTCAGAACACTTTTGTAAAAGTCTGGAAAAGCCTTCTAAATTTTCGGGAAGACTCCAAATTATACACATGGCTATACCGCATCGCAACAAATGAATCGCTGACTTTTTTAAAGCAGAAAAAGAAAAGATTCTTTGTCTCTTTTGTCGATGTGGAAAACCAATTAAAAAATACACTCGAAAGCGATGAGTATTTTAACGGGGATCAGATTCAGTTAAAACTTCAGAAAGCAATTCTGAAATTGCCGGAAAAACAGAGGATAGTTTTCAATATGAAATATTTTGAGGAAATGAAGTATGAAGATATGTCAGAAATATTAGATACTTCAGTCGGTGCCCTGAAAGCATCCTATCATCATGCGGTGAAAAAGATCGAAAAGTATTTGAAAGAAGATTAAACTATTATTAAACTGCTAAGTCATAAAAGAAAAAGGGGAAAATAGCTATGAAAAAGGATACCAAGTTAAACGACATGAATAAAAAATTGCCCTTCAGGGTCCCGGATAATTATTTCGGGGAGTTGCCTGACAGGATAATGGAGAAGATCCAGGAAGAACAAAAAGAGAAAAGCAAAAATACACCCATAATCTATATACTTAAGCCTGCTTTTTCACTTGCAGCCATGTTTATAGGGTTTGCTATAATTGCATATCTTGCTGTTAATATGATTGAACAACCCCGGGAAAAGGCTTTTCCTGATGATATTGCTAAAGCCAATTACGAAAAGCAATATACGTCAGAAGAAGAATTGCTGGATGCAATTAACCAGGAAGAACAGCAAATTCAGATAAAAGAAGAAACAGATGAATATATCGACTATCTTCTTAACGAAGGCGATATTGATTATGGAACTTTAATCAATGAATTGAAAGAAAAGGAACAAGACACTTCCCAAAAATAAATTAAACCTATGAAACCCTATATCATACTTATGCTTTTATTGCCTATGGCCTTTCTGAGCTTAAAAAGCTATGCACAGGAGGACAAGGATGAGCGTAGTATACGTGAACAAATTGAGACTGAAAAGATTGCGTTTTTTACTGAAAAAATTGGTCTCACTCTTAAAGAGGCTGAAAGATTTTGGCCTGTATACAATGAATACTGGGATAAGAAAAACGCTATCATTAAAGAACGTAAGGAAAAGATGAACGCTTATCTAAATGAAACCAAGGCTTTTTCAAAAAAAGAAATGGAAGAACTTGCGGATTCTTACGTGGATTACAGAATGCAAAAAGCAAAACTGCTGGAAGAGTACCACGAAAAATTTAAAGAAGTTCTCCCGGTGGAAAAAGTCATGCGTGTATATTTGGCCGATTATGACTTTAAATCTTATCTTCTTAAAAAAATCAAAAAGCAGGGACAAAACAAATAATTTCAATATTTTTCATATATCACCCCTTTTGCGCTGGAATATTTTAAATTCCGGCGTTTTTTATTCCATTCACTCCGTTTTGAATAAGACTTGCATTAACAGATGATTTCCGCTATCTTCGGGTTAGATAAAAAGTTAAATTCTTACAAAATGAAAAAATTTGGCCGTATCCCTTTTATTGCAATCATTGTTTTGATAGCACTGATTATTATCGGTGCTTTCCTGATCAACAAAATTTCAAAACAAAGCATCCCCGACTACAACGAGGACATAGAATTAACCGGTCTTTCAAACCCGGTAACGGTGTACAGGGATAGTTTCGCAATCCCTCATGTTTTTGCCGACAATGAGAAGGACCTTTACACGGCTGTTGGTTACTTAATGGCCCAGGACAGGCTCTGGCAAATGGATCTACTCAGAAGAGCCACAACAGGCAACCTTTCCGAGATTTTCGGTAAAGATTTTGTTGAGACAGATGCCCTCATGCGATCATTAAGAATTACAGAAAAATCAAAATTGGTCCTGAAAAACACCTCCCCAAAAGTTCTAACTGCCCTGGAAGCTTTTGCAAATGGTGTAAATCAGTATATCCAAAAAAATAAAAGTAAACTGCCTGTTGAATTTGCTATTCTGCAATATAAACCCAAGCCCTGGAAACCTGTACATTCAGTCAACCTGATAGGGTATATGGCCTGGGACCTGACGATGCCGTGGGACTATGAGATGGCGCTCCGTAAAATGAAAAATAAGCTGGATGATGAAAAATATGCTTCTCTGGTACCTAACCTCTCCAGGCAAAAATCTTATGTATATAATGAGTTTACCAGTGACTCAATCATCAATACCATGATAAAAAATCTGTACAGTCACAAAACAAAACTGGAAAACCTGGGACTTAAAGTTTTTACGGGAAGCAACAACTGGGCCGTATCAGGCAGGAAAAGCACCACTGGAAAACCCATACTGGCCAATGATATGCATCTGGGACTTTTTTCACCAGGGATCTGGTCACAAATGCATATGGTAGCCGAAGGAAGTGTGAATGTAACCGGCGTGATTTTACCAGGTCAACCCTTCATTATTTCCGGGCACAACAATACAATAGCATGGGGAATGACAAACGTGATGCTAGATGACATGGACTTCTACAAAGAAACTATCAATCCTCAGGATTCTTCGAAGTATAAACTAAACGGAGAATGGCAAGATATTGATATTTCAGAGGAACTGATTCCCCTTAAAGGAGGAGATACCGTAAAAAGAAGACTTCGTTTCACTCACCGGGGACCCATTATTTCAAGATTTAAAGATATCCAGGATGAGGCTATCTCTATGAAATGGATTGGAAACGAATACAGTAACGAATTACGTACAGTGTACCTTCTGAATCATGCTGAAAACTGGTCAGACTTTAAAGATGCGGTCAGCACATTTATTTCAATAAGCCAGAACATTGTATATGCCGATACCAGGGGGAATATAGGATTATACTGTTGTGCAGGAATCCCCATTAGAGAAGGAGATGGTATCAGCGTCTATCCGGGCGATACAACTCAATACGACTGGAAGGGGCTTGTTCCATTTGATCAGCTCCCGCACACCTATAATCCTGAATCAGGATTTGTATCTTCAGCCAATAACCGGACTGTCGGACCGGAATATCCATACTATGTAAGCCACTGGTTTGATCTTCCTTCAAGGATAAACCGAATAAGAGAATTGTTACGTAATAAGGAAAAGCTTTCTGCAGAGGATTTTAAAAAAATACAAACTGACCAGAAATCAAATATGGTTGAGCGTATTAAACCAATAATAACAAAAGAATTAAGTAATTCTGCTGATAAACTAGAACCTCTTGAAAAAGAAGGACTTGAAAAACTGGAAAATTGGGACGGCTCTTATTTAAAAGATAAAGCAGCTCCTTTAATTTTCGAAGAGTTCTATATCAATTTGGCCAAAAATATTGCAAAAGATGAACTGGGTGATTCGCTGATAAATACTTTTATGGGTAAAAGGATAATGGTCAGGAATATTGTTGACCAGTGCCTGGAAGATAGCATCTCCTGGATTGATGATATTTCCACCCCGGAAAAAACTGAAAGTTTAGGAGATATTATACTTAAAAGTTTTAGTCAAACCATCTCACAACTAAAGGAAAAGGCAGGTGGCAACATGAACAAATGGAAATGGGGAGAATTCCACACAATCACCCTAAAGCATCCATTGAGCGAGAAAAAAATTCTGGACAGAATCTTCAATCTGAACAAAGGGCCATATAGTGTTGGTGGTAGTTATCATACAGTCTGCCCATACAGCTATTCCTATAACAACCCATATAAGGCAGACCACGGAGCCTCTCACCGGCATATATACAACCTGGAGAACCTAAACGATTCATGGTCAGTTATTCCAACTGGAGTTTCAGGTGTACCAGCCAGTAAACATTACTGCGATCAGACAGAAATGTATCTCAACAAGAAATATCATCAGGATATTACAGACAAAGAAAAAATAAAGGGAATAGCGCAGTATAAAATGAAATTTAAAAAAAATAATTAAGGGTAAACATTAATCCCTTTTCCTTAGTTGTAAATAAAAAACAGACCTATGGAAAAATACAAAACAACTTATCTTGGCGACCTGAGAACAGAAGCAATCCATGAACGATCAGGCAAAAAAATCGTAACCGATGCTCCGGTAGACAATAAAGGCAAAGGAGAGTTCTTTTCGCCCACAGACCTCGTATCTGCTGCTTTATGCAGTTGCATATTCACAATAATGGGCATCAAAGCGAAAGAAAACAATTTCTCTATAGATGGGGCAACAGCTACAACGACAAAAATCATGCGCAACGACCCCAGGAGAATTAAAGAAGTTCAGATTGAATTTGATTTTTCAGAAATTGATTTAACGAATGACCAGCAGGATTTGCTGAGGCAACTGGTTAAGGCAAGTCCGGTACCCAGAAGCATTAATCCCGAGATTGAACAAAATGTAACGTTAAAATTTAAGCAAGACTAACATCAAATATTAAAAAATGGAATAAGGTCTCAAAGAAGGCCTTTATTCCATTTTCTGTTATTCTGAAGCTTTAATGTTATTTATGCACTTTCAGTAGGCACTTTGCGGTCAACCTTTTTGATAAGACCCTGCAAGACTTTACCAGGTCCAACTTCCACGAATTTTTCAGCGCCGTCTTGCAGCATATTTTCAACAGTCTGTGTCCACTTAACCGGTGAGGTCAGCTGCTTGATAAGATTTACCTTTATAGTTTCAGGATCACTTGACGGTGCTGCATTCACATTTTGATACACCGGGCAAACGGGTTTATTAAACTGTGTTTCATTGATCGCTTGCTCCAGTTCTTTTCTTGCCGGTTCCATCAGAGGTGAGTGAAAAGCACCTCCAACTTTAAGCTTAATGGCTCTTTTAGCTCCTTTTTCCTGCAAATTCTCTACTGCCTTATCAATTCCGCTCATTGAGCCGGAAATAACTACCTGACCAGGACTGTTATAATTTGCAGGAACCACAACATCATCCAGTTCATTGCAGACTTCCTCAACTATTTCATCTTTAAGTCCCATTATTGCCGCCATTGTTGAAGGCTCTACTTCACAAGCCTTCTGCATTGCCATAGCGCGCTTGGATACCAATCGCAGTCCATCATCGAAATCAAGGGCACCATTGGCAACAAGAGATGAAAATTCACCCAGTGAATGCCCGGCTACCATATCAGGTTTGAAATCTTCAATTGTTTTGGCAAGTATAACAGAATGAAGGAAAATTGCTGGCTGTGTCACTTTTGTCTGCTTTAAATCTTCATCAGTTCCTTCGAACATAATGTCGGTAATGCTGAAGCCAAGAATTTCATTGGCTTTCTCAAACAATTCTTTTCCCGTATCTGTATTTTCATATAAATCTTTTCCCATTCCAACGTACTGAGCACCTTGTCCCGGAAAAACATAAGCTTTCATAGGCATATTTTTTATTTGTTAGGATTTTGAGCGGCGAAATTAAACATTTTTCCAATCTGTCACAACCCCAAAATTGATTCAATCAATGTAATCTGGAACCAATAAGATGAGTAAATTCTTCCCTTGTTTTGGTATCTTTAAGAAATGTGCCAGTGAATGCGGAAGTAGTGGTCACTGAATTTTGTTTCTGCACGCCCCGCATTTGCATACACATATGATGAGCTTCAATAACAACAGCAACACCCATGGGCTTTAAAGTTTCCTGGATACAATCCCTGACTTGCATAGTAAGGCGTTCCTGTACCTGTAGTCTTCTGGAGTAAGCTTCCACCACATGGGCAACCTTGCTCAGGCCCGTAATGTAATTATCAGGAATATAGGCAACATGTGCTTTACCATAGAATGGAATCAGATGATGCTCACACATAGAATAAAGCTCAATATCCTTGACAATAACCATTTCCCTGTACTCTTCCCTGAACATTGCAGAACGGATAATTTCACGGGGATCTACGTTTTTCCCCTTATTCAAAAATTGCATTGCTTTTGCCACCCGTATAGGAGTATCCTTCAGTCCTTCCCTTTCCGGATCTTCTCCTAATAATTTTAAAACCTCTTTATAATGTTCGGCGAGTTTATTGGTCTTTTCATCATCCCATACATCAATTCTTGAATATCCTGAATCTTTTATAACACCAAAACCATTATTAATTATTTCCATAATATTGAATTTTATTTGCCAAAATATTCTACAAAATTATTTTCTGTTTCATTAATACGGATTCTATACAATTCTATTCCCAACTTGTTTATGGGCTCTTCTAATTGTTCCCAAATGGCAATGGCCAGATTTTCTGTTGAAGCCAGCTTACCCTGCATAAAATCCACCTCTGTGTTCATATTCTTATGATCAAGTTTTTCAATCACATACTCATTTATTATGCTGCTAAGCTTTTTAATATTTACAACAAATCCGGTTTCCGGGTTTACTTCTCCTTTAACTGTAACAAAAAGTTCATAATTGTGTCCATGCCAATTGGGGTTGGAACACTTACCAAAAACCTCAAAATTTTTCGCATCATCCCATTCTTTTCGGAAAAGGCGATGTGCAGCGCTAAATCGTTCGCGCCTTGTTATAAATGATTCCATAACTCAACAAATTAATTCTGATTGCAAAGAAACAATATTTTTGTATGAAATAAAATGTCATCTAATATTCACAAAAATAGGAAGTTTGAATTTTATAACAACCTTATTCGTCAATTAATTATATTATTTGATTAAAAAAAGATATAAGTTACCCGGGGCATAAATTTCAGATATATTTGTAAATTCGTGTCAAAAAATAATACAATGATAGTAGTAACCGGAGCAGCAGGCTTCATCGGCAGCAATCTTGTGAGTAAATTGAATAATGAAGGCTATCAACACATTGTTGTCGTTGATGATTTTTCAAGGGAAGAGAAAAATAAAAACCTGGAAGATAAAAACATACAGGAGAAAATCCACCGTTCCCATTTTATCGATTGGTTAACCGAAAATAAGAACCAGGTAGAGTTTGTATTTCATATTGGAGCCCGTACAGATACAACAGAATTTGACAAAAGTATCTTCGATGAACTGAATCTGAACTATTCCAAAGAGGTTTGGAAGCTTTGCGTTAAAGCAAACATCCCGCTTATCTATGCCTCCTCCGCTGCCACCTATGGAAGTGGAGAACTGGGATACAAAGACGACCATGAACTTGTTTACAAACTAAAACCCCTCAATCCATACGGTGAATCAAAAAATGACTTTGACAAATGGGTGCTTCAGCAGGAAGAGCAGCCGGAATTCTGGGCCGGTTTAAAGTTTTTCAATGTATATGGACCCAATGAGTATCATAAAGGTAGGATGGCCTCGGTAATTTATCATGCCTATAATCAGATAAAAAATACCGGTGCAATGAAACTTTTTCGCTCCCATCGTGATGATTTCAAAGATGGCGAGCAACTCAGAGATTTTATTTATGTTAAAGATGTTACAGAAGTTATTTATTATTTAATGCAAAAGAGGAAAAAGAGCGCAATTTATAACCTGGGCACTGGTAATGCACGTACATTTAACGATCTGGTAAAAAACACCTTTAAAGCAATGAATTTACCGGAAAATATAGAATATATTGACACACCTGAAGATATAAGGGACAAATACCAGTATTTTACAGAAGCCGATATATCTAAATTGCGTTCCATCGGTTATACTACTGAATTTACATCTCTCGAAGAAGGAATAAAAGATTATGTAGAAAATTACCTTGAGCAGGGGAAATATATTTGATTGTTCCTTTATACAAGGACTTTGCCTGGATTAGCTATTCTACGTCAGAATTTCACACCTATAACCAGAATATCATCAGTTTGGGGCAGACTTCCCTGCCAGTTTAAGAGTGATTGTTCAAGTTTCTCTTTCTGCTTATCCATAGGGGATTCATGGATATCCATTAAAAGTTTTCTGAAAGGCCCTCGCTTAAACTTCTTATCTTTTTCTTCACCAAACTGATCTGCAAAGCCATCTGAAAACAGGTATATCACATCATCCTTCTGAACATGAATCTTTTTATTATTGCATGCAAAACGAAAAACGCCCTGCTCAAACTCCATAACTTCCTCATCCATGGAATATTCAAACATTTCACCATCACGAATAAGGTAAAGGGGATTAAAGATACCCGAAAACATCACACTGCTGTCTTCCTCATCGTAAGCACATAAAGTAAGATCCATTCCAAACCCGACATTTTTCCTGTTATGATATCGTGTCAGGGCTACATAAACCTGGGTATTCACATATTCAATGATACCAGCAGGATCGTCTATTTCATGTATTTTTAATGCCTGATTCAGGAGGTTGTATATAAACACACTTATAAGAGCACCCGCAATGCCATGGCCAGTACAATCAATAGCTGCAAAATATTTTATCCCTGCATATTCTTCAACCCAATAGATGTCTCCGCTTAATAATTCTTTGGGCTTGAAAAAGATAAAGGATTCAGGTAAAATATCCCTCAATGTATCATGCGGGGGTAATATGGCAGACTGGATATGTTCGGCATATTGAATACTCTCGGTAATTTCTTTATTTTTCAGTTCCAGAAGATTCTTCTGCTCCTCTATTCTGTCGCGCTGTGAAAGTATTTCTTCCGTTTGCTGCTCCAATTCATGATTCTTATCAATGATCTCATTTTGTTGGCGTATGGCCAGATTCCTCTGTTGCTCTAATTCGTGCTCAGCCTCTTTTGTCTTTGTAATATCCGAATCAATAATAATGATGCGCTTCAGGTTATGGTTGTTATCAAATATAGGAGTTAAAGTAGTATGTACCCAAAATTTTTCGCCTTCGCGGTTGTAGTTGATAGTCTCGTACTTAAACGTTTTCTTATTGGAAATGGCTTTTTTAAGGGTATTCTTAATGTTGTTGTTCGAGCTCATCTCGTATATCTTGCGCGAACCATTTTTTTCGATGTATTCTTCCATGGAATATCCAAAAAGCTTAACAAAACCGTCATTTACCCATTCCAGTTCGGCATTTGAATCAAAGATAGCCACTGCATTATCAGTTTCTTTAACAACCATGGAAAGCTTTTCGATCTCTTCTATCGTCTTATTTAGAACACTGGAAATAGCATTTTTATCTTTTATGGTGCGTTCAAGCTTGAATTCTACAAGCGAATAAGATTTGGTAATTTTAGAAACCTTCTCCAGCAGGCCATTTTTCTGTTCTTCGGGAATATCTAGATTATCTATATCTTTTTTTAATTCTACAAGTTCATTCAGCATAATCTAAAGTTCTTTAAGTGCTACCAGAGAAACGGTCTCATTATGAAAATCACAATCATGGTCTCCAAAGCTACCTATTTCTCCGTAGGAAAAAAACCCGATAAGGGGTGCGTTCCAGAGATTTTGTATTCCTTCAATTTCATCTTCTACCAATGGTCCTAAAGCCTGATGTCTTGCCTTACACGAGAAAAGCAGGATTGCATCTGCTTCCGGGAACCTTTTTTTTAAATAGGATATTTCAGTGGTTGTAGTTTCAATGGTTTCGAAGCCCGGTGGTACTGAAAATTTAATTTTAGCTCCTTCTTCTACCGAACCTGAGAAAATCAGAGCGCCTTTATCCACATCTGCAATAAGTGGAGCTCTTAATACTGAGTAATCGCCAGCCCTCATCACTTGTAAAGGGTATTGGGCTAATTCGTTAACAACCAAGTCAGCTTCAGCCAGCCGTTCCTTCGGTTTATTGAAATATTCAAGAAAAACATCCAGTGCAGGCTTATTATCAATCGTAAAAACTGTATTTCCACGGCTTTTTGTAATAAATTTCTCTGTGCCAATGGATTTCCATCCACTTATAGCCGTTCCCTCCATTTTAACTTTTTGACTGTCAAAAGAAAGACACCCAACGGCATTATTTGAAAGGTCGTTTTCAGTAAAAACATAAGTATTCTTCATCTGGAGGTCATCACCCGCCAAAGCACCATAAAGGTTTCTCTTGTTCTTATTACCGGAAATCAGGCCTTTTACCAGTTCTTCACCATCAGCCCGCAATCCACCTGATAATACAATCATGCCCGGGTCCGAAAATTTACCAGATACTTTCAGCGATGCCTTTTTTCCTAAATTGTAAAGATTGGTCTCATTGTTGGCAAAAAAGTCAATACTGTATGCCTCCTTGTTCAATTTAATAAAAAGACCTACGATAGATTTTTCACTGACAGAATGATCAACAATTTCTCCTGCTGTGGTGGCTCCGATTAAATGAATATCATTTTTTCTGAATATGCGCTGTAATTCATTAATATTCTGCGTTACCGAACAAAAAACGATTCCAAGATCAGGCTTGAAATCATTATAAAGCAAAGTAGATAGTTTCTTCTCAAATTCGTTTATAAAATGCCCTTCAATATTTTTGACCTGCATATTCCAGTTTAGGTTGAAAAGTAAATCCCTGATGATTTGTTTTATAAAGGGCGCAAATTAGTTATAAATTTATGGAAATTCAAATTTTTGTGATTGAAAAGTAATGTTAAACAGCACTGGAAATGGTGCGAGTTGTTTAAGAATCAGTATCCATTTTTTTATAGCCAACCTGTGATTGAGGGTCTCCTGCCTCTTTGTCAGGATTATCAGCAAACTCCTGTAAATCTTTTACAAAACGTTCTATATCCTCTTCACCGTAACCCTTTTCTTTTGCTGCATCTTCCAGGGTACCCCAGATAGGTTCACCACAAGCTATACACTTTATTCCCTCGTTCATAAGGTATTTGACAGACTGTGGTACATTATCAACCAGATCTTCAATCGATATATCTTTTGTAATCTTCATAACCACCAATTTTTATATTTTACAAATATGATTTCCACTAAACTTTATTCCCATATTAGTTAGTGAGTTAACTAATATACAAAAATTTTGAGATTATATCAAATTATCTAGATATAGAGATACAAAATTAATAAATTTTCATGAAAACTGCTTTTTTCGATAAAATAGTTTGAAGTGCCCCCCGACTGAGCTGAAAAATGATAAAAGCAAGCCACAACCCATGATTCCCCAATGGCCCGATTAACAGGTAGTATAGCGGAATAAAAAAGATTACAGTAGATACCAGCATAGCATTACGCATCCCGGAAGAAGCAGTTGCTCCTATATAGATGCCATCCCAAACAAATGCAGAAAAAGTTATAAGCGGAATAAGGTAAACCCAGAAAATATATTCGTTGCTTTTGCTCAAGACCTCATCATTATCAGTAAGCAACAACAGAATTTGCTCCCCGAGAAAAGTGTATACCAGGGTAAAAAATAATCCCAGCCCAATTCCCCACTGGAATAACCTGATTACAACCTTCCTCAATCCTGTATAACTTTTTTCACCGATATACCTTCCGGTAAGTGCTTCGGCTGCATAAGCAAAGCCATCCAGGAAAAAGGAGAAAAACATGAAAAATTGCAGCAGCACAGAATTAACTGCAAGTACAGTATCTCCAATATTGGCTGATTGAGCGGTAAAAAAAGACATTACAAAAATCAAACAGATTGTTCGGATGAATATATCCTTATTCACAGAAAAGAATAGCTTTAGGGCTTTCAACTCCACCATAGCCCTGTAACTCCAGTATTTCATCAAACCTTTATGGTACCTGGAAAATAAAAATATAGCCAGTACCAATCCGCTATATTGAGCAATTACAGTACCCAAAGCCACTCCATCCGACTTCATTCCAAACTGATGAATTAGAAGCACATTAAAACCAATATTCAGAAGATTCACTGTAATAGCTATAAACATTGGAATTTTTGCATTTTGCATACCAATAAACCAACCGGTAAATGCATACAATCCTATGGTTGCCGGGGCGGCCCAAATCCGAATAAAGTAGTATTGTCGGGCTAATGCTTCAACGTCTTTACTTCCATTCAGAATAAAAAAGCCAAGTTTGGCAATGGGATACTGCAGAATTATAAGCAGAAGAGCACCAAGTATGGCAACCGATACAGCCCTTGAAAGAATCAGCATACTTTCCCTCATGTCTCTTTTCCCAAAAGCCTGGGCTGTAAACCCACTGGTTCCCATCCGGAGAAAACTAAAACCCCAATACAAAATGTTAAATATCATAGTCCCAAGGGAAATCGCTCCTATATGCAGCTTCGAGCCTGATTCAAGGTGACCCACCAGCGAAATATCCACCATACTGAGCAAAGGAACTGTTATGTTGCTTATAATATTGGGGACTGCCAGGTTTAATATCCTTTTGTTCACCATTGCGCTGTTTTAGAAAGTGCGAAAGTAATTAAAAGCTTTTTCACAAACAATTTTATAGATGGGTTGTTATAATATTAAAATTATTTAGTCTTAATAAAAATAATGTTGAACAAAAAAATACAAAACTATGGCATTTGAACTCCCAAAACTCCCCTATGGCTATGATGCACTGGAACCTTATATTGACAAGGAAACCATGGAGTTACATCACGACAAGCATCATGCAGGGTATACCAATAAGCTAAATGCTGCTATTGAAGGCAGTGAGCTAGAAAATAAAAGCATTGAAGAACTCCTGAAAAATGTTTCCAAACATCCGGTAGCCGTGCGCAATCATGGTGGTGGTTTTTTTAACCACAGCATTTACTGGGAAATCATGTCACCAAATGGTGGAGGTGAGCCCAGCGGCGAACTTGCTGAAGCGATAAAAAGAGATTTCGGTTCGTTTGATAATTTTAAAGATGAGTTTTCGAAAGCAGCAGCAGGTAGATTTGGATCTGGATGGGCATGGCTCTATATTGACAATAATGATAAACTTAATATTTGCTCTACACCCAACCAGGATAATCCAATAATGGATGTAGCAGATTGCCAGGCCAAAAAGTTATTAATGGGGCTGGATGTTTGGGAACATGCTTATTATCTCAAATACAGAAACAAAAGAGCAGACTATATTCAGGCATTCTGGAATGTAGTTAACTGGGATGAAGTAAGCAACCGATTTAAGGGTTAATAGAACATTTTAGAAACTATCTATGCCGGGCCAGAAAGCCCGGCATTTTTAATTCCGGTAACTTGGTTTTCTCGATTAAACCCATTATATTTAAAACCATTCAAAATAGAAACAAAAGGAATATCTTAAAATTCAAGCTAAATGTTAATTGAACAAATTATCAGACAAAACAGAAGTTATCGGAGATTTTACCAGGATTACTTTATCGCAAAGGGCAATCTAAAATACTTTGTTAATCTTGCAAGGCTGTCCCCATCAGCAAGAAATGCCCAACCCCTTAAATATTACATCTCCAACGATGAGAGTTCCAACCAAAAAATATTTGAATGTCTTAAATGGGCGGGTTACCTGAAAGACTGGGACGGGCCCGAAGAAGGAGAAAAACCTTCAGCTTATATCATAATACTCAATGATAAATCCATCGCTGAAAACTACTACTGTGATCATGGAATTGCTGCCCAAAGCATCCTTCTCGGAGCAGTAGAAAAAGGATTCGGAGGATGTATCATCGCCTCTATTGACAGGGAAAAACTTAAAAAATCCCTTGAGCTGCCTGATCAATATGAAATATTATTAACTCTGGCACTTGGCAAACCAAAAGAATCGGTTCTCCTTGAAGAGGTTAAGGAAGACGGCGATATAAAATACTGGAGAGATAAAAGCATGATTCATCATGTTCCTAAGAGGAAAATTGAGGACATAATTATTAATCTCTGATAAATATCAAATCCGAACCTGAATTTAAAGCTTTGTTCTATGATAAACAATATAAAAAAGCATGAAATATCTTCGGGTTTCCGGCCATATATTTTACTAGCAGTTGCAGCTGTAATTGTCATCTACAGTCTGATATATCTATTTATCACTTATTACATTCTCAAAAAGCTGGAAAATGATAGCAATTTTATCTCCCGCCAAAAAGCTGGATGAAAAATATTCAAGTAGTATTAAAACGTATACCCAACCCGAATTGCTGGATGATTCAGGTATACTTGTGGAAGAATTAAGAAATTTTTCTCCCGCTGAATTAAAAGAGCTCATGAATGTCAGCCGGGATATCGCAGAACTCAACTTTGAACGATATGCAAGATGGGAGACACCTTTCACTCCGGAGAACGCAGGGCTAGCCATATTTATGTTTAATGGGCAGGCATACAATGGACTACAGGCAAAAAATTTAAGTGAAGAAAGCCTTGAATTTGCACAGGACCACGTCAGGATTTTATCTGGATTATACGGAATATTGAAGCCCCTGGACCTTATGCAACCCTATCGACTGGAAATGGGTACAAAATTAAGCAACCCGAGAGGAAAAGACCTTTACGAGTTCTGGGGGAATAAAATCACAGAGAAGTTAAACGAAGCACTAAAGAAAGATAAAAGTCCTGTTCTGGTTAATCTTGCATCAGACGAATATTCCAAATCTGTAAATTTTAAACAGGTAGAAGGAGACATCATCACTCCTGTATTTAAAGAAAAGAAGGGGCAGCAATACAAAACTATTGCTGTATATGCAAAGAAAGCAAGAGGATTAATGACGCGGTTTATTGTAAAAGAAAGAATTGAAAACCCTGAATTACTAAAAAGTTTTGAAGCAGAAGGCTATTCATATAACCCGGAACTCTCCACTGATAAGGAATGGGTATTTACCAGGTAATTGAAAACCCAAACACCAGGTTTTGCCCAAAAAGAAAAGGCAGCAGGAAAACCCACTGCCTTGACTACAATAAACCAATAAACCCAAAATACCCCCTTAAGGGTATTGTATAACTAAGTTACTAAAATATTCTGAAATAATAATCAAAAACGTATTAAATTCTTATTATTTTTTCAAAAAACGAAAAACTGTAGAAACTGTTATTTATACCTGGGGCGGATTTAAATCTCTAAAACTTATAAAGATTATGTTTTATAGCATATACAGCAAGACAAACTGAATTGCTGCAACCGGTCTTTTTAAGCAACCGGTTTCTGTGACCCTCTACTGTTCGCACACTAATATTTAATTTATCCGCTATTTCCTGGTTGGAATAACCCTGGCAGATGCAATGTAAAATATCTTTTTCTCTCGGTGTAACCTGCGTGGAATCAAATTCATCTAAACTGTAACCGGCTAAACCATTTTTTTCACTATGTTCTATGGAGCCTACAAGATATTTATCACCCTCAATATCTACCAGTCGTGCATAAAAAGAAAGGTCTATAACTTCCCTGTTTCGCCTGATAGCCCTGAATTCTACTTGAATTTCTTCCAATAGATTGCTGAAGCAGCGGTTGATTTTATCTATCACCTTATGAATATCATCTTTATATATCAGGTTTACAAGATTCATTCCTATCAACTCACCCTTGGAATACCCAAATATTTCACAGCATCTATTGTTTACATAATCGAATTTATCCTCTTTATAAATACAAAGTGGGGTGGTAGCATGATCGATAAGTTTGCTGAATTTTTCACTGGTTTTTTCAATTATGCGTTTTTGCTTCTCAAGCCTGATTTCAATTAGCTGCTTCAAATCCGATAATTCAAAAGGTTTAACCATAAAATCATCAACACCAAGATTCATAACTGCCCTCAATTCCTGGTAAGATTTTTTCGAAGTTAAGAATACAAAGGGGATCAATGAAGTAATGTTCACCTGTTTTATCATATTGAATACTTCCTGACCTGAAAGACCGGCAGGTTCAGTATCTGACAATATCAGATCGGGTTTGTACTGAAGTGCTTTCTGAACACCGGAAGCTCCATTAGTTGTACTTATCACAGAATAGCCTATATTGTCTATATATTCTTCTATCTCTTTTAATAAGGATGAATCCGGTTCAATTACTAATATTCTTGTCATTCCACAATACTATGATCTCTTAATCAATTTAAACCCAAACTGAGCAATTTTTGCTCACTGCCTGCCCCGTACACGAAGTGTCAGGGACAAAGAAATTGTAAGGTTTCCACCTTCCCGACACTCCGTGTGCGGGACAGGCTATCAATTCGGCAAAAAACCGACAATTTAGTCGCTGTCGGAGACAGGAATAATACTTGAA
>CAZPDP010000015.1:0-61893 GCA_964585385.1 uncultured Bacteroidales bacterium
TTGACCTGGCGCTGAAACCCGGCACAAACAAAGAACTTACCAAAGAAAAATTGTTGTGGGTTGAGGAAAAACTCTATGAAGTCAACCGGGAACTGATGGAAAAGCATGACCGGGATAAGCCTTTTGTAAAAACCACCCAGATCAATTTGGGCAATGCTTTTAATAACGTAGAAACCGGGACCCATGCAGGTGTGATGCGGGTTTTCTTAAATCCACCGGAGGGAACAAACGTTACGGATAAGACCATCCAAAACGCGCTGACTAAAAAAATCGGACAAATACCTGAAGCCTACAAGTTTGCAATGGGCACTTCCAGTGGGCGTGCCAAACGGTTTGGGGCTCCTGTATCCATAGGGCTGCTCGGGTATGACCTCAATACACTGGAGAAAGCCAAAAGAGAACTGAGAGAAAGTCTTTCCGGGATGGATGCCCTTTATAATATTACGGACAACAGTCAGTTGGGAAGCCAGGAAATCAGAATCGGTTTAAAACCAAAGGCATATACCCTCGGCTTAACGCAGGCTTCATTAATGCGGCAGGTCAGAGATGCCTATTACGGCGCCCTGGCCCAGCGAATACAAGACGGAAAGGATGAAATATGGTTTTATGTCAGGTATCCGGAAAAAAACAGGGAAACCATCGGCCAGATGGAGAATATGATGGTACAAACCCCAAAAGGAAACTATCCCCTTTCAACCGTAGCGGATTTGACCATGGGCAGGTCCCTCAGTAAGATAAACGGCTACAACGGAAGGCGGGTCATCCGGGTAGATGCCTACATGAAAGACCCGCGGGCTTCGATAACCCCAATAACCAATGAAGTGGAAAATAACATACTGCCCGGTATTATGGAAAAATACTCCGGAATTACCTACATGCACATGGGACAAAAGAAGGATACCCAGGAGCAAATACAAAGCCTGGTGAAATATTTCGGGATGGCATTGCTCATTATTGTACTCATCATCATTATTTTCTTTAAATCCCTCCGGCAGGGCCTTATGGTATTATTGTCCATTCCGCTTGGTATCCTGGGAGCCATTTGGGGGCATTCCATCCATAATGAACCCCTTTGCATGTTCAGCGTATTTGGTATGGTAGGGCTTACCGGGGTCATTATAAACGATTCCGTAATTTTTGTCTCCCGGTATAATCAATTGCTGATAGAAGGCTATAAGGTATTTCAGGCAGCTGTGGAAGCCGCTAAGTCGAGATTTCGTCCCATTCTTCTGACTACCCTAACCACTACTGCCGGGCTCATGCCGCTTATCCTGGAAACCAGCCCGGAAGCCCGTTTTCTTAGTCCAATGGCTATCTCTGTAGCTTACGGCGTTCTGTTTGGCGGTTTTTTCATCTTGCTTACTTTACCGGTTCAAATATTGGTTTCGAATCAATTGCTGGTAAAAACCAAAAAATTATTCGGGAAAAAGGATATCACACCGGAATCTGTTGAAGTTGCCGTTATTAATCATGAAATTGATCAGCAACTGGAAGAAGATATCAGAAAAGAAACATCAGGGGAATAAGCAGAATCGCTCAGACTGGTTACAATCAGGCTGCATGTTATTCTGCCTGAATTAAAAAATTGAAAGACTGAAAATTATGAAAAAACTTCTTATTGCATTGTTTACGATTACAACCTTAAGCGCTTCTGCACAGGAAAAGCAGGCCTTGTCGCTGGAAGAGGCCGTAAACACCGCCCTGGAAAATAACTACGGCATCATTACCATTCAGAAAGACCAGGAACTTGCTGAATTAAAAAACAACTGGGGTACTGCCGGCGCTTTACCGAATATCCGTTTTGTCGGATCAGGGAATTATTCAGAAGAATTCGACAGTGAAAATGGATATACATCTGAAAGCCTCAATGCAACCGTTGAGTTGAAACAAACACTTTTCAGGGGATTTAGCGTCCGTATTCAGAAAGACCGGCTGGAAAAGCTGGAGAAGCTTTCCGAAGAAAATGTGTCGCTTGTCCTTGAAAATACTATTTTTAATGTCATTCTCAGCTATTACAATATACTGTTGACGCAGGAACAAGTAGATATTGCCCATACAAACATGAATCTGTCAAAGGATCGTTATCAACGGTTACAAGAGAGCAAAGAAATCGGGAGCGCCAGAACCTATGAGGTATTGCAGGCAAAAAATGCATTCCTGGAAGATAGTTCGGAATATCTCTCCGCAAAATCGTCTTATAATAATACTGTTCGTGAATTAAATTACCTGATGGCCGAACCCATGGAACAAAATTACCGGTTCACATCGGAGTTCGAACCGGATACAACAAGCTTCAGCCGCTCTGTTCTATCAGAGAAAATGCTGGAGAACAACAAAACATTGCGAAATCAGTATATCAATCTGGAACTGGCAAAACTGGAGGTAAAATCGGCGCAGAGCGCCTATTACCCAAGTCTGTCTTTAACTGCCTCAGGAGGGTACTCCGAATCTGAAACAAATTATGAAACCGCGACTCAGGCCTTCGATAGAAATCCTGATGGTTATAATGCTTCCGTGGGTATATCCCTTTCATACACCATCTACAATGGGAATGAACGCAAACGGGCGCTGGAAGCGGCTAAAATCGAAAGACAAATATCGGGTATTGAGCAGGAGGAGATGATCCAGGACCTAAAAAACCAACTGGCACAGGAGTACGAATTGTATAATGTTCGCAAGGAATTGCTCAACGTGGCTAAAGAAAACCTGGAAGCAGCCGGACTGAATCTGAAGATATCCAGGGAAAAATACCGGAACGGTACCATCAATTCTTTTAATTTCAGGGATGTACAACAGATTCATCAAAATGCTGCCTACCGGTATCAGCGAGCTGTCTTTAATGTGATTCAGAGTTATCATACATTACTGAGATTGACGGGAGGTATTATTGAAGAATATGAGGAATAATTTAGTATATTTGCATATACTTAATAAATTTTATAATTTTGCGTTATAAATAATAAATAAATGTTAAATCAAATAAGGAGGTCAATTATGTGTTGTCATTCAAATCATCCCAAACAAGGAACTCATCACGGCCATGGTGCCGGAATGCCGGGTCATCATCCTATGTTCTGGAGCAGGAAAAAGCGGAGAAAAATACTGGAACATCAGCGTGAATGCCTTCAGGAACAACTGGAAGATATGGAAGAAGCCATCCGGGAAATGGATGAGGAGAAATAAGATAATTTTGGGAAGGGGTTCTTCTAATAGAACTTCAGAGACCGGGTAAAAATGAAGAGCATGAAAGTATGAGTGTTATTGAGGAACAGAAGTCTTTATGGTTTCATGAGACTAGCGCCATGCTTCAGCATGGTGAAACGGTTCAGCCAACCTACCCCTCATTTTCCAGCCCACTTCAGTGGGCTTTCGGACATTGGTAAGCCGGCTCAAAGCCGGCTAGGAGTATGTTAGGTGTTCGGTTCAGCATCACCCACGTGAACGTGGGTGCTAACCTCATGAACTCAATCTTTGGTCTGTCGGCGAAACACGACAAATCAAGGTGGTTCTTCTGCGAAAACAAATTTTTTAATCTTCAATAGAATCATTAATTTATAAAACAAAACACCATGAAAATATTCGATTTACAATCCACTTCAGCTTATCCCTACGAGCAAAGGGATAAGAACGTGTTGTACCAGGCAGAGGCGTTTAAAACGAGGATCATAGAACTGAAGAAAGGAGAAAAACTGCCGCCCGATGAACCCTGTGAGATGGAAACCTATGTCATTTTTTACATTGTTTCGGGACGGATCGGCCTAAACATCGATA
Organism: uncultured Bacteroidales bacterium; assembly: GCA_964585385.1. Lineage (GTDB taxonomy): Bacteria > Bacteroidota > Bacteroidia > Bacteroidales > UBA12077 > JAGXLC01. Next base: position 3,772 of record CAZPDP010000015.1, read on the forward strand.
ACGAATACGCTGAAGCAGGAAAAGACCAGTGCGTCATTTCAGAACCGGCTCTTTACCAGATGGAAGCTTTAGAAGATACTAAAATTCTTGGTATTCAGATTCAAAAAAGCGAGGAATAATGACCATTCTTTTTGTCATAACAGGTTTGTTGCTGCTGGTCTCCTTCCTCGCCAACAGGCAGAAAACCCTGAACGGTTTGAAAAAAGGAGCCATGCAGTTTCTCAAGCTCCTCCCAACCTTGCTTACAGTCATCATTCTCGTGAGTGTAGCTTTATTCTTCACCCCGGAAAAGATGCTGATTAAATATTTCGGCGACCAGGCCGGTGTCCTTGGGTATGCGATGGCCGCCTTAGTGGGCAGCGTTTCGCTGATACCCGGATTTATATCCTACCCGATGGCAGGAATGCTTCTGGAAAGCGGAGTTAGTTACGGAATACTTGCCATATTTATCACCACACTGAAAATGGTTGGCACTCTCACCATACCGGTGGAAGCCAAATACTTCGGTATGAAAGTGACACTGATGAGAAACGGGTTGAGTTTTCTCGGAGCCATTGTTATTGGGGTAATCATGGCTATTATTTACTCATTGACTTAAACACAATGTATGAATAAACAATTACGGAAATATAAATTCGATTTACCGGTAATTCTCCTGTTTGCTGGTTTTATCGGTATTTCGTATGGCGTGGATTTCGCTGCAGGCGAAGAATTGTTTCAAACAACTTTCTGGCGGTTCCTGAAAGAAATGCTTATGATCCTTCCCTGTATATTTATATTGATCGGACTGTTCGATGTGTGGATACCAAAAGAAAAAATCGAGAAACACGTAGGTGAAGGCTCCGGCATGAAAGGCGCGGGCCTCATGATCCTGCTTGCTGTCATTCAGCCCGGCTCTTTATATGTGGCTTTTCCTTTTGCGCATCTGCTGTGGAAAAAAGGGACCAGTCTGCGGAATATATTTATTTACGTAGGCATGTTCAGCGCCGCCAAAATCCCCATGCTTACTTTCGAAATCGGATTTCTGGGACTGAAGTTTTCTATGCTCAGATTAATACTAACCATTCCCGTCTTTATCCTCATTGCGGTTATTATGGAGCGCAGGCTTCGGAACAAATCGTATGAAATAACCAGGCCGGAATAGACAACAAACAGTCCATGAATTTATAGATTAACTAACCGATGAGGCTATCTTAATCATTCATCCCATTTCTTGTGAAAATGAATTTTCTTTTTTACCCGGAAAATGTATTTTTGTTATGAAACAAGAATAAAAAATCCATGGCAACATTAACCCAAAAACAGGAAGAAATCATCGATAAAGCTATCAAGCTCATTGACCAAAAGGGAATACAGGGCCTTACCATAAAGAACCTGGCCAAGGAGATTGGGGTTACCGAAGGTGCTATTTACAGGCATTTTGAAAACAAAAAGCAGATATTGCTCTCTATCCTAAGTCTTTTCAGGGAAAAAATGAAAGAATTACAGTCATCGGCCCGGTCTTCTGAGCAAACCACTTACGCAAAGTTACAGGTCATATTAAACAATTTCCGAAAGTATTTTGAATCCAACCCGGCCATTGTTTCGGTTATTTTTGCTGAAGAAATATTTCAGAATGACAATGAGTTATCCGGCGAGGTAGCAGAACTGATTAAAGAAAACCAGGAACTCATGCTTTCATTAATCCGGGAAGGAAAATCCAGCGGAGAGCTTAGAAAAGACCTGGACGACCAAATGATGGTCAACAGCATTCTAGGCCCCTTTCGTTTGATGGTAAAAAAGTGGAAGATGGAAGGTTTTTCCGTCTCGCTGAAAAACAGCCTGCAAGATTTCTTAAATTACCTGAAGGCTACGATATTTAATTAGGTTTATCTCAGGAGAATGGCTGGTGGTCAAGAGAGAATGTATCCGCGTTAAAAGAGGCTACACATCTCCAATTGGGTTTTGTAATTCATGAGGATACAAATAGAAAATATGCTGAAGTGAAACTTACTTCTTCAAATATTTCAAGAAGTCTGCAGACATTTATAAGAACATACAGGCCGAAACGATGTTTTGTTGTCAGCTATGAAGGCAAGAAACAAATTGTGAACTATAAGTCTACAACAATAGAGTTTCTTGATATCAAATCGCTATTAGAGCTTTCTATATTTTTTCCCAAGAATTAACTTTAACCAGGCTAAGCCCATATATATCAACCATCTTTCTTTGAATTGAACAAATCTGATTCTGTTTTGTCACTTTAGTAGAGTATGTAAGTAATAATTTACTTACAGTCTTAATTCAATCTTTTATACAGGAATATAAAAAGTACAAAATTATGACAACACAGAATCTGACGAAAGAACAAATTGAAAAAGTGAAGTTTTTCCAGAAAAACGAAATTACAGAATACCATATTTACAAGCGTCTTGCCAGGAAGATGAAAAACGAAAATGCTGAGGTGCTGAATGAAATTGCTGATGATGAATTAAAACACTATAATTTCTGGGAAAATTGCAGCGGAGAGAAGGTTCAGCCCAATAAGTGGAAAGTTTTCAAGTTTTACTGGATTACCCGTATTTTTGGTCTTACCTTCGGTATTAAACTGATGGAAAGTGGTGAAGAAGGAGCCCAGGAGATGTATAAGGAAGCTACCGAATATATCCCGGAGGCTAAGAGCGTGGTGGAAGATGAAGATAAACATGAACACAAACTGATCGCCATGCTTAAAGAAAAGAAACTTGATTATGTAGGATCTATTGTTTTGGGCTTGAATGATGCGCTTGTTGAATTGACCGGTGCATTAGCCGGATTTACCTTGGCACTGCAAAATACAAGACTGATTGCCCTCGCCGGATTAATTACAGGAATTGCAGCTTCATTTTCAATGGGGGCCTCAGAATACCTGTCTAAGCGGTCGGATGATGAATCCTCCGATGCACTCACCTCTGCATTGTATACAGGATCTGCTTATATTATCACTGTTTTTATTCTGATTTTACCTTTTCTTTTACTCGAAAATTATTTTATAGCGCTTGGATTTACATTGCTATTTGCTTTGTTAATTATCATGGGCTTTAATTATTATGTCGCAGTAGCTAAAGACCTGAGTTTCAAAAAGCGCTTTGCTGAAATGGCTCTGCTCAGTATAGGTGTAGCTGCTTTTACCTTCGGCATCAGCTATTTCGTAAGAATGTTCTTTGGGGTGGAAGTGTAAATTATTCCGGGGGTCATTCGGTAGTCACTCAGTTGTCACTCGGTGGTCATTCGGTTGTTTAGCGTTTCCTGTTTCGCGTTCCGGGTTTCGGGTTCGGGGTTTGAAGCACTCAGTTGTCATTCAGTTGTCATTCGCTAGTCACACGGTTGTTTCGCATTTTGCTTTTCGGGTTCTGGGTTCCGGGTTTCGGTTGAATGTTTGAGATTGTTTTTACAGTTAGTGGTTAATTGAGATCGGTTACTTCCCATTTATCCCGGAGGGATTGCATTATTGTAGAGAGATTGGGTATCAGGAGATGACTTACCGCGGAGCGGTTACATTATCGGAACCATCCTGCAACTTCAGATTCTGCGACCTGTCAGGGCCTTCAAGACCCGACAGTGTCTGAACGTTTGCTAATTAGAACAAAATAAATTCCTTTTTTTTCAAAAAAATCCTTGACAACAATTATTTTTTGATTTATCTTTGTAAGTAAATATTTACTAACAATTATGACAAACGCAAAACAACAAACAATAATGAACAATGCCATGGAAATCATCGGCAGCGAAGGGATAAACGGGCTTACTATCACCCACCTTTCAACAAGGATTGGTGTAAGCGATGGCGCAATTTACCGGCATTTCGACTCGAAAATGTCGATAATAAAAGAAATCCTGAATGAACTGTTTTACAATATCTCCGACCAGATGATGGCTGAAATAAACAGTAAAAAAAAGACGCGGGATAAGTTACAGGGGATTACCTCAAAACTTTATCGACTCTTCGAAGAGAAGCCGGGTTATGTATCCCTTTTGTTCTCCGAGGAATACTTCGTATCCGATGATGAAATATTCTACCTCATGCATACCATCATCAATACGATGCAACTCTATCTGAGACAAATGCTTGATCAAGGCATTAAACAAAAAGATTTGAAAAGCTCCCTGGATAGTCAGAATATGGCTCTGCTTATTATGGGTACTATGCGTATTACAGTGCTGAACTGGCGTCTGAAAAGAAACCGGAATGGACTGGAGAAAACAGGAGTAAGGTTGATAAACAGTGTTATCGAATTAATGGAAAACTAAATTTTTTTATCTAAATGAATCAGTAATCATTCACTTACAAAAACAAACTTTTATGAAACGCATTATGAACTTTACATTAAGATGGCCAGTGTTGGTGCTGACAATAATCCTGGCAATATCGGTGTATTTTTTCATGGAAATGAAAGAAAACACCCGGATGGAAACCGACCTGGATGAATATATGCCACAGGAACATCCGGCCTTTGTTTACAGTGATTCAGCAGAAGCCATTTTCAACATCAAAGATGGAATTATTATTGCCATCGAAAACAAAAAGGGCATTTACAATTCTCAAACACTGGAGAAAATCAAATCACTAACAAAGGATCTTCAGAGGCTTGAAGAAATTGAAAAAGCGGATGTTACCTCTCTTTATACAGCGGATAACATTATTGGGACTGAAACCGGACTGGAGGTGAACCCGTTTTATACGAAGACACCTGACTCGCAGAAGGAATTGAACCAATTGCGGGAGAAAGTCCGGAACAATGAAATGGCTTATGAACGAATTGTTTCTACGGATGAAACCGTGACTGTGGTAATAGCGGAGATCGGTGACGATGCATTCTCCCAGGAATTTTACCATGAGCTGCTTGACCTTGCCGACAGTTATGAGGATGAAAACCATACGCTCAATGTGGCAGGAACGCCTATAGTTGAGGGTACAATGGCCTATCTGGGACCCCGGGATATGAAAAAAATGGTTCCAATTGTGATCCTGGTTATTATCCTGGTACTCTATATAACCCTTAGAAACGTAAAAACTACGGTCTTAACGCTCCTGGTGGTATTGTTCAGTGTAATTTGGGCCTTTGGACTGATGGCTGCCTTTTCCATTCCAATATATGCAGTAACGACCATGGTGCCTGTGATGCTGATAGCGATCGGGGTGGCTGACGGTATTCACTTGTTCAGTCACATGAAGCTATATCAGAAAGAAAATCCGGATGCTTCCAAGAAAGACAGTACGATCGATATGATCAAGAATATGTGGAAACCTGTGGTCATGACATCTGTGACTACCTCCGTGGGATTTATTTCCTTGCTGACATCAGAAGTTTATCCCATCAAATATTTCGGACTATTCACTGCTTTTGGCGTGATGTCGGCCATGGTTCTTTCATTGATTTTCATTCCAGCCGGTATCATGACATTTGGCAAACCTAAGTTCCGTGGTAAAATAAAAAAACAGCAGAAGACGAAGCATCCGTGGGCTGAATCATGGACACAGAGAATTCTGAGCAATAAGAAATTGGTATTTACTATCACGGCATTGGTTATTGTCTTAAGCATTTATGGGTTACAAAAAGTATGGATCAATTCAAGCTTCCTGGATAAGTTTGAAGACGATAGTGAGATTGTACAGACCGATGCCTTCATCAATAAAAAATTCGGTGGAACAACCAAACTGAATGTTATCCTGAGCGCAGAGCGAAATGATGCTTTCAAAGAGCCTGAAGTACTAAAACTGATGAGTAAGATGCAATCCTCCGTTGATACTAGCATACAGGTAGTAGGCAACTCATTTTCCCTGGCAGACTACATTGAACGCATGAATAAAGTCATGCATGCCGACAAGGAGGAATACAACAAAATTCCTTCCTCACAAAACCTGATTGCCCAATATCTGTTGCTTTATGAAATGTCTGGCGATCCGGATAATCTCTGGAAGGAGGTGAATTACGATTACAACAAAGCCAATCTTAAATATCAACTGAAAGAAGATGACTCCAAATCGTTAAAAGCAGCTATCAGTCAGGTGAATGAATTTGAAGATGCTTTTCAGGAGTTGGGCGTAGATATTAATTATGCCGGCTCGGGATACAAAGCCCTGGTATTTACCGATCTTATACTTGAGGGACAGATTAAGAGTTTAGTGCTCTCTCTTGTGTTGATAGTAATTCTTCTGACACTCATGTTCAGACAAATATCTATCGGATTGATCGGAGCTGTGCCGATTTCCATTACGGCTGTCATGAGTTTCGGTGTGATGGGCTTGCTGGGCATACCGTTAAGCACCACAACTGCTTTGCTGGCTTCCATTGCCGTAGGTATTGGAATTGACTATGCAGTGCACTTTATAGAGCGATACAAGATCAATTTGAAGAAATATTCAAATAAGTTTGAAGTAGCGGCTCATACAATAAATCATTCAGGGCGAGCCATCTTCTTTAATGCAATAGTGGTTATTGCCGGTTTTCTGGTGCTAACATTCTCGGTATTCCCACCAAATAGGGCTTTGGGAGCTCTTGTGTCATTCAATATGTTCACAAGTTTTATAGGAACTATGACCATCATGCTCATATTGCTCTACTGGAAGAAAAAATTCAAATGAAATCAATCATCAAACATCAATTATCTAAAATCAAACATCTAAAATCTAATAATTATGAAAACAAGAAGAAGTCTTATAACAGCAATGGTTCTTATACTCTGGATGGTTCCGGGTATGTTGAGCGCACAGAATTTAACGGGAAAAGAGATCATAGAAAAGGTTTATTACCGTGATGAAGGAGAAGACCGGAAAGGTAACCTCACTATGACGCTGGTCAACTCAAGAGGTGATAAGCGGGTTCGTGAACTGACTCAATTTTACAAAGATTTCGGGAAAACCGAGAAGAAGATCATGTTCTTCCTTTCTCCGGCGGATGTTCGTAACACCTCATTTATGAGCTGGAGTTATGATGATCCGTCAAAGGATGACGACCAGTGGATCTATTTGCCGGCGCTGAGAAAAGTAAAACGCATCTCCAGCGACAGCAAAGACGATTATTTCATGGGCTCTGATTTTACTTATGATGACCTGGGGGAACGTCATCCGGATGAAGACAAACATAAAGTGTTAAGAACGGAGACGATCAAAGGGGAAGAATGCTATGTCGTGGAAAGTACCCCGAAGGACCCGGATTATATGTATTCCAGGACCGTGACTTGGGTTATCAAAGACAAGTGGATCGGACTGAAAAAAGAGTTCTGCGATGAGGATGGTGATTTCTTAAAAACACTTCAGGTTAAGGATTACGATAACATTGAAGGTTTCTGGACCATCTTACATTCAACAATGGAGAACGATCAGAAAAATCACAAAACCATCATGGAATATAAAGATGTGGAAATCAATACAGGAATAAGGGATGATTATTTCACGGAACGCATGATGTCAAGGGGTATCTGAAAATTGAACAAATGAATCAGATTGCCTGAGGCTATCTAAAAAGGTTCTTTAATGTTTATCACGCAAAGGCCAGCAAAGTTTTCGCAAAGAATGTAAACGGTATCTCTTTGAATTCTAATTCTTAGCGGTCTTGGCGTTTCGTCAGCGACCTTTGCGTGAACACATTTTTCACATTTTTTAGACAGCCACTTTGCCAATTGTACAACAAAAAAGAACGATAGCTATGAATCTATTAAAGAAAATATGGATAGGAGCAGGTTTGATCACACTGCTTGCAACTGTTGGAAATGCACAGGACACCGAATTGCGTGGTTACGTAAGAAACTATACCGGCGCTTTACTCGAAGAAGGTGGAGACTTCTCCATCATTCAGAATACTTTCAACCTGGAACTGGAAAAAACAGGCATGGATATGGGATTCAGGGTGAATCCATATGTTTACCATTACACCAACGAGGAACTTGACTATGGTGTAAGAGAAGCTTACATCGACCTCTATTTCGACAAGATGGATATACGCCTGGGTAAACAGAAAATTATATGGGGTAAAGCAGATGGTGTATTTATAACGGATGTCATATCACCTAAAGATTTACGGGAATTTCTGCTTCCGGAATTTGAGGAAATACGAATGGGAATCACGGCCCTCAAACTAGATTACTACATGGGAAATAACTCCTTTGAGTTGGTATGGACACCGGAATTTGTTCCATCTCACTACCCCGATAAAGAGTCCATCTGGTTCCCCAATATGTTTCCAACGGGTGTAGAAGTTGACCAATCGAATAAAGACATAAAACCGAGTATCGAAAACAGTGAAGTATTTGCCAAATATTCCATGCTCTCCTCCACATTCGATCTTGAGCTAATGGGTGGTTACATGTGGGATAATGACCCGGCCATGCACCAGGAAAGATTTATGAGCCAGGGAAGTATGATGCCGGATTCCATCGTGCTCCAACCTGAACACCACAGGCTTACACTTGCCGGTGGTAGCTTCAGTACAGAAATCAGTGGTGTCGTTGTCCGGGGTGAAGGAGCTTTTTACAAAGACAAGTATTTTGCCGATAATAATCTTAACAATCCCGATGGTACATTAAAGAAAGACTATGCCCATTATTTAGTAGGATTTGATTTTCTTATCGGTGGAGTGAATTTCAGCGCCCAGTTCATCCAGGAAGCTGTTTTTAATCATGAAGAAACCATGCAGCAGGATGAGTTTGAGAACACGATGACCTTCCTGGCAAGAGAAGACTTTCTGCGGGATAAACTGGCGCTTGAATTTTTTATGTACTATGGTTTCAAAAACAACGATGCGCTCATTCGTCCAAAGGCTACGTATGAAGTTGGAAGCGGTGTCAACTTGATTGCCGGGGCGAATCTTTTCACCGGTACTGAAGGAAGATTCGGCCAGTATAATCAGAACGATATGGTCTATTTTAAACTGAAATATGACTTCTGATGGATACAACGGAAGAAAAAATATTAAAAACGGCAAAGAAAGTTTTTCTAAGAAAGGGATATGCCGGGACGACTACAGAGGTCATCTCGGCCCGGTCCGGTCTTAACAAGTCGCTCATCCACTACTATTTCCGAAGAAAAAAGGATCTGTACAGGAAAGTTTTAAGGCAGATGGCGGAAGAAGAACTCATTCCCTTGCTGGAAGGTCTAAATACAGATGTTTCCATTGAGAAAAATCTGAAACTCCTCCACCATATCCGGGTAATGCTAAACGAAAAATACCCGAGATTACCAATCATACTCATTGACAGAGAAGATCCCGGTCATAATATCCTACTGGAGGAATTCCGTAAAAGCGGGTTTAACTTAAAACCTTTTGAAAAAAATATAGCAGACAGAACTTACAAAACTTCCTTTAAAAGAAGCGAGTCGGGAATACTTTTGATGACTTTGTTGTCCATATCTATATTCCCTGACCTCTTCAGGGATGTGATGAGTGTATGGCTCAATCTTTCAAATAATGATTATGAAAAATTCGTGAAGCAGTTGCATGAAAAGATATTCGGAATGCAATAAAATGATGTCGTAGGGGCTTGTCAACCAAAATAGCAAAAGTTTTATAAAAAATAAGTTATGAATACAGGAATATTAATTTTAACAACGTTGATGTTTATCGGAATGGATGCACCAAAAGAAAAGGCTGATGATGACAAGTTCACAAAATACATCGCCGCAAGCCATAAACGCAGTTACATTACCTTGACGGAAGGTATTGGTAACATAAGACCCCTGTATTTTGAGGCCCACCTGGCTCCTACCTATATGATTCACCTGAAGGAAGAATATAAATGGGCGGTTGAACTCAGCCCCCAAATGGTCATCCGAATGTTGCGTGAACCTTCTTTTCCAATACGTACACCCAGTTACATGCCCCGGATTACATACTATCACAATTTTCATCATGAAAAATCTCTAAATAAGCAACTCATTCCTTATGCATCCCTGGTGCATCATTCAAACGGACAAAACGGTGATTTCTATGATGAAAATGGCGACATCAACACGCAAGATGGCAATTTTGCTACAAACTACCTCGAAGTAGGAATGTTTGCTACCAGGAAAAAAGGAAACAATATAAAAAACGGGAATTTTGTTAAAACTTACGCTGAATATCATTTCGCTACGGACCCAAACATTACAGATAAGTATGGTATCTACAGGTTGAATTTTGAATACCAGTTTATTCATCTTCTAAATTCAAACGAAAAAAACAGCCAGGGCGCAAAACCCAGGATAAGGCATTCCGTTCAACTTGGATGGATCTTTGGAAAAATGCAAAATTCTTCCCCGGATGATTTTGCCAAACGGTTCAATTTCAAGTATACTGCCTCCTATCATCCCCGGATAGCAGAAGATATGTCCATATTCATCCAGTATTATTACGGGCAGGATTATTACAACATTTATTATAACAACAACATAAGTGTTTTACGATTTGGTCTGATGACCGATTTACTGAAATTCTAATTATGAAAAATATTTTAAAAACAATTTCTATGAATCAGCAAATCAGCAAAATATTAATTTTAACAGTTATTGCACTATTCATACAAAAAGCTCTCCCTTCACAAAACTATACTATTTCAGGCTCAATAGAAAATCTTGAAACCCAAACAGGAAATAACGGGAGTACTTTGCATATCTATCTTCTAACAAAAGGAACTTTTGAAAAGCCTTTCACAGGAATAAGAAAAATACCGATAAAAGTGAGTGAAGGAATGAAAAAAAAGGATTATAAAATACCCAATGTGAAAGAAGGAATATACGGAATTCGCTGTTTTCAGGATCTGAACAACAACGGGGAACTTGACAGGTTTTTGATTATTCCTAAAGAACCCTGGAGCTTATCCTGGCAAAAGAACAATAAAAGTGTGCCTCCAAAATTTAATGATATTTCTTTTAAAGTAGACAAAGACGTAGAAATTGATTTGGATCTTGACAAGTAAACAGAAAAAAAATGAGCTTATGTGCCTTCAAAGTCTAAAAATATAATAAGCTGGAAAGATGAAAAAGTATAAAAAATATCTGATAATCATTTCAGTCATTAACATGCTGCTATTGTTATTCAGGATTTTGTATGTCACAGAATACAATACTGACCTCCATTCTGAGGAAACTCAATACTGGTTATGGTCTAAAAACCTGTCTTTATCCTACTATTCCAAACCTCCACTGATTGCCTATATTAACTATATTTCAACATCTATCCTGGGAGATAATGAAATGGGAGTAAGAATTAATGCAATAATTATAGGTTTTATTCTTCCCTATCTGGTTTATTATTTCACGAAAACCTCGTTTAAAGATTCAAGAGCGGCCTTTATAGCAGTATTGATACTTTTTGCTATGCCATTTTATCATCATACATCCCTTCTTTTTACCACCGATTCCCTCCTGATTTTATTCTGGACAACTGCTTTAATAACTGGCTGGCAAGCATTTCTGTATAACAAAAACAAATACTGGATAGCAACCGGGATAGCAATAGGACTGGGATTTCTCAGCAAATACACCATATTGTTGTTTATTCCTTTTATTATCGTTTTCGTTTATCTTTATAAGAAGGATATTTTCAAAAAGCAAGGTATATATATAACTATGTTTGTTGCTTTGCTAATTTGCACTCCTGTAATAATATGGAATATTGAAAATGAGTTTGTGACTGTCAAACACATTTTTCACCTCTCGAGATATAATCAAGCAAAATTTGAACCCCTGAAAATTATTGGAAACCTGACAGAATATATCGGGGGCCAGATACTTGTGCTGTCACCATTTTTTATTGGTTTTATATTCAAAGGGTTCTTAAGAAAAAATGCTTGTTTTGATTCAACGACAAGACTGACCTCACAATACCTGAAATTATCCGTATTGTTAGTATGGACAGTATTTATTTTCGTGGCAGTTAAGAAGATTGAAATGAATTGGCTCTTATTTGCCTATCCTGCTATCCCTATACTAATGAGCGTAAATTATTTACAGAAATTTAAAATCAAAAAACTTATTATCCCAATAGTGCTCACATTTATAACCCTCCTGCTCATCTTATTTCCTGTTTTATTTGATAAGTTTAATATGGGTCATATTTATCCTCCCAAAATGGACACTTTTTACAGAATGAGCGGATGGAAAGACCTGGGTCAACATGTCAGCAATAAAATAGACCATACTCATTCCGATAAAGTGTTCGTCTTCAGCGATAATTATCACATAGCCTCTGAACTTAGCTTTTATGTTGAAGGCCAACCTCAAACCTATGTCATCAATTTAGGACGAAGAATGAATCAGTTCGATTTATGGGAAGGAATAGAACAATTTGAAAGTAAACCCTATTCAGCAATTTATGTTTCCGGTAAGCCCGCCCCGGCAAAATTAATTTCCAGTTTCAGGGAACTAAAAGAATATGAAACATTTAATCGAGAATACAGAGAAAAAACTGTACAAACACTTCATATTTACCTATTTGAAAATTTAATCAAACACCAAGCCGTACAACCGGATAAATATTAGCGCTATGGTAAATACAATTCAATTATCTATCGTAATTACTGCTTATAATGAGGAAGAAAACATTTTACCCCTGATGAATGAAATCGAAAAAGTATTTGGAGATAACCCGGAGGTTGAAGTTATTTTTGTCAACGATGGGAGCACTGATGAGACATCTAACGAAATCGGAAAAATAAATGATCCACGGGTCAAAATGATTGAGTTATCAAAAAATTTTGGCCAAAGTGCAGCAATGGCAGCAGGTATTGATTATGCCAAAGGAGAATATATTGTAACCATGGACGGGGATCTACAAAACGACCCCTCTGATATTTCACCAATGCTGACAAAATTAAAAGAAGAAAATCTGGATTTAGTGGTAGGCATACGAACAAACAGGAAAGATGACTTTCTAACAAGAAAAATTCCCAGCAGAATAGCCAATGCGATTATCCGGACAACAACAAAGGTAAAAATGCAGGATTACGGGTGTACACTAAAAGTTTTTCGGTGTCATATAGCCAAAAGCCTTGAATTATACGGGGAAATGCACCGGTTTATACCAATACTGGCTTCAATCGAAGGAGCTAAAATAGGCGAAATGAAGGTAAAACATCATTCCCGCAGGTTCGGAAAATCAAAATATGGAATAAACCGGACAATGAAAGTTATCAGCGACTTACTTCTTATGTTATTCAGAAAAAAATACATGAATAAACCCATGCATCTGTTTGGCATTGCCGGATTAAGCCTTTTTTCTATCGGAATTATTATTAACATCTATCTGGGGGTTTTAAAATTAGCAGGAAATGATGTATGGGGTAAACCCTTGCTCATGCTAGGGTTTATGATGATTTTCGTTGGCATTCAATTCATCACTGTAGGTATTATTTCCGAGTTGCTCATGCGTATCTACTATGAATCACAGAAAAAGAAACACTACAAAGTAAGAAAAGTTTCAACCGCATCAGGAGATGAAGAAAAGCCAGCTTAAAACATTATTGAAAATAATTCTTTCTCTTACTGCTTTGATAATTGTTTTCCACAAAATCGATTTGGAAAGTGTTATACTACAAATCCGAGATTCCCGAATAGCATTTTTCCTTCCAGCGGTTGTATTCTTCGTAGTTTCAAAGATTATTTCCGCTCTTCGCCTCAATAAAATTTTTAAATCCTTTAATATAAAATTAAAACAAAAAACAAACCTGAAACTATACTGGAAGGGGATGTTCTATAATATTTTCCTGCCCGGGAGTATCAGTGGGGACCTATATAAAGCTTATTTTCTGAAAAGACATTATCAAAATAGATTTTCTGACTCATTCAGCGCAATTGTGGTTGACAGGGTGAACGGCGTAATTGTGTTATTAATGATATTGGTATTGCCATCCATATACCTCCTAAAGGAGATATATAACCTCATCATTCCCTTCGGAATCATTTTCATATTCATAATATTTTGTTATATAATTTATCGTTACTTCAAGCACCTCTTTCCAAAAATTGGGACAATCAGCGGATATTCTTTACTTGTTCAGGTTGCACAACTAATTGCTGCTGGTTTTATACTATATGCTTTAAATGAAGAATTATCCATGGCAATGTTTAATTACCTGTTTGTTTTCCTGATAACTTCAATTGCTGCTGTACTACCTGTAACCTTTGGTGGAATGGGAGCACGGGAAATAACCTTTGTGTATCTTGCAAATCATTTTCAATATGATACTTCTCTGGCGGTAAGTTTAGCGCTGGTGTTTCAGTTGATTACTCTTTTTGTCAGCCTGGCAGGTGGCATTGTTACTCTTTCTGAGAAAGCAGATGATAACCGAGAGAGGAGCTAAAACTAAAGTTCTCCTCCCAATTCAATAACCGTTTCTCTCTCTAAATTTTGTATATCGGTAACATCCGAAAGTACAAACACCTTAAAATTACAAGAAATCTGCTTCTGTATTATTGAGTTTCAAAGGAATTTAATAATCAAAGGCTGTCCCAAAAGGAACACATGAAATTAAAATGCTTTTGAGACAGCTTCTGCAACTAACCATTAGAAAAGAAGATTAGTAACGTTCCATATTTATTTTTCTCCTACTCCATGCGGTGGACCTTTTTCTATGGTTTGATACAGCTTATGATTACATAAATTGTTGAAATATGCAATCGTTTATTCCGGTCTGTTCATAACAGCTTTTTGGTCTTTAATTTTGCGTGCCAGCGACTGTATAGTCTGATTTTGGGCTAATTCAGCAAAGTCATCCCATATTTTCATAAATTCATTATGAAGGGGACAAGGATATTTGTCATCGCAATATCTAAAACCAAATATGCAATGATTAAAAAAAGTTTCCCCTTCCATCAGACGGATAACTTCATACAGTCGGAGTTCTTCTTTTTGGGGGTCGAAATAAAATCCTCCCCCTCTCCCTTTTGCCGATTCAAGCAAACTATGCTTTGTAAAATTCTGTAAAATTTTTGCTGTAAAGTGCTCAGGAGCTTCTGCTTCATTGGCTATTTCCTTATAGCCGGGTCTACTTCCTTTCTCATTCTGAATATGGATATACACCAAAGCCCTTATGGCATATTGTGTTGTTTTTGATAACATAGTTGATTAAAGTTTAACAGTCTATTCACATTGAACAACTTCTTTTTCCAATTCCACCGCTTTTGAAAACAATATGTTATTCTCCAGGTGAATGTGCTTATGAAGGTCTGAATTGAATTCCTTTAGCCTTTCATAGGTTAATTTAAAGGTATTACATCCATCATCCGGGACTGTAAAATTATCTGTCATCTCTGCCAGCTCATCAAATCTTTCTCCTTCCCTAAGATGATCTTCCCGCATCTGTTTTATTGGATCGGAAACAATTCCAAAACAGGGAGCATAGATATACCGGCTCTCATTCTTTGCCTGAACCAATTGATCTATAACAGGAAATATTGATTTTTCTTCTTCCTTAAGATGATCTAATAATGCATCAGAAGCTTCAAAAAATTCCTTTTTTACGGTAAACAATTCGGGATGATTCTCTCCATGAACCTTACAAATTTTTTCCAGGTATTGCCTAATCGGTGTAATGTTCTCCCTTATATAGGAATGGTGTCTTTTTACAATATACTCGGCCAGTTCTGAAAGATTTAAGTTATTGATCCAAACCGTTTCACTGTCGTTTGTGTTCATCACATTTTCCAGGTCCTTCTTTATGTACTCCGGAGGAATATCTTTCTCCTCGCATGCTTCATTTAATGTCTTGTCTCCTCCGCAACAAAAGTCTATATCATAGTCTTCAAATATTTCTGCTGCCTTTAAGTTTTGGGAGACAATCTCGCTGATTTTTAAAGAATTGTAGTTATTCATAATAATAGATGTTTTAATTACAAAAATAATAAACTTTTAAGGATAAATAGACCTTTTTATCTTTTTATACAAAAATTTTGTACATTTGTTTAAATAATCCCCTAAAAACAATTAAATATGAAACACAAAAAACTTTGGATTGCGCTAATACTCGTAATCGTTGTATCTTTCGGAGTGTTACTTTTTTTTGGAAACCAAATCTATCGGAAAGCGCCACCTATACCCGAAAAAGTTGTAAACGAAAAGGGTGAGGTGTTGTTCACCGGTAAGGAAATCAAAGATGGACAAAATGTCTGGCAGTCAATAGGTGGACATGAATTAGGGACAATATGGGGACACGGAGCCTATCAAGCTCCGGACTGGACTGCTGAAAGACTGCACAAAGAAGCTGTTTTTATGCTGAATCATTTAGCTGAAAAGGAATACGGAAAAAAATTTGACCAACTAGATGACTCGCGGCAAGCTGCTTTAAAAGTTAAATTGCAGAATGACCTTCGAAAAAATACTTACAATAAAGAGACAGGTGTTCTTGCCATTTCTAACTCAAGAGCTGAGGCTTACAGGGATATAAGTAGCCATTACAAGAAATTGTTCATGGGACACCCGGATCTTCATCATCTCCGGGAAGCTTATAGTATGGCAGAAAACACCATTAAGGACGAAGACCGGATGAGGAAGATGAACAGCTTCTTTTTTTGGGCAAGCTGGGCTACTGTAACGGAGCGCCCCGGAAATGATGTAACTTATACGAACAACTGGCCTCCCGAGGAGCTTGTGGGAAATAAACCTTCAAGGCCTTTATTCATATGGACAGGATTCAGTGTGATTGTTCTTTTACTGGGCATTGGACTTTTATCATGGTACTACATTACACAAAAGAGAGAAGAAACCAGGGAGGAGATACCTTCCTCCAATCCGCTGAAAGACACCAAAATGACACCCTCCATGAAGGCTACTTTAAAATATTTTTATGTCGTCTCCGCCTTAATACTGGTGCAAATAATAATGGGTGTCATAACAGCACACTACGGAGTTGAAGGACAGGGTTTCTATGGTATACCCCTTGCTGAGATTATGCCCTATTCCATTTCAAGAACCTGGCACATTCAGTTGGCTATTTTTTGGATTGCTACTGCCTGGCTGGCTACAGGTCTGTTCTTTGCGCCTGCCGTAAGTGGAAAAGAACCAAAGGTCCAGAAGTTTGGCGTGAACTTTCTTTTTATTGCTCTATTAATCATTGTTTTAGGTTCTTTGGCCGGGCAATGGATGGGAGTAATGCAGAAATTAGGTTTGACTCAAAACTTCTGGATTGGTCATATGGGTTATGAGTACCTTGATTTAGGCAGATTCTGGCAAATTCTCCTGTTTATAGGCTTAATCCTCTGGCTGTTTCTGATGACACGGGCCTTGATCCCGGCTATGAAAAAACGCAGTGAAAATAGACAGTTGCTGTTGATGTTTATTATTGCCTCTGTTGCAATTGCTTTATTCTATGGCGCTGCCCTGATGTGGGGACAACAGACCAATTTGGCCATTGCGGAATATTGGCGATGGTGGGTAGTACACTTGTGGGTTGAAGGATTTTTTGAAGTATTTGCTACCACCGTCATTGCCCTGATATTTGTCCGAATGCAATTAATAAACGTCCGGTTGGGAACAGCAGCGGTACTGTTTGCCACCATCATTTTCCTGAGTGGAGGAATCATAGGTACATTTCACCATTTGTATTTTACAGGAACACCAACAGCCGTATTGGCTTTTGGCGCCACATTCAGCGCCCTGGAAGTTGTACCCCTTGTATTGATTGGATACGAAGCATATCACAATGTTAAACTGAGTCGTACAACAGATTGGGTAAAAGTTTATAAATGGCCGATCTATACTTTTATCGCTGTAGCATTCTGGAATTTCCTCGGTGCCGGCATTTTTGGTTTCCTGATCAATCCTCCCATTGCTCTTTATTATATGCAGGGCCTGAATACCACGCCTGTACATGGTCACACTGCCCTCTTCGGTGTTTATGGTTTTCTGGCCATCGGGTTAATGTTGTTTGTATTGAGAGAAACAACATTAAATAAAACCTGGAAGGAAAAGCCCCTGAAATTCTACTTCTGGTCCATGAATATCGGGTTGATTCTTATGGTTGTGTTAAGCATATTGCCCATTGGTCTGGCGCAAACATGGGCGAGTGTGGAAGAAGGTCTGTGGTATGCAAGGTCTGCTGAATTTATGCAGCAACCGGCTATTGAAACATTACGCTGGTTAAGATCCATTGGTGATACCATATTTGCAGCAGGAGCGCTTGTGCTTGTCTGGTTTGTATTCGGAACCAAACTTGGCTGGTCGTTTAAAAAGACCTCATGATTATACGTGTACTCAAATAAATCCTTTCGTCCTGAGCCTTAGGATGAAAGGATTTAAATTATTAAACTTACTGTGAACTCAATATAAGATTAAAATGTATAGTTCTTGTATCCTGCTTCTTTTATTAAAAACTCCAGTAACTTAATTTTTACGAGATTCATCAAAAAAACTTGCATTATATTAAAAATTTTCCTTACTTTGTAAGTAAACATTTACTAACCTAATTTGTTGTTCTAACAAACCATAATAATGACAGGGAAGAATAACATACAGAATGAGAAAATGAGTAATTCCATTGAAGAACATTTCAATGTTGAGTTATGGAGAAGTGAGCGTTTCCGTTCATTGATACTGACTGGGTTGTTGGGAATGGAAGCGCTGGTTTTGCTCATTATTTATGGATTCTATAAGGAACAGTATTTACAAGTATTTAAGAGTCACTTGGCAATATTTGCCATTTTAATTTTTGCTATTGTTATTATCATTTATGAGACGTTAATTCACTATTTAATCAAAAAAGGCAAGAAGTTTTTCTTTTTGAACCCCAAGTTTTTTGGATATTTCAACAGTTTCTCTGAAATAACATTGTTAAGTGTACTTTTGGTATTTATAGTAGAGTATACTGGTCAGATAACTATTCTGCAAGCTCCTGCCACCTTAACTTATTTTGTATTTATCGTACTTTCAACATTGCGGCTTAATTTTAAAATATCATTATTTACCGGATTCCTTGCAGCCGCAGAATTTATTGGAATTTCCGTTTATTACTCAACTACCCTGGACCAGGATTCTTCTGGAAGAATATTGGATCATTTGTCCGGTATGCAATATCTGGGGCAAGGTTTAATCATGATAATTACAGGCATAGCTTCAGGTTTTGTAGCAGATCTTATAATAAGAAAATTACGAATATCCTACCACCACATAAGGGAGAAAAATGAGGTGATCAATCTTTTTGGACAGCAAACATCGAAACAAATAGCCGCCAGCATTCTGAGAAAAAGGCATGAACTTTCTGGTACCAGGAAACAAGTTTGCATGATGTTTCTTGACATTCGCAATTTCACCCCTTTTGTTGAAACGCATCCTCCCGAACATGTGGTGGATTACCTCAACAATCTCTTTAGCTTCATGATTCGAATCGTTCAATCCCATTACGGTGTAATTAATCAGTTTCTGGGGGATGGTTTCATGGCTACATTCGGTGCACCTGTGTCCAGGGATAATATGGCCCATCATGCAGTATTGGCGGCTATGGAAATTCTCGAATATTTGAATAAAAAAGTCAGAGAAGGTATCATGCCTCCAACAAGACTTGGTATCGGGATGCATTATGGCGAAGCAGTAACGGGAAATATTGGCTCATCAATCCGAAAGCAATATTCTATAACGGGTAATGTGGTGATCATAGCTTCCAGAATTGAACAACTGAATAAAAAATATAACTCGCAGTTTCTTATTTCAGAAGAAGTATTGCAACAATTGGGAGATGACACTAAATCAAAATTCAGTTTTATTGAGAAAACAGCTTTGAAAGGTAGTAAGAAGCTTATATCCCTTTATAAATACAACGAATCAAAATTGAAAAATCAATAAATTCATAAATCATGAGAATTACACCAGAAATAATTAATAAAACCGAGCAGCATGTCACAGACCTGCTGATCGAAAATACCTTACCTGAGTTTACATATCATACGATTGATCACACGAGGGAAGTTGTTTCCAATACAAAGCTCATCAGTTCCAAAGAAGGACTGACCGAAGAAGAGACAAGTATTTTGCTCGTTGCAGCCTGGTTCCATGATACTGGTTATATAATTAAGTATAAAGGACATGAAGAGGAAAGTGCAGAAATGGCAAAAAAGTTTCTAAAGGACCAGGGAATCGATAAGGAGTTAATCGAGCGGATTGTTAATACCATTTTGGCCACAACATTTCCCCATCAACCAAAGAATAAAATTGAGGAGGTGCTGTGTGACGCTGACTTCATGCACCTGGGAAGAAAAGATTATTTTGACTATGCAAAAAAGTTAAGAAAAGAACAGAAAAAAGTAGGTTTAAAAAATACGAAAAAATTGGATTTTGAGAAGAAATCTGTGAAAATGTTCATGAAACATTCTTTTCAAACGGATTTTGCCCAAAGAAAATTTAACAAGCAGAAAGAAGAAAATTTAAGATCGTTACAGGATAAAATCATTGAACGAAAAAAGGAGAAGAAAAAAAAGAAAAAGAACAATTTCTCGCGAGGAGTGGATACCATGTTCAAATTAACTGCAAGAAACCAGATTAACCTGAGCTCTATTGCTGATAACAAATCAAACATCTTAATTTCTCTCAATGGTATCATCATCTCCCTGGGACTGGCGACATTAGTAAGTAAATTCCGGGAAGAGCCGGCTCTGATATTCCCTACAATTGTTTTCCTGGTTTTTAGTCTGTCGACCATTGTGTTGGCCATTCTGTCTACGCGTCCAAATATTTCCCCGGGAAAATTCAAGCGGACGGATATTAACCGTAAATCCGTCAATCTGCTGTTTTTCGGCAATTTTTTTAAAATGGATTTAAAAGATTATGAATGGGCAATAAACGAAATGATAAACGACGACCAATATCTATATTCAACAATGACAAAAGACCAATATTATCTGGGCAAAGTCCTGGCAAAAAAATACAAACTTTTGCGTTGGGCTTACAATGTGTTTATGGTTGGCCTGGTTGTTTCTGTTGTTTCATTTTTATTGGTCTTTCTGCCGGTCTAATTGTATAAAATTTAGAGTAAAATGATAAAAGCGGATAAATTGTTAACAATCAACGATCAGATTGATGCCATAATACAGAAGGCTAAAAGTATGGAGTATCAATATGAAGACAAGTTACAGAGGGTGCATCCTCTTTATCAGGCCAGTGCATTAAATCTACTGCATTATCTTGCGCTAAGAAGTTTTGATATTGAACAACTGCAAACTCAGTTAAGATACATGGGTCTCCCCGATTTATCAAATATTGAAGGGCATGTTATGAATAGCTTGCTCACAATTAAAACCATTATCAATCATTTAAGAGGGATTCGTGTTGTCGAAAAAGAGAAGGGAATTATCACCATTAAAAAGAGCGAGAAACTGCTTAAAAAAAATACAAAACGACTATTCGGATACAAATCCAGGAAAAGGCAAACCCGCATCATGGTAACTATTCCTTCCTCGGGAGCTGAGGATTATCAACTGATAAACCATCTTATCCGGCTCGGTATGAACAGCGGCAGAATTAATTGTGCTCACGATGGACCAGAAGAATGGGCTAAAATGATTGAAAATATTAAAAAATCGAACAAAACCCAGAATAAGAGTTGTAAAATTATGATGGACCTTAGCGGGCCAAAGTTAAGAACGGGTTCTATGATGCCAGGACCACGGGTTATTCATATAAAACCCCAGCGTAATTCAATTGGTAAAGTAATAAAACCCGCTAATCTGTGGATAGCACCCCCCGATGTTGCTCCTTCGGATAATACAGCAGATGCATTTATTCCGGTTGACGAGTTGCTAGTTAAAAAGATTAAAAGAGGAAATACAATTCGGTTTACTGATTCGCGTGGAAAAAAATGTGAAATTACAATAGAAAGAAAACAAGGAAAAGGAAAATGGGGATCGTGTAGAGACTCCGCCTATATCACAACCGGCACCGAACTGATAATCCATAAGGTGAAACAAACAGGAAAAGAGAAAAACTTTGTCGGGGAATTGCTGCCTGTCGAACAATATATTGTGCTGCATGAAGGAGATAAACTCGTTTTGCACAAGGATCCCAAACCCGGAGAGCCTGCACAATATAATCAAACCGGGAAGCTGCTCAAAGAAGCCCATATTTCATGCAGTTTACCTGAAGTTTTCGAATTTGTTAAACCCAATGATCCGGTCTTTTTAAATGACGGAAAAATTGAAGGGGTGGTCGAAATTGTGGACAATGACGAGATGCACATTCGGGTAACTTATGCAAAGAAATCAGGAAGTAAATTAAAAGCGGATAAAGGGATAAACCTCCCTGAAAGTGACCTGAAAATTAGCGGATTAACAAGCAAAGATAAAAATGACCTGGAGTTTGTAATGAAATCCGCTGATGCAGTGAATCTGTCATTTGTTAATCAGCCAGCCGACGTTGAAGAATTACTGGAAGAATTTAAAAAATTTGATTCGAGGTCTGGTTTAATCCTGAAAATTGAAACAAAAAAAGGATTTAAAAATTTACCCGAGATTCTTTTTGCTGCAATGCAAACATTTCCTGTCGGGATAATGATTGCAAGAGGAGATTTGGCCATTGAAACAGGCTGGAAAAATTTTGCAGGCATCCAGGAAGAAATCCTTCGCATTAGCGAGGCTGCTCATCTTCCTAATATCTGGGCTACACAAGTACTGGAAAGCCTTGTGAAAAAAGGAGTCCCTACCCGTTCAGAAATTACTGATGCTGCTCTTGCCCAGCGTTCTGAATGTGTGATGCTTAACAAAGGAACATACATTGAAAAAGGCGTTAAAGTTCTGGATAAGATTTTAATAAGGATGCAAAAATCTCAAAAGAAAAAGCAGACAATCCTGTCTAAACTGGAAAAGGCAGACAATCTGAAACTAGCTCATGACTAATAACACCTGTTTTTACTAACAGAAAGAAGAGTCATTATGAAAGGTTTATTAAAAAAAATAAAAAACTTCTCTTTTACCCTCACAATTATTTTACTTATAGTATTTTCCTCGTGGGCCCAGAATAATTATGAACTCCTTATTACTGGGAACGTAATGGGTAAATCCACGAACGATACATTACTGCAAAAGTGGATTCATGCTTCAGGGATAAAGGAAAATCAAGCTACAGTAATATTGGGAAATTTTTACAATCCCGTTAAATTTAAACTTCCTGAGGATTTTACTAAAAATGTGGATACTCCCCTGCTATTTGCTCCCGGTAAATACGAATGGGCGAATGGAAGAAGGGGTGGCAAAGAAATGATTAAAGATATAGAGGACGAACTTCCGGAAATTTATAGTGGAAACGTGTATATTCCGGAAGCTGCTTGTCCAAACCCAAAAGAAGTCATCTTAAACAATAACCTGGTAGTCATTCTGATTGACACATATTGGTGGGTCTATAAACACGACAGACGTTTTAAGAAGTGCGACATTGATACAAGGGCAGAAGCGCTTGTGAAGATTGAAGATGCCATCCGAAGGCATTATTCTTCGAAACATGTTGTAATTGCCGGTCATAATTCCCTCAGGAGCTACGGAAACAGCGGAGGATATTTCTCATTGAAGCAATCACTTATACAAGCCCCGTATACATTATACAGGAAAACATTTGGCACAAGAGGAGACGTCAACCACCCTGATTATAAATTTTTCCTTGAAGGGATGCTCTCTCTGCTCAAAAGGTACCCGGACGTGATATACCTCTCTTCGGGAGATTCGAATTTGCAATATTTTTCAGAGGAAAAGGTACATTATTTTGTCGCCGGTTCGATGAGTCAGGGAGGTTTTGTACGGACCGACCTGCCTGAATTTGGAAGTTCTGAAAACGGCTTTGGCCGCTTATCTTTTTCAGCCGATGGCAGGAGCTCATTGATTTTTACAGGTGTTCACGACACATTGTTTCAAAAAGAAATATACCACCGTAGTTTTAAGAAAAAAACCGGGCATAGAAAAACAGAAATTTCCGAACAGGATAGTATTAAATGTAAGGCAAGCAATCAATACAATATTGATGAAACTAAATACTTTTGGGTTGGAAAAAATTACAGGGAGGTTTGGGATACGCAGATTAAAGTGCCTGTTTTTGATATAAAAGAAAAAAAAGGTGGGCTAACAATAGAAAAAAGAGGAGGAGGACAACAAACCCAATCCCTAAGGTTAAATGACATGCATGGAAGGGATTATGTCCTCAGGTCACTGGAAAAATATACAGAAGGAGTTTTCCCGGATGATTTTAAGAATACGTTTGTCCTGGACATTGTTCAGGATCAAATTTCTGCATCCAATCCCTACGGGGCCCTGTTAGTGGCAGAACTGGCCAAATTTGCAGGGATATACCATACCAACCCCGAGATAGTTTATGTTCCCGATGACCCCAATCTGGGAATATACCGCCAGGATGTTGCCGGTAAACTTTATCTGTTTGAAGAGCGTCCTGATGACGATCGCAGTGACGTAGCCAGTTTCGGAAGGTCTAAAGATATCATATCCACTGAAGATGTGGTGGAAGAAATGTTTGATGATGAAGACCATTATATAGATTCGGACGCAATTCTCAGGGCAAGATTATTCGATATAGTAATTAACGACTGGGACAGACATGACGATCAATGGAGGTGGGCAGGATTTAAGAAGGGGAAAAAAACAGTATACAAACCCATTCCACGTGACAGAGATCAGGTTTTTTTTGTAAATGAAGGGGTGATTCCATGGATTGCTGCAAGAAAATGGTTGTTACCAAAGATACAGGGTTTTGATGAGTATACGGAAAACATGGAAGGGCAGTCATACAACGCACGATTTTTTGATCGCACTTTCCTGATTTACAGTGAGTGGGAAGACTGGCTCGATCAAATTAACCTACTCAAATCCAGGCTAACAAGCGAAAAAATTGACAGCGCTGTATTGGCTTTTCCGGAAGAAATTCAGCCAATGTGTGCAAGTCAGACCGCAAGAATATTAAAAGAAAGGCTCAAAAATCTTGAACCCATGGCACGCAGGTTATACTTATCCCTTGCCGAAGAAGTCAATGTCACAGGAAATGATGAGGAAGATATTTTCGAGATAAGAGTTCCTAATGATACCATCATACATATTAAAGGGTATCACTTAAAAGATGCCCGGGAGAAAGGAGCAAAAATTTACGACAGAACCTTTTATGCTTCTGAAACGAAAAGAATACATATTTATAGCTTTGATGATGAAGATGAATTTCATATTGAAGGTGAGGCAGAAAACAAAATTCAGCTTACCATTATCGGCGGAGATGAGGAAGACAGAGTAGTTTATGAAGGAAAGGATACTCCGCGATTTGTAAAAATTTATGACCAGAAGGATACGGACTTTTCACATCAATTAAGTTCGCGTATTAAAAACAATTACAGCGAGAATGAATTAGAATACGACCGTGAAGCTTTTGAATATGATGTTGTTTATCCTGGCTTGTTTTTGGGATACAACCAGGATGATGGGATTTTCTGGGGTGGCGGACCTGTTTTTACTAAATATTCCCGTTACTTCCGGCAGAAATATAAAATATTTGCCAACTATGCTTTTGAAACCCGGGCATTTAATTTACTTTTAGCCGGAAAACATGTTTATCCGTTAAATGACCTGGAGCTGAATTTTTCTGCAGATATCAAAGCTCCCCGGTATGTCAACAATTTTTTCGGAATGGGCAACGAAACTTCCTGGTTGGTTAACAAATCAGAAAAACAATACTATTGGCTCAGAATGGAACAATATTTAATAAAAGGCAATCTTACTAAAAAATTGCCCTATAATCCTTCGCATAACATGGGCCTGGACGTTTTCTATAAATATACCCATGTGGAAGATACACCGAACCGATTTATTTCTGATTTACAGCTTAACGGACTTCCCTCTTTTGCTCTCGAGCGTCACAATTACGTAGGAATCTCCCTTAAGTATAGAATAAACACTTTATCTGACCGGCAATTAAAAACAGAAGAAGAATTCATTGGTAGCAATGTGTTGCCAACCAAAGGTTTTAAGGGTAACTTGTCTGTAACTCAGCACATGGGACTTGATGAAAAAGCGTCGGATTTCACTAAATTTTCCGGTGATTTAAAAACTTATTTGAGTTTTGCCCAGCGTCCCAGATTTGTTTATGCTTTCAGACTGGGTGGGGAGAAAATCTGGGGCGACTATGTGTTTCATGAAGCGGCAAAGTTGGGACAAAAAACCAATTTGCGCGGATTTCGAAGAACGAGGTTTTACGGAGATGCCTCATTGTATACCAACACGGAAGTTCGCATCAGGCTCAAACAGTTTAAAACGTATCTTTTAAATGGCATTTCAGGTGTTACTTTATTTCATGATGTGGGCAGAGTCTGGTTAGAGGAAGAAAGCTCATCGCAATGGCATCAGGGATATGGCATGAGCTTTTGGCTGGCTCCTTTTGATATGGCTTTATTTAATGTATCTTACTCCAGAAGCAATGAAGATGACCTGATTAATGTATCGTTGCACTATCAATTTTAATTAAATGATTATGAAGATTTTATTATTATTGTTATTCATATTATTCCTTTCGGCATACTCTGTTGCAGCTCAGGATAAAATCTATTTAATTCGGCATGCCCCGGTTAACATAAACAAACCGAACTGGTGTACTGCGAAAACCGCCAGCCAATACAAATTAAAATACAACAGTGCTTCAATCGTTGCCTTTAACCCGGAAGAGGTTTTGGCAAAGATTAATAATCCCCATACAATCGATACGATTTTTGTAAGTCCTCAGTCCAGGGCCCTGCAAACATCTGTGATGTTATTCCGAAATAGTGTGACGTACCGGATAGATAGTAATTTAATGGAATTAGACTACCCTGTAATTCAAATTCCCATTGTTAAACTACCCGTCGATGCCTGGCTGTTAATTTCCAGGATAAGCTGGATGACTGGGATTAATGTGGGGGATAAACCAAGCTATAAACGAAGATTAAAAGATTTATCAGGCTTAACAGAAAGAATTCAAAAATATACTGAAAGACACGGACAAGCAGTAATAATAGCTCACGGATTCGTAAACAGGGAAATAATCAGATATTTTAAGAAAAACGGATGGAAACACAAGCACAAAGATGGATTTAAAAACTTAAGTGTTAATACACTAATAAAAACGAAATAGTATTATGGAAACCTCTGGCGCTTATAATTTATTATATCGTTCATTAGGAATTATGTTAATTCTAATGTACGGATTATTTTTTGTTTTTTTGGTTTCCTGTTCTTACTCTACCAGAAATGAAAAGGAAAACAGTGACGGGTTTCCCTATAAACTATCCGAACCCGATACGATATACCGTTTGCCCCATTCCCTCCGGGAAATTTCCGGTTTAGCCTGGTATAAGGAAAACAAATTACTTTGTGTCCAGGATGAAAAAGCCAGCATATATGTTTTTAATACAGAAACCGCCCAGGTTGTTGCAGAATATGAATTTGGAGAAGATGGAGATTTTGAAGGGATTGCAGTTTTTAAAGATACAGTTTATGCCTTAAGAAGCGATGGAACCCTTTTCATAATTAAAAATTTTGAAAGCAAATACCGGGAAATTGAAAAAGTTGAAACAAGGCTTAATAAATCTAACAATACAGAAGGTTTATGTTTCGATAAACACAATAATGTACTCTTAATAAGCAACAAAAATAAGCCGGGGATAAAGGAAAATGTAATAGAAGGTCGTAAAGCTGTCTATAGTTTTGACAGGAAAACAAAAAAAGTTAAAAAATCTCCTGAATATCTTATCAGCCTTTCAGAAATAGCAACATATAAAGAAAGGGGAGCCATTAAGGAGTTCTATATAAAAATAATCAAACAATTAAACTTGATTGATAATACCATTTATTTTCAACCAAGTGGTATTGCTATTCCTCCGGGAGATGATGAAAACATATATATATTATCACATGTAGGAAAATTGTTAATTGTAATAAACAGGGAAAACAAAATACAGACAATTCATTCATTAAATAGCAACCTGTTTAAGCAACCAGAGGGAATCAGTTTTGACGAGAACGGTATTCTTTATATATCAAATGAAGGAAACAAAGGGACAGCCAATATTTTAAAATTTAGTCCGAATCATTAGGAAACTATTAAATATTGAATTAAAAATTTTTCAATTATATTTGGATAAATAAGTAAACATTTACTAACTTTGAGGTAATTATAAACAATTATTAAATAAACTTAATATGTTGACCGAAAGACAACAACAGATCATAGATTCTTCCCTTGATCTTATATCGGAAAAAGGGATCCAGGGTCTCACAATTAAAAATCTTGCAGCAAAGATAGGCATCACAGAAGCAGCTATCTACAGACATTATAAAAACAAAGCGCAAATCTTGTCACACATACTCGACTCTTTTAAGATTGGTTCGGTATATGAATCCTTTAATAATGAAAATCTGCCAGCATTTGAAAAAATTGAACGGATCTTTATTTCTCATTTTCAGTTATTTACAAAACATCCTGAAATAGCGGCTGTAATCTTCTCTGAAGAACTTTTCAGAAATGAGACCGAATTAAAAGAAAAAGTTAAAAATACCATAAATACCAACAATCAAAACATTACACAAATTATTACTGAAGGTCAGAAGACAGGGAATGTCCGGGATGATATCCCGCCGGAAAGCATAGCGGTAATTACTATGGGCTCACTTCGATTACTGGTCAAAAAATGGGAGCTTAACAATTACTCCTTCAACCTGATGGAAGAAGGAAAGAAACAAATAAACTCGCTTAAAATATTGCTGCAAAATAACTAATAAAATAGTTTTTGTATTAAGGTTTGTAATCAGTTACATATAAAAATTACATAGATATGAATAGATTAGAAAAAAAGTTACTCCGAATTTTATTAGCTGGATTATTTTTTCTTTTCATACCGGTCATCAATGCATCTGCATGTGAAATTGACTTCGAAGTAATAAAGGGAGAAAAGGAAAGATATGAAAAAGGAGACACAATTATTGTTCATGTTGAAGTTACATTGACCCATCGTACATGCCCGGTGGGTATCAAAAAAACCAAGTTTCGGATGAATGGATTAAAGGTGATAGCTGCCACCTCATGGACTCAGCAATCGACAATGGTATGGGACAGAAAGTTAAAAATTCTGGTAAAAAGCAATGAGGATGGTGAATTGATGCTTAATGGCAGACGCACCTGTGATAAAGACGGTGGATTCGGTTCATTAAAACTGGAGGCAGTTCCATTATAAACAAAAAAACTGATTATTATGAGAACACAACTTATTAAGCCTTACTTGATATTATATGTTCTGTTATCGCTTTTATTTCTGGGATCACAGCCAATCCTTGCACAGGAGGATGAGTTTGAGGAATTTCAGAAAGTGGAAAAGGAATCTTCTGACACAACTAAAGAAAAAGAAACGGGTAATGAATTCCAGAGCATGGAGGAATCTGAATCTTCGGGTGATGAATTTCAATCGGTTGACGAAGATTTTGGAAGTGTAGCTCAGGAAGAAAAAGAAGTTAGTTATACCCGCCTCTACTGGGCAATAGGCATTCTTCTCTATACGATCCTGGCTGCTGTTTTCGTAAGATTCAGAACCACCCGTAAATTAAGAATTCTGTTTCTGGTAATTGCACTGGTATTCCTGGGCTTTTACAGGGGAGGTCCCGGAGTGATCTCCAGTTTTCAAAACACCTGGCTTGCAATTATCGGGGCAGAGTTAAACTGGCAGGCTATGGTATTGTTCGTTGGATTGCTCCCAATCACTTATTTTGCCGGAAGGATTTTCTGTGGCTGGGTCTGTTTTTTGGGGGCAATACAGGAATTGATTTACAATAATAAAATTAAAATCCTGCAAACGGAAAAAGCCCAATATGTTATGAGGATTATCCGTGGCGTGGCGCTTACCGTTTTACTCATTCAGCTCATCATAGTCCCCCGGCTTCTCTGGCAGGAAATAGGTCCCTTCAGGGTTGCAGTAAACCTGTTCTCAGCCAATCTCACCGGTTACATCTTGCTGGGCATAATACTGGTCACATCGGTTTTTATCTACCGTCCTTTTTGCAAGATGCTCTGCCCGGTGGGGCTCTTGCTCGGGTTTATTGCTAAGATACCGGGAGCATCGGTGCTGGGAATAAATTCTTCGTGTGCGGGTTGTAAAATTTGTAACGATTCCTGCCGCATCAATGCGATAACCAGGGATAACAAAATCAGTAAACTTGATAACCAGGAATGTATCCGATGCGGAGATTGCATGGATGACTGCAGAAAAGAAAGTATCTCATTCTATAACAAAAACAAAAAACACCATGACAAAATCACACTTAAAAGCAACGCTGATCTTAATTAGCCTGATAACACTTTTAGCAGGAAAGGCCAATAGCCAGATGCATTGCAGAAGCATATTGGGTAGTCATTTAACTCAATTTAACAAGGAGGTGCCTTTATACTGGGCTTTAGAGGGAACTATGGCGCCGGGAATTATGTCAAGTACAGGAGATGCGGACAATGCAAAACTTAACGGAGGAATGGTTATTGGCGCTTTAGACTACTCTTTCTCAACTCAGCACAGTTTATATGCAGAAGGAGGCTATAAAAACTGGCAAAATTCGGAGCTTTCTCAGCCTGTAAAAGAATTTAGTCAATCTCTGGGAATGCGGCAATTATTCTACAACTACAAAGACGAAAAGACAGATTTAAAGGTGGGATTGCATGAAATGAAAATGGGTGACTATTATCTTGTAGATGAAAGAGTTATTGGCATAGGCCTAGACAGGGATATGGGAGCTTTTACGCTAAACCTTCGGGGCGGAACGGTTACAGACAATTATGCCAGGATGGGACGGTTTTGTGCCAACAGGCACTTGTATGGATTAATAACTAACGATTTTACAGAACGAATTGGAGAAAAGCCGGGTGAGACCAATCTTGCCGGAGCAGTGTTAAACTGGAACCCAGGCTACACAAAGCCCCAAGAAAAAGAGGATGAATTCAGTGAATTCAGCAGTGCCGGCAATGAATTTGGTGAGGAAAAAGAGGTGGTCTCCAATGTGGGGTTCATCCTATACAGTGAATTTGGCGGAATTATTTCGGACAGTAAAATCTATGCTGGTTCATTAATTGATATGAATTTACCAGGACGATTCAAACTTCAAACCGGTGGTGTTTATCAAAACATGAAAGACCACAATGCATTGGTTTACACGGCTAACCTGGGAAAAAATATAGTATGGAAGTCGGGTGACAATACAGAAATAGGAGCTGCATGGATAGGGAAATATGAAATTGATGACGGCGCCGTCTTTCAGCCGCTTTTCAGTAATTTATTTTTAGGAGAAATCATGCGGCTCGACGCTACCGATTTTCCATTATGGCAAGGGTCTGTAAAATATCGTTTCGCTGGTAACTTAAATTTCCATACGGCTGTGAAAGTGGTAGGTCAGGTTGAAGGAAATGAAACATCTGAGATTGATTTAGAACTTGGCGCAAAGCTATTCAACCATTCTAAATTAACCGCAATTTTCAGTCGGGTAGAAACACAAGCACTGGAAGATGATATCTTCATGGGCAGACTGGAAGTGAGGGTCGCTTTTTAACTGCAAAAAGGCTAAAACAGCATAGATAGAAAGGTAAAGTTTGAGAAAACAAATTCTGAACGGATCGCCTCTTATCTTGTTGAAACTGTAATTAAGACCCTGAAGCAATGATAAATGGACTATTTATGAAGATAGAAAACTCTAATACCATTTTGTACTGCGCGAACTGGGAAGAAACCGTTCGTTTTTACCAGGATATCCTGGCACTTGACGTAAGTTTTTCAAACGAATGGTTCGTGGAATTTGAACTTAACAGCATGTCCAGGATTAGTGTTGCAGATGAGAAAAAAAAGCAACCGTCAAAAGCGGGGAAGGAAAAGGAATTACCATAAGTCTGCTTATAGACAACTTGATAGGGATTTTTCAGTATTTGAAAGAAAATTACTACAACCCAACTCCAATCAAAAAAAATATGGGGGAACGAGCAGTTTTTTGTGTATGATCCGGAAGGCAACAGAATTGAATTCTGGGTGGAGAAAAACAAATAGGAATTAGTTTTTATCGAATAGCCTCATGTGTTATTATACAAGTCATTGAGAAAAAATCTATCTTAACCGCTGGTTCCTTTTTAACCGGCTGATCCCATTATAATAATTAACATAACCACTACCATATAGAGAGAAGTCATTTTAAAAATATGATAATTGACTTTTGTACCGGGTTTAACTATACTGTAAACAGAATAACCAATCAGAATGGCTGCTATAAAAAACAGTACTCTGAGGTATCCCCATGATAAACCCAGTAAAAATACACCCAGGCCAAAAGCAATTGCTGAAGCAATAGCTGAAAAGGCAACTATGACCCTTGTAGCCTGCAAACCATAGCTTGATGCAAAAGTGGGAATCCTTGCCTTCTCGTAATCTCTAAAATACCGTATGTTAAAAGTCATAATGTGAGTGGGGATCCACAAGACAACAGCAAATGCAAGCAAGAGTCCAATCCAGTCGATGGAACCCAGTCCCAAAACTCTTCCTGCCAAAACAGGCATTCCGCCAGAAACTCCCCCCCATACAATAGACCAGGCTGAAATTCTTTTCAACCAAATGGTATATATCACAAAATCCGTAAAAAAACCGGCAAAAAGAACCAATCCATATAGTAGAGACAAAGAGAAACCAATACCTAATCCTAAACCCAGGAGAATAACTCCAAAGATTAAAGCTTCTTTTGCGCTGATCATACCAGAAGGAATAGGGCGAGAAACAGTACGATTCATAGATGCGTCTATATCTCTGTCCCATACCATATTCAATACTGTCGTTCCACTTATTGCCAGAAAGAGACTTAGCACAAAAAACAAAAACACTTGCCAGTCAATAAAAGGACATTGTGTACTGATAAATCCTGTAATACCGGTAAAAAGTAATAGCAAAGTTTGTAAGCTTTTAATAAGCTTCCAGTAAATTTTAATTTTTTCAGTTATCTTTTTTAGAAAGCCCATAATATCCATTAAATAACTTTTACCTAACACATCTAAAACCGGTGTTAAAACTATAATACCCAGGTCCTGCACTATTCCTTGCCCAAACTGTCACTTTATACTCGTAATTGGAGAAACTGCCTCCCCGCATGTACCGGTAATGGGTATCCTCATAATCGTCGGCAGTCCATTCCCAGACATTACCAGCCATATCGTATAATCCATATGGACTTTGATTATTTTGAGTTGTTATTCCATTGTATCTGTCCCCATTATAGAAACCTGCTGGTGTTGTCCGAGCTACTGATGTTTCAAGAATTTCTTTCAGGTTATGTTCTCTGTGGGTATAATTAGCAATATTCGGGTCTATTTCATCTCCCCAAGGATAAGGCCGCTTATCTGTTCCCCTCGCAGCTTTTTCCCATTCAGCCTCTGTTGGAAGCCTGTATTCATAATAATCGGCATAAGCCTTAGCCCCAAACCAGGTCACCATTACCACGGGATGATTCTCAAATCCTTTATCCACGTAAAATTTCCCATCCTGGTAATTGATATATCCCCCAGGTTCATCAAGAGGCAGGTGGATCTTATAGCCCTCCTCTATTTTTTTCTCATGGTCATATCCGTCAAATTGTTCGCCGGGATAATATCCCATCACTTTATTGTTTTCTATTTTTATAGAATCAGCCGCCAACGCTTTATTCAGGTATTCAGCATATAACTTATTGGTAACAGGTGTTTTCATCACCTGATAGTCATAATCAATTACTGAATCATGGCTATGCATCCCATGGAAATATTCCCCGGATGGTACGGTAACCCATTCTTCGGGAGAAACCCCTGTCTCTATGCTTCGGGCCTTCTCGTTAATGACGGGTTCTGTATTGCAGGCTACAATAAATAGCAGAAAAGTCATAGATATCAGTAAACGTTTCATTTGTCACCTCCTTTCTCTTGATCAGAGTTCCCGTTTTCTTCTGGTATAATGTCAGTGGTTCTTTCCACCTCTAATTCCGGTTGATTATATTCATTGTTCCACAGACCTGAATTTTTGGTCAGATCAAACAAGCGCCATAAAAGCAATATCAACATCATTACCAATATTATACCCAAACCCAGGTCAGTGAGGATCATTGAAAGATCGACTATATCTTGTTGAGCAGTTTCTCCTACAAACAATCTCTTCATTGAAAATATGGTAACAGCTGCAAAGGCTATATCAGAACCAATGATTAAAGTCCATCCGAACCATTTTCTAACTTTTCCCTTCAGCCCTGTTATATCAGCATAGTATAAAATGATGATAGTGGCAATTATTGCGGCCAGGATATGCCAGTGCCCGGTTAGTGAAATACGTTCTTGCCTGGCAGGCCAAACGCGGAAAATTTCATCCAGTTTTACCGCCATAAAGATTCCCACACCACTTACTGTAAAATTCATAAACACCATTTGCCACAATGCTCCGAACTTCAAGGGATCATGTAATAGAGCGCCCAGTTTACGGAAAAATCCGGGTTTCTTCATCCCTTTTTCTTCTATTCGCTCTCTGATAAGCTTTTTCCAGCCGAAGATCACCAGAAAAAGAGCCGCCAACATAACCATTACTGAGCCTCCGTAGATGATGGTATGGGCATAGTGAGTCCAGACAACCGACCAGGCACCGACAGAAATAATGATTATACCCGGAATCATCAGCCACATGGCTATCTTATGAAATACACCTTTGAAGTCGAGCCACCTCCCAACAATTAAAGTGATGGCCACTGCAATTAATGTTAGCATGATATGCAGGTGCCCGATGATAGATTTCTGGAAAGCAGCTTTATGAGGTTCCCTGATCAGGTCTTCTGCAAGGAATGTTTCAAAACCGTTACCCCAGAATGAACCGGGCACAGCTCCGAAACCGGCGGAAATTAGGGTTGCCACAGTCATTACAAAAAAGGCCATCCGCTCCAAATCCATGCCTCCTTTTGTATGGGCATATTCAGTACTCGAAACCCGGTATCGCTTATTCCACGGATTAAGTGCAACTGCCAGCATAACACCTGAAAAAAACACCAGCACCAAGCCTGTGATAAACAAACCGTGAAATGCCCAGTTTTGCCCCCAGTAAGCAAAACCCAGCCCAAAAATCAAAGCCAGCATATAACCAACTGTCACAAGCATATTTATGGTCCTCTGCTGTGATTTTTTCATCGGCACAATGGAAGTTATCATATATACTTCAATGGCTATCACCGCCATCGCAATACTATGATAAAGCATAACAATCCGTCCGGCTCGCTCTGCCGGATTAAGCTCCATATTTAGTAGATTTACAGTAATTTCTTTAACACCCCATTCAACCATTGGCCCGGACAGTGTTCCAAAAATCGCTGTAACCAATGAAACCAGGGCAATGGCAACAAGTATTAATCCTTTGGTAGAGGTGAACAAATAGTCTAACTTCTTCATACAGTTTTCATTAATTTAACAGAACAGATTGAAACGAAATAGTAGCGCTCCGTTTCAATCTGTTTGATCCTTTAATCAATTTTTTTACGCATTTTTTATTTTTTTCACAAATCCATAAGTAAATGCCAGTGTCATTAACAACAGAATAGGTGTCAGGATTGAAAAGACAACTTCCTGGGTAAATATTCCCAGCAGCGGCTCTCCAAAACTGAGAGAGGCAAGCGCGATACCACCTATTCCTATTAATGCTCCACCAATTCCTACCCAATAAAAGTTATTATCAGCCTTTTCTGTCCGACTAACAAAAATGGGCAGGAGAAAAATGGTCAATCCTGCAATTGCATGGAAAATTGGATAAAATGCCTTTGTTGCAACTACTCCATAACTTGAGAGGATAATCAAAATAAGGCCAATAGCGAGTAGAATAGTATAGCCCGTGTAATATTTTTTATAAAATTCACGAACCAATCCAATCGCTATGCCAAAAGGAATAAGTGTTGCCACCACCTTAATAATCGGCTGGCCCAATACGTCAAAGCCGAAGAAAATCATTAAAACCCCGGCTACAAACAATACAGCAAAGGACACCATGTAATACCTGTTTGCAATTCTCTTTTCCGGTGTTGAACGGTGTTCCTGGTAAAAACGATAGAACAAATAAACGGCTAGAAGCCCTGTAATTAACAAGACAATTCTGTCAAAAATAGTGATTTCCATAAGCTAATTTTTTTGGTTAGACATAAAGAAAAATAGTAATTAATTACTGAATATACAAATTTCAGGGTTCAACACCAACTTTCCTTTCCAGTATTAGTCTTTTAGCCTGTGGAGTCAAAATATAAATTAACAGAACAGTGGCAACAATAGCAGCAGGTAGATATAAACTAAAAACTCCCCCTTTTTCAGTAAGTTCAACTACACTCAAAATGTATCCTCCGATGATTGATGTCAGAGCAGCCATAATTCCCAAAGGGACGGTATAAGATTTATGCTTAAAAACTGCAAAAGTAAAAACCAGCCATGCAGCAGCGCCCATCCAGAAAGACATCTGAACAACGGCATACATGCCCTTTAATACATCCGGTATCGAGGTTTCAAAACCGAGGTGTTGATACCTGGAAATCACAGCAACACCATTAATATAGGTGAGTACATAAGCTATACCACCGAAAAATGCAAGGGCGATTACCTTTCTGTGTACCTTCCCGATATAAACCATTCCAAACCAAAGAACCAACGCGATAATAAAAACAGGCATCGTCGCTGCGGGATAATCAATGCTTTTTGCCGGAATTGTAGGGAAAAACCCTGCCAGCAACTGTAAAGCAGCCGCCACAGTTCCCCATAGCCAGCTCCAGTTTTGTTTTTTTACAAATCCATAAAGTACTGCACCCCATAATGCACTAGCCACTAATCCCAAAGCGCCAAGCATGGAGTGAGTAATTTCTACAGCCACGGCCTCATCAGGTCGGCCTTGATCGATTTTACCGTTAACAACATCCATGTAATTGTGAGCGAGTAAATAAAACAGAAGTAAACCCGCGAAAATACCAAGGATAGATAGTACAATTCCAATGTAACTGCTTTTTCGTGTCATAATTTCATCTTGTTAAAGGGTTAAAATATTGTAGCGATGTAGTAAAACATTACTTGATTTTAAAATAATATAAGTAAATATTTACTTACAAATATACCATGTTTTTTCTTTTTTCCAAAAAAATTGTCTATTTTTTTTGTTTTAATACAAGGTGTTTCAAATCACTAGAATAAAAGGGCTATTTACCAAGTATCCAAATCTATAAGAAACTCATGAATGAAAAGCTAAAAATTGTAACCGATTACAGGGAAGTTCCCTCCAAGATTCCTGATTTTTTAACTGAGAAAGGGATTTCTCCAGAATTAAAAACTTTAAAAACAGGCGATTATATTGTTAATGGTGAAATTTTGTTTGAGCGAAAAACCAGGGATGACTTTGCCCTCTCAATCTTCCAGAACAGGTTATTTTCCCAGTGTTCCCGCATGAAAAAATCTCATTATCACAATGTCCTGCTTATTGAGGGAAATCCTTACAATACAAGGCATGATATCAGTCGACAGGCAATCCGGGGAGCTTTGTTATCCGTTTCCGTCTCCTGGCAGATTCCCATTATCTTTTCATCCAACCCGCATGATTCCGCAGATATGTTAATAATGGCAGGTAAACAATTATTACAAAACAATAGCCAGTATCTTCGGAAAAGTCATAAACCCAAAAGAATAAAGCGCAAATCGTTATATTTTCTGCAGGGCCTGCCTTCTGTAGGGCCATTAACAGCGAAAGCATTACTGGAACATTTTGGCTCCGCTGAAAATGTTGTTTTGGCCACAGAAGAGGAGTTAATGGAGGTTGAGGGTTTGGGAGCAACAAAAGTACGTAGAATAAGGAAATTTCTGTCGCAAAAATTTATGAATAATACAGGTTAGATTTATTGAAACCTTCAGCCTTTCTAAAACCTGGCAGCTCTCCGAACGCATCGGACTCCAGTTGTTCACCACCAGCCGGTCTAAAGATATGTCAACCCTACGGGTTTATCAGCTGCTTACCGCCAGGATGGCGATGTTCCCTGGTCGTGGTTTCAGCGATGGACCACCGGCATCCTTGCCGGTGCGGCCATGGCTTATAATCATAGATTGTTTTTTCAGGCCAACCCATTTTGCTGAATGGTAAATTTCATTTCTAAATTTCCAGCTTGACTCTGCCTTTCGCCGGCAAGATGCCGGCGGTCCACTTCGCGGAGCTGAATCTGTACTATCGGCATCGGTCTGCAAAGATGGTATCCCTATTGATTTTCAGTGGCGAGCCGCCTGGCGGTTTGGAACCGCTTTCAGTTACTGTAGCGCCATTTGCTGTCAGAACATCTCAATTCCCTCATATTCATCTCCCTTATCTTTGTCCTTCTGCCTGCCATTCTTGTAGTTGTTGATGATGTAGTTGATACTGAAGCTGAACACCGGTGATTCACGCCGGCGAAGGATATAACTCTCGAATGTGTTACCGCTGATGGTCATTTCTTTTCTCCTTCCCTGAAAAAGATCCATGCCCTTGATGGTAAGCGAGAGCTTGTCCTTGATCAGGGTCTGCCTCACCGCGGCATTAGTCATAAAAAAACCTTTTCTTTCTCCCTGCGGTGTAAGGGAGTTTCCTCTGTATTTTCCTGTTAATTGTATCCGGGTTCCGGTGGGAAGTTTAAAGGTGCTGTTGTACCTGGCATTCCACTGGTTGCCTTTTTGCTGTACGCCTTCTTCCACGACATCGCCGCTGATAGCATAGCGGTAATAATTGCCGGTAAGATTGATATTCCACCATTTATAGATACTGGTGTTTAAAGAAAGTTCCACGCCTGTGGATTGTTCCTGTTGGATGTTTTCCATGGTATGGATCATCAGGTTGCCTTCTGTTGCCTGTTGGATTCGGGTGATCCCATTGGTGGTGTTTCTGTGGTATGCTTCTATGGTGGCCGACGATTTGCCGAAAATTTTCTTATACCCAAGCTCCCAGGAACCGGTATATTCGGGTTCTAAGCCCGGGTTACCCGTACGGGCATTGTATTGGTCGCGGTACCTTCTGAACGGATCTAGGTACCAGCTTCCGGGGCGGTTGATCCTTCTGCTGTAACTGGCGAAAAACTGATCTTTTTGTGAGAACTGCTTAGAAAAATGCGCTGTAGGAAATACATCGAAACGGTTTATCCTGTAATTTTCATCAAGGATTCGCTGGTTGAGCAGGCGATCGGTGTACTCACCCCTTAAGCCAAGCTGATAGTCTATACTCAGCAGTTTTCCTGACCAGGTGGCATACAGAGCCTGGATCAACCTTGAAAAATCGGCCTCGGTGATATAGTTCTCCTCGCTGACCCATTGTTCATTTTCCAGGTTCTGAAGCATGTAATGGTAGTTTTGCATGCGGTATCTTCCCTGGTATCCGGCTTCCAGCTTACCATTAGACGTTGGACGGGTATAGTTAACTTTGGCTCTTAGCTGGTCGTCACTGCCCGATTCATTGGTTCTCAATCCGTCAGGTCCTGTCAGAACATCCTCCCAGTCGCTATCGGTTTGAAAATTCTTGCTGGTGTTGAGGTCTTCATTATCCGACCCGGAATAATACAGGGAGGCATTTAACTTATGCTCTTTGCTGTCAAAACGGTTCTGATAATCCAAATTGACTTTGTAATAGGTATTCTCCATATCAAATTCAGACCGTGTCTCTTCAAATAGTTGGGTCGACACAGGGAGGCTGTGTATATGTGACCAAACGGTTCCTTCCCTTCCGAAGCCAAATGAACCCAGACCGCCGGACAGGGATATGGAACTCTTTTTAGTGATGGAATAATCCAGCCCGGTTTCAAAAGAATACATCTTCCGGTTCATGGTGTTTTCCATGTGTTGATCAATATATGAGGTGGTATCTCCGCCGAAAGTCTGCCTCTCATCAACTCCTGTCATATCGAATTTGAAATCCCGGTAATTCAGGCTTGTGGAAAGACTTAGCCTGTCAGTCAACTGATAATTCAAATTGGCCCCTCCCTCCAGGGTTCCACTGGATGAGCCCGAGGCCCTGACCATTCCATTGAGTCCGGATCCTCTGCCTTCTTTCATGATCACGTTAATGATGCCGGTGGTACCTTCCGGGTCATATTTGGCCGAGGGATTGGTGATGATTTCAATGTTTTCGATCATACCCGCGGGGATTTGCTGGAGCGCGTCACTTCCATCCAGGACGGTGGGTTTGCCATCGACCAGCACCCGGAAATTTGAGCTACCGCGAAGTTCCACGTTACCCTCGATATCCACCTGTATGGACGGCACATTCTCCAGCACCTGGACAGCCGAGCCACCCCGGGCAGTATAATCCCCTTCAACCTGTATCACTTTTTTATCGACCAGATAGTTAACCTGCGGCCGGTTGGCGGTGACTTCCACCCCTTCGATATTTTGGGAGGTCTGCTCAAGGAAAAACTTTCCCAGATCGTGCTGAGATGCTCTTCTGTTCATGCGGATGTCAGAGATTCTTTTCTTTTTGAATCCAATAAAATCCAACTCAAGATAATAACGGCCAAAGGGTACTTTTTTCAATACAAATTTCCCTTCTGTATTGGTAACTGTGCCGGTAACAAGTGAAGAATCAGTGGTTTTGTAAAGTACCACATTGGCATATTCCAATGGTCCATCTCCTTCAACATATACACTACCCCTTATTATACCGGTTCCAGCCGGTGAATTGCCTCTACCCTTACCCGGGGTCTGGCTAAAAGTGATTGAACTGATGATTAATCCTATAATTGAAAAGAAAAAAAATCGATGCATCTTCATTATTTTATGGGTTATTATTTAACATTATGACCCTAAAATGGATATTTTATTACAGAAAAAATGAACAATGAGAATAGAGCCAAACGACACCAGCCCGCTTCAGCGGGCTTTTGGTGTCGGGAAGCCGGCTCAAAACCGGCTATGGGTGTTTGTTGTGTGTTCGGTATAGTATCACCCACGTGAACGAGGGTGCTGTTCTCATAAAATCATCATCAAACGTATTGTAACCCATAAGGCTAGCGCCATGCTTAAGCATAATAGTACGTTTATGCAGCTTATAAGACAGCAGCGAAATATTTAATTAATAAAGAAATATATACACAATCATTGATAAAAATATTCCTTTTAAGTAAATTTGCATGAACTTAAAAAAGAATTATGGCATTACTTGAAACAATAAATCATGGACATGGTGTTGAAAAGACATCGCTTAAGCTCATAGAAGTGGCTGGTCTGACAAAGAGTTTCGATAATGTCGAGGCCGTAAACGGAATTGCCTTCAACGTAAACCAGGGCGAATTGTTTGGCTTCCTGGGCCCAAATGGGGCAGGCAAAACCACTACCATTAACATGCTTACCGGTCTGGCCCGGCCTGACTCGGGTACCATCCGCATTGCCGGCCTGGATTGTTCGGCAAACCCCAAAGCAGCGCAGCATCTTATTGGTGTAGTACCTGATGAGAGTAACCTCTACCCTGAAATGACAGGATATGACAACCTCTGTTTTTGCGCATCAATGTATGGGATAGGCAGGCAGGAACGAAGAAAACGGGCCAAAAATTTACTGGAACAGTTTGGCTTAGATGAGGCGGCTGACAGGAAGTTTAGCGGGTACTCAAAAGGTATGAAACGCAAACTCACAATTGCTGCGGGGATCATCCACCAACCACAGATTCTTTTTCTGGATGAGCCAACCACAGGTATAGATGTAGCCAGCGCCCGG
Source organism: uncultured Bacteroidales bacterium (assembly GCA_964585385.1). Taxonomy (GTDB): domain Bacteria; phylum Bacteroidota; class Bacteroidia; order Bacteroidales; family UBA12077; genus JAGXLC01. The sequence continues at coordinate 45,447 of CAZPDP010000015.1, forward strand.
CAAATCAGGAAACTAATCAGTGATCTCTCGCGCTCCGGAACTACCATTTTTCTGACGACCCACTACATTGAAGAAGCGGAACGCCTTTGCCAACGCATCGCTTTTATTGTAAACGGGCGTATCGTCCGGAAGGATTCAGTTTCCAATCTTTTACGGCCTATACAAAACCGAAAAGTTTTACTAATTACAGTGACCCAGGACAATACTGAGCTGTCTGACAAACTTGAAAAACGTTTTCCTGAGTATGGTTTTCGTACCCTCTCAAGCTATCAGTTTCGGGTAGAATCCGATGAAACCATCAGCATTGGCCCGATAGTACGCTTTATAGAAGAACAAGGCGTCGGAGTGACGGAGGCCCGGCAACTCAGGCCTTCACTGGAGGAGGTTTTTGTAGAGATTACAGGCATTGAAACCGAAGCAATGAAAAATGAAAAAAACGGAGGCCGATCATGAATCGCTGGATCGCATTTCAAAATATTGTACTGAAGGATATGAAGGGGTATTACCTGAAGCCGCCCAACATAAGCTGGGGGCTGATCTTTCCACTGGCCTGGACCCTGATGTTCTTTATACGCTCGGGAAGCGGACTGGAAAACGTCATAGAGGTACTCCCGGGCGTAATGGCCATTTCCATCCTGTTTGGTACTACTTCCATGCTGGCGGTGACCGTGACCTTCGAGAAAAAGAACCGTTCTTTCGAGCGGCTGCTGCTGGCACCCATTTCCCTGGAACTTTTAATGTTCTCGAAAACGAGCGGGGCAATCCTGTTTGGTATCGTTAATGCCTTTGTGCCCGTTATACCCGCCGCATTCCTTACCGACCTTTCACAGGTTTCCTGGGGAGCTGTTATCCCGGCAGTGGTGATGATAGCCATAGTCTCTACATTCCTGGGTTTGTTCATCGCAGTATCAGTGAGCGAGGTTTTTGAAGCCCAGACTTTTTCCAACTTCTTCCGGTTTCCCATGATCTTTCTCTGCGGCTTGTTTTTCCCTGTGCTTTCCCTACCGGCGATTTTGCAGCCTCTTTCATTCGCCTTACCCCTGACCTATGGGGTGGATATCCTGCACGGGGCCATCCATGGGCAGCATATTCTGCCACTCTGGCTGGACTTTCTGGTCATCGCCGCCTTTGGGTTTGCCTTGTTTTCCATCAGCCTGAAAAACATTCATAAAAAATGGATTTTATGATGATACGAATTCTAAATAAAAATAATATATTAATAAAAAAAACTTTATGAAAATCTTAATTGTTATCAACGATGCGCCCTACGGAACAGAAAAGGCCTACAACGGCCTCCGTCTGGCCAACCAACTTGGGAAAGATCATAAAGACACCGAAGTAAGAATATTTTTAATGGCCGATGCCGTCTTCTGCGCCATTCCCGGACAGAAAACACCGGAAGGCTATTACAACATCGAGCGGATGATGAAAGGAGCGATAAAAAAAGGCGCCCGGGTAAAACTTTGCGGCTCCTGTGCCGAGGCAAGAGGACTGAAAAACCTTTCCCTGCTCGAAGGAACAGAGCTAAGCACAATGGCAGAATTCACGAATTGGGTAGTGGATAGCGATAAGGTGGTGACGTTCTGACAGTGCTGTATATGAAATTTTTCATAAACCGCTGTCGGAGACAGGAATAATTCTTGAACGGCGAAGCCCTCAACGAAGTTAATTATTCGGGTTAAATATTCTCCAATTTCTTTTCGTATATTTTATAATCCCGCTCACCGAAGAGCACAAAACGGATCATCCGTACATATTGAAGTTCCGGTATGGTTTCTTTCACAGTTTGGAGTGCCACATCAGTTGCTTCTTCAAAAGGGTAACCAAAAGCGCCGGTGGAAATTGCCGGAAAGGCTATGGAATCAATCTCTTTCTCTTCAGCAAGCCTGAGCGCATTCCGGTAGCAATCGGCAAGCAGCTTGTCTTCAGGTTTGTCTGAGCCATAAACCGGTCCCAAACAGTGAATTACATAATCATTCGGAAGGTTATGCCCACCGGAAATTACAGCCTGTCCCGGACGGATCGGGGCCATCGGACGGCATTCCTGAGCCAGTCCCGGTCCGGCAGCGCTATGGATTGTTCCTGCTACTCCACCTCCTATTTCTAACCGGGCATTGGCTGCATTAACAATTGCGGTTATATCGGATTGACGAACGATGTTGCCTTCTACCGCTTCTACCTGGATGTGATTCATTTGTCTTTTCATAATTATTTGTCTTTTATTTTAATTACAAGATATTTAAACTTTGGTTTAGATAAAAGCGTACTTTTTTCCATTCACAGTTCATATTTATTACTTAACTACAATAAAAACCTTTGAAATATGTATTTTTGTATAAAAATTTCAAATCATGCAGAATGAAATAACTGAAGAACAAAAACAACTGGCCCGTTACGCCAAGGCCATGGGACACCCGGTGCGCGTGCACATACTGGAGCTCCTTTCAAGCCAGTCGTGTTGTTACAGCGGAGACCTGTCTGAAACCCTCCCCCTTGCCAAATCAACCCTTTCACAGCATCTGAAAGAATTGAAAGATGCCGGTCTTATACAGGGAACCATCGAAAGGCCCAAAATCAAATATTGCCTGAACAGAGAAAGCTGGGACAAGGTAAAAAAACTCTTCAAAGATATGCTGGATATCTAAATGAGTATTCCATTTATTTTAACATACGAAAAAATTTTTATTCTTCCCAAGGCAAAAAATCATGGTGTCTCCATTTTGGAAGACATAAAAAAAGAAATGCCAGGTTTTTGCCCGGCATTTCCAAATAACTACCATCACTCCTCTTATTTCATTTCAATCTCTTTATCAATAGACATAGGCGGAAATTCACCTTCTCCTTTCAGATACGTATCAAACCAGCGGAACATGCGCAGAGTATAATCGTACCGGACGGTTGCCCGCCTGTAACCATGTCCTGCTCCGGGATACTGAACAAAACGTAAAGGAATTTCGGGCTTTCTTACTTTCATGTGTCTGTAGAGTTCAAATGACTGCCCCGGATGAACACGAGTGTCAGCCTTACCGTGAGTAATTAACAGTGGAGTCTGGGCTTTGCCCACATGATAAACCGGGCTGCGTTCCAGGTATTTCATCCAGTTATTGTCTTCCCAGAACCACTCTTTGTTGTGCACAAGATATAACTCCATGGGTATATCGCCGGTTCCCCACGAGGAAATATTATCGCTGATGCCAAAATTCATTACACCCGCCGCAAAGTGCTCAGAGTAATAAGTAGCCATCCAGCCGGTAGCATAACCACCATACGATCCACCGGTTACACCAACCTTATCAGGGTCAGCAATACCTTCTTCAATGAGGTAATCCACACCGTCGACAATATCATCGAACTCTTTGCCGGCCGGGTCACCCTGGCTGCTTTTCAGGTATTCAATGCCCCTTCCGGTACTACCCCTGTAGTTTGGATAGAATACAGCATAACCTTTTGCAGCACCTACTTGGCCGGGAGAACTGTATGAAGTAAGCCAGCCGTTGCTGTAATGAGCTTCCGGTCCTCCATGAGCCCTTACGATAAGGGGCACCTCGGTTCCGGACTCATACCCTACGGGTTTAATCAGGATGCCTTCAACGGTTAAACCATCCCTTGCCTGGTAACGAACCACCTCCTGTTCACCCATTTTCATATTCTCTAACCACGGATTTATATTGGTTATCCGCTTAGGAGCACCTTTATCAGTCTTATAATAAACTTCCTCCGGGTGGTCAGGTGCACTCACTTCAAAGGCTATATGCCGCTCATCTGCATAAGAAAAACTTTCAAAAATGGGACCCCCGGGTTTCAATTCGTACTGGAAGTCATCACCATCCGGACTGATGGATCCGAATCCTACTTCTGTACTTTCACTGGCGATAAAATGAATCTTCTCCTGTGAAGTCCAGTCAATCTGTTCAAATTTTCCCTTGAAACCGGGATGAATGTTTTCAGGAGTACCACCATCAGCATCTACCACCATGAGACGACCGGCAATTACGTCATGAATATCATTTCCAGCTAAAAGAGCCAGTCGGTCGCCATCGGGGCTCCATTGAATATCGTCCAGTTTTCCCCGGTGTTTGATATCATCTCCTATCACTTCCCCGGTTTGATAATCAACCACCTTCACATCCTGTTTCATATAATAATCATCCACCATGGGTGTGGGAGCCACTGCAACTGCCAGTTGATTACCACCAGGTGACCAGCGTACTTTATAAATTGTACCTTTCACCTTCAATGGTTTTGCTTCCGCAGTTGTTTCACTGAAATCAATGACAAAACCTTTTCTGTCTTTTAGTCCTTCTTCATAAATTTCAGGCTGAAAAGGAAGTTGGGGAACCTCTTTCTCACCCTTTTCATAGGCTGTAAAAGCTAGTTTTTCACCATTGGGAGCCCATTCATAGTCCATAATGGAAGTTTCATATTGAAAAACCTTCGTGGCACCTCCTCCATCAAGGGGCATTTCAAAAATGGCATTTTTCTTTGCTCCTTCCAACCTTGTAGTAAAGGTAATAGCATCCTTACCGGGCCGAAAACTCACATCCCCCACACTGCCAGTTGTAAAATAGGCTTTTGATTCATCTGTTTTTACATTGTAAACATACAGATGATTGCCGGCAGAACGATTATCCTTCATAGGGTCTGCGGGGTCTGTTACCGTATAGGCAATATAATTGCCATCTTTGGAGAGGTCAACACCAGTTACTTGTTTCATCCGCATAACATCTTCAACAGAAAGCCCTTTATTTTTCTCCTGGGCCTGGGTCAAAGAGACGAAAGTGGTTTCGATGCCTATCAGAAGCATCAAAATTGGTAAAATCTTACTTTTTAAATGGGTCATAGGCGTTTTTTTTTATTTGACTATGTATAGAGGTGAATTGTTTAATTCCCAAAATACCAGTTTTTCATTAATTATGATGTTGATATAAGGAACTCCCGCATACATAAACCGTACAATTGTTTTATTTTCAAGGTTTTAATTTGTAAATAATTACTTTTTAATGGAACGCGGAACCGTCAAGAGCCGGTCACAGTGACACAGATGCAACGGATTCCCGCAGATTTTTTAATGCTTTCCAGATTTATAGCAAAAATTTTTATTATGCGTCAAAACAAACATAGGCAGCAATTAGCAACTAATGTCTGGCCAAACGGCGCGCAGGCCAGGCTAAGTCTTGCGGCGTGGGCAAGAATTGCAGGGGAGGTAGAATGATTCAAGCCTAGCGTTTTTTTGTTTCTTCCGTCGAATGCCGGACTTTGTTTTTTGGGCAATGCAAAAAAAGAAGAACTGCTGCAAATGGTAGTAATGATGCTAACAAATACAAAAAAAAATCAAATATCTTGATTTCATGTGTATATTATTTAATTAAGCTATTGGCCACATGGAACCCTCTGGATTATTCATCGTCTTTTGTGTAAGTCGGTGCATGAGGGTTTCATAACGCCTGTTTGCTAAATCCCAATGTATATAAACTATAGAAAAAAGCACGCTTTTAGAGAGGACTACTTTATTCAGACTTAAAAATCACCAAATGAAGTTAAAATAAAATCGCTCTTGGGATTTAGCGAATAACCTGATACTGTTGGAAAAATTGGGAAAAGGTCCGTTATTTTTTCAGTAAATTCCTAAAAGTTAAAACTCGCAGGCACATATTTTTCAACTATCTTATTTACAGTAACATAACATCTTTTCAGAAATTCTATATTAAAAAAATTAAAAAGATTTTTATATCTATGAATCTTTTATTTTCTTTGTTCGTACATTCACGAAATACAAACAACAAACAAAAAAACATAACAAAATGGAAATTAAAGTATTAGGTACAGGATGCCCTAAATGTAAGGCCCTGACGAAAGCCGTCGAAGAAGTAGTTAACGAATCTGGCATGGACGCCTCGGTAACAAAGGTAGAAGACATCAATGACATTATGAAACATGGAGTAATGGTAACCCCTGCTTTGGTAGTTAATAATAAAGTAGTTGCCAGCGGAAAAGTGCCCAAAAAAGAAGAAATAAAAAAATTGTTAAACTAAATTCTCAATATTATCATGAAAATTACACAGATAGTTTTTCTAATTTTCCTTGTGAGTATTGGTTTTTCCCGCAATGCCGGGGCCAATAATAACAATAAGCAAGCTAACAAAGCAGAAGTAAAGGCAGATGAGGTTAAAGTATATTACTTTCATATGACGAGACGTTGCTATACCTGTAAAGTTGTGGAAGAGACTTCAAAAGAGGCTGTACAGGAAATGAACAAGGACAATGTAAGTTTTGCCGCCTACAACCTTGAAAAGCCCGAAGGAGAAAAAATGGCAAAAGAACTGAACGTTTATGGCCAGACCTTGTTAATTGTGGGCGGTGATAAAAAAATCAATCTCACACAGCAAGGTTTTATGTATGTCCGGCAACCTGAAAAATTGAAAAAAATTATTCATCAAAAAGTAAACTCGGTTTTATAATGGAAGAAGCGCTAACCAGTTTATTAGAAAACAGCTCTGTTCCATTATTATCGGCTTTTATCCTGGGACTGATGACAGCTATCAGTCCCTGCCCTTTGGCTACCAATATTACCGCTGTTGGTTTTATTGGGAAAGATATTGAGAACCGGAACAGAGTTTTTTACAACGGGCTAATCTATACATTAGGAAGAGCCATTACCTATACAGGGATTGCGGCAATCATTTTTCTCGGTGCCGACCAACTGACGTTATCAGGATGGTTCCAGCAGTATGGGGAAAAAATACTTGGACCGCTGCTCATTATCATCGGCCTTTTCATGTTCGGAATATTTAAGATCAATTTCCCGGGAGTCAACCGTTATATGCAACGTTACCAGGAAAAGGGTGTGAATTCATTCTGGGAAGTACTGTTTATCGGGATTCTCTTTGCCCTGGCGTTTTGCCCATACAGTGGTGTACTCTATTTCGGCATGCTTATCCCAATGACTCTGAGCAGTAGTTCCGGATTGGCACTTCCTGTACTATTTGCCATAGCCACAGGTATTCCGGTTATCATTTTTGCCTGGCTGCTGGCTTATACAATTGCCGGCGTGGGAAAATTTTACAACGGCTTAAAAGTCTTCGAAAAATGGTTCCGCCGGGTAGTGGCTGTCTTGTTTATAGGGATAGGTTTATACTACGTAATCATTATCTATCTTTAAAAATTTTTTTAAATTTGATTCGTTTTTTTACGAACTACGAATTGAGTTGTTGAGTTGATTGAGTAACTGAGTTAAGTAAGTTAACTGAGTAAATTAAGTAAAGTTGTAAACCAAATTATATTAATATAAAGATAAATGAAAAGCTTTGAAGAACCAGAGCTTTACAAGGAATTCAGAAATGCCTACAATCAGTGCTTAAAACTACTGAATGGGTATATCTCTTATCTTAATAAAAGAAAAAACGGAGAATAAAAGCTTAATCAACCAATTAACTTAATCAACTCAATCAACTTAGTCAATTGAATTAACTGAATTAACTGAATTAACTGAATTAACTAAATCAACTGAATCAACTAAATTAACAACTATGGAATGGAAAAAAGAAATTAAGATATTATTCTGGATGGCAGCAGTTTTCTTGTTTGCCTATTTTTTACCTTTGTATAGCGACCGCTTCAAGGAAGCGATCATGGCCATGCTCGACCTAACCAAATGGTATGCACAGGAGCATGTGATCCTTTGCCTGCTGCCTGCATTTTTCATAGCAGGTGTTATTGCAGTCTTTATCAGTCAGGGGGCGGTGTTAAAATATTTCGGAGCCCAGGCAAAAAAATGGGTCTCCTACTCTATCGCCTCGGTTTCGGGCACCATATTAGCCGTGTGTAGCTGCACCATATTACCCTTATTTTCAAGCATCCATAAACGTGGTGCAGGATTAGGACCGGCTATCGCGTTTCTGTATTCAGGACCAGCCATTAACATCCTGGCAATCATTTTAACAGCCCGCATCCTGGGCTTTGAAATGGGTGTTGCGCGTATTATTGGTGCTGTAGTCTTTGCAATAGTGATCGGCAGCATCATGTCGCTGATCTATCGTAAGGAAGAAAGGGTGAAAGCTGAAGAACAGATGAATTTTGCAATGGAAGAAGAAGAAAAGCGTCCTATGTGGAAAACCGCCAGTCACTTCTTCATTCTTGTACTAATCCTCGTTTTCGCCAACTGGGGAGCGCCGGCAGATGATGTGACCAGCGGCGGATGGCACTGGATATGGTCACACAAATGGGATATAACTGCATTCTTTGCTATTCTGCTTGTTTTCTCCCTCATCTATGTACTTAAGCTCAAATGGGAATATGTAATAACCGCTGCAGCAGTAACCGCAGCATCGGCGTTTCTTACATCAAGCCCAATGATACCGATGGTAGTAGGTATAGCCGGAGTTTCAATCCTAACGCTTACCGACAAGAGAGATGAAGACAACAAGCAATGGACCTTGTCTACATGGGATTTTGCCAAGCAAATTATGCCCCTCCTGGCCATTGGAGTACTGATAGCAGGCTTCCTGCTGGGTTCGACCCACGGCGATACCGATATGGGGGGAGTTATACCCGATAACTGGGTTGCAAATTTGGTTGGCGGTAATTCGGTCTTTTCCAACTTCTTCGCCTCAATAGTGGGCGCTTTCATGTATTTTGCAACGCTTACCGAGGTACCTATTTTGCAGGGACTCATGGGAGCAGGCATGGGCAAAGGTCCGGCGTTGGCCCTGTTACTTGCAGGTCCGTCACTCTCGCTGCCTAACATGCTGGTAATACGTGGTGTCATCGGGACAAGGAAAACATTGGTTTATGTATTGCTCGTTGTAATTATGGCAACTATATCAGGATTGATCTTTGGAAGCATATAAATTCTTACTAAGAAATATATTAATTATCCCAAAATCATAAGGCCATGAAAAAATGTAATATTTCCATAGGATTCATCGGGGGAGGAAGAATAACACGGATCATACTTCAAGCAATGAAGCAAAAAGGAATTCAATGCAAGGAGATAAAAGTATATGATCCCGACTCCCGGCAAATTGAAAAGCTCCAGTCTGTCAATGAGCAGATTAAATCCTCTGAAAACGCGGCAGAAGCCACAGAAGCGAATCTTGTATTTCTGGCTGTTCATCCCCCGGAAGTCAAAAACAGCCTTGAAGCTATAAAAGATACCATAAACCCGGAAACGGTAGTGGTCTCCTTAGCTCCAAAAATACAGATTGACACCATCAACCAAATTCTGGGAAAAAACTGCCCGGTAATAAGAATGATACCCAACGCTCCTTCTGTTATTAATAAAGGGTACAATGTAATGGCCTATTCAAACAATCTGAGTTTTGAGGAAAATGAACGCCATCAACAAGTAAAGGGTCTCTTAGAAGAACTAGGTGAACTCATCCATGTGGACCAGGAGGACAAACTGGAAGCCTATGCTGTTATAACCGGCATGGGGCCCACTTACCTTTGGTTTCAGTTGCATGAGCTCTACCAGATAGCGAAAGAATTTGGAATGAGCGATCAGGAGGCGCGTGAGGCCATAAGCAAAATGGTGAAAGGAAGCGTAGAAACGCTCCTGGAATCCGAACTCGACTTTGATGAGGTGATGGACCTTATCCCCTTTCATCCCCTATCTAAACATCATGAGTCATTTAAAGAAATATACAGGGAAATATTAACAAAAATGTACAATAAATTAAAATAATATAATTATGAGTGAAGAAAATAATATAACAATTGTTGCATGTTCCGGAGCATCAAATACAGGATGTTTTACCGATTCAGTAGCACGAAAACTGGCAGAATCAGGTGAAGCGAACATGCTTTGCCTTGCTAAAATAGCGATAGGCGATGAAAAACTTATAGAATCCACAAAATCAAGTAACGATAAAATTGTTGTGTTGGATGGATGCCCGTTCAATTGCGCGGAAATAATACTTCAACGGGCAGGTATCAATAAATTTCACCACATTAACACCACAAACTTTGGCATTACCAAAGGCAAAACGCCTGTTACGGATGAAAAAGTCAACGAAATCATTGATTATATAAAGCAACTATAGAAAAGAACAGTTAAAAATTGTAGAACACCTAACGTGGACAAGCCACAATCAAATAAATAACAAATCTCAAAATACAAATAACAAATAAATTTCAATCAACAAATGACAAAATCAAAGTAGTGTGTTTGGTATTTGAAATTTTGTTATTGTTTATTATTTGTTTTTTGGAATTTGTTTTTTGGAATTTTGCCAAATAATGCAAGAATATAAGATATAATGTACTAAAATGAAAAATTATGCTTGATATTAAAATTATCGGAAAAGGATGTCCCAATTGCGAAAAATTGGAAAGCCTCTGCAACGAGGTGGTCAACGAAGAAAACCTGGATGCAAAGATTGACAAGGTAACTGATGTCAATGAATTCGTCAACTACGGCGTAATGATGACGCCAGGATTGTATGTGAACGGGAAACTGCTTTCACAGGGAAAGATCCCTGTCAAAAGCACGTTAAAAAACTGGCTTGAAAAAGCCCGGGAGTAATGTCTATGAATCGTACAGATTACCAGGAAACGGCGATTGCAGGTGCTCCCTATTTTCTGGCGGTTTCCCATCCGGCCAGGATACAGATACTATTGCATCTGGCAAAATACAGGGATTGCAGGGCAGGCAGCATTTCTGATCGCCTGCCCCTTGCCAAATCCACCGTTTCGCAGCATCTGACCAAACTGAAAAAGATGGGGCTCGTCACCTGCACGCGTGAAGAAACGTGTGTCAACTATAACCTCAATGAGCAGGCGCTGGATGAGCTCAGGACATACTTTGAGGAATTCATGAATACCCTGGACAGTATGCGGAAAAATCGCAGAGAATGCTGCCCGGACAATGAAGAAATGGACTGTGGACTGGAGACGTCAGAATAAAGATGGATAGAACGTCGAGGCTGTCTAAAAAGAAATAAAACAAGATTTTCAGCAACTTTTTGCCCCTTGCCCGGCAAATGCCGGGTGAAGTTGCTGAAAATCAAGCCTTCCGGCAATTGCCGGATCAGGGGCAAAGCTTGATTTTCAGATTTAGTCTCATAAGAACTTTTTAGACAGCCTCGACACGGATTATACGGATCCGTAAGGAGCCGAACACGGTGCCGCGGATTAAAAAAAATACAAATGGAAATGAAATTGAGCATATGAACTCACCGAAGGTAAAAATATATAATGAAATTGTCTTGCCTTGGCGAGACAAGCTATTCCAATAACCTAACTAAAATATATTTTGTGAAGGAATAATGAAGAAAAAAAGAATTGATTTATGAATGATATACAAAACAACACAAGCAGAATAAAGCAAATTTTAGGGTTATCCACCTCGCCAGTTGGTGTTAAATTCATTGAAACCGGAAACTCAGTACCTCAAAACATCAAAAATCTATCCGGTCATAGGTATTGTCAGGCCTTAATGAAAGCCAGACAGGGAGAACATGTTCAGCTTGACGGGGAAGGTATCTCCTGCCCGGCAGCCGCTGCGGCATTTGGATTCAAACCATTGCCCGAGGGATTGAAAACAGGGAAAGGGCTGGTTGGATTTGGCATAGCGGAAGATGATGAAGTGGGTAAAACAATGTTCGAAGGAATGACCACCTTACCCCAGGGAAAGCTGAAATCCCTTTACCTCTTTCCTCTCGACACGGCAGTGCTCGAACCGGATGTTGTAGTGATGGAAGATGAAACTGAAAAACTGATGTGGATAGGTCTTGCCTATTTAAACGTGAAAGGTGGACAAAGGGTAGAAAGTAGTACTGCCATTTTACAGGCAACCTGTGTAGATGCCACGATTATCCCCTATATGAAGCAAAAACTCAACATGAGCATGGGATGCTATGGCTGCAGGGATGCCACCGATATAGGACCCAACGAAACCGTGGTGGGTTTCCCCTTTAAAGACTTCGATTCCATTGCCAATAGTCTGGAATATTTAAGTCAGAAAGCCATTCCGAACTCACGGGGAAAAAATGCTTTGTCCACACTGAAGCGTAAAGAAGCGGAGCGGATAGGAAAAAATGACCCATTTGAAAAGAAATAAAATATTGTCGAATTAAAAATAGTAAGTTATGAAATTTACAGAAAATGCATTGGAACAATTTAAGAAACTGATTGATAAAAGTGGAAATCCAAAATCAGGCATACGGTTTTTTACCGTACAAGGATGTTGCAGCCCATCTTTACAAATGGGCGTAGAGGAAAACCCATCTCCGGATGACTCGGTTATTCAGATGAGTGGTGTTGACATCTTCGTTACGCCCGATGCTGAAAAAATGCTTTCCAACATTACGATTGATTTCACTGAGGATGGTTTCAGAACAGTAAAATCATCAACAGATACACAAACAAAAGGATGTTGTTAATTCAATAGAATGTACAAAAAATGGTAAAATTCAAACATCTTGAGGAAAAAACCATTGAATTAGCAGGAATTGCAGCTTCCATTGCAGGCGGATGCCGGCCCTGTCTCGATTATCATTTTAAAAAAGCTTTAGAACTTGGTTGCACCAAAGAGCAAGCCAGTGAAGCAGTTGAGCTTGGCAAAATGATAAAACAAAGACCGATAAACGACATTTACGAACATGCTGAAAAACTGCTGGGTAAAGAAAACAAGGGTGATAATAAAGGCATAAGTATAAACCTGTAAACAAAAGTTGAATAATATGCTTGAATACAAAATAACAGCCCAGGTAATGTCGCCAGGAACTGCCAAAGCTGAAGCAAACCAGTCGGAAATACAGTTCGATGCTACTTCAGGTCGTGACAATGTGCTGCCCAACCCGGCAGAATTATTGCTTACCTCGCTGGCAGCCTGCATGCTTAAAAACGTTCAGCGGTATTCGGAGATTTTGAAAATACCTTACCGCAAAGCAAGGGTTGCCATTTATGGAGAAAGAAATGACAATCCGCCCTATATAAAAGCAATCAACTACAAATTAGAAGTAGAAACGGATGCAGATGAACGAAAAATCAGCAACTGGCACAAAAATATATTAAAATTCGGAACCATTACCAACACGCTAAATCGGGCGTGTGAGGTAAATGGGGAAATGATAAAAAAGGAGGAACTATGACTACACAAGATTTAAAAAACTTTAAACAAATTTCAATCATCCTGTTTTTAATAACTGCTTTCACCTTTGCAGGATGCGGGCAAAACTCCAATCAGGATAAACAAGAAAAACAGAAAACCGCTCAAAAAACCCAAAGTGCCCAAAAACAAGAAGAGGGAAACTACAAGGTAACCTTCATCGAGTTGGGTTCGGTACGTTGTATCCCTTGCCAGAAGATGCAGCCCATCATGAAATCAGTTGAAGAGAAATACCCCAATCAAGTGAAGGTTATATTTTACGATATATGGACCTCTGAGGGCAGACCATATGCAAACAAATATAACGTTAAAGTTATCCCGACACAGGTTTTTTTAGATGAAAACGGTAAAGAATATTTTCGGCACGAAGGTTTTTTCCCGGAAAAAGAATTGGTGGAAGTATTAAAAAAGAATGGAGTTAAATAATTATTAAAATGAAGTTCATAAAAAAGTCTATCTGGCTAATTCTATTAATCAGCATTTCGACAAATTTTTTGTCTGCACAGGAAGAAACTGTATCTCGCTTTACCTTGACAGAACTTATAGATAATGCCTTACAGGAGAATTATCTGCTTCAGGCAAACAAGAAAAACACGTTAATAAAAGAAGAAGAAATAGAAAAAATCAAGACCAAATATCAACCGGAAATTGCAACATCTGCCAGCTTTTCTTACTGGAAATTTTTGATGCCTAACAAGGAAAGACTTCTGGGCGGTAATCGGTCAGATTTCTACAACGATATTACCGTTGAGCAAACCATTTATGACTGGGGTCTTAATCAAACGGAAAGAAGCGTCGTCAAGAAGGAGATAAATCTGAATGATGAAATCATACGGCAAATAAGGCATTCCATCATCTACGGAGTGACGGATACTTACTTCGAGGCGCTTAAAGCAAAAGCTGAAATTGCGGTTTACCAAAATGCATTGCAGCAACTGGAGTCACACCTCAAATATTCCAAAAATTTGTTCGACATCGGAAAAGTATCAAGCGTGGACGTACTGAAAATAAAAGTGCAGATTTCAGAGGAGAAAAAGGCTCTTCAAAAGGCAGAAAATCAGTTTGATAGGGAAATGACCCGTTTAAAAAGACTTTGTTTTTTGGATGATGTTGAAAGTATGAAATTGGAAGATATTTCAGATGAATTATACAAAGAAGAGAAAGACCAAATTTTTTCTGCCGAAGCATTGTATGATGAAGTTTTTCAAAACCACCCGGAATTGAAAAAAATACAGCACGAAATAGACATTCAGTCCAAGCAAAAAGAAATATTACGGCTGCAAAACCGGCCCGATGTTTTTACTTACGGCATTGCAAGCTGGGAACACGGTTATGCCCCTTTTGCAGACAATTTTAATTACAATGTTGGTGTAGGTATTCGGTATACATTGCCATTCGGACAAGGAAGCGCATTCAAATCAAAAATAGTGCAAAGCGAAATTCGAATGGAGCAGATGCAGGATGAGAGGGAGCAAACTTCCGTTGACATTAAAAAAGAAATTGACTTAACAATCAATACAATTAAGGATATCGAAAGTGAAATCGCAAACAATAAAGAAATTATCAAACTGGCTGAGGAAACCCTTGATAATGCATCAGTCAAATACCAGGGAGGCAAAGGAAATATCATTGATGTGCTGGATGCCCAAAAAATATTGACAGATGCAAACATAGATCATCAAAAGTCTGTAACCGCCTATTTACAAGCCTTATCCAGATTGCATTACCTGACAGGAAATGATGGTTATCCATTTTAAAAAGACATATTATGAAAATGAAACAAACAAACAGAGTAAAATACAGCAAAACCACTCCTCCTAATTTTTTATCAGGGTTTAAATTTCTCAATTGGCAAATTACACCGTTAATCATTTTTCTGGTTTTTGCATTTGTTGCAGGATGCAAAAGTGAAAGTGAAAACGAAGAGAAGAATAAACCAAAATCTGCTAAACTTCCCCTTGTGGATATCCAAACCGCCCAAAAAAGTAAAATGGTTTCTTACATTGATATTACCGGTACTATAGAGGCAAACATATTTACCAATATTAAATCACCGGCAGATGGAATCGTGAAATCCCTTTCTGCAAGAGAAAATCAGCATGTAAAAAATGATAAGGTCATTGCTGTTATAAATCCGGTAGACCGCGTGGCTTTAATATCTGAGAACCAAATGAGGATAGAACAGTTACAAAATGCATTGGATAAAGAAGAGCCGGAAACAGATGAATACAAGAAATTAGCACATAAGCTTGATTCTGCCCAAAAGAATCTTGTGTATGCGAAAAACATGTATAAAACCATACCGGTGATATGCCCTATGAGCGGGGTTGTGACGGATCGTTATGTTGACAAGGGCAGCCGGGTATCGGCCCAGGATAAAATGTTTACTATAACTGACATGAGTTCATTAGTTATTAAAGCTAACGTGAATGAAAAATATTTTGAAGCACTTAAAGAAGGTGAAAAACTGCCTGTAATTTTGAATGCATATCCCAAGGATACGTTATCAGGGAAAATCAGCCTTATTTATCCCCAGGTTGACCCGGTAACGCGCAGCGTAAAATTTGATATTAAAATCTTAAATTTTAACAAAAAACTTCTTCCGGGAATGATGGCCTCCATTAAAATACCTGTTTCGGAGAAAGAAAATGCCATTTCAGTTCCGAATCGGGCCATACTCACTTCGCCTGAAAATGAAAATTTCATCTTCGTACTGGATAGCAACAATGTCGCCCACCGGAGAGTGGTCAAGAAGGGAATGGATTCCAACAACCAGGTAGAAATCATTAACGGTCTGAAAGAAGGAGAAAATGTCGTTGTTGACGGACAAGGAAGGTTGAAAGATAGTACAAAAGTGAACATTTTAAAATAATGTGCTAATTTTTCAATTTGCTAATTTGCTAATGAAATAATTTGAAAATGAAATAATGTGCTAATTTATCAATATGCTAATTTATTTATGATATGGAAAAAAAGAATGTTATTGTCAAAAAAAGTTTTGAGTTTGCATTGAAAATAATTGAATATGCCGATGAGCTGGAAAATCTTAGAAAATATGTAATTGCAAGGCAATTATTAAAAGCAGGGACATCAATCGGCGCAAATATAAGAGAAGCCCAATCCTGTGAAAGTAGAGCGGATTTTATTCATAAATTAAAAATCTCGGCAAAAGAAGCAGAAGAAACGGAATATTGGTTACTCTTATGTAAACACTCCAAAAATTACCCGGATAATGATGCTCTTTTTCCTTTTCTTAATGAAATACAACGCCTTTTAACAAGCATTATTTCTACATCGAAAAAAAGTAATAACCCAAGAATGGACAAACTAAAAAATTAA
>CAZPDP010000015.1:61993-70348 GCA_964585385.1 uncultured Bacteroidales bacterium
TATTTCTACATCGAAAAAAAGTAATAACCCAAGAATGGACAAACTAAAAAATTAACACATTAGCACATTAAAGAATTAGCACATTAAAGAATTAGCACATTAGCAAATTAAAAAATTAACGAAATAAATGAAATTAACTGTACAATCAATAAAACGCCCGGCCGGTACCATCATGCTTATGATTGTTTTAATGGTAGTAGGTGTTGCCGGAATTTTCAGATTACCAACCAATATGTTGCCTGACATTACCTATCCAATGATAAAGGTATATGTTTACTGGCCAGGAGCCACTCCGGAACAAATGGAAAATGAGGTGGCAATGGTTATTGAAGAAAAAATGGCCACGGTTGATAATCTGGATTACATAGAATCAAACTGCGAAGAAGGCGTTTACACCTTACTGGTAAATTTTGATTATAGTGTCGACCGGGATGTAGCTTATCAGGATGTTTTGGCAAAAATGGGTCTGGTAAAAAAAGAACTACCCGAAGACATACTGGAACCCGTTGCTTTTAAGGCCGACCCATCCCAATTGCCCGTTGTTGAAGTTTTGGTGTCGTCCGATAATAAGAGCCTAACAGAACTACGTACCTGGGTGGAAAATGAATTTAAGGAAGAATTTTCCTCGGTACCGGGATTTGCCGGGACGGCCCTTTCAGGTGGTATGCAGCGAGAAATACGAGTCCACATTGATCCCCTGAAGCTACAGGGCTACAACTTAACTCTACAGGAAATATCCGACCGCCTGAAGAAAGAAAACATCGATATGGTAGGCGGGCGTATGGTTACCGGTAAAAGGGACTATATTATAAGAACGTATGACGAGTATAATTCGATTACCGAAATAGAAAACCTTATCCTGAGGGAAAATAATGGGGGTGGTCAGGTTTTGCTGAAGGATGTGGCAAAGGTTAAAGATCATCACGAATTACAGCGCATCAGAACGCGGTACAATGGCAAAGAAGGAGTTCGTATATCAATATTCAAGCAAGCTGCGGCCAATGCTGTTAGCGTTTCTGACGCGATTGCAGAACGAATGAAGGTGTTGCGTGAAGAGTTACCCCCGACCACCCAAATAGAAATGATTTACGACCAGGCCGAGTATGTAAGGCTGGCCACCAATGGGGTGCGCGATGCCATGCTCCTGGCAGCAATCATGGTAACCCTGGTAACTGCCTTTTTTCTTTTAGGATGGCGAAGAATTCTTGCCCTTGCATTAAGTCTGCCGGTAACATTGCTGGGAACATTCTTCTTTATGCAGCTTCTGGATTTTTCCATCAACATTTTTACCCTTGGCGGTTTGGTGGTGGCCATGACGGTGGTACTCGACAACAGCATTGTAATGCTTGAAAACATCACCCGTGTGCAGGAAACAGAGTCGGAAACAAGCAATCCTGTTACTAAAGGGGCTATACAAATTAGCGGGGCCATTGTTACGGCAACCCTTACCTTTTTGTCATTGTTCGTTCCTTTTTTACTAATTCCGGGACTTTCGTCACTATTATTTAAGGAACTGGTTATCACCGTGGCCATTATCATCGCTCTTTCCATGCTGGTTTCGCTGACAGTAACCCCTATGCTTATGGCCCTGTTTTATCCTCAGGGGAAAAAGATAAAACAAAAAGGCACTTTTATTACCCGCCTGTCCGATGGATTCATTAACGGACTGATTTACATTTACAAACCCATATTAAACTGGTCGTTAAGGTTACGATGGCTGGTGCTTGGGATATTTTTATTATTGCTTATTCCGGGATTCTATTATTTTCAGCAAACAGGTTCCGAATTTCTTCCCAAAGCTGATGATGGAATAATTACGGTGAAAGTAATCATGCCAACAGGAACCTCTATGAGCGAAACCGACAAGGTATTGAAGCAGGTGGAAAAAGTAGTTTCCCAACAGGACTATATTCATGGTTATGCCAGCCTTGCCGGAGGTAAAGTATGGGGCCTGGTTACCACCGAAAAAAGTTTTGAAGGTGAATTGAATGTTCAATTGGTTCCTGCATCACAGCGTCCCATGAATACAGATGAGTATGTGGAAAAATTACGACCGGCGGTGATGAAAGCCGTAAAAGCTCCGGGGGCTACAATCAAAGTGTTTCATACCAAAATGAAAGGTATCCGCCGTACCGGTAAATTCGATATCGAGCTTGAAATATCTGCCCCCAGAAGTGAATCTATGACGAAAATTTTTAACGAAGCTTCACAGATTCGCAAGGAACTCGCTTCGCTTGATTATTTAAAAGGTCTGGATATGTCTTTAGAACTCACCAAACCGGAATATCACATTTCTGTGGACAGGCAAAAGGCCGTGGATTTAGGACTGAGTGTAAGTGATATTGGTACCACTGTGAAAACAATGGTAGATGGAAATGTGGCCACCCGTTACAAAGATGGAGCCTATTACTATCCCATACGGGTAATGATGGCAGAACAGGAAATCAAATCTTCTGACGCGCTGGAAAATATTTTTGTATATTCAGGAACAGGAGCAAAAATACCGCTGAGTGTTGTAGCAGATATTGAGAAAACAACAGGCCCCGTGCAGATTGACCGGAAAAATCAGGACCGTGTAATAAAAGTAACTGCCAATGCTTCGGGAATTAGTGTGGGTGATGCTACCGCGGGGATAAAAGAGAAAATGGAAAATTATTCATTGCCCGCTGGCTACCGTCTCAGCTATGGGGGACAGTCGCAAATGATTTCTGAAAACATGCAGCAAATGGCTATCATATTGCTCTTTGCTCTTTTCCTGGGATATGCAGTTATGGTACTCTATTTCGAAAGTTTCCTGAAGCCACTAATTATTATTATTCGGATTCCTTTGTCGCTGGCAGGCATTTCTTATGCATTATATGTAACAGGAACGCCATTAAGTGTGACAGCGCTAATTGGTGTTATTATGCTCACCGGCATGGAAATCAACAACGGGGTGATATTGATTACATTTATTGACGAACTGAGAGCACAGGGAATGGGTATTGTTGAAGCTATCAAACAAGCGGCGATACTGCGCTTAAGACCTATTTTAATTACCGATATTAACAGTTTGGTCGGGTTATTGCCATTGGCTTTATTGCTGGGAGACGGAACTGAAATGCTACGCCCAATGGCAATTGTAGTAATCGGCGGATTGTTGTTCGGGTTGTTGCTGGTGTTTATATTTATTCCTGCGATTTACCTAATCTTATATGGGAAAAGAAGAGCTTTAAACACAAATTAAAACGAAAATGATATGACAAAGCATGCCATTCTTGCTACCGACTTTTCAAAAGCGGTTTCAAAAATTATTGAAAATTCTCATGAATTAAAGTCATTGGGAATTGAAAAAATAACCCTCGTTCATGTATTGAACCTGAGAGATAAAATTGTCTTTGAAGATTTTACCATTGAAGGCCTGGAAGAGAAGCTTTCGGAACAAAAAAAGGAGCTTGAGCAAAAAGGATTTACCGTGGAAACGGAAATGGTATATGGAATACCCTCATCAGAATTAGAAAAGGTGAGGAAAAAAGTGGAGGCCGGAATAATTATTGTTGGTTCACATGGACTAACAAGCAATCCATCGGTTATTGGAAATACAGCCTCGGAATTGTTGCATAACATGCAGTCCCCTATATTGCTGGTGGTTTTGAAAAAAACAGGAGAAGATGATTCATCTGCATTAAGCGCAAAAAATATTTATCAGTATGAAAAAATAATGAAAGAACTGGAGCAGAAAGAGCCCGAATGGGAATTTTACTCTGAAAATTTTACTGAAAATGTTTTACTGCCAACAGATTTTTCCGATTTTTCTGAGGCAGCATTTCAATGGATAAAAAATCAACAGGTTGAAATTCCTGAATTAACGTTAATGCATGTTCAGGATGAGGTGAAAATTGACAAACATTTAAAACATAAACTGGAAGAATTCAATGCTATTGATAAGGGAAGGTTAAACCGGTTGAGCAGTTCTTTTCAGGAAAAACATCCGGAAACAAAGGTTAATATTATCATTGAATATGGAAAACCCCCTGAGAAAATCCTGGAATATATTAAGGATAAATCTATTACCTTAACAATAATGGGTAGCCAGGGTCGTGGCTTTATTTCTGAATTATTCCTTGGTAGTGTTAGTCTCAGTGTAGCGCGGCATGCTGATTCGCATGTGCTGCTTGTTCCTGACCCAAATAGATAAAAGAAATGATTGTTCGCATGATTGATTGCTTTGCAATATTTTAATGCATTTATTAATAATCTAAAAAACAATAAAAAATGAAAACAAACATCAGTATCTTAAGATTAATCATTTTGGGACTTTTTACAGTCCTCATTATGAGTAACGAAACCAGTGCTCAAACCTCCGATGCCCCTAAATTAGTGTTTAAGGCGGAAAACAATCACATCAAGCTGGATACAATGTACATTAATGATATGAGCACTGCGGTTAAAATGGAAATAGAATTTGAGAACAAAGGGAATAAACCTCTTATAGTTAACAGGGTAAGTGGATGTTGCGGTACACGTATTAAAGACTGGTCAAAAGAACCATTACAATATGGGGAAACGGGAATTATTAAAGTTGAATTCCGTATTGCCCCTCGACCTCATCGAGTAAGCCGGACAGTTACTGCAATATCAAATGATCCTAAAAAAGCAAAAACACTAAGGATAACAGGCATCGTTACTGAAAAGTAAATAACTTTACCCAATGAAACGCTCATTCATAGCACGTATACAAAAGGAAATGAATAGAACGCAGATGACACAGATTCAACGGATAAACACGGATTTATTTATTAAAATTAATAACTACCGTAAAATTCGTTTTGTAAGTAATTAAAGATAAGCACAATAAATAAGATTTATTCAAATGAGGTAATAAATTAAAAAACATATTCAAATGAAAAAAAATAAATTGTTTTTATCCATTGCATTGTTTTTTATAGCAGTAGCAGGAAATGCCCAGGAATTACCATTGGAAGAATATTTACTAAAATACGATTACGAAGCGCGTAAGGAGATGAAAATTCAGAGTAAGCAGCTCATTGAGCTTATCAAAACAAATAAAGCCCAATTGGTTGATATTCGCTTTGAAGAAGAATATAAATCCTGGAAAATGCCTTTTGCCATTAGCATTCCCCTGCCCGATTTACCAAAAAATCTGGACAAACTGGACGAGAAGAAAATCATTGTAACAGCCTGCCCTCATAAAGACCGGGCTATCATTGCTATGACGTATCTGAAAACCAAAGGATATGAAGTTAAATATTTAACAGATGGTTTATTAGGCCTTGCCAATAATTTGAGGGGAGATAACGCCAGGCTTTTTATTAATGAATGAAAGTGGATTTTTATTTGACATTAAAAGCAAACCTTTATATTTGAAATGATTTTTTTGGTAAGCATACGATCAAATAATTAACACGTTCAATTTTTAAATCTTATATTATGAAGAATAAACCAACTCAAAACGGCGAATGGCATTGGTTCAAAGGAGGAATTATCGTTTCCCTGCTGGCCATGGCTACCTATGTTGTATTCCAGGCTTTAAGCTATAAAAGCTATCCTTTTGGAATCACAGCAAGTTTTGGCAGCATCACCACATTGTTTAAGTATCCTTTTGCATCGTTAGCGGAGAATCCTGTTATTCAGAAGTATGCAAGCAGTCCGGCTGCCCTTATATCCGTTACTATGTTGTTTAGCGTTGCCCTGGGAGGATTTGCAGCCGCGAAAATTAACAAAACGTATGCCCCGGAATTAATACCTTCTGTATGGAAAAAATACCACGGCCCCGCCCTGTGGAAAAGATACCTTATCGTACTAGTTGGAGGTTTCTTTCTTGGATGGGGTTCAGTGCTAGCCAGCGGATGCACTACGGGAAACATTTTACAGGGGTGGGCACACCTTTCACTGGGTAGCATAGTGGCAGGCGCTTCTTTCTTTATTACCGGAATAATCATCGCTAAAATCCTTTACCCAAAAACAGGAGGACATAAATCATGATACTTAAAATAATTATCGGACTCATTGTAGGTTTTATTTTCGGGTATACCCTCCAGCGAACAGGGATAACAAAGTATCCGAGAGTGATGGGATTGTTGCTGTTGAAAGATTTTAAAATCCTGAAATTCATGCTCACGGCAGTAACCTTCTCAATGATTGGCTTCTATGCCCTGGATAGTTTTGGGGTCATTACGTTAAATCCCAAGCCCCTTGACCTGGGTAAACTGGTGGGCGGACTCATTTTCGGAATTGGAATGGGATTGCTTGGTTACTGCCCCGGAACTATGCTGTCAAGAATCGGGGAAGGCAAAAAAGATGCCTGGGTAGGTTTAGTAGGAACGGTACTGGGTATTTTATTCTTTGCTGTGAACATTCAATTCTTCAAAGCCCATCTTACATCAAAATCGATGAGTGGAAATATATCCGGGGCTTTGGGTATTCATCCGTGGATCATCGTCCCCGTTGCTGCTATCATCTTTATTGCCATCATCTATTTTGCCAATAAAAAGGTGGATGATTTCAAACAAAACTTTTAACCCTGACTTAGATGAACTTAAATTTTAAAAAAAACCTTATGCCAATAAACAAGGAAATACAGGATTCCCCTGTAAATCAAAATTTTCAACTGGATGGAGTAAAACATATCTCTGCATCGGTCGCTCATGGATTATTGAAGGAACAACAAGCTATACTCCTCGATGTTAGGAGAAAAGATGAATTTGAAGTGGAACGGGTTCCCTTACCGGGTGTGATGTTATATCCCATGGAACAAATCATAGATAACATTCAGGAGCTTCCGGAAGATCAGACAATCATAGTCATGGATTCAAAAGGCGAGCGAGGAACTAAAGTAGCTCGCCTGCTAAATTTACAGGGTTTCCGGGATGTTGCCAACCTTGACGGCGGTCTGGTTCAATGGAAAGCCGGTGGTTTCCCTGTGGAAGATATATTCCCTGATGCATGCGGAGGATGTTGCGGATGTAATTGAGGATACAATAAAACAATTGCCAGAGATATCTGTTCTATTAAAAAACAGGCATGAATGGAGAAACCAGATATAAAATTATTATGTCCGCCAAAGAAATGCGGCAAGTGCCGCCGGGTGATCAGGCGCGTGGAATCGGTGCTCGAAAAACAGGAGATCAGCGGAGAGGTTCAAATTGTCAACGATCCCGATGAACTACAAAAATATCCGACATGGATATTACCCACTTTGGTCATCAATGGCCACATCATAGCAAGGGGGTATGTTCCCACCCCTGAAGCCATAATGAAATTTATTACACTTTAAATTAAGACACCTGGACCACCGGCATCCCTGCCGGCCGAACGCAGAGTGAACCAACCAACTCAGAAAGGAAGTTTTCTCTTCCTCAAAAAGAGGTGGCTAAAATATAATTTTCGTTTGAAGCCAAAGCCGCACCGGCAGGGATGGCGGTAGGCCATAGTACATTGTATCCATAAAATTATTCTTTTCCCAGTTTATCAAAAAAAATATATTGCCTGATCTCTCCCCTATGCATTAACCAGCATAATAATGGCTGCAAGCAAAGAAGTAACAGCAAAGATCACTTTCAGTTTTTTGGGCTGAATCTTTACGGTTAACTGCGTTCCTAAAAAGCCTCCGATAGCTCCGGCTGCTGCCAGCGGCAGGGCCAGGGAAGGATCAAAATGACCGGTGCTCAAATGGCCCAAAAATCCGGCCGAGGCAGTAATCATAACCAGCGTGGTAGAAGTTCCCACTGCAATGTGCATGGGAACCCTTACAGCCAATACCATAAGCGGCACAAGAAACGAGCCTCCTGAAATACCTACCATGCCGGAAATAAAACCAGTAATCAGCACGATGGGAACAAATACGTAGAGATTAATCCAATAAGTCTGATTACCGGAGTTTAATTTCAGCCGATGGGTCTTTTTTACGTTGGCTTCATCTTTTACCGGCCTCAGCATAAGTACCGATGCAATAAAAATGAAAACCGCGAATATGATTTTCAAGAATTTACCTCCAAAGACATCGGAAAAGAAACCGCCAAGAAAGGCAGATACAAGAGTCATTCCCCCAATAAGAAAAACAAGTTTCCAGTCGGTGACCTTTTTCTTCCCAAAAAACACCGTGGCCGTGAGAGAAGAAGCAATCAGCACGAATTGGCCGGTGGTTGCAGCTTCATGCATCCCGATACCGAAAAGCGCTATGGCCAGTACATAAAAGTTACCACCTCCCCGGCCCGTCATTGTCATGGTAGCAGCAATGAAGAAGATGACCAATGCCAGTATCCAAATATCCATACTAACTATTGTTTAAGTGTTTATGGATCTTACCCGGCATCAATGCTGCAATGAGGTTATTGTATCCTCCTTCAAGTATTT
>CAZPDP010000015.1:70448-72751 GCA_964585385.1 uncultured Bacteroidales bacterium
ATCTTACCCGGCATCAATGCTGCAATGAGGTTATTGTATCCTCCTTCAAGTATTTTTACGTTTTTATAGTTTTTGCTTTGAAGGTAGAGAAAAATCATTACGCACCTTATTCCGGAAGAACAAAACACGCCAATAGATTTATCTTTGGAAATCTCGTTAATTCTTGATGGTACCTCATGTGCCGGAATTTCAAGCAACTCTGCATGATGTTTTAACTGAAATGTTATGGTTTCCATCTCTTCCTTCGACCGTACATCCAATAACACTGCATCTTTCTGTTGAAGAAATGATTCCGGGTCAATTTTGTGTTGTCCGGTGGCAAAATAGGAAAAATCCATCTTTTCAATCGTTCTTTCCAATTCGTTCATAAATTAATAAATTTTTAGTTCTACATTAAATGATATCAATTATTTTACTCCTGAAAACCTTGTTATTAAAATTAGTTAGATTAGCAGCCTTTTTCTTGTTCAGGCATTCAGATCTGGACAGGGTGCATCAATGCAATCTGCCGGACAATGGAGAATTTTTTGTGCACATTGCATAAAATCAAACAAACAAGGTATGGTCAATTGATAATACACCGTATTCCTTTCTTTTTTTGCTTTTGCAATATTATACCGTTTCAGCAAATCGAGATGCTTGGACATGGTAGAAATATCTATTTCTGCCATCTCAGCAAGTTTAGATACGGAACAATTTTGTTTTTTCAGGGTATGAAGGATAAACAAGCGTGTAGGATGCGAAAACGCCTTAAAAATACCGGCTTCTCCCTGGTAAGTATCGATAATTTCCTGTTTCATTTTGGCTGTTTTAGTTATATGTTTAATAACAGATTATTAAATGCATTTTAGGCTATTTGGTTATTTTGCCAAATAGGCAACAAATATAAATATCTTTACGAAAAAAATGAAATAATAAAAATTTTGTCTCGTTTTAAATTATTCGTATTTTTGCGAACTACGAACAATAAAATAAATGGAGGTACAAAATGAATAATCAATCAAAATTAGATAAGAAATTTGCTACATGGAAAGGAATAGCCAGGGAAGAGATAGAATGGCATCCTGCCATTAATAAAGACCAATGCGTAGGTTGCGGTATGTGTGTCACCAGTTGTGGAAGAAACGTATTTGATTTCGATCCTGAAAATAACAAAGCAGTTGTAGCACGGCCCATGCAGTGCATGGTCGGCTGCACATCCTGCCAGGTTTGGTGCATTTACGATGCCATCAGTTTTCCCAAGCCGGATTATATTAAGAACCTGATCAAAAAGAGAGGTGTGCTGAAGCAGGCGAAAAAACAACTCAGGGAAAAATTGGAAAAAGGAGAAAATGTGGCAGAAAAATCCAATAACACAGCTACTTCAAATTGAAAGTCAAATCATTTTTGTTAACCCATTTAACCTGGAAAACCTGCTACATTTATCTCAGCTCCACTGTAGTTTACAAAACCCTTATTTGGCGAACGCTTTTATCCGGTTAGGATCACCGGTAACCCTGCCGGTATATTTAATGCCTTTAGGCATGGTATTTATGTAGGCCGGATGTCAATCCGGGTAATTGGAACGGTAGACGGAACAAAATCCCGTAGGGATGAAATATTTGCCGGATGCACAAAATTACATGTCATCCCTGACGAGATTTATTTTTGATTTGCACATTATCCTATCCTGCCGGTGAAGCTTTAGCTTGAAAAATCAGATGTTTTCAGATAGCCTCCAGTTGATTTATTTTGCCTTTTTCTATATTCTAAAAACCAAAAAATCAATCCTTAACTAAAACCTGATAAAATTCATACCAAACCAACACAACAATTTTAAATTTTAAGTGTTATATTTATAACAATGTTAATAAAATAACAATAAAATATAATAAAGAAAGGAGTTTATTATGAAGGATATGAATGTAAACATACAAGCAGAAAGTAAAAACGCTACACAAACAGAAGTTAAAGCGCGTAATTTCAAAATGACCATTGATGAACCTCAAAATCTTGGGGGAACTGATGAAGGAGCTAATCCGGTAGAATATGTATTGGGCGCTCTATCCGGTTGTCTGACCGTTGTTGGCCACCTGGTAGCTAAGGAAATGGGATTTACCCTTCGTGGAATGAGTATGGAGTTGAATGGAAATTTAGATCCGGCCAGGTTTATGGGAAAATCCCAGGAAAAAAGAGCCGGTTATAAAGGCATTGAAGTAAAAATTCATGCCGATGCGGATGCGGATGAAAAAACACTGAATAAATGGGTAGAACAAATAGAAGATCGCTGTCCTGTAAGCGATAACCTCTCCCATGAAACACCT
>CAZPDP010000016.1:0-67250 GCA_964585385.1 uncultured Bacteroidales bacterium
GGATGAGGACGCGTCTCCGAAAACCCCGCACGGCGCATACAGCTGTACGTTACCAAGACAATTTTTGGAGTAAAGCAAAGGTAATTGGATTAATATTTTCATTTAATAACTACTAACACTAACCTAGATGTATTATTTAAGACTGAATTTCAACAAGTTGTTTAGAAATAAGCTGACAACTTTTACTTTGATTTTTTCATTGATTATCGGATTTACTGCATTTATAACAGTTTCCAGTTATGTTTTGTATGAGAATTCGTATGATACAAATATCCCTGAAAATGAAAATATATTCAGAATAGTTCGAGAAACCTATTCGAATGATGTCTTAAAAATAAAGCAACCTACATGTGAAAGAAAACTTGGTGAATCTTTAGTAGATAATTTTCCTAACGTGCATGCTTCCGGATTTCTTTTTAGACCAAGTAATCCTAATTATAAAATCGGGGAAAATATATTTTCAAATTCTGATGTTTTTCATGCTTCAAAGGGCTTAATCAATGTTCTGTCTCTTGACATGATTCAGAAAAAAAATAAATTATTGTTGGACGAACCGTATAAGGTGATTATTTCAGAATCTACAGCCAAAAAATATTTTGGGAGCCAAAATCCCCTTGGAAAGAAAATCTTTAAGTATCCTGTTTTTAACTACGAAGTGGAAGGAGTCTATAAAGATATTCCCAAAAACACTCATTTCAGAGCTGATATGTTTCTTTCTTTTCACGATAATATGCATCTTCCGCCACCTGTAAAAGCAGATTGGGGTGAAGCTTCTTTTTATACCTATCTCCAAATAGACAATAATACAAACATACCTGAATTGGAAAAAAATATTGATAAGCTGGTTTATAATCATAAAAAAGGTTTTTTTGATAAAAACAATACCTTAAACAAATATCATCTGCAACCCATAACGGATATTCATTTAAAGTCTAACCTACAAGGAGAAATCACGGAAAATGCTAATAGTGATTATTTAAAAATTTTGTTTACTGTGAGTTTATTATTGTTAATAGCTTCGGTATTTAACTATGTCTATTTTACTTATTCACGTCTTCTTAGTAATATGAGAGACATAGGAATACAAAAGGTATTGGGTAGCAATCTTAAACATTTTTTAAAAAAATATTTAATTGAGTCCTTTATTATTCATACCCTTGCTTTATTTCTTGCAATATTTATTTGTTCAATTATTAAAGAGCCAATATTTCAGTCTCTGGGAATAAATATTAATTTATCCCTTTCTAATTACGGTTTCTGGTTAATCTTGATAACTGTTTATCTTTTGAGCATAATTATAACCGCCATCCTTCCTGTCTTATATATTAAAAAGAAAGAATCATTGGATTTAATTCATTTCAAAAGATATACTACAACACGCAAAATATCATTTCGTCATATTATTACAGTAGGGCAATTTGCCATTGTTGTATTAATTATTACAAGTATAATAGGTATTGATAAGCAATTGAATTATTTGATAAATAAAGATAAAGGGCTTGACATTTCGAATAAACTAATTGTTAGAGTTCCACAGAATTTAATGAAAAATTCTAAACGGGTTAATAACCTTGATGCATTTGAACAAGAATTAATCAAACATACCGGAATAAAAAATATATCCAATACCAATGCAGTTCCCGGAGACCTTACTTCATTTATTTTTACAGTTAAAGAAAAAGGGAAACCCACTCAGGTATCAGCCAGCGTTTTCATTACTGATAAAAGTTTTATAGAAATGTATGATTTAAAAATGCAGGCTGGTAGTAATTTTTCCGGTAAAGCAGAAGGAAACAAAGAATGTATTATAAATGAGAAATGCCTGTTTAAACTAGGCTATAAAAATCCGGAAGAAGCCATTGGCAGAATAGTTAAATTTGAAAGTTCGAGACAAAATTTTCAGGCATCTGTTAAGGGAGTGACAGGAGACTTTAATTTCAGTTCGATGAAACAGAAACCGACTCCTATGGTATTGCTTGACTTGACAGCGAATATGCTTTGGGGTTATTATGCCATAGAAGTAAATCAGGAACAGA
This sequence comes from uncultured Bacteroidales bacterium, assembly GCA_964585385.1. Lineage (GTDB taxonomy): Bacteria > Bacteroidota > Bacteroidia > Bacteroidales > UBA12077 > JAGXLC01. The sequence continues at coordinate 2,037 of CAZPDP010000016.1, forward strand.
ACAAGAGTTCAATTACAAATATTGTTGGTGAAAACTTTGAAAATACTTTCCCAAACTATCCTTTTGAATATTTTTGGTTGGAAGACCATTATAATAATCACTATGAAGCTGAGTTTGAACTTGCCGTATTACTAAAGTATTTTGTCCTTTTTATTATTCTGGTTAGTGTTATAAATTTATTTTCCATGGTTTGGTACACAACCATAATCAGGCGAAAAGAAATAGGAATAAGAAAAGTGAACGGAGCTACTGCAACCTCTATTTTTAAAATGCTCAATTTTGATTATTTGAAATGGATTGTATACGCCTCAGTAGTTTCAATACCAATTGCATACTATTTGCTTAATAAATGGATAGAAGGATTTATTTATCAAACCCCGATTAGTTGGTGGATTTTTGCCATTTCAACGATTTTTGCCTTGATAATTGGTTTTTTGACTACCTCCTGGCAGACAATAAGGTTAGCAAACATGAATCCAATTGACTCACTACGAGATGAATAAAAATAAAAAACGCACCACAACAGGCTATAAATCCAATAGCCGCCGTGGCTCAGTGGATAAGAATGTGGCGATATGAAAATTTTGTATTTTTATCGGACGATAGTGGAAGCGGCTACTGTATTTATAGCTATACGTTGTAGGTAATGCGGGATAGAACATTCATCGAAATCTGATGAAAAAAGATTAATTTTGAGAAAAAAGATGAATAATGCCAAATTTATATGTGATTTCAGGTTGTAATGGTGCAGGTAAGACCACTGCATCTTATACTGTATTACCCGAAATATTGGATTGTGAAGAATTTATAAACGCTGATGAAATAGCACGAGGATTATCTCCGTTTAATCCAGATAAAGTAGCTATTGAAGCAGGACGAATTATGTTGGCAAAAATCAATGAATTTTTAAAAAAAGGACTTGATTTTGCATTTGAGACGACATTATCATCTAAAAGTTTTTTAAATACAATAAAAAAAGCCAAAGAAAATGGATATGAAATTACCTTACTTTTTTTCTGGCTGGACTCCGTTGAATTAGCGATTGAAAGAGTTAGAACACGTGTAGCCGAAGGTGGGCACGATATACCAGAGAAAGTTATTAGAAGACGATATTATTCAGGGATTAAAAATTTGTTTGACTTATATTTACCTGTCTGTGATTATTGGATGATAACTAATAATTCAACTCCTAATTTAGAATTGATTGCAGAAGGGAATTATGAAACAATTACTAAGATTGAAAATAATCATATATTTGAACTAATGAAAAGCTTGAAAAATGACAACAAATAATCTTGCAAAAAGGGAAAAGCTGATAAAGGGATTGGAGCTATATTACCAACGGTTAATAAAGAATAAGATTGACCGAAATTTTGATATAGTAGTATCAGAAAACGGAAAGGTTGTCCACGTAGACCCCAAGAAATTCCAGAAGTAGCACTACCTACAACAGGCTATATACAAAATGCGGGTATTCGGCTTGGAATCTAAGTTTTGGAGCTTTAGCCAGGTTTTATATCGGGGGATCCGTCAGGAGCCGGACAAGTTGAGAACGCGTCTCTGTAAATCCCGCACTTTGCATATAGCTATACGTTGTAGCCAATACTATGTAAAGTGTCAATAATCGGATAAATTTGACAGGTTAAGTTTTAATAATGATTATTTTGACAAAAAAACAACTAATTGTCAAATTTTACTTAATTTTGACAAAAACAAATTGTAATGTCAAAAGAAACGATTCCATACGATAGAACTAAACCATATAATAATCTTCCATTATTACCACCTGATGATAAGAATATAGTCACGATAGAAGTCTTAAAAGCATTGAATAATGCGAATAAAGCTTTAGCAGAATTGAAAGGATTAGCGAGAAAACTACCGAATCAATCAATGCTGGTTAATACTATTGCCTTGAGAGAAGCAAAAGCCAGTACCGAGATAGAGAATATTTTTACCACTGAAGATGAGTTGTATAAATCACTTACGGTTAACGATTCTTACCTGAATGGTAATGCAAAAGAGGTATTACGATATCGGGAAGCCTTATGGAGGGGATATACCGAAATAATAAATAATGGTAATTTTACTATTGATTCTTTAATAAAAATTTATCAGGAAATTCAAAATGTAAACGATGGAATACGCCCTCAGCAAACAGAGACAGTCATAAAGAAAAGAGGAAGCGGAATACTTAGCGGCGAAGTGATTTATACCCCGCCAAGAGGAAAAAAGATAATAAATGAAAAACTGAATAATCTTATAGAATATATCAATGATGATAACAAATACGATTACGACCCGCTAATTAAATTAGCCATTTCTCATTATCAATTTGAAGCAATCCACCCATTTCGTGATGGCAACGGCAGGGTAGGAAGAATTTTAAGTATTTTACTTATGGTTCAAAAAAAGTTGCTGGATACACCAATCTTATACCTAAGTGCCTATATTATCAAGAGAAAAGATGATTATTATAGACTTCTTAATGAAGTAACAAGTCGCAGGCAATGGAAGAATTGGATAATTTATATACTAAATGCAGTAGAAGAGACATCAATATATACGATAAATAAGATAGAGGAAATTGATAGATTATTTGACAGAACCTTAAAATTGGTCGAAGATAAGTTACCACATATTAGAAAAGAAGTTGTAGAGAAATTATTTGAACAGCCTTACACGAGTCCTAAAAGATTATTAGATAAAAACTTAAAAAGTTTAAATACAGCTAAGAAATATTTAGGACAGATGGAGGAATTGGGAATTTTAGTTCCAGAAAAAATTGGAAAAGAAATTGTTTATTTAAATATTGACTTATATAACTTATTATCAGAAACATAGAGGGAATCGTACTGGCTACAACATGCTATATACAAAATGCGGGTATTCGGCTTGGAATCTAAGTTTTGGAGCTTTAGCCAGGTTTTATATCGGGGGATCCGTCAGGAGCCGGACAAGTTGAGAACGCGTCTCTGTAAATCCCGCACTTTGCATATAGCTGTACGTTACCTGCAAGCATTGACCCGGTCTAAAAAATTTCCGTGCAACGAATAAACTATCTATTCGTCGCAAAAAATGCAATAAGTAATTTTGAAATGCGACAAATAAACAGTATATTCGTCGCAAAACATGCAACGAATGAAAATTTATATATATCAGCAGGACGATTGGCCGAGTTTTAAATGGAATAGTGATGAATTTGTAGGTTTATTAAGTAAAGCCAGAAATTTACAGGGAAGATTATTTGGCAAAATGGAGTCATTAGGTTTCGACCTGAGAAATGAAGCATTTCTTGATACCTTAACACTTGATGTTTTAAAGTCTTCTGAAATTGAAGGTGAGTTTTTAAATCCAGACCAGGTACGCTCATCTATTGCGAGAAAGTTAGGAATGGAAATTGCAGGTTCAGTTGAATCTGACCGGAATGTTGATGGCGTTGTGGAAATGATGCTTGATGCCACACAGAATTGTTTTAAACCTTTAACCAAAGAAAGGCTTTTTGATTGGCATGCTGCACTGTTCCCAACTGGCAGAAGTGGAATGTCTAAGATAACCGTAGCAGATTGGAGAAAGGATACAAGTGGACCAATGCAAGTTTTATCGGGAGCAATGGGAAAAGAAAAAGTACATTTTCAAGCGCCAAAGTCATCGAGAGTTGATAATGAAATGAATATATTTTTAGAATGGTTCAACAATAACATTGAAACTGATTTAGTACTCAAAGCAGCTATAGCACATTTATGGTTTGTCACAATTCATCCATTTGATGACGGAAATGGTCGAATCGCAAGGGCTCTGACAGACATGTTGTTAGCGCAATCAGATGAAAGCACCCAACGATTCTATAGTATGTCAGCTCAAATTAGACTTGAAAGGAAACAGTATTATGAAATACTTGAAAAAACACAAAAAGGTAATCTTGACATAACTGAATGGATAAAATGGTTTTTAAATTGTTTGATAAATTCACTTAAATCTACCGATATTGTCTTAAACCGGGTTCTATTCAAAGCCGAATTTTGGAAAAAACATTCAGAAACAGAAATTAACGAAAGACAAAAAAAATTATTAAACAAAATACTGGACGGATTCGAAGGTAAGTTAACATCCTCAAAATGGGCTAAAATAGCAAAATGTTCAAAGGATACAGCAATAAGAGACATTAACGATTTAATAAGCAAAAATATATTGAAAAAGGAAGAAGCCGGAGGAAGAAGTACAAGTTATGAGTTAAAATAAATGCCAGCAGGCAACAGGCTATATACAAAATGCGGGTGTTCAGCCTGGCATCAAAGTTTTGGAGCTTTAACCAAGTTTTGTATCGGGGGATCCGTCAGGAGCCGGACAAGTTGAGAACGCGTCTCTGTAAATCCCGCACTTTTCATATAGCTTTCCGTTTGTGTGCTTTTTGGAAAAAGAAAAGCAGCAACAAAAATTGGATTTACAGATATAATATTTTGATATTTTTGCGTTATATTTGTACATATTATTGTACATAAAATTGTAACGATATGTTAACAACAACGATTTCAGATTTTAGGAAAAATATTAAAAAGTATCTGGATAATGTCACCCAGAACTTTGAGACTTTGATAATCAATCGTGGAAAAGATAATGGAGTGGTGATAATGTCATTAGATGAATATAACTCATTACATGCAACACAACACGAGTTATCTTCTAAGGCTAACGAGAAACGTCTTGACTCTGCGATTGAGAAATTAAATGAAGGCTCATCATTTGAAAAAGACTTGCTTGACTAATGAAATTTATATTTGTAGATGAGTCTTGGGAAGACTATTTGTATTGGCAAAATACCGATAAAAAGATACTCAAAAGGATAAACAAACTACTTAAGGATATTTCCCGCAACCCTTACTCCGGACTTGGAAAACCCGAACCTTTAAAATACAAATACAAGGGATTTTGGTCACGCCGAATAACTGATGAACACCGATTGATTTATAAATATCGGGAAGGTGAAATACTGATTGCTAAATGTAGATTTCATTATGATTAGTCTGATGATTACAATGATTTCGCTTTAAAAACTTTTGATTTCAGGATAACAACTTGTTGATTGGTTTGCTTGGCATTGATTGATTTTGCGATAAGAATAACAAGCCGAATCCCGAATAATGAATTGATAAGACAGTGACCCGTCCTAAAAAATGTCTGCAAAATTTATATAAATAGGTTGAAAAATAAACACATGGGTATAACAATTTTATTGGAAAAATTTTGTTAACCATTTAAAATGAATGGTCTGAATGATAAGGAAAAGGTTTAGCGCCATATTGATTAGCCTGTTTATTATTTGTTGTTCTTTTACCCGGGTATACGGAAACTATATTGAAAACGATTCTGTTCAAAGGATTTATGTAGTTAAACACGGATGGCATACAGGTATTATTATAAAGCGTTCTGCAGTTGATTCCTTGCTTCCAGCTCTTACTCAAATGTTTCCGGAGGCCCATTATTTGGATATAAGCTGGGGTGATAAGAAATATTTTATGGCACCGGACGATAATATCTGGCTGGGGATTCGGGCTGCTTTGTTTCCTACTAAGAGCGTAATACGGGTCTTGCCATTTTCTGAACATTTGAAAAATCATTTTTCACAAGATCATATTCAGGCTATTCAACTTACAAATAAGCAACTTGAATCTATGACACAGTTTTTTAAAAATGAACTTGTAGTTACCAGAGAGGGAAAACTGGTTCAGGCAAGCCAAAGCCGTCATTTTTTTATGAGCTCAAGAAAATACTGGGGTTTGCGCACATGCAATACATGGATAGCCAAAGCCCTAAAAAGAGCAGGTTTTCCCATAAAACCAATTTTTTCGTTAACGTCCGGATATGTCATCAAGCGAGTTAATGAAGGAAAAATGCAAAATCTGGAGAAAAATTAAAAAACCCCAGTACCTTTACTGAGGTTTTTTTTATGAGCTTTATTGCCTTTTCAGCACAACTTTCACTTTGATATTTTCCCCTTCAGGCAATGAAATAAATCCGGCGGAATTGTCATAGTTTCCCCAGGAACTGCCATTAATTTCAACTGATTCGACTTTCACTGTATTGTCTTCAATCGGGTTAGGGCGAAGTTTTTGACCTTCTTCGGCTGATTTAATATTAAAATGTAATGTCACGGGGATGTTTTCTATCCAGAAATTTGTATAAAGGAAATTCAGAAAACCATGCTCAGCGCTGTGGTATGAAGTCTTTGTCCTTACCGCTTTTTGACCTTTGTGAATTTTCCCGTCATTGTATACCGACAGAACAGTTCCTCCGTATTCGTTGTCAATGAATTGTTTGTTCCAGTAATTGGCGCCTTTAGTGAATAATTGCAGTGGTTTTTCTTTTCCTGAAATATGGTAATAACAGAGGGACATCATATTGCCGTAGGCTTGTACCCACCAGGGTGTTGAATTGGTATGCAAAGAGGGCACTTCGAGTCCAATCTTATGATACCAGGCCATATTTTTTTCTTCATAACCATATTTATATAACTTTTTCCACATTTCATCAGTGATGTTAAGGTATTTTTCTTTTCCTGTTATTTCATATAATCTTAAAAGTATCCAGAGGGCTTCTATGTTATGACCGATATTGATTTCGGTATCGTTTTCTCTTTTCTCTTTAATGTAGTTCCATGATTTATCATATTTCTCCTGGAAGTATTGATATTCATTTTTATTCATTTTCGTTAACATCAAATCCATAAGTTCCTCGGCTTTGTTTAAATATTTATTGTCACCAGATGCCTGGTACATGTACAATAAATAACCTGAAATTGGTGCTATCTGGGCCGTTAGCTCTTTATTGGAGTTTTCGACTGTAAGATCTCTGTTGAGTCGTTTGTAGTACCCTCCGTATTCCTTATCCCAGGCATGCTTTTCTATTAATTTATGGGTTTTTTCGATGTATTTGAGGGCGGTTGAATCCTGGGTGGCGAAGAAATACATAGAAAGGCCGGTTGCAGCGTAGATTTGATAAAACAGGTCCTTTGAATCATCTAATAATTCTCCATTTTCGGCAAGCGCATCGTACCAGCCACCGTATTCTTTATCCCAGGCGTTTTTTATAAGGTAATTTTTTATATGTTCTGCTTTCTTCAGATATTTTTCTTCTCCAGTCATTATATAGCCTGATGAATAGCTGAATATATGTCTGGCCGTCATTCCCGGATATTTGACGTTGCCTCCGTAAGGATCCCATTCCCGGTTCAGGAACGTATAAAAAATACCATCTCCTGGTGCTTCAGCTTTTTCAATCCATGCATCCAAAATTTGTTCGACAGTCTGTTTTTTCCAGAAATCCCCGGATGTTACTTCTTCTTTCTCAATATCCGGTTTGCAGCTGATTGCAAACAGAATAATAAACAGCATCATAAGATTAATTTGAAAAATCTTTTTCTTTCTCATATCACCTCCTGTTATTTTTTGTATTATTAGTTTCAAAGTTTTATAACTTTTTATGTCCTTTCATATTGGGGGTTTCACTCTTCTGTTCAGTTTTTAGCTTCTACCCGGTTCATTTTTTATGCTGTTTTATTTCAGCGTTTTACATAGTATGAAAAATTTTCAAGAAATTCAAATAAAATGACTGATAAGGTAAATTATTTTTTCTCTGGTTAGTATGTGTATACCGAATAAATATCTTTAGCCCAAATTGCCCCGTACACGAAGTGTCGGGGACAAAGAAATTGTAAGGTTCCCACCTTCCCGACACTCCGTGTACGGGACAGGCTATCCATTCGTTAAAAAACCGACAATTTCTAAGTCATCCGGCAGATGCCTGATAAGTAAAGCGCTTTTTCACTATCCAGATAAAAATCGGGACAACCGCTCAACTTAGGTTTAGAAAAGATTAAAGCACTATTAAGAGATATATTAAAATCAATAAGCCGCCTTTTACAATTTTAAAAGCAGCTTATTAATCCTATATCTTAAACGGGTGGTTTATTTTAACTCCAGTTTATTAATTTTATTCATATAGGCTACAATGGTCAATGCGACTAATGTAAAGGCGGCTATATAAACAAAGGCGGGGATAGGTACAGGATCTCCTCCTGCATATGAGTGGAGACCAGAAAGGTAATAATTAACACCGAAATAGGTCATCAATACCGAAGAAAAACCGAAGAGGGCCATCACATTGAAAGAGAAAAGGCTCTTCAGTCCTGGAATCATTCGGGCATGGATGATGAAAGCATATACAATGATGGTAATAAGCGACCATGTTTCTTTGGGGTCCCAGCCCCAGTATCTGCCCCAGGATTCATTGGCCCAGATTGCACCCAGGAATGTACCAATGGTTAAAAGATACAATCCTATTGTAAGTGACCTGTAATTGATAACAGTTAAATCCTGGATGGTTTCAACAATGCGCCTTGAATTCGTTTCTGATATCATCATGTAGAGAATAAGGTTTATGATTCCAAGAACTGAACCCATTCCGAGAAATCCATAACTACTGGTTATAACCGATACGTGCAAGGTCAGCCAATAGGATTTAAGGACAGGAACCAGGTTTGTGATTTCCGGGTCCATAAAACTCAAATGTGCAACCATAAGAGTGAGTGAAGCAAGCACAGCTGTAGCAGCCAGGGTTAGCTTCGAACGTTTAACAAAAATGAATCCACCAAGGATAGTAACCCAGGACACAAAGATCATCGATTCGTAACCATTACTCATTGGCGCATGTCCCGAAATATACCATCTGATAACAATTCCAGCAGTGTGGAAAACGAAACCTAATGCTATGAGAAGGGTTAGGATTTTCACCAGGCTTCTTCCATACTTCTTTCCTGAAATAATACGTGACATGAGCAGGATCAGCAGTAACAGACCTATCGCTGCGTAGTAGGGGAAAAGCCTTTCAAAGATATTGGATTTGTAATAGAAAATCTCCGATTTGACTTTTTGTTTTGAAGGCAGCTCATAGTTGGCATATTTTCTTTGATAATTTTCAATAGAATTAACATATTCAATGGTTTGTTTCTGGTTACCCGACCGGATAGACTCATGAATTAAACCCAGGATGTTTTTTAAATAGAGCGAATCTTCTTTTGTTGGTGCAAATTTCATAGCATCCTTGAATGTTCCCCATTTATCAGTATTGTTTCTGTAAGGGAAAAATTTCATAAACTCACCGGTCATCATCATAAAGCATATATTCACCCGTTCGTCTATTTTCATAATTTTTTTATCCAGTTTGTTTCTCTGACTTTCTGGTTTTTCGTAAGCCTTTTTAACGTGTTGCCTTAACTTGTAATGATTCTGTTCAAGCATTACCAGGTCGGTGAAAGCAGCGTAGTCATCATTAATACCTATAATTCTTTTTAAGTCAGGATGTGAAACTTTAATTAGGGGTACATTTTTCCAGTTCTGGAAATCATAATAATAACCCAGGAATACCTGCATAGAGGTAAGTCCTTTGAACGAGGTGTTTTTGTTAATTTTTCTCAGGATATCACTGCTAAGGGTGTATAAAGGTTTTGTTCGGCCTTTCTGATCCTGCACGAGTACTTTCCCAAATTCATCTGCTATTTGTTTATCCACTTCAAGTTTCTGGCTTTGAGCCATAGTAACCGAAGAGCCTATAAGAAGGAATGCAATTAATGCAATTCCTTTTCTCACGGGGGTTTTCCAGTAGGACTTATTGACTTTCCTGAAGAGGGACTTTTTATTCAACATGGACAAAATAATAAATATGAAAAGCAGAAAATAACCGGTATAGGTTACTATCATACCCAATCTGTCATGATTCACGGATAGAATTGAACCCTTTTCATCCTGCTCGTAGGATGACTGGTAAAAACGATAGCCTTTGTATTTCAGAACATTATTCATATAAATCATGAAGGGCTTTTTCACATTGTTATCCTGATCGATTAAGACGACGTCGCTTTTATATGATGAGGGGGTGTTTGAACCAGGGTATCTCTCCAGGATAAAATCGTTAAGCTTAATATGGAAAGGAAGTTTAATAGTTTTTGGCGCATAACTTAATTCCACGATATGAGAGTCATTGCTATAACTGGCTGTACTGGAGGAATTACGCCCAAGCCATAGATAGAGATCGGCTGGTTCGTTGCCTGAGTTTAGTTCAAACTGAAGCACATCCTTTGTATTTTGAGTGCGGTTTCTGGTTGGTACGGGTTTAATGACGCCTGAATGACTTAACTTCCTGGCTACAATTCTCCATCCTTTAACATTATATATGAACATGGTTTGAAGAGGAATTTCCTGTGTGGCTGCGAATGCTTCGGTCTTTCTGTCCCTCATACTTATTCGACTAATGTTATATGGAGAGTGGATAAAGAAGCTATCTTTTCTGAAATTTATATTAATATCAAAATTTCCCTCACCGTTAAACCCAAAAACAAAATCCTCTATAGTTTCCGTTTCCCCTGGCTTCATCATAAGGGTATGTCTTGTTTGCATTCCTTTTGTAACTGTCAGTAAAACCATGGGTTTTCCACTGGGTTCATTAACAATGGATTCTGTAGCATGAGGAATATAGCCTTTGTAATTTATTTCGTAGGTTTTCTCTCCTACTTTTGCTTCTTCATTGTAATGATCTGCAGTAACCGGGGTAATTATGAATTTTTTATCAGATGAATAAAGAGTTTCATTATTTTTATCTTTTATTCTGAGTTTTAAATATTGGTTGTTAGATTGTATGGTGTTCTTAGTTTCACCTTCTCTTAGGTGCATAGTTCCTTCGTAGCCTATGTAACGAGTGATTCCGGCTCCCATAATGATTATAATAAAAGCTGAATGAAAAATAAGGCCTGTGATTTTGGATTTTCTGTAAAGCCTAAATCGGAAAATATGGCCTAAAAAATTGATAATCATTAAAACAAGAATCAATTCAAACCATTTGGTATTATACACCAGCTCCCTGGCTGCCATTGCCCCATAGTCGTTCTCTATAAAGGTAGCCACAGCCATAGAAATAATAAAAAGGATAAAGAGGACCCCCATAAACCATGAAGAGAAGAGAAAATTGTTTCGCTTTACCATACAGAGTAGTATTTTGTATTGAGATTATACATGGATTTGGAAATGCCTAATATATTCATTTAAAACATTTCAAAGGGTAAATTTAAAATAATTCTGATGAGAATTTATAATCTTGATAAATATCAGCAGGAGAACTGATATTAATGAACTCAATTCTTCAACAGGCAGATTCTTTTTAAAAAGGCAGTTTAAAGCCCTGTTTAATATTTTCCGCAGAAACTCCCCCCATATCCTTTGATTTACTAAACTTTTTATCAGTGTGTATTTTTTTTTGATTAAAATTTCAGTCTGAAAATCAGATCCTCCAATATTTTGTTATTTTTATTATGAGTTTTTAACCTGTTAAAATTATTGAAACTATGGAAATAAAAGGAGTCGCTGTTAAATCTATCCCTGAATTTGTTAAAAAAAGACACTCTGAACATTATTCATCCTGGTTTAACAGTTTACCCCAACAATCAAAAAAGCTTTTTCAAACAGGGGTTATATCAAATCATTGGTATCCGGTAGACGATGCAGCTGTTTTACCAACCCGAAAGCTAGGAGAGTTGGTGTATAACAATGATTCGAACAAAGCTGCATGGGAGTCTGGTCGCTATAGTGCGGAGACAGCTTTAACCGGGGTTTATAAGATTTACGTAAGATTAAGCTCACCGTCTCATATCATTTCGCGTGCAAGCAGGATCTTTAGTGCTTATTACAATCCTGCAGAGATAATAACCCAAAATGCAAAGAATAAGTCGGTAGAAGTGCATATGACAAGATTTGCGCCAGCAAATGAGTTGATTGAGCACAGAATTGGTGGCTGGATTGAGAAAGCACTTGAACTTTCAGGTTGCAATGACGTAAAGGTGGAATTTGAAAAATCAATGGCTAAGGGAGATGCCCTGACTCTTTACAAAATCAACTGGAGTTAAGCCTTTTTTGTCTTCACAATTGAGTGAAATTAACCTGTTTGGTTATACTCCGATTCTATCCAGGGCTCAAGTTTTTCAAGCAATATTTTGACTAACACCGGGTCATTTCTTTCGTAGATATCGGGTATTCCGAGTACTATTATTCTGCCGGGCTCAACCTGATAGCCCTGCTCTATCTGGTCTTTCATGTATTCTTCCATGACAAAAATTAAGTCTGCGGTTTTTGCCAATCCATTATCCAGTGCTTTTTCCGATAAAAAAGATAATCCTGCTGAATCTGTTTTTACCTTAATTCCTTTTGATTTGGCTAATCCACGAAAAACATCATCAGCCGTTGGGCTTCTGTTCATATTAGCCAAACAAACAAAAAGGTATGTGGGTATTTTATTTGACATAGAAATAAAACGAAAAACAAACTTATGTTATTGGTTTTGCAATTAGCAACCAGGGAGTTTATTTTACCTTTTTGAATTATTCCAGAGAAAAACAGTTTAAATTGATTGCCCTATTTCTTCATTTTTACTCTATTAAATGAAAGGGCTTTGATCATCCAGTTTGGAAGAGGTTTTCTGGGGTTTCTTTTTCTCAGGTTGATGTACCAGCCAAATTTTTTGATTATAGGTACCTTATGGGTTTCAACGAATTCAATCAGGGTTCCATCCGGGTCCTCAATATACGAAAAGTGCCCGGCAGCTTCACCCATATCAAAGCTTCCTTCATTGTTGTGACTGGTATTACTATCTACAGTAAAATCAAAACCTTTATCCTGGCATTCTTTTCTTAATGCATCCATGTTATGGATATCGAAACACAAGTGAATAAATCCGGGATCGCCCCAGTATCTATCCTGGTAAATGGTTTTTGGTTCGCGGTCTTTTACTTCAATCAGTTCAATCATGCTTTCTCCAAGCAAGGGAGAAAATCCCCCTTCTCTTGGTTTACTGTGTGTGAGCAGTACTCTCCTGAAATTATGATTCCCTCCGGGAAGGTTTGCCAGATCTTCAAAGAAACCTTCTTCGTCGAATAACACCTTGTCGTAGTCGAGTATATCGGAATAGACTTTCCGGGCTTGTTCAATATTTGATACGCCAATGCAGGCCCCGTAGGCGCCGCCGGTTTGTTTCTTCTCGTCCTTGTACCAATTGCTTGCCTCAACCAAATGAAAGTGGTTTCCGTAAGGATCGCGTATGAAAAACGTCTCACTTCCATCCGGTCCTTTCTGAGGATTGTTCAGTATCTCCAGGTTTTTCTTTTTAAATTCCTGGTAGGTACTCCAGATATTTTTACATTTGATTTTGGCTGCATAAATGCCCAGGTCGCCCAATTTCAGGTTAAAGTTTGCTCTTTGGGGCTGGCGGTCTTTGTATTGCCAGATCTCAAACCCCCCACCTCCCTGCAGGTTAAATGCAAGGGCGGCATGTCTCCTTTGCGGTAACCCTCCTGTATAGGGCAACATTAATTCAGCTACTGTACTGTCTTCAAATACTCTGATATCTGCACCAAATACATTATAATACCACTTCCATGCTTCTTTAATGTTTTCAATTCCTATGCCGATTTGTTGGATTCCACTAATTATCTTTTCTTTCATAACATTTTGGCAATTTAATACTTCAGTAAAATTAAAAAAAATGAAACGCTTTGAACATATTTCTGGATCATTTTGGTATGGAAGATATTAAAACCAATTCATTATTAAGTGGGTTTTACTTTATTAGCGATTTTGTAGAACAGGAAAGGGAAGAATCGCTTCAAATGGACCATTATTACTTCATTGCCTCCGACCAGTATATTTTTTTTCTTTTTTTGCATACCCCGAATAATTTTTTTTGCACACCGATCTGCCGGCATTCCCCTTTTTTGTCCTTCATCGAACTTTCCATGTTCATTCCCGCTTTTGTCCAAAGCATGAACAGAAATATTCGTACGTATTCTTCCCGGGCATATAATAGAGACAGATATATTTTTTTGATAATTTTCCAGTCTAAGGGATTCGTAGAATCCGTATAAAGCATGTTTGGAGGCTGAATAGGCAGAGCGCAGGGGAAATCCGAATTTTCCCACTATGCTGGTTGTAACTGCAATTTGTCCGCCTCCGTTTTGAATCATTATTGGCAAGACCCTTTTTGTCAGTGCAATATTCCCAAAGTAGTTAATTTCCATAATTTTTCGGTCGATGTGTATATCTGTTTCCTCTATAAGAGACCTCTGGCTTATTCCGCCGTTATTGATTAAAACATTAATTTGCGGGTATTTTTTCAGAACCGTATTGGCTGCTGTTTCAACTTCTTGGGGGTTGGAAAGATCAAAAGAGACAACTTCGGCCACAGATTTATCCGCTATTACCTTGTTTTTAATTTGCTCCAGTTTTTCATTGTTTCTGCCTGACAGGATGAGGGTGTTATTTTTTTTTGCCAGCTCATAGACAAGAGCTTCACCAATCCCTGATGAGGCACCGGTAATCCATATTGTCTTTTTTTCCAGTTTCATTTATATTATTTTAGTCCTGATTGAATAAATATACCTCAATTATAACCAACTTTTTCCAGAGAAAACAGAAAAAGGCATAATTATATGAATACATGGAAATGTAAAAATCGAATTTTTGGTTCATCTGCATTAAATAAATCTTTCTTTGAAAGATGCTTATACAGATGCTTTATTTTCTAAATGTTTATGAAGTATAGAGTACAAGACATTCCTGTCAATAGGTTTTGTGATGTAATCATCGAATCCATACTCCAGAATTGTTTCCCTGTCATTTTCGAGGGCATAAGCAGTCTGGGCAATTATTGGTGTTTTCTTATTGATTTTTCTGATTTCGTCAAATGCTTCGTATCCATTCATCTCGGGCATTTTGATATCCATAAGGATGACATCTATTTCAGGTAAGAAATTTACTTTTTCAATGGCTTCAAGGCCATTTTTGGCATAAATAAGACGTGCTCCTGTTTTTCTCAATATTTCCAGAAAATAGTAAGTATTGATCTCATTATCCTCTACAACAAGAATTTTTTTGTCCTTAAAAGAATATTCGAATTCTTCGTTTGTTTCTTCATTTAATTCATCATCTAATTCATCTGGTACTGTCATAATATGTTAGGTTATTGGTTTAATTTTGTAGTTTCGGATGATTTCAATAATTTTTTCTTTATCGCGGGTTTTGTCAAAAACATAATCAGCGCCCTTATTCATGGCATTGTCCCTGTTAGCTTCAATTGCATAATCGGAGGCTACAATTACTACAGGTCTTTTTTTCACTTCAGTTAAATAGTCTAATACATGAATGCCCGATTCGTCTGGCAGGCGAATGTCAAGAATTAGAAAGTCAGGCTGAACCTTATCCAACTGCTCAATTGTCATCACGTAATTTTCAGCCTCATAAATTTCTTTTACTTCCTTTATTTCAGAAAGCTTCTTTTTTATGATGATTCTGAAGATTAATGAGTCATCTGCAATCAATATTTTCATTATTTCTAACTGATAAAGGAATCAATTGAAAATCCCATTTTACAAGTTATGAACTATTTCTTAAATATGCTTAACAAAAGGTATAAATTTTTGGGGACAATACTATTGTTTGAAGAATCAATTTATTGAAAGAGTCTGATTTTAATGTATAGTGGCTATGGTTTTGCATATTTTTTAAATTCTCCGGGAATTTCTTCATAGGTTTTGGAAGAAGCCGGAACTAATGAGGGCTGGCCATTTTTCTCCAGGATTTTCAAGCCTTTACTTTCTGATAGCACAAAGTGAAGAAAAGCTTCGGCGGCCTCAGGATTTTGAGCATTCTTTGGTATTGTTATGCCATATACCATAGGTTCCCCGGCTATGGTTATTTTTTTTCCGGGCTTTTTACCTGCAATTTCAACTGTTGCTTTTTTATAATAATCTTTCATTTCCGGGTTTCCCAAATTGATGGAATCGGGAAGTGAAATAAATTTTAATCCGTGTTGTTCAGCAACAGATCTGTAAAGGAAAGTATAATCCAGGGCATTAGCTTCGAGTAAGGCGATCAGGTCTGTTTCTTTGGGGCGCATGAAGTTTTTATTCTTTTCAAGGATTCGTTTTGCAAAATTTTTATCCTTATAGTAATCTTCTGCCAGTCGAACCGTAATGACTGTCCTGTACCCACAGGGATCTGAATCCGGGTCGGAGCGGCCGAAGAATACATCATCACGCATTAAGATTTCCCGCCAGTTGTCCTGGTTTATTTCCCTGGCATATTGTGAATCTTTATCGTAGACTATCGCCATTTCATTGGCTGCAAATTTTATCAGCCATTGGGCATGGTCAGGTATAAGTAACTCTTCAATAATTTTATAGTCAGCCGAAGCGATGATATCGGCTTTTTTTCTGAGGTCTAAAATTTTCCTTGCTGCGTCGACACTTCCTGAAGATTCCATTTTGAAATTTACATCCTGGTATTGGCTTTTAAAAGAATCAGCCATTTCATTCAGGGGCACAGTCAAGCTGCCTGCATGAAAAATTGTTAAATCACCTTTTATTCCTGAGTCCATGTTATTTTCATTTTTGAATTTGCAGCTTGTGGATAACAGGGCTATGGTTATACAAGAGGAGATAACAAATTGTTTAGCAGAGTTAAAAGTATGTTTTTTCATAAGTAAGGAAATAAATGTTTCACAACAAACATAAAAATGAATGATGAAACCCAACCTTTCATAAGCTTTGTACAATTGTTATGATAAGGCTGGGCTTTAGATTTTGCCTAGACAATTCTCCGTATTTATATCTTTTCCACCATACAAGCTGAATATTTGAAAGCAGGAATCTTTGAGTATGGATCCAGTTCACCTCTGACTAGTTTATTTACAGGTGATTCGTGGAAATGGAAAGGCATAAAGAGCTCTCCTTCTGCAACATATTCGCTGGAGTTTATGATGGTATTCAATTCTCCCCTGTTGTTATAAATCTTTACTTTGTCACCATCTTTTAAACCATTCTTCTTAACATCCAGCGGGTTCATAAGTACATACGAGTCGTTCGCAAAATCCGTGAGGGATTTGTTTCTGCGTGACATGGTTGAGGTATGGTAATGGTAAAGAATTCGTCCGGTATTCAGTATAAAGGGAAATTCCCAGGTTGGTTTTTCCTTTTGTTCTGCATGGTGGACAGGATTTAAGATACCCAGTCCGTGAGAAGTTTTGAACTGTTCGGTAAAAAGTGTTTTTGTTCCCGGATGATCTTTTGTTGGACAAGGCCATTGCAGGCCTTCGTGCTCTATTCTTTCATAAGTCATACCTGCCATTATAGGTGTAGCCTGGGTTATTTCATCAAATATCTCTTTGGCATTGTTGTATTGACCGATGTTATAACCCATTTTTTCTGCGATTTGTACAATTATTTTCCAGTCTTCCTCAGCTTCACCTGGCATTTCAACAGCTTTTCTCACCCGTAATGTTCTTCTGTCGCTGTTTACAAAGGTGCCATCTTTTTCTGCAAATGAGGAGGCAGGTAAGATAACATCCGCATAGGGAGTGGTTTCTGTATGAAAAATATCCTGAACAACAAGAAATTCCAGATTTTTTAAGGCTTCTTCCGTGTGATTAAGGTCTGGGTCAGTAACCATAGGATTTTCACCCATGATAAACATGCCTTTAATTTTTCCATCATGGGCGGCATGCATAATTTCCACTGTAGTCAACCCAGGTTCTGACGGAAGCTTTTCATATTCTACGTTCCAGAGTTTTGCCAGTTTCTTCCGGTTTTCCTCATTACCTACCGGAATGTATCCCGGGTAATTGATAGGAGATACTCCAATATCGGTAACTCCCTGCACATTGTTCTGGCCTCTCGGGGGATCAATACCTGCGCTTTCTCTGCCTACCTGCCCGGTTATCAGCATCATGTTTATGAGAGAGAAGACCATGTGTGTGCCTACAACCTGCTGGCTTAGCCCCATGCCCGTTGAAATCATAGCAGTTTTGGCTGTAGCATACATTCGGGCTGCTTCAATAATTTTGGTTTTTGGCACACTGGTTATACGTTCCGTTTCTTCCGGAGTATATTTTTCAACCAGTTTTTTTAGTTCATGGAAAGAATCCATACCGCCTTCCACCCTGCTTTCTATAAAATCTTCATTTATAAGGTTCTCCCTGATAATTATATGCATCAGCCCGTTCAGAAGAGCAATGTCCGTTCCCAGTCTGGGCTGAAGCCAGATATCTGCATAATCTGCCATTTTTGTCCATTTCGGGTCACAGACTATGATTTTGTTTCCCTTGTATTTTCCATTTTTGACGTAAGTGGCTGTTACAGGATGGGTTTCGATCATGTTGTTCCCGGTTATGAACAGGCAATCGGTTTCGGCAAAATCTTCAATAGAGTTACTGCCAGCACCGCTACCCAGGGCTTTTAACATAGCAGTGACAGTAGAAGCATGGCATAGCCTCGTGCAATAATCGAGGTTGTTGTTCCCGAAGGCTATCCTGATAAATTTTTGGAAAAGGTAATTATCTTCGTTAGTGCATTTAGCTGAGCCATAGCCCGCCAGGGATTCACTACCGTGTTTTTCTTTGATGTCATTAAATCTGGAGGCAATTAATTCGATGGCCTCGTCCCATGATGATTCTACAAACTTTCCGTTCTTTTTGATGAGCGGTTTTTTCAACCTGTCTTCGCTATGAATGTAATCCAATCCATAGCGTCCTTTTACACACAACCTTCCATCGTTAGGCATTACGCCTTCCACTCCGTCCGAACGCATGATTTTTCCGTCCTGCACGTAAAGTTCAATTTGGCATCCCACACCGCAATAGGGACAGGTTGTACGCACTTTTTTTTCTATTTTATCCATTTGAATTTCATCACGATGCGGCTTTTCTACCAGTGCGCCTGTAGGGCAGAGCTGAACACATTCTCCGCAACCATCACATTCCGATTCATCCCATTCATCGATTCCAGCCACAATGTATGAAGCTATACCTCTTTGGCTAAAAGAAAGTACATTTTTACCCTGAACTTCATCACAACCCTTGATGCATCGAAAGCACTTAATACACTTAGTTCCGTCGTAGGAAAGAATGGGTGAGGTATCGTCTACCGGATAACGCATCTGTTTGTAGATGTTGGGGTAACTTCTGTTTTCCTTGTTTTCCAGACCATAATGTTGCACCCAGTCACGAAATTCATCGTAATAGGTTCCGTCATAATGATCATTGTGTTCAGCCAAAAGGTAATCCAGGGTCCGTTTCCTTGCGGTTTCCAGTTCTTCGTCAAAGGCAATAACTTCCATACCTTCCTGCGCCATAACTGTACAGGACATAACCAGGCCTTTCTGCTCTTTAATCTTGACTACACACATCCTGCAGGCTCCTGTAGGAGTTAATTTTTTGTGATAGCAGAGGTAAGGAATCTGAATATCATTGTCAAGGGCCACCTGTAACAGGTTTCTGCCTTCTGTGGTTTGTATCTTTTTACCGTCAATGGTTATATCAATTGTCTTACTCATAATTATATCCTTTAAAATTCATTCTTAAAAAATTGAACAGCGCTGCCGATTGGAATAATTGGTGAACCTCCCAGCGGACAAAGTGAAGTTTTCTGCATATGCTCAGCTTCTTCTTTCATTTTTTCCAGCATATCTGCCCTGTTTCCATTCTTTTTCTCTTTTACTTCACTCAGCATATCAACAAGCAGCCTGGTACCTACACGGCATGGTACACATTTTCCACAGGATTCATGCTCAAAGAACTCCATAATAGAAAGCATCATATCATATAATGAGCGGGTATCATTCATTACCATAATGGCACCTGATCCAAGAACAGCACCCTTCTCTTTCAGGGTGTCAAATCCCAGGGGAGTGTCCAGAACGGATTCATTCACAAATGACCCTGCAGCACCTCCGAGGATTGCAGCCAAAAATTTCTTACTATTTTTCATCCCTCCCGCCAGGTCATCAATAATTTGTCTGAGTGTTGTTCCGGCTTCAACTTCATAGTAGCCGGGCTTTTCCACATCCCCACTAATGGTGAATATTTTGGTTCCCGATGTTTTTTCAGTACCCAGCTTTTTATATTCTTCATAGCCATTTTCGACGATAAAGGGTATGTGAGTGAAAGTTTCTACATTGTTGATTAGCGTGGGTTGATTGAAAAGACCAATATTTGCCGGAAATGGTGGTTTGATACGGGGATATCCTCGTTTACCTTCAAGGGACTCAAGCATAGTTAATTCCTCACCGCATAAGTAAGATCCGGCTCCTATCCTTAGCTCTAAATCAAATGAAAAGTTGCTTTCATTGATGTTTTTTCCCAGGTAACCCTTTTCATAGCAATTTTTTATCGCCTTCTGCAGATTTTGTATGGATTGAACATATTCGCCCCTGATGTATATAAATCCCTTTTGAGCTCCTATTGCCCAACCCGATATCATGATGCCCTCGAGCAGGAGATGAGGATCCTGCTCCATAATTGCACGGTCTTTGTAGGTCCCGGGTTCCCCTTCATCAGCATTACAAACAATATATTTTCTCCCGCTTGCATCAGTTTTTGCCTGATGCGTAAATTTCATTTTCATTCCTGTAGGGAAGCCCCCACCTCCCAGACCTCTCAACCCGGAATTTTCTATCTCCTCGATTATTTCAGCCGGTTCTATATTCAATGCTTTTTTAAAAGACTGGAAACCTCCGGCATTTATGTATTCTTCAATGCTCAGAGGATTAATAGACCCGGCATTTTTCAATGCTATCCTGGTTTCCTGTATCATGATGTTTGCTTTTTAAGTTCTATCTCACGTATGTTACTGATGATGTCTTTTACCCTATTTTCATCAAGATTATGATAAACGGTTTCATTTACCATCATCATAGGTGCTTTGTCGCAATGGCCCAGACATTCTGAAGGTTCCAGGGTAAACAACAGATCGCTTGTGGTCTCACCCATTTGTATGGATAATTCTTTTTCCAGGGTTTTTAGAAGGTTAAATGCCCCAGCCATTCTGCATAGAGGAGATTTACAAAAACGAATAATGTATTTACCTCTTGGAGTCAAACTAAACATGGAATAATATCTGACTACTCCATAAACAGAAGCGGTTGTAGTGTTTAGATACTTGGCAATCTGCCTGATATCTGAGTTTGTGACATTGTTTCCCGGATTACTTCTTTGAATTTCATGTAAAATAAGGAGAAGATTATCACGTGTCGGTGGATACCGATGTAGTATTTCCTGGGTATTCATAGGCAATTAATTTTGTAAATTATAAAATTACCAGATTTAGCAAAAAATTTCAAGGCGTTTCATTAATATAGACTGAATTTGAATAGCTGCGAAATTTGCTTTAGCTATTCAATAGAATCATACCCAAATTGAATTTGGAATCATTCTAAACGAATTTTGTTTATTATTTTACTGATTAATTATTAACTTTTGATCCATTAATCAAACATGAATTGTATGAAACCAATAAAGAAACTAAGACCTCTTGCGATATGGCTTATGCGTATCGCGGTTTTACTATTCGTTCTTTTAGCTTATCATGAGGAGTTCACAGCTTTTAATTTTCAAAGTGTTACTTTTTATCTGTCCACAGTATTTTTGCTTTTTGTTATTTTGTTATTCATTGGTGGTTTTCTGAAAAGTCAAAAACTAACAGTTATATCAGCTCTTATTTTGATTCTGGCTACCGGATATCACGCTTTTTTAAATCTGCAGTCAGGTTTTGATTATAATTTTGGAGTTTATGTGGTTTTGGGTTCAGTCTTTGTCTATTTTTTTGCTAACGGAAATCCAAGATATTAAATGTTCTTATGGAGTCATCAAATAATCATAAATACACGCGGCGGCATTTTCTCCAGGATATTGTATACGGAGGTGCCGGCCTGATCATCTTAGGCTCTTTCGGCGTAAGTATTTTCAGGGATGAAGAGAAGCATTTGATAAAGGCCATTTCTGTGGATTTTGATAAATGTTCAGGTTGCCGTACCTGCGAAACAGCTTGCGCTGCCTATAATCATCGGGTAGAAGTTGATGGGGAAATGGTCAATGGATTGGGAAATCCATTTTATTCAAATATCAAAGTGCATCATTTTAATCCAGATGTAGATATCCCCAGCACTTGTGCTATCTGTCCTGACCCGCCCTGCATAGCTGCCTGTCCGGTTGCACCCGATTTGGAGACTGGGAGGAAAGCTCTTTACAGGGACGAGAAGTTTCTGACTATCAAAAATGATAAAGAACGCTGCCTGGGATGCGGTCAGTGTGCTATCGCCTGCGAGAGTCTCCGCGGAGGAGTTATACGGCCGAATGATAAAACCAATATGCCTGAGCGTATATGTACTCTATGTAATGGTGATCCACAATGTGTAAAGTATTGCCCTTATGATGCATTAGCCTATATTGAAATGCCTGATAACAGGGATTTGAAAAATCTGGCTCCCAAAAAGATAGCCCAACAACTCATTAAGAAATATTATAACATTGAAATTACGGAGGCTGAATTATGAAATCCGGTGGATATTTTCACAAGCTACTAGAGGTAAACTTAAGTAATGGTGAAATAAAAAAAACAGAGATACCTGAGGCTGATATTAAAAACTACATCGGTGGGCGCGGTCTGGGTACTAAAATATTGTGGGACCGGATTCCGCATCCGGGCCTGGATCCTCTTTCACCGGAAAACCCGATTCTTTACATGCCCGGACCTTTTTCCGGCTTTCCTATTCCTTCCTCTTCACGGACCTGCGTGGTTACAAAATCTCCGCGAACCTCACCGGTAAAATCTGAATATGAACATGCATCTACGGTCAGTTATTCCAACATCGGTGGATTTTGGGGTCCTGAGCTTCGTTTTGCCGGTTACGACGGACTTTTGGTAACAGGTAAAGCAGATAAGCCGGTTTACCTGAAAATAGATGATGATAAGGTTGAAATAAAGGATGCCACAAAATACTGGGGTATGGGCACCGACCAATTTGATGTGGATTTTTATGATGAGCTGGGCGACCGGAATTTCGAAACATGCTATATCGGTCCTGCAGGTGAAAACCTGGTTCCTATGGCCTGTATACTTCATACGGCTGCCCGTGCTGCAGGCAGAGCTGGCACGGGATGTGTTATGGGTTCAAAAAATTTAAAAGCCATTGCTGTAAAGGGAACAAAACAACCCCAGGTTGCCCGGCATAAAGAATATCTTTCATTACTCGAAAAAAGCAGGCAATCCTTTATGGAAGAAAACGAAAGCCTGAAATTCTGGAGGTATGGTGGTACAGCAAATGCCCTGAAACGTTCCAGCAAAAACGGAACCCAGGCTGTTAAAAATTACAGTGAAGGGAGCTTCAAAGAAATTGAAAAGATAGGAACCGAAGCCAACAGGGAAAAAGTTTGGAAGCGTGATTTTGCCTGCTTTTCCTGTCAGCTTGCCTGTAAAAAAAGCGGAATAGCCAAAGGAAGTTATGCAGTCATGGTGCATGATGGCCCCGAATATGAAACAGGAACTATGCTGGGGGCCAATCTAGCCATTTCTGATTTGGCAGGGTTGCACAAATTGATTGTAGTGGCTGACGATTACGGCGTGGATATAATCTCGATTGGCAATACCATGGGGTTCCTAATGGAAGCCTATGATAAAGGATTGATTGATAAGGATTATCTGGATGGAGTAGATCTTCGCTGGGGGAATGTGGAAGCTGCTCTGCAAATGATTCATAAAATATGCAAAAGAGAGGGAATAGGAGATAAGGCTTGTAATGGAGTGAAATATATGGCAGAAGAAATAGACCAGGGAAGCAGCGATTTTGCTATTCATGTTAAAGGGCACGAACTGGCAGCGTGGAATGTCCCTGTAAATAACGACTGGTGGTCTGTCTGCTATGCTACAAGCAACAGGGGAGCGTGTCACCTGAACGGAGGAACACCCAAGTCGCAGGATGAACAAGCCCTGGAAGATTCCCTGGGTGCGTGCAGCTTTGCAAGCAGTTGGTATAAAAACGAGGTGGCTTTTGAAAAATTTCTTTCGGCAATTACTGGTATTGAATGGACTGAAGAAGAATTCCGAAAAGCAGGAACCCGGATTTTTACCCTGGAAAAGATGTTCAATTACCGTGAGGGATTTAGAAAACAAGATGATGTTATACCAGAGAAATTTTTCAGCCATGAGTTTTCCTATGGTGATCACAAAGGAGCGATAGTTGAAAGAGAGGATTTCCATCAATATATGAAAAAGTATTACCAGGAGAGAGGCTGGGATTTAAAGACTTCCAGACCCATGGAAGAAACATTACAGGAGCTGGGGTTGGAATTCACTATGTCTGACAAAAGCGTGAAAGCCTAGTGAGAAAAGATGAGCAGATTTCCCTGGTCATAAAAATCTGTTGAAACCATGATAAATGTTCATGCGGTTTTCTCTGGCAAAACCGGCCATAGCAATATCATTTTCTTTGCAGATTTCCACAGCACGGTAAGTAGGTGAAGCTTTCGTAATTATCGTTTATATTCCCATTTTCAGGATGAGATCCATAATACTTTTTTTCCTTCTTCAAATCTGATTATTCTTAATGTTTTCATAATGGATTCTTTTTTTATTGATCCTAAAGGTATTTAAACCATTTGATTGTCTGAGGTTTTATGTTTTTTATTTATACGAGCTGGAATAATAAATTGGATTGCTTGAATATTTTTTTTATGTTCACATAAATGATTTATTATCTTGCATTCATTATTGTGCTGTTGGTAAATTGTTTTGTCATTTTTCTTAAAATTATATATATTGCACGTAACTGAAGAATGTATGAACTGAATTTTGTGTTGACTATTCAGTACGATGATACAAAATTGTTCATAAAATAAATCGACCTAAGACCATTTAAATGCTTACAGATAAGCAATCGATCTTGATATAAGATACTTTTTTTTGTCTCTTTAAAATAAAGGTTTATTGGATGAATGCAATAGATTGCATAATAATTGATGAAGATCCCCAAAGTGTTGAGATATTAAAGGAATATATTCTCAAAATTGAGTTTTTAAATCTAAAGGATACTTTTAAAACAGCTTCTGAAGCTTATTCAATGGTGAAAACCCAAAACATCGATTTGATTTTTATTGATGTTACTTTAAAAGAGTTGGACGGAATTCAATTCATTGAGATTTTAAAAGAGATTCCTTATGTTATAATTATTTCGGAAAAAGATGATTATGCCCTTAAAGGTTACGAACTGCATGTTAAGGATTATTTACTTAAACCCGTGACATATGAGCGCTTTATTAAGTCGGTTAACGCTGTATTTGATTTGATTTATGAAAATAAGTTGAGGGCAAAACTTCCTGAAAAAGAGGCAGTTTTATCGAATATAAAAAAGGATTATATTTTTATCAGAACCAAATATAGATTTCAAAAGGTTCGCTTTGACGACATTCTTTACATTCAGGGTCTCAGCAATTATCTGATAATTAAAACTAAGAATGATTCTATATTTACATTACAAAAGTTTGATGAAATAATGAGTCATTTACCAGCAGAAAAATTTATAAGAATACATAAATCCTATGTAGTTTCAATAGATAAGATTGATTCAATTCATAAAAATATTTTAGAAATAGGGGAAGATAAAATCCATATAGGAGAAAGCTACCGTCAAATATTTTTTGAGCATTTAAAGAATCTGGATATTTTATTATAATCGAACTATCGAATCCTGAAATTTTTTCATCAAACCTTTATTAAACTTACAGGGCACTACAAAAATCCCTTTAGAAATTTATTTTTCACGGATCAATAAAAAGACAAATAGGGAGGAAAAGCCTCCCTATTTGTCAATTATTTTTATTGATTTTACTATTCTTATGAAATTATTTCAAGAATGGTGAGTCTTGAGTATCCCAGAATAGTCTGGTTGAAACTTGATCTCCGCCAATTGCTTCAGCAGCTTGCTCATAGTTTTCCAGATTAAGGTCCTCTTCATTAAACGGATAAGGCTGTCTTACCGGAATATCAGAATACGTCATTCCCGGAGGAGGATTGAATTGTGGATAGTCCAGACGTCTCCATTCAGCCCAGGCTTCAACGCCACGGTCAAACAGAGCAATATACTTCTGGGTGCCGATTTTTTCTTTCCAGGTGCCGGGAGCTGCAGTATAATCTACATCAGATCTTGCCAGGTAATCAGTAACTTCATCATCTGTTCCGCCCCAGTTTCTTATACTGGCTCCAATAGCATTATCATAATGTGACTGTGCGGTACCGGTTACATTATACCCTCTTTCAACTGCTTCTGCAAGCAGGAATTCCATTTCAACATAATCGATTAAAGTGAACGTATAGTCTGGTTGTAGCAAAGCTTCATCAAAATCTGAAGCTGTTACCCTATAAACATTACCGTCACCATATCTGCCTCCTTTATAGTATTCAGGTTCTAAACCTCCGTAGGTAGCCTGATCAAGAACTATAGCAGAAATTTTATCACCATCTGCATCTGTGATTGAGTCAGGAGTGATGAATTCTTGTGAACCATCATTGAAATAAAAGAGGTAAGGATCGGATGTTTTTATGGTATCATTACCAATTATGTTTCCATCATCGTCTGTAGGAAATTCAGCGAAAAATCTCTTATCCAGGAAATAGTCCAATCTTGGATCATGACGTTCGGCCATTTTATTTACTATAGTATTAGCTGGGACAAAGTCCTTTCGGCCACCTTCAATCATTTCTTCCCAGATTGTCCAGGTATTTGGAGTTGTACCGGGGTATGCAAAATGTACACCTTCTCCATCTGAGAATACACCGGCAGTAACTGCATCCTCTGCCCAGGTTTGAGCCTGGTTGGAAACATCAGCCAGACGCATTGCCAGTCTGAATTTAAGTGAATTGGCAAAAGTGATCCAGCTTTGGGTATTACCACCGTAAAACCAGTCATAACTTCCCCAGGTATCTGCACTTGTATTGAAAGCGCTTACGTCTGAGCTCAACCTGGAAATGAGGTCTTCATAGATCTCCTGACCATCATCATAGGCCGGGGTTGGATTCTCAGCACCCTGGAGCGCTTCATTATAAGGTACATCACCAAACTGGTCTACCAAGACATGATAGGTATACACCTCTAATACATCAATAGCTGCCATACGGTTATCGATCTGCGACTGGGTATAAGCTCCCGTTTCTTCCTGGAGCAGGGTGCGGGCCTCTTTCAGGTCATACAATACATTGTGATAAAGCAAATTCCACAGGGCATCGTTGAATTGCCTGTCAAGGAAATTATACCTGCTTTCGTCAGTGTAAGTGGTCTGAGCAGCATATTGAGCCAGTAACCTTGAATTGTTTAAATTCTGGTTAATAGAGCTTACATAGTCAATGAGATTCCCTTGTGCATTTAAAAAGAGCATTTTGGACTGAACCTCTGTAGGATCTTTCGGATCTACGTTTTCCGGTAATTCGCATGAAAATATACCAAAGACCAGAAAACCAATCAGGAAAATTTTATATAGATGTTTCATTTTTTGTAATTTTTAATGTTTAACGGTTCTAAAAGTTCAGTGTTAGGTTGAAACCATAGGTCCTGGTACTTGGATAAGAACCGGATTCAATACCCTGGTTGTTACCAGCAGTAAGGATAGCTTCCGGATCAAAGTGTTTGGTGTTCTTGTGTATGATCCAGAGGTTTCTTCCTACCAGTGATAATGAAGCACGGGCAAAAGGAAGATTCGTAAGCATTCTGTCAGGAAGCCTGTAGGTTAATGCAGCCTCACGCAATTTGATGTATGAAGCATCATATACCTGGTCTGCTGTAGGTAACCATCCATAATAGAATGCACCAACAAATCCCTGTGTTCTTACGTAGATATCATTAGCAGAACCGTCTTCCTTAACAAAATCTTCATATAAATATCCCCCTCCGTCTGCAACATCAGCACGGATCGGTTCTCCTCTCTGGTTGAGACCTGCTGTTTCTTCATATACACCAGTAGCCTGACCATACTTTGTACTTACAGAGTAAATATCACCACCCTGCTGCATATCGATTAAGAACTTAAGACTTATATTCTTGTAGGAGAATCTGTTGGAAAGACCACCGTTCCAGTCAGGATTGATATTACCGATAACTTCTTCACTTTCTGAAATCATTGGCATACCTGAAGAATTCACCATCCGTTTACCGTTTTCATGGTACACATAGTCTGTACCCACGATTGCACCGGCTGGTTCACCTTCTCTGGCATTTACAGAAACGTCCCATGCACTGAAATACTGGATGTTATCAATGTCATCACCTAAGTTAATAACCATATTCTCGTTTTGATACCAATTAATACCAATATTCCATGAGAAATTGGATGTTTGCAGTGCAGTAACATTAAGAGTTGCTTCAATACCTTTGTTTTCCATCTCCCCTACATTAATCATCTGGGTATAGAACCCTGAAGAACGGGAAACAGATAGAGGAATGATCTGGTTAAACGTACTTGACTTATAGTATGCAGCATTTAAGCTAACCCTGTTGTCAAAGAATCTCAGATCCAGAACACCTTCGTAACTCTTCGTGTTTTCAGGCAGCAGGTTGCTGTTGTTCAGCCTTCCTGGTACTGAAGTTCTGCTGAGCCCGCTCCATGGCTTACGGATATTGTAAGAGGTTTGAACGCGGTATGGGTCCGTTGCAGCACCCACTTCAGCGTAGTTACCGCTGATCTTGGCGAATGAAAGGAATCCAATGTTCTTTATGGCATCCAGTTCAGACAGGATGAAACTTAATGAGGCAGAAGGATAAAAGTAACTTCTACTATCTTCAGGTAATGTGGATGAAACGTCGTTTCTTCCGGTCACATCAAGATAGATCATATCCTTATAGCTCACTGTAGCCTGTCCGTAAAAACTTTTAATACCGGATTTGAGGTCTTGTTCATTAACAGTGGGAGCCGCTACCGAGTTGTCAATAGCATAATAATCCGGTAATGCTAATCCACCTTCCGTGGTTGTATTTGTGATAAGAATATTTCTTCGCTCCATTGCACCACCAAGAAGACCGGAAACTGCAAAGTCGCCGAATTCCTTGTTAAACTGGGCATGCAGTTTGGTATGATACTCGTGGAAGTTTCTTTGTCGCTTGGTATAATCAGGTAATGCACCTGTTACAGCGCTTCCTACAGCAACTCTCTCTTCCTGGAAGTTTGCATAGTAATCATTGGTTACATTGGCGGTGAAAGTTAACCAGTCGGTTGCTTCAAATGCCAGTTTAGCATACCCATAAACCCTGTCACGGCCGTCGTTACTGTAACTCTTGTAACGCACCCAGTATGGGTTGTCAAAATAATAGGGCACCACGTCATCTGTTGGATGGTGCCAGTTCCATGCACGCTGGTCTCCATTGGCATATTCATAATCTTCCATCTTTTCAAAATCAATATTAGTCTGAACCCATTGCCCGAAAGACTGCATAACGTTCAGTCCGTCATAACCTGTTCCGTAACGGCCTACGGTTCTATTGTTAATATAGTTCGCGGCAGCGTCCACCTTCCATTTATCGGAAAGATTATAAGAACCGGATAGGTTAATCGTGTTCCTCTTAATTTCACTGTTGGGCAGGTTACCTGTCTGATCCATCCGGGTGTAATTTAACCGGAAAGTACCATTATCATTACCACCTTCTAAAGCAATAGAGTTGGTATACTGGTAACCGGTCTGGAAGAAACTCCTGTATGAATTTGCTCCCGGTGATTCCCATGGGGTAGCTTCTCCAAAATTATCTGAAAGCGGATGTACAGCATCCCATTGTACTACGTCGATATCTGCTGAGAAAGGCGCTCCCCAGGACGCATCGTCACCTGTCGGGACGACTTTCTCGAGATCGCCATCACCGTCTACATCAAGGTTAAAGAAATACTGATCCCATTCATCTCCGCCGGTTGGGTCGTCACCACCATATAAAAAGTAGGGTTCCCCGTAACCAGCGCCATACTCATTCTGCCATTTCGGCATGGTAGCCGGATCAAATTCGCTTACCTGTACACTTGAATTAACAGTAATACCAAGGTTTTTTTGTTTGACGCCTTTTTTCGTTTCAATGACAATCGCACCATTGGCAGCCCTGGATCCGTACAGCGCTGTAGCAGCTGCACTCTTCAATACGGAAATAGATTTGATGTTTTCCGGATTGATGTCCATGGCAGCATTACCATAGTCGTAACCACCCCATCCCGCTTCGTTGTTACTTGTAATGGTGTTGTCAATAATAACACCGTCAACAACGAAAAGAGCCTGGTTGTTACCTAATATAGATGCTCTACCACGGATTACAATATCAGCTGAACCACCCATCGTGTTGGGCTTCTTAATCTCTACACCTGATGTTTTACCGGATAAAGAACTGATGAAGTTGGTTTCTTTAGCTTCATTTACTTCATCCCCGGAAACATCCTGTACAGAGTAACCTAAAGCTTTCTTCTCTCTTGTGATACCCAGGGCGGTTACTACCACTTCTTCCATTTCCTGGACTTCAGGGATTAGTTCTACATTAATAATGGATCTTCCCTGAATAGCTACTTCTTTGGTTTCCATTCCCACAAAACTGAAAACCAAAGCTTCAGCATCAGATGGTACACCATCCAGGGTGTAATTTCCATCCATGTCAGATGTGGTACCTATTGTAGCGTCATCTTTGACTACAATAGAGACACCGGGGATGGGGTCTCCCGTCTCTGCATTTGTTACTTTTCCTGTGATTTCCATTTGGGCGTATGTGAAAACGCCTGTAAATAACAGGAATAAAACTAACGTTAGTTTTTTCATAGATTTAAAGGATTTAGGGTTAATAAAACTAAGATGGCTAAAGAATTGGCTGATATTTCTTATGGTCAATGAGAAAGCTAACCTAACTCTTCAACCATCTTAAACTTCAATTAACAAAAGGCTAAATAGGAATAAAAATCAAATTTGCATACATGGATAAGGCAGGGTCAAAGCCATTTTTAATAGCTTTAATTCCGAATGGCATTAATATTAATTTATTAAGGATTAATTTTTTAATTTCAGATAATTAAATCTTTTATTCGCAAATAAAATTGACCGGAAGGGATAATTTTTAGTGTGGATTATGTATTTGAAGTCTTTCTAAATTAGAATAATTTTGTCTTATAAACCATGATTTTTTTCATAAAATGTAAGCTCTTGATGAGAGTTTATATTGATAAAGGCTTTATTGTCTTCAATTTCCCAGAGATAAGTATTAGAAATGTTCAAAATTGTCCTGATAGAGTAAATTCCTGGCTTTTTTAGAATATACTCCAGATCATTAAGGATACTCTTGTGATAAATGCCATGCAATGGTTCGATGCCTTTGTGGGTTTTGGGTATTGTAACAGCGAAGTTATTGTCTTCATGTATGTGAACTTGGTTTTCAATTACCTTTTTATCAAGAAATGGCATATCTCCTGCAAAAACAAAGATGTTACCTGCTTGGCTATAGGTAATTCCGGCATGAATTCCCGCTAATGGGCCTTTATCCTTTATAACGTCTCCATAAATTTCCAGTTCTGAGAATTTTTTAAAGTCATGAAAATGATTGGTAATAAGATATACTTTTTGAAACAATGATTCCAGGACTCTAAGCTGTCTTTCCAGGATTGTTTTGCCATTAAAATAAGCGAGAGATTTGTGTTTTCCGTTAAATCTCCTGTTTTTGCCTCCGGCAAGGATTACAGCGTCTATATTTTGGAAGTGCGGGTTCAAGGCTTTTTTATTTATATTGTAACAAACAAAGACCCCAATCAGTTTGGATTAGGGTCTAAAATTATGAGAATTATTCAGGATAGTTTTGTTATGGTTTATTCTTTATCCATCTTTTTTAAGGCCAGGTCGTAAAATTTGTTATCAAAGCTGACTTCAGCGTATGTATCAATGATTTTTTGCCATCTTTCCCGGGCCTTTTCTTCCTCTTCCAGTTTTTCATATATCATCCCGTAATATACGAGTTCCATTTCTCTTGAGCGATATAGCTTTTGTTTGCTCAAAGCTTCCAGAGCCTCTTGGGGTTCGCCGTTTTCCAGGTGCTCTCTTGCCTCAAGATAGGTTCTGGCAATTGTAAGGTTCCTGTCAATAGCCCTTTGCAGCAACACATTTTTTTCAGCCTGGAGCTTCTTGGCCCTTTCAAGGACTTCTATGGATTTCTCCAGGCTGTCTACCATGAAAAGTGTCCATGCGTAGTCATTAAGTATTAATGGTTTGTCGGGTTTCTTTTTAAGGATTTTGTGATAGTTTTTTAATGCTTTGTTGTAATTGCCTGCCTCAGAGCTGTCAATTGCCTTCTGATGCAAACGGTTGGTTTCTGAACAGGCTGAGAATAAAACAATAATAGATAAAAGCAGTAAATAGTGGACTCTGAATTTTTTCATAACCATCTAAATTTAGTTTGCAGTAAGATAATTAATTTGAAAGATTGATGCAAACAAAAACACCTTACCGGGGATTTTTCTTTCCAGGGAGATACAGTCTGAAACCGTAGTTGTTGAAACAATAGGCAGGTGTACTGCTTCCACGATTGGCCACACGGCAAAATCGACCATAATACAGGTAGCTTCCTCCTCTGATGACTTTTCCATACCCGTTCTTAGGTCCTAATGGATTTGTTTGTTCTCTCCGGGGATAGCGATCGTACCAGTCGTAACACCATTCCCATACATTACCACTCATGTCATATAACCCCAGTTCGTTAGGCTTTTTAAGACCGGTTTTCCGCAATTTTTCCCTGGAGTTTTTATCATACCAGGCCACTTCTTCAACATCGTCACTACCACTATAGATGTATTTTTTTGATTTTGTTCCTCCCCTTGCTGCATACTCCCATTCAGCCTCTGTAGGGAGCCTACCTCCCATCCATTCACAGAATGCCTGGGCTCCGTACCATGTCACTTCAATTACCGGATAATTTTCTTTTCCTCTGTGAGGTATAAACTTTTCCCCGTTATAATCAATCTGGCAACTGGATTTGGTAATGTGTATATAATCATCTCTTTTGTAGGTTCCTGTCGGATCAGCTCCAATATCATTAAGGAAGGCCGAATATTGTGCGTTGGTGATTTCATAGCGGCTCAAGTAATAATGACTTAAATTTACCTTATGAACCCTTTTTTCATCTCCATCGCATTTAATTTGCTCTTTAGTGCAGCCCATCTGGAAGCTTCCGCCCTCCACAAAAACTTTTTCAACAAAGGGGCTCGCCTCAATAAATATATCAGAAAGACTGCTTTCACGAATTAAATTTGTATCGGCTGGTTCCCATTTAATCATTTTTTCTTGGCCTGGCTTTATGTAAACTCCTGCGTCTCCTTCCATCTTATAGGTAATCTCGGTTTTTTTATCTCTGTTTATTGAATGATAAACCCTTATTGTAGTAGGATTTTCAGCATCAAGATGATATTCAATCAGAATATTCGATGGGTTTTTGTGGAGCCGGATGTTTTTTATTTCCTGTGAAAGGCAAGTCAATGTAAATAGAGTAATAGCAAAGGTCGAAAAAAATTTATACATATAAATCAAAATTATTAGATGATAAGGAAACCTCCGCTCAAATCTTAGCGAAATGTAAATGTAAAGATTTCTGAAATACCAGAAAAGGATTACTTATAAACAATTTATAAGAATTGCCAGGAAAGGATTTACAGAGGTTGTTGTTAATTATCTGTATGAATTTGTGGTATCCATGGATTAAGTGAGTTGATAATTTCTCTTCGTAATTCCATCATTTTCTTATAAGATTCTTTTTTATGGTTTTTAAGATTTCTCAGGCGTAATTTCGTTTTGGTTTTTTTAATTATCTGAAGGAAGTAATATGCAAATTTACCGGTTAGTGGAAGACTGATAAGGTATCCGGCAGTCAGGTAAAGGTTGTCACTAAAGACATAAAAAAGAATGGTCTGGATCAAATAAAAAAGCGGGAACGTAACCATGCCAATCCCATATTTAATGGAGCTGATAAACTGAGGGTCTTTCATTTTTTTTGAAAAATGATGAGCAGGGAAGTAAGAAAGTAAATTGTTGAGCCATCCATAGAGAAAGATGGGTGATGTCAAAGCAATGATAACAGAATTTAGAAATAATCTTCCTGTCCCGGTCTGATTGTTTTCAACTACGGAATCTTGTACATTGAGTTTTTTGAGGTATTCTGAGTAGCTTTTTACTTTTTCATCAATTTCTTTAAAAACTTCTGGTTCCTGGTCGAGCAGGTAATGGGAGAGTTCTATTATTTTTTTGTCTGTCTTAAATTTATTGGGTTGTTTTAGGTTTTTCAGTCCAAGCTCTTTTTTTACAGGTGTTTTATAGATTTTCCTGAGTAAATTGATGGTTTCATAATAATCCTGCGATTCAATATGAACCATGTATTTTTTTAATTCTTTGGAGAGTTCCTTACGGAAGGCCAGGTGTGCTTTTGAAGGGTTTTCTTTGTATAAATCAATAAACTGGGAAATATCAATAGGTTTTCCAAAATTGACAAAGAGATCTTCGTTAAAATTATAATAATTGCTGTAATCCAGGCCTACCGGTACAACTTTTAGATCAAGGGTATAGTCGTGTTGTTCTTCTGTTTGAAAAGCGATTCGTGAGATGCCTTTTTTCAGGCTTCGGAGTTGTTTTTTCTCTCCATGGTTGCCTTCGGGAAAAATAACAAGGTAATGGTTTTTGGAAAGTATATCGTGGATTTTTTTGATGATGTAATCGTTAAGCTTAAGATTCCCATAACCATCTCTAATTCTGTAGATGGGAAGTAATTTCAGAAAAGTTAATATTCTGGCTATGGTTTTCTTTCTGAAAATATCTGAACGGGCGAGAAAAACAGGTTGATCGTCAGTTGTATAGAGAACTGCCAATGCATCCATAAGGGCATTTTGATGATTGGGCGCAAAAATAACAGGCGAATCTTTCGGAATATTTTCTTTTCCTCTGACAGTTAATTTCCTGAAATAAGAGCGGAAACTAAAATTCACGTAATGCTTAAGAAAAGCGTATCTCCAGTCCCATTTTTCAATATTCTCTTGACTCATAAACAGCTATCTTTTTGTTGTTAGTCTAATGATTTTCTGGACCAAAGTCCTCCCAGGATTAATCCGGCTAATATGTGCCATATTCCCCACCATGCTGCAATAAAAGCCATTCCTCCAAGCCCATCGAATAAGTTTGGATTAAAAATTAACACAAGGGCAAGACCTGAATTCTGAATTCCGGTCTCTATAGTGATAGAACGGCGATCCTTCCTTGTTGTTTTGAAGAAAGAGCTGAATGAAAATCCTGTAAGAAGGGCCAGACCGTTGTGCAGGAGAACAAGCAGGAATATCAGATGGATATATTTTATAAAATATTCGTAGTTATTGGAAAATGCAACAATGACAAAACCCGCAAAGATCAATATGGATATGGTTTTAATCGGTTTTTTAATTATTTCAGTGAGTTTAGGGAGCTTTCTTGAAAATAACATACCTGCCACAATAGGTATGCCCAGGAGAATAATAACTGTCCTCAGCATGTGGAAAGGGTTCACTTCAATAGGCATAATTATATCCGAAGCTTTTTCATACAAACCGCCCCACAAAGCAAAGTTGAAAGGGGTAAGGAAAATGGAACCGATGGTGGCAACGGCTGTCAGTGTTACCGACAAAGCAATGTTTCCTTTTGCCAGGCTGGAAATGAAATTGGAGATGTTGCCACCAGGACAGGATGCTACAAGTATCATGCCCAGTGCAACACTGGCCGTCGGTTGAATAATCCAGGTGAGTAAGAAAGTAATCAGGGGAAGCAGAAAAAACTGTGATAAAAACCCCAGAATCAGCGGTTTTGGTTTTTTGGCTATTTCTTTAAAATGACTGAGGTCAATTTCCAGGGCAACCCCAAACATGATAAAAGCAAGAGTGATATTGAGAAAGAAAAGGCCGGAAGGGCTGAAATTTAATTGTACCTCGTCTAAAACCTGTAGGGCATCTTGCATAATATTTTTAATTGACAAAAATAAAATTTTTTTTTACCTGACAGTCATCTGCTTTAAGCCTTTTTGAATCAGGTGGATACTGGTATGTGGAAACTTTGGTTAAAAAGCTTATTGATAAAGAGATAGACTAAATATTGGAATTGTATTGGTTTCTCAGAGAGTCTATTTTTTCCCGGAAAGTAGTGTCAGCTTTTAGTTTCAGGAGTATCTGGCCATATTTTCTTTTGTCGAATTGATGCTCAAAAAATAACCGGTCCATTTTTTGCAAAACCTGCTCTTTATTTTCCCTGATGGCTTTTTTGATGTTTTTATATTTTGACATTTCACCCGCTTCAGTATCAATTTGAAAATTCAAACGATTAGCGGCAGAAATAGTCTCATAACGACTTAGTTCCATGCCATGTTCTTCTACAATTTCTATGATTTTTAAATTGTGCTGTGCTTCCAGCTCTACCATTTGTTCGTATATCTGAACAAATTTTTGCAAATCACTTTCTTTCAGGTTAAGATTTTCCGTTTCAGGTGTATTCATCTGCTCTCTGCCGAACATGGTCTGCTGCGACCACAGCGAACCTGAAAAACAGATAAGAAATACGAATGCAATTATAAAACCTTTGTAAAACATAACTTCTGTATTCGCTTTGATTTATTTAATTATACCTTAGCCCGAATAATTAACTTCGTTGAGGGCTTCGCCGTTCATGAATTATTCCTATCTCCGATAACGACTAAGATTACCTTCTGTGAGCTCACTTCGTTTCGGTTCCCTTAAATTTTTCACAAAAATTTAAAGTTTCCCGAATTAAGTTCGGGACAGGCTATCTAAGTCGGCATCGCCTTCCGTAGCCGCTAAGGCGGAGCAAGTATTAACCTACATGTAATTCATAATTATAAAAATTTATAAATAATGCAGGTTAAATATAGAAACGCATGAATGTAATAAATTTTATACAAATATCGGATATTTTTTCTGATTCTAAAAGCTTATTTGCTATCCTGAATTTGAAGGGGTGGAATGGAATTGCTGAATTTCAGAACATAGTTTTTGTTTTCGTTTTTTTATATTGGAACGCGGTTTCGGTTTTTTAAAGGGATTTTCTTAGTTTTACCTTATAAACAGGAATTATGAGGCAATATAGTATCACTCATCTTATTTTTACGTTATTAGGAGGTTTGGTGCTATTTTTTATTATAGCTCCGATTCTGGGTATGTTTATCCATACAGAATTCCCGGACCTTATGGAAACCGCAAGGGATAAAGAGGTGAGAAACAGTATCCGGCTAACTTTGTGGACTGCAGGACTCGGCACGCTCTTTTTTGCCCTTCTCTCTGTTCCTTTTGCCTATCTTCTGGCCAGGAATAATTTTCCACTAAAGAGGCTTGTATTAGGAATAATTGATTTGCCTGTTGTCATTCCTCATACCGCAGCCGGAATAGCCGTGCTTGGATTTATTTCAAGGGGGACTGTTGTAGGTAAGTCTGCCGAAGCTTTCGGAGTGAACCTGGTAGGACATCCTGTGGGGATAGCCCTTGCAATGGCCTTTGTAAGTATTCCTTTTCTGATAAATTCGGCCCGGGACGGCTTTGCTGGTGTGCCTGTCAGATTGGAACAGGCGGCAATGAACCTGGGCGCCTCACCGGTCAGGGTTTTTTTTACGATTTCTCTGCCCCTTGCCTGGCGGAGTATTGTCTCAGGCATGATCCTGATGTTCGCCAGGGGTATGAGTGAATTTGGGGCTGTGGTCATTGTGGCTTATCACCCGATGATAGCGCCGGTGCTCATTTATGAACGTTTTGGGGCTTATGGGCTCAAATATGCCCGTCCTGTGGCTGTCCTGTTCATTATCGTCAGCCTGGCATTTTTTATCCTTTTGCGATTGTTATCAAAGAGAAACCATGCTGGAACTAAAGAATATTCATAAATACTTTCAGGATTTTCTGATCAAAGACATCAACCTTACAGTCAATAAGGGTGATTATTATATTATTCTGGGAAAATCCGGCTCCGGAAAAACCATTTTGCTCGAAACCATTGCAGGTATACTTTCAGCGGATAAAGGGGAGATTTGGCTGAATAACAAAGACATTGCTCATTCAAAGATACAGGAACGAAAAGTAGGCCTTGTTTTCCAGGACTATGCTGTATTTCCGCATAAAACTGTTTTTCAGAACATCGCCTATGCATTGAGGAAAAAGAAAACCCGAAGGGCATTAAAAGATGAGGTGCATGAATTGGCCCGCAGAACGGGAGTAGAACACTTGCTGCACCGCTACCCTGATTCCTTGTCAGGTGGTGAAGTACAACGTACTGTGCTTGCCCGGGCTCTCGCATTAGAGCCTGAAATCCTTCTCCTCGATGAGCCCCTGACATCCCTGGATGTTCAATATAAAAAAGAATTGCAGGCTTTGTTGAGAAAGTTGAATGAGGAAGGACAGACCATCATTCATGTAACGCACGATTACGAGGAAGCCCTTGCTTTGGCCAACAGGGTGGCCGTGATGAATGATGGGGAAGTCGTCCAGGAAGGAGAAGTACACGAAGTTTTCAGAAATCCCCGCAATAAATTTATTGCCGATTTTGTGGGTATCCGCAATTTTTTTGTCGCTGATATTGAGCCATTGCCTGATTCTTCATATATAAAAGCCCAAGTCAGCAGAAATATCAGTTTTTATACCACAGGAACGGTTTCCCGGGAAGAAAAGAAAGTGGTTATTATAGATGCCAGTGGCATTATCATATCTGAATATCAGATTAAATCGACTGCCCTGAATAACTTTTCCGGAGTGATAAAAGATGTGATTCCAATAGTTCAGGGGCTTGAGATTATTGTAGATATAGGAGTTGATATGGCAGTCATCATTACTGAGGAGAGCTACCAGAGACTTTCTTTGAGCAAGGGCAGAACCGTATGGATAAGTTTTAAGGCTTCCTCGGTGCATATTCAGGACTATTGAGACTGAATATAAATTACAACCGTTTGCAGCAGATTGGCCTGATTTTTTTTCTTTTAAAATACCCGGCTTTCCTATTATATTCTTATTTATAACAGCCGGGATTTAATAAGTAGAAAATTTTCTTTACTTTTAGCTAAAAAGTTTCGCATTCTTATGGCTGATAAATATTCAAATGTATTGTTGATAGGAGGGAATGCCCGTAAGATAGGCAAAACCTCCTTTATCTGTAATATCCTCCAGGCTCTCGGGCAGGAGCATCCCATTGTTGCCCTGAAGATTTCTTTATATACTGATATTTCTGATCTGCAGGCACACTATGAGTTGGAACCAGGAGAGGAATATTATGAAATCCGTGAAACAAAATCTTCCGGGAAAAAGGACTCTTCAAGGTATGTGGATGCCGGTGCGATGGAAGGTTGGTTTATTGCTGCGATGGAGAATGAAAATTCTGTAAAAAAGATACTCGAACAAGTAGACTTTTTGACAGAAACAGGACGAATGATTGTTATGGAATCGAACAGGATTCGCAAAAGTATTGAACCCGGATTATTTATTATGGTTAACCAGAAAGAGAAAGAAGATAAATCCGGTGCTACATCTTTTCAGCAAATGAGCGATATGATTGTTGAGCCTGAAAGCGATGAATTTCATGGCATTAAAGATTATCTTTCAATCGAAGAAAAGGAATGGATTCTGAAAAGAGAATGATCTATGATAAGTTTCGAAAAAGCATTAAATATTGCACTAAAAAATAGCATTAGATTAGAGAAAGAAAATGTTTCTTTACAAGATGCATTATACCGTGTACTGGCAGAAGAGGTTCAGGCAGACCGGGATATGCCCCCCTTCAATAAATCCGCAGTGGACGGTTATGCATGTAAGGCTCCTGAAGATAACCAAACACTAAGAGTAACCGAGACCATCCCGGCCGGAAAAACCCCTGCTAAAGCAATAAAGCCCGGAACATGTTCTAAAATTATGACAGGAGCTGAAGTGCCTGCAGGGGCAGACTGGGTGGTTATGGTCGAAGATATTCAGGAAGTAGGTGGAAATACTATAAAGATACTTAATAAAGGACGAAAGTCTAATATTGCAAAGAAAGCAGAAGATTTAAAAAAAGGAGAAAAAGTTCTGTCTTCCGGAACGTTTCTGAGACCCAAGCACATTGGTATTCTCGCTTCTTTTGGAATTTCGGATCCGGCGGTCTTTAAACAACCCGCCGTAAATATTATTCCTACAGGAAATGAACTGGTTGAGCCTGGTCAAGTACCTGGAAAGGGTGAAATCAGAAATTCAAATGCATCCCAGTTGCTGGCCCAGTTCAGATCTGCAGGGATTAATGCCCATTACCAGGGAATTGTTTCTGATAAAAAGGACAACGTCAGGGAGGTGTTGTCTCATTCTGCACGAGATTATACGCTTACTGTATTAACGGGTGGTGTTTCAATGGGCGATTACGACTTTGTTCCTGGTATGATGGA
The DNA here is from genome assembly GCA_964585385.1 of uncultured Bacteroidales bacterium. Classification (GTDB taxonomy): domain Bacteria; phylum Bacteroidota; class Bacteroidia; order Bacteroidales; family UBA12077; genus JAGXLC01. The sequence continues at coordinate 42,347 of CAZPDP010000016.1, forward strand.
AAAAGCAGGGATTGAAATTCTTTTTCATAAGATAGCTATAAAACCAGGCAAACCAACAATTCTAGGAAGAAAAAAGGATCATCTCGTAATAGGTTTGCCCGGCAATCCTGTTTCAACTTTTTTGCAGTTTGAATTGTTGATCAAACCAGTCTTATTCAAAATGATGGGAGCAACTTATGCCCCGGTGCAGATAAAATTGCCCCTGGGGGAAGACCTTAAATCCAAAAGAGATAACCGTGATAGCTGGAAGCCGGTTCAGATAATTGAAGGTAAAATTTATTCGTTAGATTATCACGGTTCCGGTCATTTGCACGTATTGCAAAAAACAGACGGTTTTATATGTATAAAAGCCGAAACAGAGCGGATAGAAAAGAATACAATGATAGATGTACGACAGTTTTAACCGACATATCAATTATTTGAGAATTTCTGTAACAGACAAATGCAATCTGAGATGCCTCTATTGTATGCCTGCAGAAGGGATTCAGCTGCTGCGACATGAAGACATTTTATCGTTTGAAGAAATTGTGGAGATTGTGGAGTATGCTGTCAGGAATGGAATTACCAAAATCCGGTTGACAGGAGGAGAGCCCCTGGTGCGGAGAGGTATAATCAACCTGGTGAAAATGATTGGTGAAATAAAAGGCTTAGAAGATTTTTCCATGACTACAAACGGTGTATTCCTTGGTAAATATGCGATAAATCTTGCCAAAGCAGGGTTGAACAGGGTAAACGTTAGTCTGGATACCTTAGATCCTCAAAAATATTCAGAAATCACCCGGGGCGGGGATATCAAAAACGTTCTGAGAGGATTAGAGGAGGCAAAAAAAGCAGGCTTGACTCCTGTAAAAGTAAATATGGTAGTTGGTGAATATACCGGTGAAGAGGATAAATTTGCGTTAAGAGAATATTGTGAGGCCCATGGGTTTGAGTTGCGGTTTATCCAGAAAATGGATTTGAGCAAAGGGGAGTTTTCGGTTGTAGAAGGTGGTATGGGCGGGGATTGCCCTAAATGTAACAGGTTGAGGGTTACCTCTAATGGTTTTTTAAAACCTTGTCTTTTCAATGATATTGCTTACAACATCCGGGAGCTGGGTGTTGAGAAAGCTTTTAAGCAGGCCCTGGATAACAAACCCCGTGCTGGTACCAAGAGTTCCAGGTGTACTTTTTATAGTGTAGGTGGATAATTTGATTAATATGAGTAAACTCAGTCATACCGATAAGGAAGGCCGGCCAAGAATGGTGAATGTTGGCCAAAAGAATGATCAAAAGAGAACAGCGAAAGCAGAAGGGAGCATCAGGTTGCAAAATTCAACCATTGAGCTTATCCGGAACAATGAAATTGAAAAAGGCTCTGTGCTTACAGTAGCTGAAATTGCCGGAGTTCAGGCTGCTAAAAGAACCGGGGAGCTTATTCCCCTTTGCCATCCGTTGCAGCTCAGTCATGTGGAAGTAAATGCCAGGCTTACCGAGAATGGGGTTAAAGTAGAAAGCAAAGTAGAATATACGGGGAAAACCGGTGTTGAAATGGAAGCCCTGACGGCAGTGAATGTAGCTTTACTTACTGTTTATGATATGTGTAAGGCAGTGGATAAGGAGATGGTGCTGGAAGAAGTTAAATTAATCGAAAAGAGAAAAGAAGATTTATAGAATTATGGAAGCAAACCGGGAAATTATTGTCCGTTCAATAAATACATCGGAAAAGAAGGGTACCATAAAAAAACCTGTTGACTCGGGAAAACTGACTCTGGAGGGTTTGAAAGCCGATGCACATAGTGGTCCCTGGCACAGGCAGGTTAGCCTGATTTCCGTTGAAAGTCTCAGAAATTTTGAACCCATAGCAGGTCGCAAAATTGATTTTGGGGAATTCGCTGAGAATATCACCCTCGAAGGAATTGACCTTACAAAAGTTGAGCTGCTTGACCGTTTCAGGGGAGGGGAGATTGAGCTGGAGGTCACCCAAATCGGTAAAAAATGCCATGGAGACAATTGCGTCATCTTCCGTGAGGTAGGGAAATGCGCCATGCCAAAAGAAGGCATTTTTTGCAGAGTCCTTAAAGCCGGAAATTTGAGTGTTAAAGATAAGCTTTCCTACGTTCCAAAAACTTTTAGCGCTTTTGTTGTTACTTTAAGCGACCGGGCTTCAAGGGGAGAATATAAGGATAAAAGCGGGAATCTGATTAAACAAAAAGTGGAAGAATTGCTAAAGAAGAACTTCAGAAAATTCAATATTAAACATGAAATTATTCCAGATAATCCGGGGGAATTAGAGAAGACCTTCGGAGAAGCGAAAAACCGGGAATTTGATTTGTTTATCACCACCGGGGGCACAGGAATTGGCAGCCGGGATATAACTCCTGACACATTGCAGCCTGAGCTAGATAAAGAACTGCCAGGAATTATGGAAATGGCGAGGGTTAAATTTGGTGCAGGAAATTCTAATGCACTACTAAGCCGTTCGATAGCTGGAGTGTCAGGCAAAATGCTGGTCTATGCATTGCCCGGAAGCTCGAAAGCCGTAGAAGAATACCTGGAAATAATTCTTCCCACCATACATCATAGTTACTATATGGTGAACGACCTGGATATCCACCATTAGTTCATTGTAGTTTTTAAAAAAACATTAACCACCTTGTCTGGTAGGGTTTGAAATCCGCTTTTTCTCTATTGAGGGTTTCGCCGGAAATCAAATCTTTACATGTTCTGCGGGTTTTGAAGGCATTTAAAGAAAGGGCCTGGCTTTGATCTGTAATATTGGAGATACTGAATATATTCTGTCCATTCTCATGAGTTCTTTCAACAGCAAAAAACTCATTGCCTAACTTCAGCATCCTCTGTAAACTATCGGGATGAAAGGCGGGTTGGTTTTTTCTTATGTGGATAAGCCTTTTTAGCTCAGAAAACATCTTTTTTTTGGGTGAATTATTGTTATTGATTTCCCTGGTTATTTCTTGGTAGTCGAGTTTTTTCCTGTTGATTGTTCTGTATTTACCGGTCTCTTTGACCCCCTCATGGTAATTTTCTGTCGCTAGCAGAGAATGAATATAAAACGCCGGGATTCCTTTTAATGCAAGCATGATAGTTTGAGAGCAGAGAAAACGTTCCATCTGCAAAGAGTCAATACCTTCACTTGTTCCTTTCAGGGCATCAAAATAGGTAATATTTATTTCATAGGGACTTTCAGAGGTGTCCGGGTTGGTTTTTGTACTGATATAACCGCCAAACTCCTTCATTTTATCCAGTAGCGCTTTTTTCTCATCTTCCGGCAGGATTCCTTCCAGCGGGCGTACACCAATACCATCATGTGAAGCGGTGAAATTGAGATAAGTTGCGTTCCCTTCGGTTTCGGGAATTGTTGCCACCCAGTCCGAAAGATGCTTTGAATTTCCTTTATGCAATGTGTACAGAAGAAGAGGAGGTAATGAAAACTGGTATATCACGTGGGCTTCGTTATAATTGCTTCCGAAGTAGGATAGGTTTTCTTTGTGAGGGACATTAGTTTCAGTCAGTATAATCACATTGGGGTCAATAAGTTCTGCAAGCTCCCGGATTAACCGTACAATTTTATGTGTTTCCGGCAGGTGGATACAGGAAGTTCCTGTTTTTTTCCAGAGGTATGCGATGGCATCCAGCCGGATTATCCGGGCTCCTTTGTGGATATAAAAAAACAAAACCCTGAACATTTCATACAGTACCCGGGGATTGCTGAAATCAAGATCAATCTGGTCTTCACTAAAAGTTGTCCAGACATACTTTTTTCCTTCAGGAGTATGGAATACGGTGAGCAAATCTGTACTTCGCGGACGGGTTACTGAAGATATATCTGTATGCGGGTCCATTTCGATAAAGTAATTTTTTCCTGGGTTTTTTCCGTTGAGGTAATTCTGAAACCACTGGCTTTTTTTTGAGATATGGTTAATCACCAAATCCATCATTAAGTCAAAATCCGCGTTGATCTGCGATATGTCATCCCAGTCACCAAGTTCCGGGTTTACCTGGTAGTAATCGATAACTGAGAAACCGTCGTCCGAACTGTAAGGAAAAAAGGGCAGGATGTGAATTATGTCTGTTTCATCCTGCAGGTAATCTTTTAAAAAATGATGAAGCGTCTGAAGGGGTCTATCTCCCTCTTTGATAACACTGTCACCATAAGTTATCAGGATAGTATCATTCTGGTCCCATTTTGACAGAGAACAAGTTGTATCTTTGATATTTTTAGCAATGAGTTGATAAAACTCTTCCAGGAAATTTTCATCTAACTTATTGCCATATATGGATTGCAGGAGGTTTTTGATTTTTTGCCTTGCAGCAGCAAATAATTCCGGCATATTTTTTACTGATTATCAGATTCCACAAATTCATAGAATTTTTTCATAAAGTCTGGAATAGCACTTATTACACGTTTCCAGCTGGGAATAAAATCCGATTGCATGGGATTGGAAAGAAAATTTTCGCCAGCGAGGTAAATATTTTGGGCAAAAATTTCAACAGTTTCTTCCTCTGCGTGGTGATCAAGGTACAGACCGTTCATTACCGCATCATTATAATATTGCTCTGCATAATCGAGGGCTATTTTGTAGTAGGTGGCTTTCAGAGAACGGAAGGTTTCCTGTGAGAAGGTGTATCCTTTTTCTGCCAATTCCCTGAAAATAGCTTTGGATATATCGATGCTCATTTTAGAAAGGCCCTTATTTCTGTCGTCTTCAGATAAAGGCTGGTGTTTGTGATCATATTTGTCTGCAATATCCACCTGGCAAATCCGGTTGATAGGGTTTAAGCGCTGTACTTCTGATAATATACCTATTTCAAGCCCCCAGTCGCTGGGTATACGGATGGTTTTGACCACATCGGCTCGCATTGAAAATTCCCCGGCAAGCGGATACCTGAAACCATTCAAATAGCGCAGGTAGGGGACGTGTCCGAAGAATTTTTCCAGGGCATGAATGAGTGGGGAAACCAGCAATCGAGTCACCCTGCCTTTTAGCTGTCCCTCAGATTCCCTGTAATAATAGCCTTTACAGAATTTATAATTGAAGCGGGGATCAACAACCGGGTAAAACAGGCGGGCCAAAAGAGAACGGTTATAAGTGGTTATATCAGCATCATGCAGGGCAATGGCTTCAGACCTGCCTGAAGCAATAAAATAACCGTAACAGAACCATGCATTTCTGCCTTTTCCCATTTGGCTGGGGGCAATCTTTTTTTTAATCAGAAGGTCATCCAGTTCACGTAATCTCGGGCCGTCGTTCCATAAGATTCTGTGGCGCTGCGGAAGCCGTGAAAAGTATTTTTTTGCATGTTCAAATTGTCGCTTGTTGGCCCTGTCCAGTCCTATAATAATTTCATTGAGGTAGTTAACTTTTTCAAGTTCGTCGAGTATTTTGGGTAAAGCACTTCCCTCCAGTTCAGAATAAAGGCAGGGAATAATAAGGGTCATAGGCCGGTTTTTGGAAAATTCCAGTAAACGGTCTTCCAACTCTTCGGTTGTTCTGTTTCTTAAATTATGCAAGGTTGTGACCCAGCCGTTTTGATAGAAGTCTCCCATAGTTTCTGTTGTTGAATTTAATAATTGTTAATTTATAAAATTTACTTGTATCAGGAATAATTTTATCCAATAAATTCTGGAAGCCTTATGAGATCCTTTATTACCACATTTGGTTTAACATCCCTTATCAATGGTATTTCCTCTCTGAGCCTCAGTGATCGTTGATCACCCGCAAATAAGGCTGTTTGGAATCCTGTGGTGGAAGCAGGATATATATCGTTGTACATATCATTTCCAATATATAAGGTTTCTTCCGGGTTTATTCCGTATTCATTTCTTAAATTGTTTCTCAGCTTGTGAAACAGGGCCGTGTCTGGTTTTGAAATACCATATTTATAACTGTAAAAAGTTAGTTCAGGTTCAAAAGGATAAATAAATTCTTTATCCGTAATTTCATTATTCAAGAGGAAATTCATGATAACCGGGGTGTAAAACTGAGCATTGGAAACAATTCCCAATGGGCAACCCATTGTTTTCAGCCTGGATAAAACTTCCTTCATATGGGGCATTGGGTAAATTTTGTTGCTCATCAGTTCGAACAGAAAAGAAAATATGCGGATATCCTTATCATCTGGGACGGAGATTATACCTTTTTCACTGAATGATTCCAGCACTTCTTCCCATACACTTATGATATTGACTTCAGGAAAAGGGATATTGTTTTCCTTTTTTTCAGTATGAATGTAGGCAATAGTATTTTTGAATTTTTCAAGTATTTCTTTCAGAAATTCATTTTTTTCCTGTTCGTCCTCAATATGGATGGGTATTCCTGCTCTTTTAATGGCGTGAGCCAGGTTTTCTTCTGCAAAGGTATAATGGTCAATGTCGCCGGAATCTGAAATGATTAAAGTGCCGTATATATCAAATATGAAAGCCTTAATTTTCAGCTTACCCGGTATTTTTTCATCAATTCCTGTTTTTACAGGTTTTAATGGTTGTAGATTATTCAAAAAATCCTCTATAGGTTTCCATGATCTTTTTTCCATAAACCTCGAATGAATAGTTGTTCCTGATTATTTTTTTGTTTTTTTCAATTATATCGTCGCCTGTTTTTTTGAATAACTCAAAAAGACCGGGATTGTTTGAAAGTGTTTGGTTTTGAAAATCAACACTTTGTTTATTGTTCAATATAACCGCCATTTGCTCATCCATCGAAAGGTCCATAAAATCTTTATTCTTTCCCGGGACATTTATTTGATTATACAAATTGGGAAACTTCATCCCTATCTCAGTAAAATCCCTGGTTATATAATCAATATTTCTGCCTGCTACAGGTGTGTCAAAAAGCCATGGCTCCATGTAGGTCATTCCAAAACCCTCTCTAATGCTGGTTGTAATACAAAAATCAGATCCCCTGACCAGTCTTTCAAAATTTATAAACTGATTGACTTCAAAAAGTATGTTTTCTAAATTGTTTTGTTTGCAGAACCGTATCCACTGTTCATAAAATTTTAGCTCAACAGGGTTTTTGGGTGCAAGTGTTACCAGGAATGTGGCCTGTTTCTTGAATAATTCTGATAACAAAATTAATTCTCCAATATTTTTTCGGCGGATAACCCTCACAGGATACGTAATGATTAATTTGTCGGGGTTTACCTTTAGCTTCTCCACTATTTCTGTCCTGCATTCTTCCTTCTTTATTTCAGGCGATAGGTTGGGCATACTGACAGGGTTTGGGAGATAAGTAATTTTTTCCGGAGGAAAACCTGTTTCAATAACTCTTTGTTGGTCTGCGGTATTGATAACCCCAAGGCGATAAGCAGGTATATCTTTCGGATATAATACGTCCTCAAGTCTTTCACTGAATCTTTCTTCAATGATTAGCCTGAGAAAATTCAAATTCTCGGGTCTGTCCTCCGGAAAATCATGCGTATGGTTGAAAACCCGGAATCCTTCTTTAGCCATGTTATACATACAATAAGTTGCTACGGGATTTTTCCCAAGGTTTAGATTATGAAAATGGATAATGGCTTGTTTTTCCAAATGGCTGGTAATCCTGGAATAAAGCTTTTTATATATATTTTGGGCTTCTTCTTTGTTGTATGATTCGTTTTGCATATAATCCAGGTTAGGCAGGATTGAAACAGGGACATCCAGATCTTGGTATAATTGTGGACTACTGGTATTTCCGCATATTATTTCAATTTCGACATCCTGATAATGTTTCTTTAAACTTTTTATCTGAGAGTCGATAATACGGGTCACACCACCGGGATGAAGATGATAATGCCCAATAATAATCTTCATAATCTTTCTTATTTTGCCGATAAAATAGAAAATTTTTCGGAGATGGAGATTATCAGAGGATTATTTTTTCTGAGAATGGATATAAAAAAAAGCTGCCCGATGAGAGCAGCTTTTGGTTAAAAGGGACCTTTATCCAAGGTATTTTTTTAGAAGTTTGTTTTTTGAGGAATGACGCAATCTTCGGATACCTTTTTCTTTAATTTGTCTTACTCTTTCTCGTGTCAGATTAAGTTTCTGGCCGATTTCTTCAAGTGACATTTCCGGTACACCCAGACCAAAGAAATATTTTATTACAGCCTTTTCTTTTTCCGGCAGTACACTTAACGTTCTGTCAATTTCCCTGCTAAGAGATTCATTCATAAGCGTTCCATCCGCATCCGGTGCATCTGAATTTTCCATCACATCCAGTAGGCTTCCGTCTTCATCATCATCAAAAGGTGCATCCATTGAAAGGGGCTTTCCGGAAAGCTGTAATGTTTTTTCAACTTTTTCTTTTGGTAAATCCACCATTTCTGCTAACTCATCTGCTGTTGGCGTTCTGTCGTTTTCCTGTTCAAGTTTTGAATAGGCTTTATGCAGTTTATTAATAGAGCCTACTTTGTTAAGGGGCAAGCGTACAACACGCGATTGTTCTGCAATAGCCTGTAAAATTGATTGTCTGATCCACCATACAGCATAAGAGATAAATTTAAATCCTTTTGTTTCATCAAACCTTTCAGCTGCCTTAATCAGTCCCAGGTTCCCTTCATTGATAAGATCAGGCAGACTCAAACCCTGAAACTGGTATTGCTTAGCCACTGAAATGACAAAACGTAAATTGGCCCGTGTAAGTTTTTCCAATGCTGCTTTGTCGCCTTTTTTGATTCTTTGTGCTAGCTCTACCTCTTCATCAGGAGTTAACAAATCTTCTTTTCCTACTTCCTGCAAATACTTCTCAAGAGATGAACTGTCTCTGTTCGTAATGGATTTTGTAATCTTTAATTGTCTCATCTCAGCTTTTTGTTTTTATTACTTGGTTCCTACTATTTTATAACACGGTCTCTGCTTTTGCATTTTCAAAAACGCAAAAGATTTATGGAAATTTTACAAAGTTGCAAAATTTTTTAATATATTTCCAATCTTTTTTGTCTCACTTTGAATTAAATAGGGCAACTCTACCGGAGCAATTTTTATATTGAGTTGGCAGTTATACGTTTGCCTTAACATTAAGTTTTAAATTTCTTAACATATTTCACATAATCTGACAAAAGTCATATTAAATGAATGATTATCAGACTTTGATTTACAAAATCGCATTAAGTTTAATCCCTAAAGTTGGTCCCATTCTCGCCAAACGAATCATATCCTATACTGGCAGCCCGGAGGCCTTTTTTAGAGAGTCAAAAAGAAACTTGCTGAAAATTCCCAATCTTGGAAAACATATAATTGAAAACGTTCACGCGGATGATTTGTTTAGGAAAGCTGAGGAAGAAATTCGTTTTATTGAAAAATATCGGATAAAGGCTTTATTTTATACCGACAAGAAATACCCTTCCCGTTTAAAAAGCTGTGAAGATGCTCCAATTTTGCTTTTTACAAAAGGTACAGCCGACTTAAATACAGTTAAAGTTTTGAGTGTTGTGGGAACCAGAAATCCATCAGAAAGGGGGCTCGAGTATTGTAAGAATTTAATAAAAGATTTGGTAAATCAGGATAAAGACATTCTGATAGTGAGTGGTCTTGCCTATGGAATTGATATCTGTGCCCATAAAGCAGCAATTGATAATGAAGCCCTGACAGCAGGGGTGCTGGCGCACGGATTGAGTACCATTTATCCCTCTTTACACAGGAAAATTGCCGAAGAAATTAGCCGTCAAGGTTCTCTTGTAACCGAATTTACCAGTCAGACCAAAGCGATAGCTCCTAATTTTATTAGCAGAAACCGGATAATAGCAGGACTTTCCGATGCCACTGTAGTTGTAGAATCTGCTTATAAAGGCGGAGCCCTAATCACTGCCGATATTGCGAATTCATATAACCGCGATGTTTTTGCTTTTCCCGGGCGCCCATCAGATACTTATTCCAAAGGTTGTAACCAGCTTATAAAAACCAACAAGGCTGCCATGATAGAAAGCTCTGAAGACCTCGAGTATCTGCTTGGCTGGGAGGTGAATAAGACCAAACAAAAGATTATTCAGAGAAAAATGTTCAATGAACTCGAGGGAGTGGAAAAAAATATAGTTGACATTCTCGAGGGAAAAGAAGCCGTACCCATTGATGAAATATGTGCTAGCGCCGAAATGCCTACAAGCCAGGTTTCTCCGGTTTTACTGAATCTTGAGTTTAAAGGGTTGGTGAAAACATTACCCGGAAAGCGATATAAAATAGTGAACTTCTAGAAATGATATCCGTCATCAATGTTGTAAAACATAACAGGGAGGCTGGCTTCCGAATTTATCTAAAATACAGAGTTTAATGTGGTTAATTCAGCTTTTTGATTCTTTCTAAATATTGCCATGTGTTTTAAAATGTTTTGCTAAACAAATTTTTTACATAAGTTTGTTTTCACTTAATTTGAACAATTAAATTATCTAACCTAAAACTTCAACTAACATGGATCCAAGAGTAGAACAATTCATGACTCAGATTACTGCAAAAAATCCTAATGAAGGTGAATTTCATCAGGCTGTACAGGAAGTTGCTGAATCATTAATTCCCTTTATTGAGGAAAACCCCAAGTACAAACACGGCAAAGTTCTTGAACGTATCGCCGAACCAGAAAGGGTGATCTTATTCCGTATTCCCTGGCTGGACGATAAAGGAGAAATTCAGATCAACAAAGGGTACAGAATTGAAATGAACAGCGCTATTGGTCCTTACAAGGGCGGCCTGAGATTTCACCCCACAGTTAATTTGAGTATTCTTAAATTTTTAGCTTTTGAACAGGTATTTAAAAATAGCCTGACAACGTTACCATTGGGAGGTGGTAAAGGTGGTTCTGACTTTGATCCCAAAGGAAAATCTGATAATGAAGTAATGCGGTTCTGCCAGAGCTTTATGACTGAACTTTATCGTCATATTGGGCCTAATACAGACGTTCCTGCCGGTGATATTGGTGTAGGCGGAAGGGAAATCGGTTTCCTTTTTGGTCAGTATAAACGTCTGAAAAATGAATTTACTGGTGTGCTTACCGGTAAAGGAATTCAGTATGGAGGTAGCTTGATTCGTCCCGAAGCTACGGGCTACGGAGCCGTTTATTTTGCTGAGGAAATGCTTAAAACCCGTGGGGAAAGTTTCAAAGGTAAAACTATTGCTGTCTCCGGATCAGGAAACGTGGCTCAGTTTGCTACTCAAAAGGTAACTGAACTCGGCGGCAAGGTTGTTACCCTTTCCGATTCTTCAGGGTTTATTCATGATCCGAATGGTATCGATAAGGATAAGCTTGATTATGTAATGGAACTCAAGAACATTAAGCGTGGAAGAATCAAAGAATATGCAGAAAAATTCGGTGTTGAATACCACGAAGGTAAACGACCATGGAGCGTGAAATGTGATGTAGCTCTACCTTCAGCCACGCAGAATGAAATTAACGGTGATGATGCTAAAGAATTGGTTTCCAATGGTTGCTATGTTGTATCTGAAGGTGCTAATATGCCATCAACACCTGAGGCCATTGATATTTTCCTCAAAAAACAAATTCTCTTTGGTCCTGGTAAAGCAGCTAATGCTGGTGGTGTTGCTGTTTCCGGCCTTGAGATGACACAGAATTCAATGCGCCTTCCATGGACCAGAGAAGATGTAGATAAACAGCTTCACCAGATTATGATTGATATACACAATACCTGTGTGAAATATGGTAAAGATAACAATGATTATATTAATTATGTGAAAGGTGCAAATATCGGTGGCTTTGTTAAAGTGGCTGAGGCTATGCTCGCACAGGGTGCTATATAAAATAATAACTTGATTTTAGTATATTGAAAAACAGGGGAGTCAAAAGCTCCCCTTTTTTTTGTCGTGTTTTTTTGTCAAGTTTGCATTACTTTTAATCAGTATGCACAATGTATGAAATTTATTGATACACACTCACACCTGTATTTACCCCAGTTTGAAAACGATTTGGATGAAGTGTATAATCGCGCCCGGCAAAAAAATATCGAAAGAATATATATGCCCAATATTGATTCTGATTCCATTGGGAGTATGATGAAACTTGAAAAAGATTATCCTGGTTTTTTTTACCCCATGATGGGACTTCACCCCACTTCTGTTAAAGAAAATTATGAAGAAGAACTAAAAGTAGTGGAAGGATGGCTATCTGAAAGAAATTTTTCTGCTATTGGAGAAATTGGTATTGACCTTTATTGGGATAAAACGTATTTTAAAGAGCAGGAAATAGCTTTTGAAAAGCAAATTCAATGGGCAAAACACCTGGGAATGCCAATTGTTATTCATTCCCGGAATTCCTTTGAGGAGATATTTGAAATTGTGGGTCGTAATAACGATGACAAATTGTTTGGTATCTTCCATAGTTTTTCCGGAGATTATGATGATGCACAACATATCCTGGATCTTGGTTTTAAGATAGGAATAAACGGCATTGTTACCTTCAAGAATTCAACACTGGGAAATGTTGTAAAACAAATTGATATTAATCATATTGTGTTAGAAACAGATTCGCCATTTTTGGCACCCACTCCAAAGAGGGGGAAAAGAAATGAAAGCAGTTATTTGTATTATATCGCAGAAAAAATTGCACAAATTAAGGATATGAAACTGGAAGAAGTGGCAGAAATAACTGCACAAAACGCATTAAACATTTTTACTCACTAACTCATGTCTGAAAATCAAGACATATCCATTCTGATTATCTATACCGGAGGTACTATCGGGATGATAAAAAATCCTGAAACCGGAACGCTTTCACCATTTGATTTTTCTCATATTTCTGAACAGGTACCGGAGTTAAAGAGTTTTGGATACAACCTCGAAACCATAACTTTTTCTCCTTTAATCGATTCCTCCGACGTGATGCCTGAGTTTTGGGTTAAGCTTGCAGGAGTTATCGAAGATAATTATGACAAATATGATGGGTTTATTGTATTGCATGGGACAGACACAATGGCTTACACTGCTTCCGCCCTAAGTTTTATGCTTGAGAACCTGCAGAAACCGGTTATTTTTACAGGTTCGCAATTGCCTATCGGAACGCTGCGAACCGATGGAAAAGAAAACCTGATAACCGCCATTGAGATTGCAGCGGCAAGGAAGGATGATCAATCGCTGGTGCCTGAGGTGGCTCTTTATTTTGAAAACAGGCTTTACAGGGGTAACCGGACCACAAAAGTCAGCTCGGAGCATTTTAATGCATTTTCGTCACCCAATTATCCCGAACTCGCTGAAATTGGGATTAATATAAAATATAATCACGGAGCCATTCGATATCCAACTATTTATAAAGAACTGAAGGTTCAAAAAAAGATTGATCCGAATATTGGCGTTTTAAAAATATACCCCGGGCTGAAAAAAGAGGTTGCACAAGATATAATCTTCTCAAAAAATATTAAAGCAGTTATACTTGAAACGTACGGAGCAGGAAATGCTCCAACAACTGAATGGCTTTACAATCTAATTCAGGATGCTTTAAAACATAATATAATCATCCTCAATGTAACACAATGTATGGTAGGTCAGGTGGATATGACTAAATATGAAAATGGAAAGCAGTTATTGAATGCCGGAGTTCTAAGTGGATATGACATTACATTTGAGGCTGCCGTCACAAAACTGATGTATTTATTAGGGCAATATCCTGAACCATCTGAAGTTAGAAAGTGTTTAAATAGATCCTTAAGAGGAGAAATTGACATATAAATACTCATTGAATCATAATTTTTTGTAATTTGTGCCGCAAAAATTGGAATAATGAATCTGGAGAAATGGCCGAGTGGTCGAAGGCGCACGCCTGGAAAGTGTGTAACCGCCAAAAGCGGTTCGAGGGTTCGAATCCCTCTTTCTCCGCTGAATTTAACTAAAAATTTGTAAATTTATAATCCATTAATTAATCAAAACAGTAGACAAACCATGAAAAGATTATTCACAACTATCGCAGTAATCGGACTTTTGATCTTTGGAACTACAGCTTTTACAATGGCTCAAGAAGAAGAACAAGCCGACACTACAGTTCAAGAAGAAATGCAGGATACGGCTGCAACTGACACTGCTGCCGCTGCAACAGAAGAAACAGCAGAAGAAGCTGTATCTCAGGAGAGTGGATCCCTACACAAACAAGTAAAGCAAAAGTTCATTGAAGGTGGCCCTGCATTTATGGGTATTGTACTTTTAGCTTTAATCTTTGGCTTAGCAGTATCCATTGAAAGAATTATTTATCTGAATCTTTCCACAACCAACACTGAAAAGCTCCTTAATGATGTGGAAAACGCACTGGAAGAAGGTGGAATCGAGCAAGCAAAAGAAATATGCCGAAACACCCGTGGTCCAGTTGCTTCTATTTTCTATCAGGGACTTGACAGAGCTGATGAAGGTGTTGAAGTTGCCGAAAAATCAGTTGTTTCTTACGGAAGTGTTCAGGCAGGTCTCCTCGAACAAGGACTCACCTGGATAGGCCTTTTCATTGCCATTGCTCCTATGCTTGGTTTCATGGGTACAGTAATTGGTATGATTGAAGCATTTGATAACATTGAGGCAGCCGGTGACATCCAGCCATCATTAGTAGCAGGTGGTATTAAAGTAGCTTTGATTACAACGGTATCAGGTCTTATTGTTGCTGTAATCCTTCAGTTATTTTATAACTATATCGTATCTAAAATTGACAGCATTGTGAATCAAATGGAAAATGCTTCAATTTCATTAATCGATCTTATTTACAAGCACAATAAGAAATAATCAAGATTAAAATAAAGACATTAACTATGAGTAAATTTCTAAGATTATTAGGTGTAGTCCTGCTGGCAATATCTGCAGTTTTAGCGATTCTGTATTATGCAGGACCTGAAACTACAAGCGCTGCCGGAGAGCATCCTGTATATACCAATTATATTTTGGTATGGGCTGCTGTCCTTGGGGCTGTAGCAGGGATTAGCGCTCTGCTCTTTCAACTTGTTAATATGATTATGCATCCTAAAAAAGCTCAGGGAAGCTTAGTTGGCATTGTAATACTCATTGTTCTGGTACTGCTTGGATATGCTTTCGCATCTTCCACACCTTTGGATTTTACCAAACCAAATCCGAATAATGTGCCTGGAACACTAAAGCAAGTTGGTACAGGGCTTATAACAATGTACATCTTATTGGGATTGGGTATCTTGTCTATTATTTACACAGAGGTATCCAAAGCAATTAAGTAGTAAAATAATTGGCGTGTGATATCCGTTTATACTTCGGATTTCCTCGCTTAATCAAAAAATATCAATATATGGCAAGAAAAAAAGTCCCAGAAATTAATGGTGGCCCAATGGCGGACATTGCGTTCTTGCTTCTTATATTCTTTCTTGTTGCAACCACAATGGACATCGACACCGGGCTTATGAGGCAAATGCCGCCATTGCCCGATGAGGAGCAACAAGACCAGGATAAGAAGATTAAAGACCGTAACGTATTTGAGGTCTTGATAAATTCTTCGGATAGACTTCTTGTCGAAGGTGAGCCTATGCAATTGAGCCAGCTTCGCGAGAAAACCAAGGAATTTATCGCCAATCCGCAAAATGATCCCAAATTGCCGGAAAAAGAAGTAAAAGAAATACCCTATTTCGGCGAAAGGGAGGTGCCTAAAAATGCCATTGTTTCCTTAAAAAATGACCGTGGTACATCCTATGATATGTATATAAAAGTTCAGAATGAGTTGGTTGCAGCCTATAACGATTTGCGTGATCAGGTTGCCATGAGAAAATTCGGTAAGAAGTACAATGAACTTGAAAAAGATAAACAGGATGCAATAAAGAAAATGTATCCACAGGTTATTTCTGAAGCGGAACCCGTAAATATAGGAGGAAATTAATTATGGCCAAATTCAGAAAAGGTGGGAAGAAAGAAATTCCTACTATTTCAACAGCTTCGTTGCCGGATATCGTTTTTATGCTTCTGTTTTTCTTTATGGTAAGTACAGTAATTCGTGAAACCTCTCTTAAAGTTGACAATACTGTTCCCGGTGCGACAGAAGTAAAAAAACTGGAGAAGAAGTCGCTCGTTAGTTATATTTATATTGGAAAACCCAAACGTCAGTTTCAGGATATGTTCGGTACAGAGCCAAGAATCCAGTTGAATGATTCCTTTGCAAAAGTATCGGATATCCGTGATTATATCGTTACGGAAAGACAACAAATGGATGAGAGCGACAGGCCTAAAATGGTTACATCTCTTAAAGTGGATGAAGATACCAAAATGGGTATTGTTACCGATGTTAAGCAGGCACTGAGAAAAGCCAGTGCTCTTAAGGTTAACTATTCGGCGCGAGAGGTCGAACAGGTTTACTAGCAAACTTTTCATTATGATTATATGTTACAAGAGGCCCAAACACGGGCCTCTTTTTTAATGCATAAAAACGATTTCTAAACCTTTATATTGAATTTAACTGGTAGTTCAGTAAAGGAACCTTATTCTTTTTCTCAAATTTTTTCCTTTAAGTCACGCGTCTGTGTGTTTATCTCATCATAATTCAGAATTCCCTAACATCTATTGTAATGTTATAACAGGGCACTATGGTTTCAACCCAATCACCTGTATTTTAACCTTTGTTATTTAATGAAAGGTAGAACATTTTTGACTGTTTTTGTTTAATTTATACCTGAAGCTTCTTTTTCAATGATTCTATAATTTCGTAAACTGCCGGGCAGATAAAGGTGTTTTTTAGAGTAAGGTCAAGAATCTGATGAAAATTTTTTCGGTCTGTGTGTGGGTATTCCCTGCATGAACGGGGCCTTAATTCATAAATGGAACAATAATTATCCGGCAGGAGAAAAGGACATGGATTGCTTTTAAAAACAAAATCTCCTTCTTCGTCAATTTTTAAATATTTTGCTGTGAACTCAGAGGGCTTTAATTTTAGGTTCCTGGCTATTCGTTGAATATCTTTATCCCGGATAACAGGACTTATGCTTTTGCAGCAATTGGCACATTCAAGGCAGTTAATTTCCTGGAAGGTTTCATTATGAAGCTCATGAACAATATCGTCAAGCTTAATGGATTTTTTTTGACGCTTTAAGCGGGCTAAAAACTTTTTGTTGGACGTTTTTTGTTGACTTGCTAATTCCTTTAATTTATCTAAATCTTCACTATTCATTGGGTCGTACATAAAATATTTTTTTCCTTAATCCTGACATCCTTTTAATTTGCGACATAAATAAACCCGAAATAACCAGTCCGATACCTGCCATCTTTATGAACGATAGAGTTTCTCCCAGCATGAAATAGGCGAATATAGCTGTTAAAACCGGAATAGCATTCGTGAAAGCATTGGATTTTGTAACCCCGATTTTTTTTATTGAAAACGTGAAGAAAATAAATGCAAAAGAGGAACCGAAGAACGCCAGTTCAAGCAACGGAACAACAGCTTCTTCAACATAACCCACACTTATAAAATGCTTGTATTCAAAGATAAAAAACAGGGGAATAAAGAAAAATATCCCGATAATGTTATGATACGTTACAATGCTGATGGAATTGTATTTACCGGATAATTTTTTAACAACAATGCTATACCCAATTCCGGCGGCCACAGCAATAAAAAGAAACATAATGCCCAGTGGAGTAGCGTAAAATGCACTGTCCGTGTTTTTGCTGAACATGACCAACCCAACACCAATGATTGATACAACAATACCCCAAATATTCAGCCTGGTAATTCTTTCTTTAAAAAAATAGGCAGTGGCAAATGGACTGAATAGCGGGATGGTAGAAATAATGACTGCTGATAATGTGGATGAAACTAATTTGACCCCGAGACTTTCACAGAGAAAATAGAGGAATGGCTGGAAAAAGGAAACAAGTAAAAAATATTTTAAATCCTTAAAATTTATTTTTTCAAGCTTTTTAATAGGAGCCATCAAAATGATAAGGATAACGGATGACAATACTAATCTGAGTAGAACAGTCGTTATAGGATTATAAGCCTCAAATACCATTTTATACCAAACATAGGTGAGGCTCCAGAAGGTCATTGCTAAAATAATGCTTATATAGGCGGCAACTAGATCTTTCTTCATGGGGTTAATTTTCGTGCCGCAAATATCCCAAATTAAATGTTTTAATCAAAACCTGCTAAAAATTGTTTTACAGAACCGAATTCATGTAAAAAAAAGTTGTAATTTTGATCCAATTTAAAATGAAGACATTAACTTAAATACAAAATCATGGCTGTTGATTCAACAGAAATATTAATTAAAATTCGTAAAATTGTCAGGTCAATTAATCTGGAATCAAAAAAGATACAAAAGGAGTATGGTGTAAGCATTCCGCAAATTTTATCTCTGGAATACCTGAACAGATCGGATAATTATCAGGCCACCCAAAGGGAGTTAAGAAATTACCTTAATTTGAATTCAAGCACGGTAACGGGTATTATCAATCGACTTGAAAAAAAGGGGTATATAGCCAGGTTGCCTAAAAGAGATGATAAGCGTACTACACACATTGTCATGACATCCAAGGGTTCTGAACTTCTCAAAAAAACACCCAGGCTTTTGCATGAAAAACTCACTAAGAAGCTTGAGGATATTCCTGAAGATCATACCAATGACATTAATGAAGCTTTGAATCTAATTATTCATTACCTGGATATTGATGAGGTAGATGCCTCTCCTGTTATTACGGTAGATGATAAGCTCTGATTGTTAATGGTTAACATGTTGTGGCAAATCGAATTTTTGAAAAAAGATAAATTATATTATTTTTGTCGTGCAGAAACTATTTTTCCCTTATTTCATTTGATATACCTTACTATCTTAATCAGAGAAATATTGGACTAAATTATCAAAATCAAAGGGTTTTATTGAACTAATTGTGTAAATCAGTGTATAATCTGTTTATACACTTTTAAATATTATTATTAGATGGATGTAGATATAAATTTGGAAGAGCTGGTTAAACTAAGAAAAGAATTGCATCAACATCCTGAGCTTTCAGGTAAAGAAAGTGATACAGCCGAAAGAATTATCAAATACCTGCAAAAATATAAGCCTGATCAGATTGTGGAAAATATAGGAGGAAATGGACTGGCTGCTATTTTTGAGGGAGAGGAAGACGGACCCTCCGTGCTTTTTCGATGCGATCTGGATGCACTACCCATAGATGAAATAAATGATTTTGAGTATCGATCAAATCATAATGGGGTGAGTCATAAGTGTGGTCATGACGGGCATATGACTATTATAAGCGGCCTGGCTGAAGCCATTTCTCAGAATCGTCCAGGTCGTGGCAGGGCAATATTGTTGTATCAGCCTTCCGAGGAAAACGGGCAGGGCGCTGAAGAAGTAATTAATGATCCTAAATTTAATATCATCAGACCTGATTATGTATACGCACTCCATAATTTGCCAGGATTTGAAAAAGGCGCTGTAATTACTAATGAGGATATTTTCGCTTCGGCTTCGCGGGGTATGATTGTTAAGCTGCATGGGAAAACTTCGCATGCCGGCGAACCAGATAGAGGATTATCACCTGCTCTGGCTATGGCTGATTTGGTGAAAGATTTCACATACCTTCCTCAAAACTTTTCTTTCGAGAATTTTACACTCGTAACGGTTATTCATGCCAGACTGGGAGAAATAGCATTCGGAACAACACCCGGCTTTGCAGAAGTAATGGCTACGTTACGTTCTTACACCAACGATGATATGGATAAACTGGTCCGGCATGCCGAAAAAATCACAGAAAAGCATGCCAATAACTATAATCTCAAATTTACAATCGATTATACGGAGGAATTCCTGGCTGCAGAAAATAACCGCAATTCTGTGGGAATCGTTGAGAAAAGCGCGAAAGAATATGGTTTAAAAGTAATTCAGAAAGAGGAACCCTTTAGATGGTCTGAAGATTTTTCACATTTTACCCACCGGCATCCGGGTGCTTTATTTGGGTTAGGTTCTGGAGAAGACAGTCCCCAATTACACAATCCAGATTACGATTTCCCTGATGATATAATTGAAAACGGAGTGAAAGTATTTTTTGGAATATATAATCATCATCTTAATCATTCATAAAAATGGCAGGCACATCTCTCATTGAAATAAACCGTTCTGCTCTTGTTCATAATCTGAGTTTTCTGAGAAATTATCTTGGCGAGGAAGTTAAAATTTCCTCTGTTATAAAGGCCAATGCGTACGGACATGGGATTGAAGAATTTGTTCCCATTGCAGAATCGGCAGGCATTGAACATTTTGCTGTATTCAGCGGGGATGAGGCTAAAAGGGTATGCCAGGTTAAAAAGGATGAAACCGAAGTGATGGTTATGGGTTGGATGTTTGACGATGAACTGGAATGGGCGGTTAAGAACGATGTGGAGTTTTTTGTTTTTGAGCAGGAAAAGCTTACAGGGGCACTTGAGTATGCAAAGAAATATGATAAACAAGCCATTATCCATATTGAAGTAGAAACCGGGATGAATCGAACCGGGTTTACGCAAAAGGATTTACATAAAGTTGTTAAAATCATAAATGAAAATAAAGATTTTTTCATAGTAAAAGGTTTATGCACACATTATGCGGGTGCTGAGAGTATTGCCAACCATGTCCGTGTGCAGCGTCAGATAAAAAAATACAACCGAATTTACAAATGGATTACAAATCGGGGAGTTGTCCCTGAGTTAAGGCATACAGCCTGCTCAGCAGCAGCCATTACCTATCCGAAAACCATAATGGACATGGTTCGAATTGGTATTCTCCAGTATGGTTTCTGGCCCAGCCCCGAAACGTTTATTCATTTTATTCATAAACGTATGGAAAAATCTAATCCGCTTCAGCGGGTTTTAAGCTGGAGAAGCCAGGTAATGAGTATTAAGACAGTTCAGGAAGGAGAATTTGTGAGTTACGGAACGCATTATATGGCCCAGGAAAAGAAAACCATTGCCGTAGTACCTGTAGGATATTCACATGGATACAGTCGTTCCCTGAGTAATCAGGGTCGGGTGCTGATTGACGGACACCGGGTACCGGTTATTGGGGTGGTGAATATGAATATGCTGATAGCTGATGTAACCCAGGTGGAAGGAGTAAAAAAAGGAGATGAAGTGGTCTTGATAGGTGATCAGGATGGGGTTACCATTACCCTCTCATCTTTCGCCGACTTTAACAACCAGCTGAACTATGAGCTGCTGGCCAGATTGCCGCTGGATACACCCCGGCAAGTTATTAATTAAAAAATGAACTATGGCATTTATTGAATTAGACAGGAAGAAGTTAAGACATAATTATGAATATTTATCCAAATTGTTTGAGGAACATGATATTAAATTTGGAGTGGTATCAAAAGTCTTATGCGGGAACAAAGAATTTTTAAAAGAACTAATCGATTTAGGAGTCGATCATATTCTTGACTCCAGGATTTATAATCTCAAAGTGGTAAAAAGTATTGATAAGAATGTGGAGACAGCCTATATCAGGCCACCGGCAAAAAGGAGTATCCCAAGTGTGGTCAGGTATGCTGATATCAGTTTCAATACTGAATTTTACACAATGAAACTCCTTTCAGAAGAAGCACAGAAACAAAACAAAGTCCATAAAGTTATTATCATGATTGAACTGGGTGACCTGAGGGAAGGGGTGCTTGGTGAAGATTTTATTGATTTTTATGGAAAAGTTTTCAAGCTTCCGAATATACAGGTCGTTGGAATCGGAACAAATCTTAATTGCCTTAATGGAGTGATGCCCAGTCATGATAAGCTGATTCAACTGAGCTTGTATGAGCAATTGCTGGAAGCAAAATTTGACTGCAATATTCCTTATGTATCCGGTGGGTCGTCGGTTACCCTTGAACTTATATTTAAAAATGTGCTTCCTGAGGGTATAAGCCATTTCCGGATTGGTGAAACGCTTTTCTTTGGCAACAACCTGTTCACCGGAGAGAATATTGAGGATATGGAAAATGACATCTTCAAATTGAATACAGAAATAATTGAATTAACGGAAAAACCCGTGGTTCCTACTGGCGATCTGGGGCAAAATGTGGCTGGTGAAGTGAAAGAATTTGATGAAGAAGATTATGGCAAAACCTCTTACAGAGCTATTTTGGATATCGGCTTGCTGGATATCGACCCGGAAAATATTACTCCTGTGGATCCCAATATTGAGATTTCCGGTGCCAGTTCAGACATGATTGTGGTTGACCTTGGGACTGAAAAACCTAAATACAAAGTGGGAGATTTGATATCTTTCAAAACGAATTACATGGGAGCCCTCACCATGCTTAGCTCACGTTATATCGGAAAGAAAGTTGTATAAATTTACTTCTTCCTGGATTTTCCTGCGGCGAGAGCGTCATTGAGAATCTTTTTCATCTGGTTGAACTCTTTTTCGTATAATGCTGAGATGCTTATGGGAGGATATTTCGCAATACCCTGTGGCGTGTGTACGAAGAGAATAAGTTCCTGCTTGAAGTTAAAAGGGAAGTGTTTGATTTTATAAGAGTAGAGGTCGTTTTTATTTATTTCAATTGAGTATTTCTTGTTACTGAAAGGTCTTAAGGAGACATATTTTAGCACTAATTTCCCTTCTTCATCACTAAAATAGATGTATTTATAGTCCTTCAGGTATTCATATATATTTTGCAAAATGTAAATGGCTGCAACCACAACGGCCCAGTAATATTTGTTAAGTCCCAGGAATGTTGTTTTAACCAAGTCGGTAGTAGTAAGAACTATTATAAGCGGGAAAAAGATAATAGCGCTTATATATCTCATTTGACTGACTCTTAAAGACTTCCTTTTGTTCTCAATAACCATTATGTTGGATTTTGTTTTTTCCTTCTGTTCAGCTCTGCCCTGATAAGTTCAAGTTCTCGGTTGGTTTGTCCTTCAACTGATGTGTTTTCCTCCACCCTTCTTATAAGGTAGGGCATTACATTTTTTATCGGTCCGTATGGCAGATATTTGGCTACATTGTAACCCTTATTAGCCAGGTTAAAACTGATATGATCACTCATTCCGTATAACTGAGAAAAATAAATCCTTCCATCGTCTTTGGCTAGGTTGTGTTCTTCCATCAGTTCAGTTAGGTACATTGAACTTCGCTCATTGTGTGTACCGTTAAAGATACTAATTTTTTCAATATTTTCGACTGAATATTTGAGTGCTTCGTCATAATCCTTGTCTGTGCTTGCTTTGTCGGGCTGAATAGGGTCGGTATAACCCAGCCGTTTAGCCCGGGCTCGCTCTTTTTCCATATAAGCACCCCGGACAAATTTAATGCCCATATAATAATTCCCTTCTTTGGCTTTTTTAAGCTCATCTTTTAAGAAATCCAGACGGTCCCAGCGATACATTTGCAGGGTATTAAAGACAATAAGTTTTTCTTTATTAAACTTTTCCATATTTTCGCGCACCACCTCGTCGATGATGGCCTGGAAAGCATAATCTTCAGCGTCTATCATCAGGTAAACATCATTTTCGTAAGCAGACTGGCAAAGTCTTTCGATTCGGCTTCGGAATTTTTTAAGCTCTTTCTGGTCTTCGTCATTGAGTTCCTGCTTCGCGCTGGCCTTTTCAAGCATTGAATCTTTTCCAAAAGCAGTAGGCTTAAAAACTGCAAAGGGTACATTCGGATCTTTGGCTGCATTTTCGATAGTACGCAATGTTTCTTCCAGAGCAGCCTCAATGTCTTTGTCGTTTTCTTTTCCTTCAACCGAATAATCTAAAATGGATTTCACATTGTATTTCGCCATCTTGTCTACTACCGTTTTGCATTCCTGGATTGATTCCCCTCCGCAAAAGTGACTGTAGATGGTTGGCTTTACGGCCCATCGAATGGGGAGGTTTAGTTTCAGGGCAAAGTTTAACAATCCTTTTCCCAGTTGAACAATAAACGGGTTTTTGATTGTGCTAAAGAGAAAATGAGCTCTTTTTAAATCTTTATTTGATTTGCTGATAAACGCAATTTTTGTATTATTGAAGTCTAACATATCAATTTTTTTTATATTGTTAATATGCAAATTAATTCTTTCAATAGCAAAATTTCAGTAGACACATTGCTGGAGAAACATTTTTCTGACGTCATCAATTCTGTAAAACCCAGCCGGGTATTCATTTTGGTTGATGAAAATACAGAAAGATATTGCCTTCCTCACTTGTATAAACTCATAAACAAAGAAAAAGTTTATGTAAAGAAGATCAAGCAGGGGGAAGAACACAAAAATATCAATACTGTCAATGAGATATGGAAATTTCTCCAGGAAAAGGATTGTGAAAGGGGAGCGCTGATGATTCATTTAGGGGGAGGAGTATTGCTGGATATTGGAGGTTTTGCAGCCTCTACATTCAAGCGCGGGATCAGGTTTGTCAATGTGCCCACTACCTTGCTGTCAATGGTTGACGCCTCTGTCGGTGGAAAGGTGGGGTTTAATTTCAACAATTTTAAAAATCATATCGGCCTGTTCAGTCAGCCCCAATATGTACTGGTGGACCCGGTTTTCCTGAAAACCCTTCCCGATCGGCATATCTATTCAGGATGGGCTGAAATGATAAAACATGGAATGATTCATTCTAACGACCATCTTGAAAACCTGCTTCAGTATGATCCTCTGAAAATCGGCGAACCTTTACTGAAAGAACTTATTGGTAACTCTATACATATAAAAAATCATTTTGTGCAGGAGGATCCTTACGAAGAAAATATCAGGAAGGCACTGAATTTTGGGCATACCATAGGGCATGCACTGGAGAGCTATATGTTTGAACATGGAAGTTTATTGCATGGCGAGGCAGTGGCACTTGGTATGATATGTGAACTCTATCTCTCAAGGGAATTACTGGGTTTTCCTGAAGAAATGGAAAAAAAAATATGTAATTACCTTCTGCAACACTATCCGAAGATAGAATTGCCGGAAAAGGATTTTTCATGGGTAATCAATTTCATGAAACAGGATAAGAAAAATCAAAATGAAAAAATCAATTTTACACTCTTAAAGAAT